>CAKRYD010000004.1 GCA_934426255.1 uncultured Bacteroidaceae bacterium | reverse complement strand
TTCTAACGTAGAACTCAGATTCCGGAACTCTTATTTCTATAACCGTCATGCATCCATGAACGGTAAGGATTTTATGGTATTGTCTGAATGCTTCATCTGCACTTGCTATATGAGATGCCTTAACCCGAACTGGGGTATAAACGATAACCATCGCTTATAAGGCTAAAAAGAAAGGCGCTCAAAATGAACGCCTTAATAATCGTTGATGTTATATGCTAACCGTTGGTAATCACCCCTTACTTTCCGATGCAGAACCTGTCAAAGATATGGTGGAGGATGGTTGTTGAGGTCACTTCTCCGATGATGTCGCTCAGCTGGTAGATGCAGTCGCGCATGTCTTGTGCAATAAAGTCTGTGGGGAGTGAAGTTTCGAGGCCGGCTTTGATGCGTCGGATGTCTTCGAGGGCGAGTGTGAGGGCTTCATAGTGGCGCATGTTGCTGACGATGATGTCGTTTTCCATCTCTTTGGGTATTTGGGTCATTGTTGTCAGCATGTTTTCGAGTTCTTCCAGATTTGTTTTGTTTTTGGCGGAGATGAAGATGGTGGGGAATGGTATGTTTTTTTGCAGTTTTTCGCTGAGGAGCTTACGGCTGTCGGGTGTCATCTCTTCCGTTTTGTTGACCACCATCAGTGTTTGTTTGTTTTTGACGGCTGCCAGGATTTGCGGGTTGATATTCTGTGTATGGCTGTCGGTGGCGTCGATGAGCCACAGGATGATGTTGGCCTGTTCTATTTTCCGGAATGTTTTCTCGATGCCGAGTTGTTCTATCTCGTCGTTGGTTTGGCGGATGCCGGCTGTGTCGATAAATCGGAAGAGCATTCCGTTGATGGTCATGGTGTCTTCTATGGCATCGCGTGTTGTGCCGTTGATTTGGCTCACGATGGCTTTGTCTTCTCCCAGGAGTGCGTTGAGCAGGGTTGATTTTCCCACGTTGGTTTCGCCTATGATGGCCACGGGGATGCCTTCTTTGATGGCGTTGCCGGTTTGGAACGAGTGTGCCAGTCGGCTGATTTTCTGTTCGATGGTGTCGGCCAGTTTTTTCAGTTGTCTGCGGTCGGCAAATTCGAGTTCTTCGTGGTCGCTGAAGTCAAGTTCGAGTTCCATGAGCGACTGTAGTTCTATGAGTTTGTCGCGCAGTTTTTTCAGTTCTGCGCTATAGGTGCCGCGCATTTGGTTGACGGCCAGCCGGTGTGCGGCTGCTGTTTTTGCTGCTATCAGGTCGGCTATGCTTTCGGCCTGGCTCAGGTCCATTTTGCCGTTCATGAATGCGCGTTGTGTGTATTCGCCCGGTTTTGCAAGGCGGCAGCCGTTGTCGAGCAGCAGCTGCATGACTTTTTGCATGACATAGGGTGAGTTGTGGCACGATATTTCCGTGCTGTTTTCGCCTGTGTATGAGTGTGGGCTGCGGAATACGCTTACGAGTACTTCGTCTACGGGTTTTTCTTCGGCATCGACTATCCAGCCGTAGCTGAGTGTCGAGTTTTTTGCTTCGTTAAGTTTTTTGCCTTTGTGTGCACGGAATATTTTTTCGGTCAGATGGATGGCTTCTGATCCTGAAACGCGCACGATTCCTATTGCGCCCCCCTGCCCTGTGGCGATGGCGCATATTGTGTCGGGCTCTGTCATTGTTGATGGGTTATATTCTTTCAAGGACGGTCTCTATCAGATTGTCCATTGAGTTTTTATAGGCGGCATCGGCTTCCTGTTTGCGTCGGTTGGCTATTACCATGCAACATGTCATGGCTTTGTGTCCCAGCAGTTTTGACAGGCCGGCCACTGCACTGCTTTCCATTTCATAGTTGGTGATGCGCAGTCCGCGGTATTCATAGTTCTCTACTTTTCTGTTTTGGTTGGGATCGGCCAGCGGCAGGCGCAGTTGTCTGCCTTGGGGGCCGAAGAATCCTCCGCATGCGATGGTTACGCCTCTCACCATGTCGTTTCGGGCTATGCGGTCGAGCAGTGTGGTGTCGGCATCGATCACGTAGGGTGTGCACAGCAGGGGATTCCAGTCCATGTAGCGCGTAAAGTGTTCTTCCATTTCGATGTCGCACACTTGGTTGCGGCCGGCATAGAAGTTGAGCAGGCCGTCAAATCCGATGCTTTTGCAGCTGGCTATGAAGGTGCCAACGGGGGTGTTTTCTTGCAGTCCTCCGCATGTGCCCACGCGTACTATGTCGAGCGATGTGAGTGTGTCTTTGACGGTGCGCGATGCCAGATCGATGTTGACCAGTGCGTCGAGTTCGTTGAGCACTATGTCTATGTTGTCGCAACCGATGCCTGTTGACATGGCTGTGATGCGTTTGCCTTTATAGCTGCCTGTGATGGTATGAAATTCGCGGCTGGTCACGTTGCATTCGCATTTGTCGAAGTGCCGTGCAAACTGGTCTACGCGAGCCGGGTCGCCCATCAGAACTATTTTGCCTGCCACCTGTTCGGGGTGCAGGTGCAGGTGAAACACTGAGCCGTCTTCGTTGATTATCAGTTCTGAGGGTGCAAAATATTGTTTTTCCATCTGTTTCACTTCTTGCCGAGCGCGGCCTGTTCTTCTTTGCGCACATCGTTTTCGAGTTTGCTTATGGCCGTGTCCATTTGTTCAACATTCTGTTCCTGTTTCAGGATGGTTGCTTTCAGTTCTTTTTGGCCTTTGGCATATTGTCGGCGGTTGTTTTCGAGGTTTGTCAGCAGTTCGCTGCGTTGCGACTCCAGTTTTGTCAGGTTGCCGGCCAGCTGTTGGGCTTTGGCGCTCTTGAACTGGCTCATGTCGTGATATACGGTGCCCGAGGCCACTATGAAGGTGTAGTTTTCGTGGTTTTGTTGGGTGCTTTTGGCTGTCAGCAGGCTTTCTTTCAGTCTTTTCGTTGCTTCGGCCACGGCATTCTTGTTGGTTTGTGTGGCCTTGATGCTGCTGAGGCGTGCCAGATTGCGCACGTTCTCTTCGTTGCCTTCGTCGATGGTATAGACTTCGCGGCTTTCGGTGGGTATGAATATGTAGACGCACACCTTGCCTTCGGGCTGGTAGCGGTCGGTGACAAACCACCCCAGCCTGTTCACTTCGTCGATGGCATAGAGGTAGTCGTTGGCGGGTGAGTTAAAAGGCATGCCTATGTTTTCGGGCTTCAGATACTTTTTGGTGTCGGTGTTGTAGCGTGTCACGTAGATGTCGTAGCCGCCCAGGCTGCCTTTTCCCTTGGAGGCGTAATAGAGCGTGGTGCCGTCGGCCAGCATGTAGGGGTAGCCTTGGCAGTCGCCCGAGTCGGCCAGTTCTTCCAATTGCTGCGGGGTGCTCCATTTGTCGCCTACTTTGTTGCGTACGGTCAGTTTGTCGTTGCCTTCTTTGTCGGGATACGAATAGATGATGTTGTCCTGAAATTCGTTCAGGTATACGGTGGTAGTTTTCAGCGCGGCCGATGCCTTACTGTCGTTGGGAAACACCTGTGCATAGGTGGCCAATGTGCCGCAGCTGGGATTGAGCCGGTAGGCGTTGAGCACTTTGGCTTTGTCGACCACGAAGCTGTCTATAAAGATCACTTTCTCGGTGGCTTGCAGCATGTTGTCGCCCATGATGGCTTTTTCCGTGAGAGCTTCGAGCTCTTCGGGCGATTGTTTCTTTTTTCGGGCTGCCTCGATTTCCTCTTCGAGTTTTTGGTTGGCTTCTTCGAATCGATAACTGTCGAACAGCAGTCGTGCATCGTCCGATATGGCGGCTTTTTCGGCGGGTACGGCCGTCTCGGTGTCGGGCTTCGGCGGTGTTTTGGGTGCTTTCTTGCGTTTTTGCGCTGCGAGCGACATGCCCAGAATGCAGCAACAAGCAGCTATCAGCAATCTTTTCGTCATGTTTTTTAGGTCTGTTGTCATGAATGAATGGTCAAAGGTAAGCATTTCCTTGCATATAGCGGTGGGTTTTGCCGACAAACGTCAGGTTTCGACCAGTTTGTTTTCTTTTTCCAGGGCGTGCCACATGCTGTAGCGCAGTTCGGGGTTGAGTTGTTCCATCTCGCCGAGCAGGGCTTTGGCACGTGTGCGGCTTGACTCGTGTTCGTAGGGGCAGTGTTTCAGCTGTTTCTGATAGTTGTTGATGGCGGCCCACTCTGTTAGGTCGGCTTCTCTGATGCGACACAGGGGGCGTATCAGTGTGAGCTTCATCTTGCGGTAGCGCAGCAGTGCCGGCATGGTGCCAAAGCTGCCTTCGAACATCAGGTTCATCAGTGTGGTACACAGGATGTCATCGTTGTGGTGACCGAGTGCCAACTTGTTGAATCCGTGGGTGGAGCAAAATTCAAATAAAGCTTTTCTTCGTGTCCACGAGCACAGAAAACAGGGGTTGCGCCCTGCCCTTGTGTCGGGCTCGAAGTGGGTTGTCGCTATGTGCAGGGGCACTTCGAGCCGCCTGCAGAAGTCTTCGAGATAGGCCGTGTCGGTTTCGTAGTCGACGTTTTGCATCCTCACGTGCATGGCCTCTACCCTGAAGTCGGGCCGCTTCACCTTGGAGCGCATGGCCAGCAGTTGTGTGAGACACAGCGAGTCTTTGCCGCCCGACAGTCCAACGAGCACGCGGTCACCGTCGTTGATGAGACCGAAGTCTTTCATGGCCCTGTTGAGCTGTCGGAACAACAGGCGTTCCAGCTTTTGTGCGGCCGTTACTGCCATCTGTTTCGGGCGTGACGGGTTTAGTGTTGCGAGCGGAGATATTCGTTCATGCGGGCGGCTGCCTTGCGTCCGTCGCCCATGGCCAGTATCACGGTGGCTCCGCCTCTCACGATGTCGCCGCCGGCATAAATATAGGGTATCGACGAGCGCATGTCGTCGTTGACGGCGATGGTGTTTTTGCGTCCCAGCTCAAGTCCCTCGATGGAGCGCGGCACGATGGGGTTGGGGCTCACGCCTACGCTCACGATGACCAGATCGACGGGCAGTGTCTCCACTGCGCCTTCAATGGGCACGGGGCTGCGCCGTCCTGATGCGTCGGGCTCGCCGAGCTGCATCTTCTGCAATACTATTTCGTTTACCCTACCCTGCTCGTCGCCGTGATATTCCAGGGGATTATGCAGTGTCAAAAATTCTACGCCCTCTTCCATGGCGTGTTTCACCTCTTCGGCTCGTGCCGGCATTTCGGCTTCGCTGCGGCGGTATACTATCATGGCGCGCTCTGCACCCAGGCGCAGGGCTGTGCGCACCGAGTCCATGGCCGTGTTGCCGCCGCCTATCACGGCCACACGCTTGCCCATGGGTACGGGTGTGTCGCTGTCGTCGCTCGAAGCGTCCATCAGGTTGACACGCGTGAGATATTCGTTGGACGAAAGCACATTGATGAGGTTTTCGCCCGGTATGTTCATGAAGTTGGGCAGTCCGGCTCCCGAGGCCACAAAGATGCCTTCGTAGCCGTCGGCCTTGAGCTGGTCGGTGGTGATGGTCTTGCCTATGATGCAGTCTTTGACGAAGGTGACGCCCAGTTTTTCCAGATTTTCTATTTCGGCGTCTACTATTCTGTTGGGCAGGCGGTATTCGGGGATGCCGTATTTCAATACGCCGCCTATTTCGTGGAGTGCTTCAAATACGGTTACGCTGTAGCCCAGCTTGGCCATGTCGCCGGCAAACGAGAGTCCGGCCGGTCCCGAGCCCACTACGGCCACCTTGCGCCCGTTATGGGGCTGTGTTTTGGGCACTGCGGCCATGTCGTGCTCGCGCTCCCAGTCGGCGGCAAAGCGTTCCAGATAGCCTATGGCCACGGCCTGCCGTCCTGTCTTGAGGTGAAGGCATTTTGACTCGCACTGCTTTTCCTGCGGGCACACGCGGCCGCACACGGCCGGCAGTGCGCTGTATTCCTTGAGCGTGCGGGCTGCTTCGGCGATGTGGTTGCGCTCGATATTTTTGACAAATCGCGGTATGTCGATGCCCACGGGGCAACCTTCCACGCATCCGGGACGGGCGCAGTCGAGACAGCGACGGGCTTCGGTCAGTGCCTGCTCGAGCGTAAGGCCGCGGTTGACCTCGTCTTTCAGGCGGTGGCGGCGCACGGAGGCTTCGAGCTCGTTCATCGAGCACCGCTCAATGGCCATGCGCTCTTTGGGGCTGACGCTTTTGCGCAACTGGGCGCGCCACGGGGCTTCGCGGCTCTCGTCGGCGGCTTCGCGCTCGCTCCGATCGGCTTCGTAGCGGGCCATGTCGGACTTTTCCTGCTCGCCGAATGCCTTCATGCGCTTGAGCATCTCGTCGAAATCGACTTGATGGCCGTCAAACTCGGGACCGTCGACGCACACAAATTTCATCTGCCCGCCTACGGTGATGCGGCAGGCTCCGCACATGCCGGTGCCGTCGACCATGATGGTGTTGAGCGACACATCGGTGGGTATCTTGTATTTTTTAGTGAGAAGGCATACGAACTTCATCATGATGGCGGGGCCGATGGCAAAGCAGCGATCCACCTTTTCGCGCTGGAGCACCTGCTCGATGCCTTGGGTGACAAGGCCTTTCTGGCCGTAGCTGCCGTCGTCGGTCATGACAATCACTTCGTCGGAGCTCTTTCTCACCAGGTCTTCCATAATGATGAGCTCGCGCGTGCGTCCGGCAAGGATGCTTATCACGCGGTTGCCGGCTGCCTTGAGAGCCTGGATGATGGGGAGCATCGGGGCTACGCCTACACCGCCGCCGGCGCATACCACTGTGCCGAAGCGGGCAATATCGGTGGGCTTGCCCAACGGGCCTACCACATCTTCGATGACATCGCCCACGGCAAGGTCGCACAGCTTGCCGCTCGAAACGCCCACGCGCTGGGCCACCAGCATGATGGTGCCCTCCTTGCGGTCGGCTTCGGCAATGGTGAGCGGTATGCGTTCGCCATGCTTGTCGACACGTACTATCACAAAGTTGCCGGCCTTGCGGCTCCTGGCTATCAGCGGAGCTTTGACCTTGAACATGAACACGTTTTCGGAAAACTGCTCCTTGGCTATGATTTCATTCATATTTTAATTCGTTTTGTCAGACAAAAATACGGCTTTTTTGCGAAACCGCATTGTCGGAGCCCCTATTTTCTGTGGCATCGTCACGCTCCCACCCTGCAATAGTTACTATTCCATGAAAAAGCAAGTAGTGAACGGCATTATGAAAACAAACATTTATTTTTGCCCCTTGTTTGCGGAGAGGCGATGAAAAGAGCTTTCTGAATTCCTGTTTAATAGCGGCGATGTTTCTTGTTCCGTCTGCCAAAGCGATCATGTTGTGGGTGGCATCGTCAATGGGTGTTTCTTTTATACCGTTTCCGAACAGGGTTGGCGTTATAGCGATATCTGAATATGAGCGGATGTCGTTTCCATAAAGTATGTTCGTATTCTTGATACTTTGCTTTTCTTTTTCGTCCAGAGAATAAATTTGCAGGTGTGGGTTCCTTTTTAATGTCATTGACTTACGTTGTTTCGGCGAGGTCTCCAAAAAATCGTAATATCGTGCTGTCTGCTGTTCTTGCCTCAAAATAATGCGAGGGTTAAGACGGCTGAAAATGGCTTTCGTTTGTTGCGCAAACTCGTTATAGCCCGATGAATTATTGTACTTGAGTGATAGGTAGGCCGTGTAAGTCTTTGTCGTTCGAAATAGATTTGTTATTCGCTCGTAGGTTTCCGGGTATTTGCGGAGCAATATCAGTTCCAAATTGCGGCAATTGGTTTTGCTTGATTTGTGTCCTCCCAGCAGATGAAAGAAACGGTGCCGGTTGAAATGTGCAATGTCGCAAAACTCTTTGCCCGTATATCCTTCATCGCGCATGGCGCGCTGCAATACGGTCGTGACTTTCCGGTTTTCCTTGTCGGCCATTACGGCAAAGAATACCTGTTCGAAAATCACATTGCAGCTGATGGCCGAATTGCTGCATGTCGGGTCGTTCATATAGTTTTCTTCAAAGAACTTGAAGACTTCTTCGCAATAATGTCGGATAAAGTCCAGATCTTTTCCTCCGAAAAATCCCATATTATACGATGAAACGGATTCTTCCCGCAGTCCTTGTTCCAGATAGTCGGGAATCCGGATTTCCGTACATGCGAGCAGGCGATCCATCATCCTTTTATAGTAGGATGTTCCGTATTCCCTGTTTTGTGCAGCCAACCGGCTTTTTTCTATTCTTTTGGGTAAAGGACGTGGCAGGTAGATGTCGCCATCGACATGCAGAAATGGTCTTTCCTGCATGCTGTAGGTTTTCACCTTGGCTAATGCCCAATGTATAGGCAGACACTTGAAGTTGTCATACGCTACGACAACTTCCGAATAGGGCAGCCCTATTTTATCAATCAATATGTGTGCCGCTTGTGAATCAGAGTAAAGGGTAATATCTTGATAGTGCTCTTTCAGGCTGAGGCAACTTAATGCCCACGACATAAGGTGGTGCTGTGGGCTTAACCATCCGAAAGCATCCTCTTGCAGCCGTTTATTGCCGCTCCAAAGTGTTTGGACAACCTTCATTCTTCAGGCTTATTCTTTGATGGCAATTCTCTTTTGCGGATTGATGAGGCCGCTCATCCAGACAAATTTTCCCATTCCTTCCAGTCTGACCATTACGTATTCGTTTCCTGTTTGCACTTTATACCATTTTTGGTCGGTATCACAATATGGGATATTATCTTTCTTGATGCAAGTGCTGTCACCGAACATGAATTCAGCGTAGCCTTTCGGAAGATTGTTCCAATCGCAGTATTTCAGATGCGTAAATGTGCTGCTGGCGCCCGTTTGTTCCGTTGTGGTGTTGAACATGCTCCAAAGGCCGTCGTTTTTGTTGTCAAAATGCTTTTCGGCATACTCCATCATGGGCTTGTAAAGAGCGTCTGCACAATGCTTCCTGTATTTTCTTGAAAGTTTTGAAGCGTCTCCGTTGTTCAGGTCTCCGTAGAATTCTTTCAAAAAGTCCATTCGGCGCAAATTGCGTTCTTCGCGCTGCCTTTCCATCTTATTCTTGAACTTCTGAATTTTCTGTTCATATTTCTCACTTTTTGCCGGAAATCGTTCTTTGTGATAACAAAGTTCGTCCATGTATCGGCGTTGATTATTGCTTTGCACGTATTCCTCGCTCAGGGCAAAGGGAAAGCTCAGATGTCCGCCGTAGGGACTGGATATGGCATCGCCTCCTTCATACCCCGTTCGTGAGGCGTAGCCGTGGTCTCTCCATCCTTGCTCCGATAATGAGCCGGAACAGGAACACATCATAATTGTCAGAACGATGCAGGTGCTTTTGCAGATGCATGTTGTCGTTTGTTTCAGTAATGAATTGTAGGTATGCATAGCTAATCTGTTAAAAGTGGTCTATTGGTAGAAGCGTTTTGGATATTGGAACTGATTATACAGGCCTTTCCACATATAATGTCTGTCTAATGGATCACAATAGGCAAGATCCATTGCCGGATTGATGATTCCCGTAATGAGGATGAAGCTTCCGGTTCCTTCGAGTCTCAGAAAAATGGGGTCGTTGTCTAATGCCACCAGATACCATCTTGCATCGGCATCGCAATAGGTATTTTGTCGTTGTTCCATTTTGTGCTGTCACCGTAGATGATCGGGTAAATATCTTTCAGACCAGGTGTGTTGTGGTCGCTGTATTTGAT
The DNA here is from genome assembly GCA_934426255.1 of uncultured Bacteroidaceae bacterium. Lineage (GTDB taxonomy): Bacteria > Bacteroidota > Bacteroidia > Bacteroidales > Bacteroidaceae > UBA6382. Next base: position 105,575 of record CAKRYD010000004.1, on the reverse strand, counting down.
GTGATATATTCGTGTTTTCTCCGGTTTTTGTCTTTGCGGGTTACAGAACAAGTTCCAAAGAGGACCGTTGTATTCTTTTTCCTTGCTGATCCGCTTGAGTCCGTTGAGCATCATGTTCGTGCAATGCCTTTTGCATAGTCGGTTGAACTTATCGAAGTCTTCTTCCGAAAAGACGGCGTACATTTCTTTCAGAAAATCCAATTTTCTGTGGATTCTTGTTTCGCGTCTTTGCATCAGCTTGTCGTATTCTCTGTTGAGCAGTATCGTGTATTTTTCCTTTTTCTCCGGATGTTTGTGAAACTTATTTCTCAATTTTCTCATTCGGTTGCGTTCGGCCGGCCCGTCCACGACTTCGTTGCTGACTGAAAAACGGGGTATTGTAGAAGAACGATTGGAAATGTTGGTGACGGAAGGTGTTATAAGGTCTTTGTCTATCCCGTCGGCCATGCCTGCCGGCCAACTGTTTCTTATAGATGTCCGGCCATAATTACTTGAGCCAACAGAATATTTTACGATGGAATCTCCGGCTAAGGTGTCTGTCGCTGTTTCCGTGTTTTGCATCGAAGAGCACGAAAACGAAAGGAAGCAAGTTCCTAAACAAGCGATATTGGTGAATATCGCAATAAAGATAGAGATATAGTTCCTGCTTTTCATGCTATTGTTCCTTGTCTTGATGTTGAAATTATTTTGGTAAAGGCGGGAAAGTTAGTTGTACCGGTTGATGAATCATAGCCCCATTCTTGGGATGATATCTGCCGATGTCTCGCAGTAGGCGAGATTCATTGCCTGGTTGATGATTCCCGTAATGAGGATGAAGCTTCCGGTGCCTTCGAGTCTCAGGAATATGGGACTTTTGTCTAACGTCACCAAGTACCATCTTGCATCGGCATCGCAATAGGGTATTTTATCGTTGTTCCATTTGGTGCTGTCACCGTAGATGATCGGATAGATTTGTTTAAGTCCTGCTACATTATGGTCGCTGTACTTGATGTGGCATATTTGTATTTTTTCGGGAGTCTGCTCTTCAGGATTACAGAATAAGAACCAAAAAGGGGTGTCGTTTTCGGCTCTTTTACAGATGTCTCTCAGTTCATCAAGCACCATGTTGGAACAATGTCTTTGGCATTGTCGGTTGAACTTCTTGATATTGCCTATTGAGAGGTATGTGTAGAGTTCTTTTAGAAACTTCAACTTGCAATTGATTCTATTTTCGCGCTTCTGCATCAGTTTGTTGTATTTTTTGTTGAGCTGTGCAGCATACTTACTTTTATTCGGGTGCAGTTGGTACTTTTTAGCCAGTTCCATCATTTGTCTGCGCTCTACAGGTCCGTCAACCAACTCTCCACTGACAGAATATTCGGGTCCGCGACTGTCGTTGTTGTAAGGGTTGAAAAAGTAATTGTGATCCGGTGGGTCCATAACAATATACGGCCATGAATTGGCTGCAAACCAGCTTTTTCCAAGGCTGATTCCTTTGTAGTTGTTCCCTCCTCTGAGATAGTTCATGATGGAATCTCCTGCCAAGTTGCTTGTCCCTGTTTTTGCTTCTTTCGGTGAAGAGCATGAATGCAGAAGTAGGACAGCGACAAGTGCAAACATTACGTTTTCCAGTAAGTTGCTTAATGGAAAACGTGTTTTCTTGTATGTCAGTCGAAAACTCATTTTTTACTGTGAATAGGTTTAGCTTATTAGAGGCGACAATGCGATTTTAACCTCCTTTTCGTTTATTGTGTCGGAGATTTTATCATATTCAATCGAAAGTGATAATTCAATATCGGCTATTTTGTCAAGGACCGTTTCACTACTTGACAGCTTTCCATCTTTGTCATACTCGGTTCTGCTAGCAGAGAAACGCCCTGTTCCTATGGTTCCGGACAAATAAGCGCTGATTCCTCCGGTAGAATTGCTTATGCTTCCTGTTGCCATGACGGTGTTTCCTCCTATACAGCTCTTTTCTCCTTCTGCATTTATAGTACAAGAGCTTTCTCCATCAAGTTGTATTGTAGTTGTTACGAAAACAGTCATTGAGTACTGAATGTCGCAGCCAAAAGTAGTCTTGAAGCTTACAATTGCATAGACATTGGCAGAACCGGTAATGGTCCAATTATACCCATTTAAATCTGCACTTGTATGTATGGAAAATATTTTAGAGACGTTCACGCGTCCTCCGCATCCGCATCCGCATCCTCCGCATCCTCCTGATCCCATAAGTCCTGCTTGTTCCATTTGAATGTTGTCAAATACTTGTTCGTCCTTAATCAAACGTGGTTTTAAATCTTCTTTTTTCATAATAGCAAGTTTAAATTAGTAATAGTATTAATATCAATTATTCTGTAAAGTACAATTGTGTAAACGTTGTAAAGCGTCTGTGTCAGTTTCAGCTTTATATTTCAGATGTTTCTGATTCGGATTTTGAATGCAAATATAGTATATTTATTCTACAAAGCAAAATATGAAAGTGTTTTTTATGCTGTAATATTTAATTGAATTGTATTGTATTGTATTGAAAATTGAACTCTATTTTTTCCTTGAATTTCCGCTTTTATGTGTCACAGTATATTGCTTGTACAGGCGTTCCCATATAATGATGGAGTCAAATGGGTCACAATAGGCAAGCTGCATTGCCGGATTGATGATTCCTGTAATGAGGATGAAGCTTCCGGTGCCTTCGAGTCTCAGGAATATGGGACTTTTGTCTAACGTCACCAAGTACAATCTTGCATCGGCATCGCAATAGGGTATTTTATCGTTGTTCCATTTGGTGCTGTCACCGTAAATAATCGGGTAAAATTGTTTCAGTCCCGGCACACTGTGGTCGCTATACTTAATATGGCATATCTGGATCTTATTCGGAGAGTCGTTTTCCGGATTGCAGAACAGGAACCACAACGGAGCTCCGTTCTCTTCATCCTTACAGATGCTTTTTAATTCATGAAGCATCATGTTCGTGCTGTGCTTTCTGCATATCCGGTTGAAGTTTTTTAAATTGCCATTTGAAAGACAGGTGTACATTTCTTTCAGGAAATCCAATTTTCTGTGGATTCTTGTTTCGCGTCTTTGCATCAGTTTGTCATATTCTCTGTTGAGCAGTATCGTGTATTTTTCCTTTTTCTCCGGATGCTTGTGAAACTTATTTCTCAATTTTCTCATTCGGTTGCGTTCGGCCGGCCCGTCCACGACTTCGTTGCTGACTGAAAAACGGGGTATTGTAGAAGAACGATTGGAAATGTTGGTGACGGAAGGTGTTATAAGGTCTTTGTCTATCCCGTCGGCCATGCCTGCCGGCCAACTGTTTCTTATAGATGTCCGGCCATAATTACTTGAGCCAACAGAATATTTTACGATGGAATCTCCGGCTAAGGTGTCTGTCGCTGTTTCCGTGTTTTGCATCGAAGAGCACGAAAACGAAAGGAAGCAAGTTCCTAAACAAGCGATATTGGTGAATATCGCAATAAAGATAGAGATATAGTTCCTGCTTTTCATGCTATTGTTCCTTGTCTTGATGTTGAAATTATTTTGGTAAAGGCGGGAAAGTTAGTTGTACCGGTTGATGAATCATAGCCCCATTCTTGGGATGATATCTGCCGATGTCTCGCAGTAGGCGAGATTCATTGCCTGGTTGATGATTCCCGTAATGAGGATGAAGCTTCCGGTGCCTTCGAGTCTCAGGAATATGGGACTTTTGTCTAACGTCACCAAGTACCATCTTGCATCGGCATCGCAATAGGGTATTTTATCGTTGTTCCATTTGGTGCTGTCACCGTAGATGATCGGATAGATTTGTTTAAGTCCTGCTACATTATGGTCGCTGTACTTGATGTGGCATATTTGTATTTTTTCGGGAGTCTGCTCTTCAGGATTACAGAATAAGAACCAAAAAGGGGTGTCGTTTTCGGCTCTTTTACAGATGTCTCTCAGTTCATCAAGCACCATGTTGGAACAATGTCTTTGGCATTGTCGGTTGAACTTCTTGATATTGCCTATTGAGAGGTATGTGTAGAGTTCTTTTAGAAACTTCAACTTGCAATTGATTCTATTTTCGCGCTTCTGCATCAGTTTGTTGTATTTTTTGTTGAGCTGTGCAGCATACTTACTTTTATTCGGGTGCAGTTGGTACTTTTTAGCCAGTTCCATCATTTGTCTGCGCTCTACAGGTCCGTCAACCAACTCTCCACTGACAGAATATTCGGGTCCGCGACTGTCGTTGTTGTAAGGGTTGAAAAAGTAATTGTGATCCGGTGGGTCCATAACAATATACGGCCATGAATTGGCTGCAAACCAGCTTTTTCCAAGGCTGATTCCTTTGTAGTTGTTCCCTCCTCTGAGATAGTTCATGATGGAATCTCCTGCCAAGTTGCTTGTCCCTGTTTTTGCTTCTTTCGGTGAAGAGCATGAATGCAGAAGTAGGACAGCGACAAGTGCAAACATTACGTTTTCCAGTAAGTTGCTTAATGGAAAACGTGTTTTCTTGTATGTCAGTCGAAAACTCATTTTTTACTGTGAATAGGTTTAGCTTATGAGAGGCGACAATGCGATTTTAACCTCCTTTTCGTTTATTGTGTCGAATACAAGAACATCTTAATGAATGTTGGTTTCAAATGATATTGTATATGCTTGGCTTTGTTATAGGCAAAATGTAATGTTCATTGTGTATGGTAGTTATTAACGTGGTAGATTTGCTTGCAAATATAAATATATCATGTGAGATTGCAAAATATATAGCGAAAAATATTCGCAAAAAAAGTTTGTATTGTGATTCTCCCACCCTGCATTTGCTGCCTGTGTCTTGAAAATTTCAGCCCGCGTCTTGCCACCGTCACGGACGGAGCCAGGGCGCGGGTGCGCTGAAGCGTTTAATCATATGTTTTATGAACCATAAAAATTCTATGTCATGACAAAAATCAACATGAAGTTTAAGCGCTCGGCCGAAAAGGGCGCAATGGGAAGCATTTACTATGAGGTGGTGCACCAAGGCCACCGCAAAAGCATCAAGGCCGGCATCGTATGCCTGGCCTCAGAATGGGACGGGCAGCAGAAACGCCTGAAAAGGCTGCGCGATGTCTATCCCGACACGCGGCGCATGCAAATCGAGAGCGACATGAAAATGCTGCGTGCCGTGATTGAAAGGCTGGAGCGCAGAGTAAAGGGATATACGGCCTGCGAGGTGCGCGACGAATATCTGAAGCGGCGTCAAAGGTCGCTCGTGGCCACGTTTATGCGCGACGAGGTGGAACGGATGGAAAAGGGCGGACGTTTTGGCACGGCACGGGCCTATCGCAAGACGATGGACAGCTTCGGCGCTTATCTCGGCTGCTGCAACATGACGTTTTGCGGCATTACGCCGATGCTCATCGACGGATATGCCGCCTATCTGCTCCGGCGGGGCGTCAGGCGCAACACGCTCTCGTTCTATATGCGCGTGCTGCGCGCTGCCTACAACAGGGCCGTGAAGCTGGGGCTGGCCGAACAGGCGCTACCCTTCAGAAATGTCTATACGGGCGTCGACAAGACCGACAAACGGGCCGTTGACTTTGATTCGATCATGAAGCTCAACCGCCTGGAGCTCGACAAGGGGAGCGAGCTCGGACTGGCGCGCGACATGTTTATGTTCAGCTTCCTGACGCGCGGCATGACGTTTGTCGACATGGCCTGGCTGAAAAAGGACGAGGTGGCCAATGGCGAAATACACTACAAGCGCCACAAGACGGGGCAGATGCTGCAAATTAGAATCAACGATAACATCGGTGCCATTATACGGCGCTACGACCGCCCCGGCTCTCTCTATGTGTTTCCCGTCATAGGGAGCGAGGGAGGCATGCGCGCCTTTACCGACTGCCAGACGGGCCTGTCGCTCTATAACCGCAGACTGAAGAAGCTGGCGGCCATGATAGGGCTCGAGCGGCCGCTCACGTCCTATACGGCGCGCCACAGCTGGGCTACGGCGGCCTATCGCATGGGGGTGCCGCTGCAGCTCATCAGTGCCGGCATGGGGCACACCAAGGAGGAGACGACGCGCATCTATCTGGCTTCGCTCGAAAACTGGAAAATCGACAATGCCAACGATAGCATTGCGCGGATGCTGTCCCGGCGTGGCCGACGCCGCTGACGGGGCAGCCCGGAAGGCTTGACGCGGGCACACAAAAAAAGCATCCCATCCAAAAGGATGAGATGCGTGGAGTGTAAATTTAGATTAATTGTTCCTACTTTGCTTTGTTGACAATGGCCTTGAAGGCTTCGGGATTGTTGACAGCCAAATCGGCAAGGGTCTTGCGGTTGATTTGGATGTCGGCCTTGTGAAGGGCGCCGATCAACTGTGAATAGGAAAGGCCTTCGAGACGTGCGGCAGCGTTGATACGCTGAATCCAGAGTGCGCGGAAATTGCGCTTCTTGTTGCGACGGTCGCGGAAAGCATAGGTGAGACCTTTTTCCCATGTATTCTTGGCTACGGTCCACACGTTCTTGCGTGCACCATAATAGCCGCGTGTTAATTTTAGAATCTTCTTTCTTCTTGCCCTTGAGGCGACATGATTTACTGATCTTGGCATAACTTAAATCGTTTGTTGTGAATGTCAGCGTCGTAACGGTTCTACGCTCTTTGAGTGCTAAGCATTCGGTTAAATAAATGTGTTGGATGATTTTGATTAACGGAGATTCATCAACTCTTTTACCTGACGGAGATTTGACTTGTCGACAAGGGCAGTGTGGGTCAGGTTTCTTTTTTGCTTCTTGGTCTTCTTGGTGAGAATGTGACTGTGAAAAGCATGATTTCTTTTGATCTTACCTGTTCCGGTGAGTGAAAATCTCTTTTTCGCGCCGGAATTTGTCTTTACTTTTGGCATTGTGTTTTGGTTTATATGTTTATTTATGATAGCGGCAGCGTGAAATCATTTACGCTACGCGCATATTCTTCTATTGTTGTTGCGCCTTAGTCTTCGCCTTCGACTCTGGGGCCTGAGTATTCCTTTTTCTCGTTGATGCGCGGTGCGTTTCCGCTTAGGTTTTTCTTGGGACCTTCGGCTACGGTCTTGACGGTTTTCTTGGCTGATGGCATCTTTTTGGGGCCGAGGAACATGGTCATGCGCTTTCCGAGCAGCTCGGGCATTTGTTCTACCTTGCCTACTTCTTCGAGGTCGTTGGCAAACCGGAGCAGGAGCACTTCGCCCTGGTCTTTGAAGACGATGCTGCGGCCGCGGAAGAAAACATAGGCTTTTACTTTGTTGCCTTCTTCAAGGAACTCGCGGGCGTGCTTGAGCTTGAAGTTGTAGTCGTGGTCGTCGGTCTGCGGCCCGAAGCGTATTTCCTTGACGCTTATCTTGACTTGCTTGGCTTTGATTTCCTTTTGCCGCTTTTTCTGCTGGTATAGGAATTTGGAGTAGTCGATTATCTTGCAGACGGGAGGCGCGGCGTTGGGCGATATTTCGACCAGATCGAGCCCTTTGCTCTCGGCCATGGCCAAGGCTTTTGCTGTGGGCAGTACTTTCGGCTCGATGTTGTCGCCTACGATTCTTACTTCGCGTGCAGTGATCTGGCCGTTAATCCTGTATTCCTGTTTCAGTGAGTCATTTTTCATTCAACTAAAGCGTCGTTTTCTATTCGGGGTGCAAAGTTAATCAATATTTATCATTTCATTGACTTCGTTTTGGATTTTCTTTGCGAATTCCTCGTAAGTCATGGTGCCTTGGTCGCCTTCGCCTTGTTTTCTGACGGCTACTGTGCCTTCGCCCGCTTCTTTTTCGCCGACGATGAGCAGGTAGGGAATGTGCTGCATTTCGTTGTCGCGCACTTTGCGGCCTATTTTTTCGCTGCGTGCGTCAATGGTGGCGCGCAGGTCTTTGCTGGCGAAGTAGGTTTTGAGCTTTTCGGCATAGTCTACATACTTTTCGGAGATGGGAAGTATGGCTATTTGTGTGGGTGTGAGCCAGAGGGGGAAGTGGCCTGCGGTGTGTTCGATGAGCACGGCTACGAAGCGTTCCATGGAGCCGAAGGGTGCGCGGTGTATCATGACGGGGCGATGCTTTTCGTTGTCGGCTCCGACGTATTCGAGCTGGAAGCGTTCGGGCAGGTTGTAGTCTACCTGTATGGTGCCGAGCTGCCAGCTGCGTCCGATGGCGTCTTTGACCATGAAGTCGAGCTTGGGTCCGTAGAAGGCGGCTTCGCCGTATTCGATGCGGGCTTTCATGCCTTTTTCATGGCAGGCTTCGATGATGGCCGATTCGGCTTTTTCCCAGTTTTCGTCGGTGCCGATGTATTTGCTGCGGTCATTTTTGTCGCGCAGGGATATTTGTGCGTCGTAGTTGTCGAAGCGGAATGTTTTGAATACGGTGAGGATGATGTCCATGACGCGCAGGAATTCGTCTTTGACCTGGTCGGGGCGGCAGAAGATGTGTGCGTCGTCTTGTGTGAAGCTGCGCACGCGTGTCAGTCCGTGGAGCTCGCCGCTTTGCTCGTAGCGGTATACGGTGCCGAATTCGGCGATGCGCACGGGCAGGTCTTTATAGGAGCGCGGTTTGCGGGCATAGATTTCGCAGTGGTGCGGGCAGTTCATGGGTTTGAGCATGTATTCTTCGCTTTCGTCGGGCGTGTGAATGGGCTGGAACGAGTCTTTGCCGTATTTGGCGTAGTGGCCCGAGGTGACGTAGAGCTGTTTGCTGCCTATGTGGGGCGTGATGACTTGCTGGTAGCCGTAGCGTGTCTGTATTTTCTTGAGGAATGCTTCGAGGCGCAGGCGCAGGTCGGTGCCTTTGGGGAGCCAGATGGGGAGTCCCTTGCCCACGCGGTCGGAGAACATGAAGAGTTCCATTTCTTTGCCTATCTTGCGGTGGTCGCGCTTTTTGGCTTCTTCTACCATGGCGAGGTATTCGTCAAGGAGTTTCTTTTTGGGGAAGGAGATGCCGTAGACGCGTGTCATGGTTTCACGCTTGGCGTCGCCGCGCCAGAAGGCTGCCGATACGGCGGTTATCTTGATGGCTTTGATGGGTGCGGTGGAGATGAGGTGTGGGCCGCGACACAGGTCGGTATAGTCGCCCTGCGTATAGGTGGTGATGTTGCCGTCGTCGAGCTCGTTGATGAGTTCGAGTTTGAGCTTTTGTCCGCGGTCGCCAAAGAATTTCAGGGCTTCGGCCTTGGAGATGTTTTTCCTTACGAGTGCTTCGCCGCGTGCGGCCAGCTCAGCCATTTTGGCGTTGATGGTTTCAAAGTCGCTTTCTCTGATGGCGGTGCCTTCGGGGGTCACTACGTCGTAGTAGAAGCCGTTCTCGATGGCGGGGCCTATGCCGAACTCTGTTCCGGGGTAGAGCTCCTGCAGGGCTTCGGCCAGCAGGTGGGCCGAAGTGTGCCAGAAGGTTTTTTTGCCTTCTTCGTCTTCCCATTTGAAGAGTTTCAGTGTGGCATCGGCGGTGATGGGGCGGTTCAGCTCTGTGACTTCACCGTTTATGGAGCATGACAATACTTCTTTGGCTAATTTGGGCGAAATGCTTTCTGCGATTTCTTGCGCTGTTACGCCGGACTGGTATTCTTTTACCGAATTGTCCGGAAAAGTAATCTTTATCATATGTCTCTTTCTCTGTTCAATGGGTGCAAAAGTAATGATTTATTTCAAGATATGCGTTGCGTGCTATAAAAAATATCGCGCCTCTGGCTGTTTTTTAGGCGTAAGAGCTGTAATTTTGCAATGTGAAAGTAAGTAGCTATACTACCATAGAAACGCCGGGCGAGGCCAAGCTCGTTGTGCGCAAAAGCACTTTTCTGTCGTTTGCCCTTCCTGTGTGGAGTATCGACGAGGTTGATGTCCGTGTCAGGGAGGCGCGCAAGAAGTATTATGATGCGCGCCACGTGTGCTACGCCTATGTGCTCGAGCCCGACGCTTCCGTGGAGCGCGGCTCCGACAACGGCGAGCCTTCGGGCACGGCAGGGCGTCCCATTCTCGGGGCCATCCGTTCGGCTTCGCTGACGGGCGTCCTCGTCATTGTGGTGCGCTATTTCGGCGGCATCAAGCTGGGCACGAGCGGTCTGATTGCGGCCTATAAGGAGGCGGCCGAGCTGGCTGTTGCCAATGCCGCCCGCGTGAGTCGCACCGTAGAGGATGGCATGGCGTTTTCGTTCGACTATGCGCAGCTCAACGCCGTGATGAAGCTGCTCAAGGCCAATGGCATACGCATCGAGGACAACCGCATCGACATGCGCTGCCACACGCGCATCAGCGTGGCGGCCGAGCGGAGCGACGGTTTGCGCGCTCGGCTGCTCAAGGTGCCCACCCTCAGGTTTGACGACTCCGACTTCTGACCCTTTTATATATTATATAATATGCATCTTCCCATTTTCTTCTTCCGCTTGCTCCTCGTTGTGGTGCCGGCTCTGCTGTTGCCTGCCCTCTCGTCGTGTGGCAGTGACCACGATGACGACCGCGACGAGGAAAACCGGCGCACCCTGTTTGTCTACATGCCATGGAGCACCGACCTGCTCAGCTGTTTCGAGACCAACCTCTCCGATTTCGAGGAGGCCATCGAGCAGCAGAAAGGACTGAAGAGCCAGCGCGTCATAGTCTATCTGGCCAGTTCGAAAACCCGGGCGTCGATGTTCGAGATTACCTGCGACGGCGGCCAATGCACGCGCCGCCAGCTCAAGGAGTATAGCGGCACCGGCTATACCACGCTGCAGGGTCTCACTGCCATCCTTGCCGATGTCAAGGCCTATGCGCCCGCCACGCTCTCCTACTCCATGATCATCGGTTCGCACGGCCTGGGATGGGTGCCCGTCAAGGCTCTTGCCCAATCGCGTGCGGCACACGAGCGGACCGCCCTCCACTGGAACCGGGGCAATCAGGCCACGCGCCTCTTCGGCGGCCGCACAAGCGACTGCCAGACCGACATTGAAACTTTGCGCGAGAGCATGGAGGCCGCCGACTTCCACACCGAATACATTCTTTTTGACGACTGCTACATGTCGGGCATCGAAGTGGCCTACGAGCTGCGCCGTGTGACGCGCCGCCTCATCGCTTCGACGAGCGAAATGATGATGTATGGCATCCCCTACAAGCTTGTGGGCGGCAACCTGCTCGGCACGCCCGACTACGGCGCCCTGTGCCGCAATTTCCTGGCATTCTACTCGTCCTACTCCACTCCCAGCGGCACGCTCACCGTTACCGACTGTTCCAAGCTCGACAGCCTGGCTCTGGCCGTGGCGCGGCTCAACCTGCGCAGCGACCACGCTCAGGTGTGTCTCGACAGCCTGCAGCGCCTCGGAGGCTACACCCCCGGCATTTTCTTCGACATGCAGAGCTACCTGCGCCACCTCTGCCCCGACCCTCAGGCGCGCTCCCGTGCCGACAGCCTGCTCCATGCCGCCGTTGAGCACGCCGTGCACACGCCTACCATCTTTACCACGCAGATTAGCTCCATTGCCATCAGGGAGTTTTCGGGCCTCACCATTTCCGAACCGAGCCTACATCCCTTTGCATCACAATATTACAGCGAAACGTCCTGGTTTAAGGACACGCACTGAGAGCAACATCTCAAAATTTTTTCAAAGAAAATCACGGGAAAAACGCTTGCGTAAAGAAAAAACCATTATCTTTGCACTCGCAAAATGAGAACAGAGAGGCTCCGTAGCTCAACTGAATAGAGCATCTGACTACGGATCAGAAGGTTCCGGGTTTGAATCCCAGCGGAGTCACTCTTTGGTTTTCGCGCAGGGCTCCGTAGCTCAACTGAATAGAGCATCTGACTACGGATCAGAAGGTTCCGGGTTTGAATCCCAGCGGAGTCACTTTACATTCAAATAGATTTAAAATTTTTCATAGTTAGATTTGTTAAGATCCGTACGTGAGTACCGATCTTTTTTTTTGTACCTGTTTTTCCTCCCCTCTTTCATGTCTGCCCGTTGCGCCGCCGCTTTTGGGCTTCGTCCCTGTCTTTCAGCTCTTTCATGAGTTGGGCGTAGCCTTCGGGGTTGTTGCGTTTCCATTGTTCATACTGCTCGCGGCTCATGGGCGGTCCGTAGCGCGGATGTGGGTCTTCCTCCCGTCGTTGAGTGGCCGTGCGTTGTGCCTCCACGCGTGCGAAGATGCGGTTGCGGTCGTCCACATAGTTTTTGAGCCATCCCACGATGCGCATGGGGTCTATGCGTCCGTAGAAACATCCGTAGTGACCGGCTTTGACGAGGCTGAAATAGAGCATGAAGTCGGTGGTTTTCAGATAGAAATAGTGTGTCTGCATGTTTGAGGCGCATTGGTAGCACTGGTCGGCCGTGAGTGCGTTGCGGTCGCCGCAATATTCGGCCAGAGCTTTGATCTGTGCCATGAGCCATGCGCGTGCCGCGGTGTCGCCATAGGCCAGTGCCACGTCTACGAGGGCCGGTGCTTCGCCGGCTACGCACCGTTCGGGATGGGCCGCAAAGGCCTCGGTCTTTTCGGGCGCAAAGGCGCGGCTGAAGGCCACGGCGTCACCATAGCGTTCGTTCAACCTCTGCCTCGCAGCCGGTGCCAAGCTGTTCGTCGCGATATTTGTCGGCCAGCAGTCTGACGGCTTCCCTATCAGGGTCGACAGTTTCTTTGTTGTCATAAAATCCGCTTTCGATTCGTGTATAGTGCTTTGTTTCGAATATCCAGAAGAAGTCGGCCCTGAAGCCGTGTTCCTTGCGTCCGCTCAGTGTGTCGCTGCGCGAGGCGCGCTCTATGGCATGGGTGATTTCTTTGTTGCTGAATCCGCGCAGCACTGCGGCCATGTTGCTCGCCAGCCGTTGCGACAGGGGCGGCAAGGGCACCAGTCCGGCTGCCTTGGCCACCTGGTTGTAGTAGTCGTGAACCATCGAGGCCCGGCTTTGGTTGACGGGGTATAGGGGTTCGGGCTGTTTTTCGTGGTCTGCGGCTTGAGATAGCTCCCCTTCCCCCTCGTGCACGCACGCATGTGCGGGCGAGAGAGAGTTTTTTTCTTTCTTTATTTCTTTCTTTTCTATAGGGGGTGTGGGGGAAAGTTCTTTTCTTTCGTTTTTTCTTTCTTTTTTTTCGCAACCCGTATTGAATACGGGGGTTGAATACGGGGGTTCATTGCGCTTTGGGTTGTTTTTGCGGCTTTTTTTGTCTTCGTCGATCAGGTTTTTCACCAGGTGCCACATGGTCTTGGCGGTATTCCCTATGCGGACGGGCACATAGGGTTCTTCGCCGGTGGCTTCATATCGGGCAATGGCCCGTTTGAGCCACATAGCCGAGTAGCAGCGGAGCGAGTCAATCATTTCTTCGCAGCTTTTGCGTATCTGTGGGTTCATGATTCTGGGGTTAAAAGGATGAAACGTACGCTTGTGCCATCGGGCCGTGCATGGGCGCAGCACAGGCGGTGGCGCAGGCAGAAGCTCTCGCTCTGGTGCTGCAGCGAGCAGCGCAGGCAGGGGCGGTAGTCGAGGGGTTCATACAGGGCTTCGCACATCAGGTAGTGCGCGCCGTTGTTCATACTGATGCAGCTTCCGGGCCGCAGGTGCTTGAGCATGTCGGCCAGTTCGGGGTGTCTCTTGATGTAGCTGCCTGAGACGGTGGGCATTTGGGGTTTTAAGTCGCTTGAGTTCATTATATTATTTTAAATAATAAGGTTAACTTCTGTTTTCGCTGCAAAGATAGTGTATTCTTTTTGTTCCGTGCAAGGATATTTGCGATTATTTTTCTGTTTTATCGCGATTTTTTTTGCAACTGCATGATTGTCAGCAGATAAAAAAAGGAGACGTGCCGTCTCAGCAGGTCTCCATATAAAATTTGATTATGATGAACTGTTTTTGGGTTGCCTATGGGGGTGCTTGCCGGGGCGTCAGATGAGTCTGATGCCGGCTTCGGCACACTTGCGGCGCATGTCGTCGGGCCATATGCTGGCCTGCACTTCGCCGATGTGGGCTTTGCGCAGGAAGAGCATGCACAGGCGCGACTGCCCTATGCCTCCTCCGATGCTCAGCGGCAGTTCGCCGCCCACGAGCCTGCGGTGGAAGTAGAGCTGCAGACGGTCGTCGTTGCCCGATTGGTGCAGCTGTCTCACGAGGGCTTCCCGGTCTACACGTATGCCCATGGAGCTGAGCTCGAGCGAGCGTTGCAGTATTTCGTCCCATACGATGAGGTCGCCGTTGAGTCCCGGCAGTCCGTCGTCGCCCGGTGTGGTATAGTCGTCATAGTCGGGGGCGCGCAGGTCGTGGGGCTTGCCGTCGCCCAGGGGGCCTCCTATGCCGATGATAAACACGCTGCCTTTTTCGCGGGCTATGAGGTCTTCGCGCTCTTTGGCGGTTTTGTCGGGATAGCGGCGGCGCAGCTCTTCGGCGTGAATAAAGTAGATGTCGTCGGGCAGCTGTGGACGGATTTGCGGGTATTGCTCACACACGAGAAATTCGGTGCGCAGCATGGCCGAGTAGATGCGTTTGACCACTTTGCGCAGGAATGCCGTGGTGCGCTCGGCGGGCGTTATGACGCGCTCCCAGTCCCACTGGTCCACATAGAGCGAATGGGTGTTGTCGAGCTCCTCGTCGGCGCGTATGGCGTTCATGTCGGTATAGATGCCATAGCCCGGCTCGATGTGGTGGTCGGCCAGTATCAGGCGTTTCCACTTGGCCAGCGAGTGCACCACCTCGGCGCGTGCGTCGCCCATGTCGCGCACCGGAAAGGTGACGGCGCGCTCGGTGCCGCTCAGGTCATCGTTGATGCCGGTGCCCTTGAGCACAAAGAGGGGACCCGTGGTGCGGTGCAGCTTGAGCCCCGTGGCCAGGTTTTCTTGAAAGAAGCTCTTCACCAGTTTTATGGCCAGCTCGTTCTGCTGTACGTCCAGCAGCGGCTTATAATCGCGTATTTCAATCAACTTGCTCATGCAAATGTGTCTTAGAATTATTTTGTAGTGCAAAGGTACTGCTTTCTTTTCAAAATGCCGTTTTCAGGCCGTAAAAATCTGAAAAATGTCACATCTGCGGGTCTTTCTGCGATGCCGCCCTGCCCCATTGGCTGCCACTCAGAGCCCAACGGCCGCCATTCAGAGCCCACGCCTCGCGGCCATGAGCCTTGCAGGAGTGGCCGCCAAGGGTGGCCGCGAAAAAAAAGTGAAACGGATGGTGTTTTGCAACGCATTGCCTTTCAATCTGTTGCAGACAAATTGCGACTTGCTCTGCACTGCGTCGCGAAAAAGGCTTGGAGGGTGGCGGGGCTCTTCGTAACTTTGCCATATCGTTAACCGGGCGACCTGCCACGAGCCACGAAGGCACCGGGCGGGAGACCCACTAAAAAACACAATAAAATGATTTTTTACAAAGTAATCAAGAAGAAAAATCCGGCCGATGCCACGAAGCAGAAGTTCTATCCCGTGCCGGTATGTTCGGGTCATCTGGATCTCGACGAGGTGGCCCTGCGCATCAGCTGCGCCTGCACCGTGTCGGTACACGACGTGAAGGGTGTGCTCGCCGCTGTCGAGGAGCATGTGGCCACGTCGCTCTGCGAGGGCCGCAGTGTGAGACTGCCCAATCTGGGAAGCTTTCATGTGCGCGTCAATTCCAAAAAAGGCGGCAAGACCGCGGCCGACGACGTGAAGACCGACGATGTGGAACGCCTGCGCATCCATTTCAGCAAGAGCCCGCAGCTGCTCCGCACCTTCAAACGCGCCAACGGTTCGCTCAAGTTCAAGAAGCAGGATGCAACCGTGTGACGAGAAACCGCCAATCTTGTAAACCTTAACCATTAACCAAAAAACCAAAAAGCCATGATTACACTGAAAGTAGTAAAGCGCAAGAACCCCAAGACGAAGGAAGACGCCTTCTATCCCGCCGTGAGCGGCACCAGACCCATCGCTTTCGACAGCTTTGTCGACAGCATAGCCCGCGAGAGCACCATAGCGCGCCCCGACGTGGTGGCCACCCTGTCGGCCCTCGAAGAGCAGGTGGCAGCCGCCCTGCTCGACGGCAAGAGCGTAAGGCTGGGCACCCTCGGCGCGTTTCGACTGACGGCCAAGGTGAAAGGCCGCGACACGGCCGACGAAGTCACGGCCGACGACATTGAGCAGGTGCGCGTGCAGTTCACGCCGAGCCATGTGCTCAAGGAAGCCGTGGCCGTCAATCCGGCCGCAGCAGGGATGAAGCTCGTGATGAACAGGCAGGCTTAGACATCGCAACACCGAAGAACTCAAAAAACCAGATGTCAACCTGAAAAACCAAATGCCATGATCAACATCCCCTTCCTGCTGCGCATTGTGCTGCAGATCATTCAAATACTGCTCAATAGCGGCCTGTTTGGCGACGACGACAAGCAAAAGCTGGCAGGCATCGTAGACAATGTAAACCGCATACACAAGCGCAAATGAGACCATCGGGCGACAGACAACCTCTGCCGCCCGCAGTCGTAAAAAGTGAAAGCAAAAGAAAAAACATGGCTCGCGGATTGGCCGTTTAAAACAAAAGACATAAATTTGTAGGCAGATTGAAACATCAACCACACATGACAAAATCAATGACAATGCTGAAAACCCTGCTTGCGGCCCTGATCCTCCTGGCCGCCTGCCCAAGCGCCGAAGCCGGCCGCATCATCACCGAAAAGATGCAAAGCAAGATACTGAATGCCGAACGACATTATAATGTATATCTGCCCGACGGATTCGATGCCACAAGGCCGCAGAAATATCCGGTGCTCTACCTGCTCCACGGTCTGGGCGACGACCACACGGGATGGGCTCTCAAAGGACAGATGCAGATAGTGACCGACGAACTGATGGCCTCGGGCGAAGCCGTGCCCATGGTCATCGTGATGCCCAACGCCGGTGGTGACGTCTCCAAGGGCGACTGGTGCGGCTACTTCAACATGCCCGGATGGCCGTATGAGCGGTTTTTCTTCGAAGAATTCATGCCCTATATAGAAAAGAAGTTCAACATAGCCTCTGACAAGCAGCACCGCGCCGTGAGCGGCCTCTCCATGGGCGGCGGCGGCAGCGTATCCTACTGCCAGAAGCATCCCGAGCTCTTCTCCTCGTGCTACGCCATGAGCGCATGGCTCGACCAGGACGTCGACGACAAGAAACGCGCTGAAACAACCAAACTGGCCTATGTGCAAGTGGCCGTACACGACAACTCGTGCATCGAATACCTTAAAAAAGCCGATGGCGCAGCCAAGGACAAGCTGAAAACCGTAAAATGGTATGTCGACTGCGGCGACGACGACTATTTGCTGAAGCTCAACGAAGCCTTCCACATGCTCATGCGCGACAACAATATCAAATGCGAGCTGCGCGTGCGCAACGGCTCGCACAACTGGGAATACTGGCACACCGCCCTGCGCGCCAGCCTGCCCTTCGCCTCACGCAATTTCGGCCAATAAAAATAGGCAACCGGAGGCCTTGTCGGTTAAAAACAGTTAAAATCGAAAAAACAACCGGGCGACACACAACGAAAGTCAAGATATAATCGCTAACTTCGCCCTTACAAAAACACCAACCTGTACTTTAAATAAATTATGAAAAAACACTTCTTCGCGGTAGACTTGGGCGCATCGAGCGGCAGAACCATTTTGGGGACGCTCGAGGGCGACAAGTTGACCCGGAGGGAGCTCACCCGCTTCCCCAACAACATCATCCAAATGACCGGACACTGCTATTGGGACATCCAGGCATTGTATTGGGAAATCATCCGCGGACTCAAAATCGTGGCCCAGGAAGACATCACCATCGAAAGCATCGGAATAGACACCTGGGGCGTCGACGTAGCACTCTTCGGCCGTGACGGCGCACTCCTGCGCAACCCCTATTCCTATCGCGACCCACACACCCAAGGTGCCATGGAAGAATATTTCAAACTGGTGCCCAAAGAACGCGTATACGAAATCACCGGCATACAGTTCATGAACTTCAACACACTGTTCCAACTGGCCACCATGCGCCGCAACAATGACTCGGCACTCGAGGCAGCCCACAAAATACTGTTCATACCCGACGCACTCTCCTATCTGCTCACAGGAGAAATGGTCACCGAATATTCCATTCTCTCAACAAGCTCGATGATGGACGCACACACCGGACGCATCAGCGAAGAACTCACAGCACCCATAGGCATCACCGAAGAGCAGTTCGGACGATACGTGCAGCCGGGTGAAATCATAGGACGACTCACACCCGAAATACAAAGACTCACAGGGCTCAACGATATACCCGTCATCGCCGTGGCGGGACACGACACAGCTTCAGCCGTAGCCGCCATACCCGCCGGGGACGAAAACTTTGCCTACCTGAGCAGCGGCACCTGGAGCCTCATGGGCATAGAAACCAAAAAGCCCATTATCAACAAAGACAGCTTTGAAAAAAACTTCACCAACGAGGGCGGCATAGAAGGCACCACCCGATTCCTCAAAAACATCTGCGGCATGTGGCTCTTCGAACGCTGCCGCAAAGAATGGAACGATGCCCCGCAAAGCTATGACGAACTCTATGAAGCAGCCATGAAGGTAGAACCCTTCAGAAGCCTCATCAATCCCGATGATCCTGACTTTGCTAACCCGATATCGATGGTAGATGCCATCAGAAACTACTGCAAGCGCACCGGGCAGCCCGTGCCCGGTGGCTATGCAGAAGAATGCCGCTGCATCTACGACTCACTGGCACTGCGCTATCGCGACGTATTTGAAATGCTCAAGGAAATGTCGCCCTTCCCGCTCGAACGAATGCACGTCATCGGAGGAGGAAGCCTCAACTACCTGCTCGACCAGTTTATCGCCAACAGCCTCAACATACCCGTCTTTGCCGGCCCGCAAGAAGCCACCGCAGAAGGCAACATCATGATGCAGGCCAAAGCATGCGGAATGGTGGCCGACATACACCAGATGAGAGCACTCATCGCACAGTCGGAGCAGCCCAAACGCTACGACCCGCAAGACATCGCAACATGGAACGAGGCCTACACCAAATATAAAAGCATAGTGGGCTGACAATCAACAAAAGAAAATAACTCATCTCAATCAAAACATAAAACATGAAAGAAGCTAACATCCTGAAATCGTACGAAATCGCCAAAGAACGCTATGCAGCGCTTGGCGTCGATACAGACAAAGCAGTGGAAACACTGAAAAACACACCCATCTCGCTCCACTGCTGGCAGACCGACGACGTGATAGGATTTGAAACCCCCGATGGCACACTCTCGGGCGGTATTCAGACCACCGGCAACTATCCCGGACGCGCACGCAACATAGGAGAAGTGCGCCAGGATATCGAAAAAGTCACATCCCTGCTGGCCGGAACCTACCGCCTCAACCTCCACGAAATCTACGGAGAGTTCAACGGACAGAAAGTAGACCGCGACCAAGTCGAAGTGAAGCACTTCCAGGGATGGATAGACTGGGCCAAACAGCAAGGCCTGAAGCTCGACTTCAACAGCACCAGCTTCTCGCACCCCAAAAGCGGCAGCCTCTCACTGGCCAACCCTGACAAGGAAATACGCGACTTCTGGATTGAGCACACCAAGCGTTGCCGCGCCATCGCCGAAGCCATGGGCAAGGCACAGGGCGACCCCTGCATCATGAACATATGGATTCACGACGGAAGCAAAGACACCACCGTGGAAAAACTGCGCTACAGAACACTGCTCAAGGAATCGCTCGACGAAATACTCGCCACCAAATACGACAACATGCGCGACTGCCTTGAAGCCAAACTCTTCGGCATCGGACTGGAAAGCTTCACCGTGGGCTCGTGGGACTTCTATTGCGCCTACTGCGCCGCCAACAAAGTGATAGCAACCATCGACACCGGACACTTCCAGGTGGGCGAAGACATCGCAGACAAAGTGCCCAGCATGCTGCTCTTCGTGCCCGAACTCATGCTCCACGTGAGCCGACCCGTACACTGGGACAGCGACCACGTGACCACCATGAACGACGCCACACTGAACCTGTTCAAAGAAATAGCACGCGCCGACGCCATGAACCGCGTACACATCGGACTCGACTACTTCGATGCCAGCATCAACCGCATCGGTGCCTATATCGTAGGTACACGCGCCACACAGAAGTGCATCCTCAGCGCACTGCTCGAACCCGGCAAACTGCTCCGCCAATACGAAGACAACGGACAGCTCTTCGAACGCCTGGCACTGCTCGAAGAAGCCAAGACACTGCCCATGGGTGCAGTCTACGATTACTTTAATATGATTAACGATGTGCCTGTAGGCGAATCGTTTATCGCAGACGTTGAAAAATACGAGGCCGACGTGACCTCCAAGAGATAAGCATCAGGAACTCTGCAAAGACGGCCTTCCGCCACTTTCTGACCGCCCCGAGCGGCAAAAGGGCGGAAAGCCGCTGTTTTAAACCCACAAACAAACTTGAACGATGGAAATACTCATAGGATTGCTCATCATAGCCATCGGTGCGTTCTGCCAGTCGAGCTGCTACGTGCCCATCAACAAAATAAAAGAATGGAGCTGGGAATCATACTGGCTCGTACAGGGCATATTCGCATGGATTGCCTTCCCCCTGCTCGGCGCACTGCTCGCCGTGCCTGAAGGACATTCGCTCTGCGAACTGCTGGGCGCAAGCAACGCGTTCAACATCTGGATGACAGTGCTCTTCGGCGTCCTGTGGGGCATCGGCGGACTCACCTTCGGACTCTCCATGCGCTACCTTGGCGTGGCCCTCGGACAAAGCATTGCACTGGGCACCTGCGCCGCGCTCGGCACCATCATGGGCCCCGTATTGCTCAACATCTTCTTTCCCGCCGAAGACGCGCTTTCAAAGCTCACATTTGCCGTGCTTGCCGGCGTGGCCGTGACACTTGTCGGTATAGCCATCATCGGTGTGGCTGGCTCCATGAAAGCCGCGTCGCTCTCTGACGAAGAGAAGAAGGCCGCCGTCAAGGATTTCAACTTCCCCAAAGGATTGGCCATAGCCCTGCTGGCAGGTTTCATGAGCGGATGCTTCAACGTAGGCCTTGAATTCGGCAAGGACATCAACTTCGGCGACCTGACACCCGACATCTACAAAACGCTGCCCGCCACGCTGCTCGTGACACTCGGCGGATTTGTGACCAATGCCGCCTACTGCTTCTATCAGAACGCCAAAAACAAGACTTTTGGCGACTATGCCAAAGGTGGCGTCATAGGAAACAACCTGCTCTTCTGCGCCCTGGCCGGTGCCTTATGGTACAGCCAGTTCTTCGGACTGTCGCTCGGCAAGGGATTCCTCACTTCGTCGGAAACATTGATGACCCTTTCGTTCTGCATACTGATGGCTCTCAACGTAACGTTCTCGAATGTGTGGGGCATCATCCTCAAAGAATGGAAAGGATGCTCGCCCAAGACCATCGCAGTACTGATTGTAGGGTTGCTGGTGCTGATCGTTTCATCGTTCCTGCCCCAACTCCTGTAAAAATACATAGCAAAGCGTTATTTATGAAATCAATTCTGGAAGGCCGTCCCGCCTTAAAAAAAGAAGTGGACAAAGTGGCCGAAGTGGCCGGCTACCTGTGGCAAAACGGGTGGGCCGAGCGCAACGGAGGCAACATTACCATCAACATCACCGAGCTGGTAGACGATGAAATCAAGGCCCTGCCCGCCATCGCACCGGTCACACCCATAGGCACCACGCTGCCCCACTTGAAGGGATGCTACTTTTTCTGCAAAGGCACCAACAAGCGCATGAGAGACCTGGCACGCTATCCCATGGACAACGGTTCGGTGATACGCATTACCGACGACTGTGCCGGCTATGAAATCATTGCCGACAATCCCGTAAAGCCGACAAGCGAACTTCCCTCGCACCTGACGGTGCACAACCACCTGATAGAGACCGGTTCGGCCTATCGTGCCACCGTGCACACCCACCCCATTGAGCTCATTGCCATGAGTCACGCAAGAAAATTCCTTGAAAAGGACGTGCTTACCAACCTGCTTTGGAGCATGATACCCGAGACCAAGGCTTTCTGCCCGCTGGGTCTGGGCATTATCCCCTACGAGCTGCCGGGATCGGTGAAGCTGGCCGATGCTACGCTCAAAGAGCTTGAAGACTATGATGTGGTGTTGTGGGAAAAGCACGGAGTCTTTGCCAAAGGACTCGACGTGATGGATGCGTTCGACCAAATCGACGTGCTTTCGAAGAGTGCAAAAATCTATATCGACAGCAAGGCCATGGGCTTTGAGCCCGAGGGCATGAGTCAGGAACAGATGAAGGAAATGTCTGTGGCCTTCAACCTTCCCAAATAGGCCTTCGCCGATTGGCCCGACGGCAACGCAAAAGCCGGTGCTTCCTATCCTTACGGGAAACACCGGCTTGCTGTATGCTGCTTGCTGCTATTGTGGCAGTTGGTTGGTCGCTGTGTCGGGAAATATCACGCGCGGACGGAAGCTGCGCGCCTCTTCGGGGGTCATCGTGGCATACGACATGATGATGACCACGTCGCCAATCTGCACCTTGCGGGCGGCTGCTCCGTTAAGGCAGATGCATCCGCTTGCGCGCTGCCCTTTGATGACGTAGGTCTCGAAGCGCTCGCCGTTGTTGTTGTCGACGATGTAGACATGCTCGCCCTCTACAAGCCCGGCGGCATCCATCAGATCTTCGTCTATGGTGATGCTTCCCATATACTTCAGGTTGGCATCGGTAACGTGGACGCAATGTATTTTCGACTTTAATACTTCTATAAACATGTCGCTTGGTAGTTTATTTGTACCTTATATTATCTATGAGCCTCACGGGGAGCTTTCCGCAATAGACCGTGATGCAACCCACCACGGTGGGGGCTTGCTCCCACGAAGAGATGCTTTGCAGCGTGATGCCGTCTACAATTTCGTAGTATTCCACCTTGAGTCCGTCGAAAGCGTTGATGGCATCGATCACATGGCTGCGTGTCTCCTCGACGGTATGGCCTTTTGCATAGTCAACACTGGCGAGAAGCGTTTTGTGTATATTGGCTGCCAGTTTGCGCTCGGCCGGTGTGAGCAGGGCATTGCGGCTGCTGAGCGCCAGTCCGTCGGCTTCGCGCACGATGGGGCACTGACGGATCTCGACAGGCAGTTTCAAATCGGCCACCATGGCTCTGATAACGGCCACTTGCTGGTAGTCTTTTTCGCCGAAATAGGCTCTGTCGGGCTTGACGGCGTAGAAAAGTTTGCTGACAATCTGGCACACTCCGTTGAAATGACCCGGGCGGCGCGGCCCTTCCATGACACTGTCGACAGGAGGATAGCTGAAACTCCGCTCGTCGGGCTCGGGATACATCTCGGCCACCGAAGGAAAGAATATATAATCGGCACCCAGCTCAGCGGCAAGGCTGCAATCGGCATCGAAGGTGCGCGGATAGCGCAACAGGTCGTTCTGGTCGTTAAACTGTGTGGGGTTTACAAAATCGCTCACCACGGTCACGTCATTCTCCTGAACACTCTTTTCAATCAGCGAGGCGTGGCCGCGGTGCAGGGCACCCATGGTGGGAACCAGACCGACCGACTTTCCTGCCCTGCGGGCTGCAAGCAGCTTCTCGTCCAATGCTTTGATGGTTTGTAAGACTTCCATTTTTCCGTCTGAATGTTTATATCGGGGTGCAAAATAACAGAAATAATTCCACATACAGAAGAAAGAACGGCGGCAAAAGCGTCTGATATTTAAAAGTTTTAAAATTGATGCGCCGCAAATCGCCTTTTTTTCGTACCTTTGCATTACAAAGAACAAATCATGACAGCGAAGAAAATATTGTTCATCAACCAAGAGATAACACCTTATGTGCCGCTGACACCCATGTCGTCGAACGGCAAGAAAATACCACAGGCCATTCAGGATTCGGGTTGCGAAATCCGCACTTTCCTGCCCAAATGGGGCAACATCAACGAGAGACGCAACCAGCTGCACGAAGTAATACGATTATCAGGCATGAACATCATCATAGATGACACCGACCATCCGCTCATTATCAAGGTTGCATCATTGCAATCGGCGCGAATGCAAGTCTATTTCATCGACAATGAAGACTTTTTCCAGAAACGTCTGATGGTTGGCGACAAGAACGGCAACGAATACACCGACAACTATGAACGTTCCATCTTCTATGCCCGCAGCGTGCTCGAGACCATCAAAAAACTTCGCTGGTATCCCGATGTGATTCACTGTCAGGGATGGATTTCGGCGGCCACGCCTTTTTTTATTAAAGCCATCTATAAAGAAGAGCAGCCTTTCGCCAACACCAAAGTGGTCTATTCGCTCTACGACAATCCGCTGACAGTCGCCATGCCCGCCAACATCAAAGAATGTCTGGCCTTCCGCAACATGACGCCACAGATGATAGCCGACTTCGGACTCAAGCTCGAAACACCGGCCGACTTTGAAAAATTCGCCATCAACTTCTGCGACGGAGTGATAGCCTCAACCGAAAACGCCAATCCCGAACTGCTCGATTTCGCAGCCTCAAAAAATATCCCTATCTTGCCTTATGCTGGCGACGAAATCGATGCCGCGCGCTACTTGGACTTCTACGATACCCTATTAAAACAATAACCCCACAACGATCTTCATGATGAAATCCATCTGCAAGAACACCGTTAAATCTTTACTGCTCCTTTTCGCCGCTGTGTGCGCATTCACTTCGTGCGACGACAATACCGACACTTTCGGCAGCATCGTAATGCCCGGCAGCGACGTCACCTCAGTAACGCAAGCCGTCTTCGACACCGGCACGCGGTCGGTCAAAATAGATTCACTCGTGGCCAAATCGAGCGACTGCTACCTCGGGCGTGTCACCGACCCCGAAACAGGATCGACAACAACGTGCAGTTTTCTGGCACAATTCTATTCGCTCGAAGACTACAGCCTGCCCAAACTCGACAACATGCACAAAGAAAACGGACAGCCCGTGGCCGACTCGGTAGAGCTGCGCCTCTATGTCAAATCCTATTATGGCGATTCGCTCAACTCCCTCAAGATAGGCGTCTACGAGCTCGATGCCGACAAAATTCTCGACGAGGAAACCACCTACTACACCAACATCGACGCACAGCAATACGTCAGCCGCAAGCCCGATGCCGTCAAAAAGGAAATGAGCTTCGCAGTGGCCGACCTCTCGCTGCCCGACAGCATACGCTATTCTTCGGACTACTCCAAAAATATACTGGTTAAGCTTCCCGTTGCTTTCGGCACAAAAATACTGCGCAAGTATTACGAAAATCCCGACAACTTCAAAAATTCCTACAATTTCATACGCAACGTGCTGCCCGGCTTCTATTTCAAGACCATATCGGGCAACGGCACACTTGTCGACATCGACATTGCAACCCTCAGCGTATATTTCAGATATAACGACGGCGACACCACCTACGTGGGCGTGCAGCGCGTAGCCGCCACCCAGGAAGTGATACAAAGCAACCGCATAGAAAACGAAAACATCGACAAACTGATAGCGCAGACCGACTATACCTATCTGAAAACACCGGCCGCCATCTTTACCGAAGTGTCACTGCCCATCGACAACATCTATGAAAACCACGAAACAGACTCTGTAAACAGTGCGAAAATCGTCTTCCGCCGCTACAACAGCAACATCGTCACGCAATACAAGCTGTCGACACCCTCATCCGTGCTCATGGTGCCCAAAGGCGAGCTCAACGACTTTTTTGACAACAACCGCGTGCCCGATAACTACAAGACTTTCCTGGCCAGCTACGACAACGTTTACAACTCATACTCGTTCAACAACATCGCCAACCTTATATCCTACCTTAAAAGACAGCGCGACACTAAAGCCGGCGTCACCGAAAACGACAGTCCGCAGGCACGCAAGGCAAAACTCGATGCCTGGATGGCCGCCAACCCCGACTGGAACAAAGTGATGCTCGTACCCGTCACCACGGAAACAAGCACCATGGGAAGCGTGCTGAGCGTCAGCAACGACTTCTCGCTGAGCGGGGCACGTCTCAAGGGCGGCTCGGCCAACCCTGTCAAGATGTCTGTCGTCTACAGCCGCTTCAACCAATAAACCGCCCGCTTTGGAATCCGACACAACGCCCGACAAACAGGAAATGATCGACACCGTCGGCCGGCAATGGCTCAACTACGACGATGGCGACCTGTTTGTTGTGAACGACCTCAGGTCAATTCCGAGCGACATCCCCGAATCCTTCAGTCTCAACAAGGTGGTGGTAATCACCTGCTACAGCGGCACGCTCAGCATGCGGCTCAACAACCAGACCTACGAAATAAGTCACGACAAGGTGGCCATCTGCTACCCCGGAATGGCTATCG
The DNA here is from genome assembly GCA_934426255.1 of uncultured Bacteroidaceae bacterium. GTDB lineage: Bacteria > Bacteroidota > Bacteroidia > Bacteroidales > Bacteroidaceae > UBA6382. The sequence continues at coordinate 79,378 of CAKRYD010000004.1, read as the reverse complement.
AGCCGTTGCAGCATTCGCCCGACATGAAATGCCTCATCTTCGGGTTTTCCGTACAGGCCATGGAAAACTCGTTTTATGCCAACGAGCGCATCTGGGACACCATCTTCGATGCCACCAAAGCCCCCGTCATCAGCCTCACCGAGGACGAGCTGGAGACGCTCTACCATTTTGCCGAAATCACCAAGCTCAAGATACGCCAAACCGGCAATCCCTTTCAGAAACGCATGATGCACGCGCTGCTGCAATCCATCATCTACGTGTTTTTCGACATCATATCGCGCGTCACCAACCGCTACGACGATGAGGCTAACGTTAACCGTAAAGATCAGCTATTCCGCCGTTTCATTGAGCTCTTGGGCAAAGGAAATGGCAGGATGCGCTCTGTTACCGAAATAGCCCGCCAACTCTATATCACCCCCAAATACCTGTCTACCGTGGTCAGGCAATGCAGCGACAAAACGCCGCTTGAATGGATTCACCAGCACAGCATCAATGTCATCGTGCAGCAGTTGCGATATACCGACAAAAGCATCAAAGACATATCCAACGAAATGGGATTTCCCAACCAGGCCTTTTTCGGCAAATTCGTCAAGTCGAAAACCGGACTGTCACCGCGCAATTACCGTGCGCGTTTCCGCGAAAAATAAAAGGGTCATTTCTTATCGTCCTTCATGAAGCCGATGTACTTCATCTGTTTCATGATGGCATACTGCCGCTTCATCATGTAGCGCGACGGCCGCGACGAGTCGAAGCGCAGCGGGTTGGGCAATGTGGCGGCAATCAGGGCACACTGCGCGCGCGTCAGTTCCTTGGCCGTGCAGTTGAAATGCTGCTGCGCCACTGCTTCGGCGCCATAGATGCCGTCGCCCATTTCAATGGAGTTCAGATATACCTCCATGATGCGCTGCTTGCTCCACAGCAATTCTATCAAGACGGTGAAATAAGCCTCGAAACCCTTGCGCACCCACGACGATTCGGGCCACAGAAAGACATTCTTGGCCGTTTGCTGGCTGATGGTGCTACCTCCGCGCTTGCGACGGCCGCTCAAACGGTCTTCCACGGCGTTGCCTATCTCCTTGAAGTCAAATCCGTGGTGATTGAGAAAACGCTGGTCCTCCGAGGCCATCACGGCAACGGGCAGATAGCGCGATATCTTGTCGCGCGACACCCAATGGTGCTTCAGCCTGATAGTTTCGCCGCGTCCCACCTGTTCAACGCAGCGTATCACCATCAATGGCGTCACAGCTACGGGAATCCACTTGTAGAGCAGCACAAAGAGCAGCGTCGAGACGAAAAACAGGCTTATCAGCCATTTCAGAATGTGTCGTATGATGAATAAAACTATCATTGTTTGTGGTGTTTTGTAGCCGAGGTAGTTTGCAATAAACGTTGGCAGGGCTTGAAACCTCCTTGGCGGTTTTGGTTTCAAGCCCTGCCGTTGTCAATTGTGCATCTTTATTAATTGGATGTTTCGCCTGCTTCTTTCTGTGCGGCCTCTATCATGGCCTCGCTGGCATAGAGATATACTTCAACGCGACGGTTCTGTGCGCGGCCTTCTTTGGTATCGTTCGATGCCACAGGCTCTTTCGAACCTTTGCCAAGCACCGATTTCATCTGGCTTGCGTTAACACCGCATGTCGAAAGGTAGCCCTGCACCGACTGGGCACGACGCAGCGACAGGGGGTCGTTGATGGCATCACTTCCCGTGTTGTCGGTATGGCCGTAAATGTTGATGTCCATATCGGCATTGTTTTTCAATACACCGGCAAACTTGGCCAGCGAAGTCTTGGCCGATGCGCTTAGGTCGGCCTTGTTGGTGGCAAACAATATGCCCGAATCGAAGGTTACTTTTACCGACTTCAATCCGTTCTTGTCCTGCACCTCTTCCACCTGTGCCTGCGGCACTTGCTGTGCCACGGCCTTCTTGGCGTTGTCCATCTTCTTGCCTATCAGTACACCGGCTCCCGTGCCTACGGCCGTACCGATGGCTGCACCTACTGCCGTGTTACCGGCCACTTTGCCGATGATGCCGCCGAGCAGGGCACCGCTTCCGGCACCTATCAGTCCGCCCTTCGCAGTATTGCTCATGTTGCTGCAACCGCTGAATACCAACAATGCGCACAATGCGCCGATGCTTAAAATTCTTGCTTTCATAATTCTGATGTAATTTGTTACGGGTGCAAAATTACGGTTTTCGCACCATACCGGTGCCGCCTTTTTAGGATTTTAACTTAAAGCATGCTCTTCCGCCCTTTCTTTGAGCCGTCTAAAAAACGCATTTATGGCATTTTAGCTTTGAAAGTCACGTTGTTTTGCGTACATTTGCAAAACATTTAAAAGCAATATCAACCTTTAACAACGAAAACCATTATGCCAACACTGCCACGACTCCTCACTTTGGGCATTGCCGCCATGTGCTGCACCGCCCTGCCGGCCGTAGGTTCTGCAAGCCAGCAACCGGCCCTCCAAGAGTTTCCGACAGCCATGACAAGCACTTCCGGCGAAACCTCATTCACCCTCGAAGGCATCACCTACCGCTATCTCGACGAAGCGCAGTCTGCACTGGCCGTCAAGTCGGCTCAAGAGCTCAAAGGTGAAGCCACGCTCCCCGCCCAAGTCACGCACGACGGCCACAGCCTGCCCGTCACGGCAATCGATGATGCCGCCTTTGCCGGCAACACGGCTCTCACCTCGCTCACCCTGCCCAACGGCATCACGCAGCTCCATGCCGACCTGTTCAAAGGCTGCACCTCGCTGCATTCGCTTACCGTGGCCGCAGGCAATTCCGCCTATGCCACCATCGATGGGGTGCTATATAATAATGACACCACCGAGCTCGTTTTCTGTCCGGCGGCCCGCCTGGGCGCGCTGACCATCGCCGAAGGGACAACAAGCATAGCCGCCCGCGCCCTCATGGATTGCAACCGGCTCACGGCCCTCACGTTGCCCTCTTCGCTCACCGAAGTGGGCGACGATGCCTTTACCGGCACCCGTCCCGAAAGCCTCACCATCTATGCACCGGCCATCGGCAACTGGTTCAAAGGCTCCACCTCGCTCAAGACACTCGTCATTGACAATGAAGACTTCACTGCGCCGGCCGATGCCTTCGACCAGTGCACGTCGCTCACCGATGTCAGTCTCATTTTCAACGACATTTTCCAGCCCCAGTGGGAAGATGTCAATCTCTTTAAAGGCTGCTCTGCCATCCGCAGGCTCTACCTCGACCTTTGCGATGTACCGGTGTGGTTCAAGGGCCTCAAAAGTCTCGAAAGCGTCATCATCACCCAAAATATCTGGAGCATCACCGAGTCGGCCTTCGAAGGCTGCACATCGCTCACCAACTTGGAATTTACCGATGGCTTGATCGAAATAGGCAAATACGCCTTCAAGGACTGCAGCAGCCTCGTCAGCGTCAGAATACCCAACAACATCGTTATACGTGAGCAGGCCTTTGAAAATTGCACCGCCCTGAAAAACATCATATTCCCCGAAGAATTGATATCGGTCAGGTACAATTCCTTCAAGGGCACGGCCTGGGAGAAAAACCTGCCCGACGGTCCCGTCTACGTAGCCGACCAACTGTTCGTCTACAAGGGCGAAATGCAGCCCAATACCGTGTTCGAGCTCAAAGAAGGCACCCGACGCATCACCGACTACGCCTTTGCCGGCCAGACCAACCTTGTCGGCATACGTTTCCCGGACAGTGAATACATCTACATAGGTGCTAATGTGTTTGACGGATGCACCGGTCTCAAGGATATTGACTGGGAAAACATCGACCATATCGGCGAAGAGGCTTTCGCCCGATGCAACTCGCTCACCGAAGCCAACATTACCTCGAACATCGAAACCATACTGAGCGGCGCATTCGCCCAATGCAGCTCCCTGCGCAACGTGCGCATCGAACTGACGGAATTCAGCATGTTCGGTTTCAAGCTCTTCGACGGCTGCGAGCAGCTCGACACGCTCTATATCAACGGTATGTCGGACGTAAACGCCATGTATTTCTCCGGCAATTTCCGCCACCTCGTCGTCGGTGAAAACACCAGTCGCCTGGACAACTGCGATTTCAATTGTCCCAGACTCGAAAGCGTAGATCTTCCGTCGTCGCTCACCTCCATCGCCAACCTCACATTCACGGCTTCGCCCGCCATCAGGCACATCACCCTGCGCACCGCTGTGCCTCCGGCCATCGACGCCGAAACATGGGGCAGCTACGAAGCCACCCTCTATGTGCCCCAAGGCAGCCGCGAGGCCTATGCCTCCACCCTTTTCTGGAAAAACTTCAACATCACCGAAGGCGTCTATACAGGCGTTGACAGCCCGACAACCACCGCAGGCACACACCGGGAAACCCGTTGGTACGACCTCAAGGGCAACGCCGTCGACCGCCCCTCGAAAGGCATCTACATTCAGCGGCAGGACGGGCAAAGCCGCAAAGTGAAATTCTGAAAGGCAGCCGCCTCATACACCGTAATTCAACGGAAGCCCACGGCACGAAAAACCGAGGGCTTCCGTTTTTATTCGCAGCCCAGCCTTTTGCACCACTGCAAAAGCCCTGCAAACTCCGAAAAGTCCAAAAACCTTGCTTTTCGTTTTGCCTTTCACCGCGTTTGCAGTAACTTTGCAACAAAATCAACAAAATATATGGCAAAAGAGCTGAAAAATCTGACAAAACGTAGCGAAAATTATTCCAAGTGGTACAACGAGCTGGTGGTAAAGGCCGATCTGGCCGAACAGGCCGACGTGAGAGGTTGCATGACCATCAAGCCTTACGGATATTCCATTTGGGAAAAGATACAGCGCGAACTCGACGACAAGTTTAAGGAGACGGGTCTGCAAAACGCCTATTTCCCCCTGCTCATACCGAAATCGTTTTTCGGCAAAGAGGCCGAGCACGTCGAGGGATTCGCCAAAGAGTGCGCCGTGGTGACCCACTACCGGCTGAAAGTCGACGAAGAATCCAAGCAGTTAGTCGTAGATCCCGCCGCGCGCCTTGAAGAAGAATACATCATCCGTCCCACATCGGAAACCATCATATGGAACACCTACCGCAACTGGATTCACAGCTACCGCGACCTGCCCATACTGTGCAACCAGTGGTGCAACGTGATGCGCTGGGAAATGCGCACGCGTCTGTTTCTGCGCACTTCCGAATTTCTTTGGCAGGAAGGCCATACGGCCCACGCCACGCGTGAGGAGGCCGAAGCCCGCGCCAAGCAGATGTTGAAAGTATATGCCGACTTTGTGGAAGGCTTCATGGCCGTGCCCGTGGTGCAGGGCGTAAAGAGCGAGACCGAGCGTTTTGCCGGTGCGCTCGACACCTATACCATCGAAGCCATGATGCAGGACGGCAAAGCCCTGCAGAGCGGCACATCGCATTTCCTGGGCCAGAACTTCGGAAAGGCTTTCGATGTGCAGTTTGTCGATAAGGACAACAAGATGCAATATGCCTGGGCCACCTCGTTCGGCGTATCCACGCGCCTGATGGGCGCGCTCATCATGGCCCATTCCGACGACAACGGCCTGGTGCTCCCGCCGCGGCTCGCCCCGCTGCAAACAGTCATCGTGCCCATCTACAAGACAGCCGACGACCTTGAAGCCATACGTCGCCGCGTGGAACCCCTGACGGCCGCATTGAAAGGCATGGGCATCAGCGTCAAGTTTGACGACGACGACAAGCGACGCCCCGGCTTCAAGTTTGCCGACTATGAGTTGAAGGGAGTGCCCGTGCGCATCGTCATCGGTGCACGCGACCTGGAAAACAACACGGCCGAGGTGATGCGCCGCGACACACTGGAGAAGGAAACCGTAGGTCTCGACGGATTGGAGAACTACGTGAAAAACCTTCTTGACGATATGCAGCAAAACATCTTCCGCAAGGCCGTGGCCTATCGCGATGCCCACATCTACGAATGCCACGACTACGAAGAGTTCAAGAAAAGAATCGCCGGCGGCGGCTTCTTCCTGTGTCCGTGGGACGGCACGCCCGAAACCGAGGCACGCATCAAGGAAGAGACACAGGCCACCATACGCTGCATACCGCTCAACGTAGACCAAAGCAACCCCGGCACCGACATGGTGAGCGGCAAGCCTGCCCGCCACAAGGTTATCATAGCCCGGGCCTACTAAACACCCGAAAAGCACGATGAATGTAGCCGTTATCAAATACAACGCTGGCAACATCTACTCGGTGGTGCATGCACTCAAGCGTCTGGGCATAGAGCCCCTCGTGACCGACGATGCCCAAGCCATCAGGGAGGCCGACCATGTGGTGTTTCCCGGACAGGGCGAAGCGGCCAAAACCATGGAATACCTGCGGCAACGGGGGCTCGACAATGTGATACGCAACCTGCGCCAGCCCGTATTGGGCATCTGCATCGGCATGCAGCTCATGTGCAGCCACAGCGAAGAAGGCAACACCGACTGCCTGGGCATATTCGACGTGCCGGTCAGGAAATTCTGCACCGACGACCACCATCTCAAGATTCCCCACATGGGTTGGGACACGCTGACCCGTCTCAAGGGACCGCTCTACAAGGGTATCGATGAGGGAGCCTACGTCTATTTCATCCACAGCTACTACGTGCCCCTGTGCAGCCACACCGTGGCGGCCAACGACTACATCACGCCTTTCAGTGCCTCGCTGCATAAAGACAACTTCTATGCCACGCAGTTTCATCCCGAAAAAAGCGGCAGCATCGGCGAGACCATACTGGACAATTTCTTGAAAACAACCTGATATCCCTATGATAGAACCCATACCGGCCATTGACCTGATAGACGGCAAGTGCGTAAGGCTCACCAAAGGCGACTACGACTCCGTCAAAGTGTACAGCGACGACCCCACTGCCATGGCCAGGCATTTTGAGAACATGGGGTTCAGACGGCTTCACCTGGTAGACCTCGACGGAGCGCGCACCCGACATGTGGTCAACCTGAAAGTGTTGCAAGACATCACTTCGCAGACAAAACTCAAGGTAGACTTCGGTGGTGGCATCAAAAGCAACGCCGACATAGAGGCCGTCTTCGATAGCGGAGCCGAATGGGCCACCGTGGGCAGTGTGGCCGTAACGCAGCCCGCACTGTTTGACGAATGGCTGGCACGCTATGGAGCCAAACGCCTGATACTCGGTGCCGACGTGAAAGACGGCCATATCAGCATCAACGGTTGGAAAGAAGAAAGCGCCATCGGGCTGTTTGACTTTCTGAAAGAATATATCACCGACAAAGGCGTGAAAAACGTGCTGTGTACCGACATCAGCCGCGACGGAATGCTCGAAGGCTCTTCGGTAGAGCTCTACCGAAGCATCATGAAGGCCTTCAGGCGGTGCAAGCTCATCGCCAGCGGCGGCATCAGCAACATCAACGACATCGAAGAGCTCAATGCGGCCAAAGTACCGGCCGTGGTTTTCGGCAAAGCCATCTATGAAGGCAAGCTGTCGTTGAAAGAAGTGACCAGGAAATTCCTATCAAAAACCAAATAACACATGAGTCTGGCCAAACGCATCATTCCCTGTCTTGACGTAAAGGACGGGCAGACGGTGAAAGGCACCAATTTTGTCAACTTGAGGCAGGCGGGCGACCCCGTAGAGCTGGGAAAGAAATACAGTGACGAAAATGCCGACGAACTGGTCTATCTTGACATCACGGCGAGCCACGAAGGCCGGAAGACCTTCACGCAACTGGTGCAGCGTGTGGCGGCCGAAGTGTCGATACCCTTCACCGTGGGCGGCGGCATCAACGAACTGGCCGACGTGGAGCGTATGCTGAACGCCGGAGCCGACAAGGTGAGTATCAACTCGGCCGCTTTGAGAAATCCCGGACTGATCGACGAGATTGCGGCCAACTTCGGTTCGCAAGTCTGCGTAGTGGCCATCGATGCCAAGCTCGAAGCCAACGGACAATGGCACTGCTACCTGAACGGCGGACGCATACAAACGGAGCGGCTGCTGCTCGACTGGGCGCGCGAAGCGGCCGCGAGAGGAGCCGGTGAAATACTTTTTACCAGCATGAACCACGACGGTGTAAAAAAAGGCTTTGCCAATGAGCAGCTGGCCATGCTCTCCGACAACCTGCCCATACCCGTCATTGCATCGGGCGGAGCAGGATGCATGGAAGACTTTCGCGACACATTCGTAGAAGGAAAAAGCGATGCGGCACTGGCTGCAAGCGTATTCCACTACGGCGAAATAAAAATTGCCGACCTGAAAAAATATCTGGCCAAGGAAGGCATACCGGTAAGATTACAATGAGGTAGAACCATGAACATAGATTTTAATAAACTGAACGGGCTCGTTCCTGCCATCATACAGGACGCCGACACGAAAAACGTGCTGATGCTGGGCTTCATGAACGAAGAAGCCTATCGGAAAACGCTGGAAACAAAAAAAGTCACCTTCTATAGCAGAACGCGTAAACGTCTCTGGACAAAAGGCGAGGAAAGCGGCCATTTTCTGCACCTTGTAGACATCAAGAACGATTGTGACAATGACACCTTGTTGGTAAAGGTTCACCCCGAAGGCCCTACCTGCCACACGGGCAGCGATACCTGTTGGGGCGAAAAGAACGAAAGCAATCCGCTGCAGTTTCTCTCGGAGCTGCAGGACTTCATAGAAAAACGCCACCGTGAGATGCCCGAAGGATCGTATACCACATCGCTTTTCAAGGACGGCCTGAACCGCATGGCGCAAAAAGTAGGCGAAGAAGCCCTCGAGGCCGTCATAGAAGCCGTCAATGGCAGCGACGAGCGCCTGGTGTATGAGGCTTCCGACATGTTCTACCACCTGATAGTGCTGCTGACCGCCAAAGGGCTGCGCATCGAGGACGTGGCAAGCGAACTGGCAAGCCGGCACAAACCGGGATGGAAAAAACATTGATACACTGACGGCCATGATCATAGACTACAAGAACGCCGAAATCAGCATTGACGACCGCCGGATATTGAAAAACGTCAATCTGGAAGTCAAAGAAAACGATTTCGTTTTTCTGACAGGCAAAGTAGGTTCAGGCAAGACTTCCCTGCTGCGCACGCTCTATGGCGTTTTGCCCGTGAAAGGAGAGCGCACAGAAGTGCTGGGTTTCGGCATGCAGACATTGAAGCGCAAAAAACTGCAGGAGCTGAGGCGCATGCTGGGCACCATATTCCAGAATTTCCAGTTGCTGCCCGACCGCACGGTCAATGCCAATCTGGAATTTGTGCTGAAGGCAACGGGATGGAAGAAGAAAGCCGACATCACAAGGCGCATCGCTGAAGTGCTGCAGCAAGTGGACATGAGCGACAAGGCCGACCACTACCCGCACGAACTTTCGGGCGGCGAACAGCAGCGGGTGGCCATAGCGCGCGCCATGCTCAACAATCCTCCGCTGATCATTGCCGACGAACCAACGGGCAATTTGGACATCGAAAACAGCAGAGCCATTGTAAACATACTCTATGCCATCTCGCAAAAGGGTGCGGCCGTCATCATGAGCACGCACAACCTGCAATTGCTCAAAATGATACCTTCGCGCGTGTTCAACTGCGAAGACGGCAGCATCGAAGAAACGACATCTTTATATAATCAACAATAGACAGGCGGGCGCAAAGGGGCGCCGGCCAAGACAAGAACAGAAGCAAGAAATGAAAGTACTGAAATTCGGAGGAACCTCGGTGGGTTCCCCGCAACGCATGAAAGAAGTAGCCGCCCTTATCTGCAACGGCGAAAGAAAAGTGGTGGTATTGTCGGCCATGTCGGGCACAACCAATTCGCTGGTCGAAATTGCCGACTATTATTCGAAAGGAAATCTTGAAAGCGCAAAAGCCCTTATCAACACCCTGCGCACAAAATACAAGAAACACGTAGACGAGCTCTACGACAAAGAAGAAACCAAAAAGGAAACACTCGCCATTCTGGAGGAAATCTTTACAAGACTGCTCGTGATAGGCAGCAGCAAACAGCTGACTGCCGACGACGAAAAGGAAATACTCTCGAAAGGCGAAATGATGAGCACCAACATGATGACCAACTACCTGAAAGAAAAAGGCATCAAGGTGACTCTGGTTTCGGCATTCGACTATATGCGCATCGATGCCAACCGCGAACCCGACATGGGCTACCTGAGCGAGCACATCACGAAGATTATCGACGCGCATCCCGAAACGGAAATATTCATTACGCAGGGATTTATCTGCCTGAACGCCGACAACAAAATTGACAACCTGCAACGCGGCGGCTCGGACTATACGGCTTCGCTCATAGGGGCGGCCATCAAGGCGGAAGAAATACAGATATGGACCGACATCGACGGCATGCACAACAATGACCCGCGCATTGTGGAAAACACGCAGCCCGTGCACCAGCTTCACTTTGAAGAAGCCGCAGAACTGGCTTACTTCGGTGCCAAGATACTGCACCCCACCTGCGTGCAGCCGGCCAAATTTGCCGGAGTGCCCGTCAGACTGCTCAACACCATGGACCCCCAAGCCGAAGGAACCATCATCAACAACGAGTCGGAAGAGGGGAAAATCAAGGCCGTGGCAGCCAAGGACAACATCACGGTGGTGAAAATCGTGTCGAGCCGCATGCTGCTTGCCACAGGGTTTTTGCGCAAGGTGTTCGAGATATTCGAGCAGTTCCACACAAGCATCGACGTGGTAACCACATCAGAAGTAGGGCTGTCGATGAGCATCGACAACGACGCCTATCTGGCCAATATCGTTGCCGAACTGAAAAAATATGGCATGGTTGACGTTGAAAAAGACATGTGCATCATCTGTGTGGTGGGCGACCTGCGCCCCTGCAACAAAGGATTCGAGTCGGCCATCACGCAAGCCCTGAAAGACGTGCCCGTAAGGATGATTTCGTATGGCGGAAGCAACCACAACATCTCCTTCATCATCCATGAAGCCGACAAGAAAAAGGCTCTGCAGGCCTTGAGCGACCGTATATTCAATGCCCCGAAACAAGCCTGAACAACGATGGAAATCTATGCACTGAAAGAGCGGTTTGAACAACTTGAAACGCCGTTCTACTATTATGATACCGACCTTTTGGACCGCACGCTCGATGAGGCCAAGCGCTATGCCGCACTCATTCCCGCGGCCGAGATACACTTTGCCGTCAAGGCCAATGCCAATCCCGTAATACTGCGCCATGTGCGCGATGCCGGCTTTGGTGCCGACTGCGTGAGCGGCGGCGAAATTGAACGCTGTCTCGAAGTGGGAATACCGGCCAACAAGATTGTATATGCCGGTGTGGGCAAAACCGACCGGGAAATACGTCTGGGCATCGAAAGGGGCATACTCTGTTTCAACGTGGAAAGTTTGCCCGAAATAGAAATCATCGACCAATTGGCTGCCGAGCAGCAGAAAACAGCGCGCATAGCACTGCGAATCAACCCGAACATCGATGCCCACACCCATAAGAACATCACAACGGGCTTGGAAGAGAATAAATTCGGTATTTCGCTCGACGACATGGAAAAGGCCGTGCAGACAGTTATGAAAGCCGCGAATCTTGAACTTTTCGGACTGCATTTCCATATTGGTTCGCAGATATTGGAATTTGACTGCTTCGAGGCCCTCAGCAAAAAGATAAACGAGCTGCAGGACCTGCTCGAGAGCAAAGGCTACCCCACACTGCCAAGCATCAATGTGGGAGGCGGTCTCGGCGTAGACTATGCACAGCCCGAAAAGCACCCTGTGCCCGACTTTCAAAGATATTTCGCAACTTTTGCCCAGCATCTCAAGCTGCGCCCCGGCCAATCGCTCCACTTCGAGCTGGGCAGAGCGCTGTGTGCACAATGCGGCTCACTCATTACGCGCACCATACTGGTGAAAAAGACCAAAACGAAGCAGTTTGCCATCGTAGACGCCGGCTTTACCGACCTGATACGCCCCGCCCTCTATCAGGCTCACCACCAAATCGTGAACCTGAGCAGCCGTGCACCCAAAGAGACCTACGACGTGGTGGGGCCCATTTGTGAAAGCAGCGATGTGTTCGATACAGACATACAATTGGACGCAGTAAGCCGCGGTGACCTGCTGGCACTACTTTCGGCCGGAGCCTACGGATTTGTCATGGCTTCGCAATACAATTGCCGGCAGCTGCCGGGTGAATATACCTCAGAAGACTTCAAATAAACAGGCTCTCTGACATTTGGACGGGAGAAAGTTTTAGGCGTTTCACCGGTGCATCTGCCGAAAATACACTAACTTTGCATATTCAGAACAAAACAGAAAAAGAAAATGGCTCAAGAAGACGTATTCAAAAAAATCGTATCCCATTGCAAAGAATATGGGTTCGTGTTTCCTTCAAGTGATATCTACGGTGGTTTGGCTGCCGTTTACGATTATGGACAAAACGGCGTAGAGCTGAAAAACAATATAAAGGAATATTGGTGGAAAAGCATGGTGTTGCTCCACGAAAACATTGTGGGCATAGACAGCTGCATCTTTATGCACCCCACCATATGGAAAGCCAGCGGTCATGTCGACGCTTTCAACGATCCCCTGATAGACAATCGCGACTCTAAAAAACGCTATCGTGCCGACAACCTCATTGAAGATCAAATAGCCAAGTATGACGAAAAGATAGAAAAAGAGGTGGCAAAAGCGCGCAAGCGTTTCGGCGAAGCCTTTGACGAAGCCAAGTTTCGCGAAACCAATCCGCGTGTGATTGAACACCTGGAAAAGCGCAACGCCTTGCACGAACGCTACACACGCGCTATGCAGGGACCCGACCTGGAAGAGCTGAAACAGATTATCCTTGACGAAGGCATTATAGACCCTATCAGCGGCACAAAAAACTGGACAGACGTGCGCCAGTTCAACTTGATGTTCAGTACACAGTTGAACAACACGGGCGACGGCACTGACAAGATATATCTGCGCCCCGAAACGGCTCAAGGCATTTTTGTGAACTATCTGAACGTTCAGAAAACGGGACGCATGAAGCTGCCCTTCGGCATTGCCCAGATAGGCAAGGCATTCCGCAATGAAATCGTAGCCCGTCAGTTCATCTTCCGCATGCGTGAATTCGAACAGATGGAGATGCAGTTCTTTGTAAAGCCAGGCACCGAAATGGAATGGTTCCGCAAATGGAAAGAGCTGCGCATGGCCTGGCACCAGGCACTGGGATTCGGTGCCGAGAACTACCGCTTCCACGACCACGAAAAGCTGGCCCACTATGCCAATGCTGCCACAGACATCGAGTTTAAGATGCCATTCGGATTCAAGGAAGTGGAAGGCATTCACAGCCGCACCGACTTTGACTTGAGCCAGCATGAAAAATTCTCGGGTCGCCAAATCAAATATTTCGATCCCGAAACCAACGAAAGCTACACTCCCTATGATATTGAAACGAGTATCGGTGTTGACCGCATGACGCTCAGTGTGCTTTGCCATTCCTATCACGAAGAGCAGCTGCCCAACGGTGAAAGCCGCGTAGTACTGAAATTCCCTCCGCAGCTGGCACCGGTAAAACTCGCCGTCATGCCTCTGGTGCGCAAAGAGGGACTGCCCGAAAAAGCGCGCGAAATAGTCAATGACCTGCGCTTTCATTTCAATACCCATTACGACGAAAAAGATTCCATCGGCAAGCGTTATCGTCGTCAGGATGCCATCGGAACGCCCTATTGCGTCACTGTGGATTATGACACCTTGAAGGACGACACCGTCACCCTGCGCTATCGTGACACGATGGAACAGAAGCGCGTAAAAATCAGTGAGCTGTGCGGCATCATCGAAGATAATGTAAGCATCACCTCTTTGCTCAAAAAGTTAGTTTAACATTCGACATGCGCATCAACAAGCTACTGTACTTATTGTTCTTGCTGCCGGTCGTGCTGATTTCAGTCACAGCCTGCAGCGACGACAAGGACGACGAATCCGAATTTTCAGACTGGAAAAACCGCAACGACGCTTACTTCGCCAACATCCGTGCCTGCGCCCTCGACACCATCAACAGGGCGCGTGCCACCTATGGCAGCGAGTGGGAAGCCAATTGCCTCTGGCGCACCTATCTGTGCTATTCGTTGGACGAGACCATTGAGAATGCTTCGACCGACTCCATCTACGTAAGAATCCTGAAACGTGGAAACGGTCAGGAAAGCCCGATGGGCAGCGATTCCTGCCGCATCTTCTACCAGGGCAGGCTCATCCCGACAGCGGCTCACACCACGGGATATGTGTTTGCCTACAGCGGGCAGTCGTCCATCTATGAAGACATCTTCGATCCTACGATAGCCACACCGAGCACGCGCAAGGCCACATCGTACGTGCGCGGACTCGCAACGGCACTCATGCGGATGCACGTAGGTGACCGATGGAGGATATACATCCCCTATCCCCTTGGCTACAAAGATTCAAGCGACAGCGAAAGCATACCGGCCTACTCCACCCTGATATTCGACGTGGAATTGGTGGCGTTCTATCGCAACGGCTCCAAAGTGCCCTCGTGGAACTAACGTAGCCGCCATGTCTCACCTCACAATCAACATCAAAGGACAGCTCCTGTCGCTTGCCAAGCCGCAAGTGATGGGCATTGTCAACCTCACGCCCGATTCTTTCTATGCACCCAGCCGCAAGCAAAGCGAAGAAAGCCTGCGTCGACGCATCGGCGAGATATTGGACGAGGGGGCAACGATGATTGATGTAGGTGCCTATTCGTCGCGTCCCGGAGCAGACAATGTAACGACTGCCGAAGAAATGCAACGCCTGCGCCATGGCCTGGCCATTATCAACAGTTGCGCACCCCATGCAACCGTCTCGGTTGACACCTTCAGAGCCGATGTGGCGCGCATGTGTGTCGAAGAATACGGTGTAGACATCATCAACGATATTTCAGGCGGACAGCTCGACCCGGAAATGTTCAAGACAGTTGCCTCTCAGCATGTTCCCTACATCCTGATGCACATGAAAGGCACACCGCAGACCATGCAGCAGGCACCCGTCTACGACGACCTGATAGGTGAAATGTTCTACTATTTTTCCGAACGCGTCAAACGGCTGCACGACCTCGGTGTGTGCGACATCATATTAGACCCCGGATTCGGATTCGCCAAAACCCTTGAACACAACTACCAACTATTGGCCAACCTTCAGGAATTCAGCTGTTTCGGATTACCGTTGCTCGTAGGCATTTCGCGGAAATCCATGATTTACAAGCTTCTTGGAACAACGGCCGACGAAGCTCTCAACGGAACAACCGTCATCAACACCTTGGCACTCGTCAAAGGTGCCAATATTCTGCGCGTACACGACGTGCGTGCCTGCACAGAAGCCGTGGCCATATACAACGCTATGAACAACAACGTCTAAAACTCATGCCCTCGTGATCAAGTTCGGATTCATAGATGCCATCGACATCATTCTGGTAGCCCTGCTACTCTACTACATCTACCGCCTCATGAAACGATCGAGTGCGGCCAACATCTTTTCCGGCATCATCATATTCATCATCGTGTGGATCATCGTCACGCAATTCTTCCACATGCGCCTGCTTGGCACCATACTCGACAAAATGGTCAGCATGGGTGCCTTGGCCTTGGTCATATTGTTTCAGGAAGAAATACGGCGGTTTTTCTCCACCATCGGCATGCACCACAACGGTTCGTTCATACTGCGTTTCTTCCGAAACAAGCAAGCCGACAGCCGGCACGAAGACATCCTGCCCATCGTATTAGCCTGCATGAACATGAGCAAAGGTAAAGTGGGCGCGCTCATCATCATCGAACGCAACGTGGGACTGAGCGAATACATCAACTCGGGTGACCAGATCAACGCCAACATCACGCAGCGGCTCATTGAAAACATCTTTTTCAAAAACAGCCCCCTTCACGACGGAGCCATGATTATACGCGGACAGCGCATAGCCGCCGCAGGATGCATCCTGCCCGTTTCACACAGCAACGACATTCCCAAATCGCTCGGTCTGCGCCATAGAGCGGCACTGGGTATTTCACAAAAAACCGACGCACTCGCTGTTGTCGTTTCAGAAGAAACGGGAGGCATCTCGGTAGCCTTCAACGGACGTTTCCATCTGGCCCTGTCGGCCGACGAATTGGAAAACATCCTCTCCAATCCCGATTCAATAGCCAACTGACATGGGAAGAAACAAATTCTCGGAAAACGAAATCAAGGAAATAGCCCGTCTGCTCGATTTGAAAAACACCGCCAACCGGTTAAGGCAAAAACAAATACGCCACACATTGCGTGTGAAATACGAATTCAACATTGCCGACTTCAACCAGCCCGGACAAGCTTTCGGTTCCCGTGACCTCCACGAAGCCATCCGCCGCCATGCCATCTTCGTTCTCGACGATGCCACGATAGCCGACATGAAAGCCAAACGCCAGCGCGACCGTCAAAACGATGAAGCACTCCGGCAGGCCGAAGCAGCGGCCAACGCCGACACCACCGACTGGCATCAGGCCCTTGAAGAATGGGAGCGGCAAAACAACCCGCAAGCCTAAGCAGGCGCCCCACCCCACACCTTAGTTTGAAACCCTGATGTTTGACTTCGAAGCCCCCTAAGCCAAACACAGAAAGTGCAAGATTGTATTCGCGAGCCTCTCAGATACAATATAAGAGGTTGCCACCTTGTATCCAGGAAGCTCTAACATACTATTCGGAAGGCTCCCACCTTGTATGTGGCGAACCCTCGGATAGTACGGGAAGAGACACAGGTGAATTAATAATAAAAATACTACAAGAATAATCTGAGTTTAAAGATATTCCATTATCTTTGTCTGAGCGCAATAAAAAGATACGATAAAGAAATAAACCGACAAAAGTCGTGTTAGTAGAGAAGAAACAGACAAGTAAATGGCTTTCCGAACAGTTAGGAAAAGATTCTGCAACTATATCAAAAAGGTGTACCAATAACTTACAAATTGACCAAGGTTGCAGTTCTCAAAAGAAGCATTCAACGATAACTCACAGGTAAGATTGAAGGATTTCTGTGAAAAGTTGGTTGCGTAATGCCTGTTTTATACGGCCTAAATATAATAATGGTATAATAAGAAGTATAAGATTGTGGTAAAAATAATTGTAAAGAATCAAACGATAAAGACTCTATCCATAGATGGAGTCGATTATATCTGCATTACAGATATAGCAAGACAAAAGAATCCTATAGAGCCAAAAGATGTGGTAAAGAATTGGTTATGCTCTAAAAACACATTGGAATATCTTGGCCTATGGGAGCAGTTGAATAACACCAATTATTCGTGATTATGCCAGCATCAACGAGCTTATCTGCCTCTCGAACATGGAGAACCTCAACGCTGTATTCATCAACGATGGTATGTCGCAGTCAGAGCAACTGATAAAACTCAATCAGATTGCTATCCAACAAATGAGAATCCTTGAAGATACAGGTGACAGAAAACTCTTAAAATAACTATATAGAGAAAGAGGCCGAGAATTTTCTTAATATTTCGGCAAACGAGTAGTACAAATCCAATTCAATTGATCATGACAACAAAAGAGATTGATGAAAAGTCGTTAGATAATGCACACCGCCTCTACGAGTCGGGCGATATAGACAATATACCTGTTGGCACGACGGCAGGTCTTCAGCAGATACACCATTATCTGTTTGAAGGGTTATACCAGTTTGCCGGCGTTATTCGTGGCAAAAATATAGCCAAGGGTGGATTCCGCTTTGCCAATTCTCTCTATCTTGAAGCCGCCCTCGCCGCCGTGGAGAAGATGCCAGAAGACACTTTTGAGCACATTATCGAGAAGTATGTCGAGATGAACGTGTGTCATCCTTTCATGGAAGGCAACGGTCGCTCCACACGCATCTGGCTCGACATGATACTGAAACGCTCTCTCGGCAAGGTGGTTAATTGGCAGTATGTGGATAAAAACCAATACCTCTCGGCCATGGAACGCTCACCCATCAACGACCTCGAACTGCGTTATCTCCTCTCGCAGAATCTCACTTCCGATACGGAGAACCGTGAATTGATATTCAAGGGGATTGAACAGAGTTATTACTATGAGGGGTATGAAAAATAATGAAAGCTATAATAGATAATATAATGTCAAGCAATCGTACATGGTTAGCCTTTGCCAATAAAAAAAGGTGCAGACATGCTGATGCTATCCATAGTCTTGGATTTATCAGTTGGAGAATGGGAAGAGCCCATTTATCTATTGATGATGTTGTGTATCTTTTCATGTCAGACGAACGATGTGTCCGTTTCAAGCTGAAAGTCGTTGAGGAAAACAGCAAACGTGAAGACCAAGCATTTTGGGTGGAAACTCCGCCAAATGATATAACCTACAAACTTAAGCTCCTTGGAGAATATGATGGCAGAATGCTTTCTGAGCAAAATTTGTGCAAGCATGGCTTCAAAGGTGGAAAATCTCTTGAGACTCCAAGTTGCAATAATACAGAACTAATCAATTATATCAAATCTGTTTTCTGACGATGAAAGGAGACGCCCAACCACTTATAAAATTTTTTGATGGCTCTGACAAACGGTTCATCATACCATTATATCAGCGTAACTACGACTGGAAAGAAGATAATTGTGAGCAGTTGTTTCAAGACTTGATGAAGCTGCACAAAAGCGATCGTAGAAGTCATTTCTTTGGCAGCATCGTGTCATGTATTCATGCGGGAACCGAAGACCGTTACATCATAGACGGGCAGCAACGAATCACAACGGTTTCATTGCTGCTCATTGCCATGGTCAACGCCAAGAAGGAGGGACTGATAGATGCTACAGATGCAAAGCTTGTTGAGAAAATTTTCAAGCGTTATCTTGTGGACGAATATCAGGAAGATGAACGAAAAGTTAAGCTGAAGCCAATAAAGAAGGATATGCAGGCTTTTGATGCTTTGCTGTATAAGACAAAAGAGCAGTATGTAAAGGAGTCGAATGTAACCCGCAACTATGAGTATTTCTTTGACAAAATAGTCCATTGCGGACTAACTGTTGATGAGATTTTTGAGACCATCAAGAAACTGGAGGTAATCAATATAAGGCTGGATGAGGATGATGACCCTCAGTTGATTTTCGAGAGTCTGAACTCTACAGGTCTTGATCTTAGTGAGGCAGACAAAATTCGCAACTACCTATTAATGTCATTGGAACCGGCAGAGCAGGATGACTTGTATTCTCGTTTCTGGAATCCAATTGAGGAGTTTACAAAGTACGAGCCAACGTCTTTTGTGCGTGATTATCTCACAATGAAGCAAGGAAAGATTGGCCGAATTGACAAGATTTACTTTATCTTTAAAGAGTATGCAGAGAAAGTTGGAATAGACAGAGCATCTTTGCTCTCCGACATGTATCATTATGCGAAAATCTATAATCAGATAGATGATGTACAAATCGGGACTGAAAAGATAAACCGTAAATTGAATCAGTTGCGAACTTTAGACTCTACAGTAGCCTACCCGTTCTTTATGGCTTTCTTTGATTATGCTGCAAAAGTTGGAATGCCGGAAAATGAGATTTACCAAGTGATAGATGTGATAGAGGCTTATTGGGCACGAAGAATTATCTGCAATCTGCCATCAAATGCTTTGAACAAGGTATTTTCAACTTTGCACCGTGACGTATTGAAACATATAAACAAGAAAGATGGAAGGAACGTTCCTTTATACGTTGATGTGCTTGTTTATGTACTCTTGAAGAAGAGACAGGCTGCAGCTTTTCCGTCAGACGAAGATGTAAAAGGTGACTTTCAGTCACGACAGGTTTATAAGATGCCTACAAATCAACGTATGTTCATACTTGAACGAATGGAGAACCGTGATAACAATGAACGTCATGACATTGTAAAAGAATTGACAGAAAAAAACATCACCATTGAACACATTATGCCTCAGACTTTATCAGACAAGTGGAAGAAGGCATTAGGAGCAGATTGGGAACGTATCCATCAGCAGTATTTGCATACGATGGCAAACCTTACGCTTACCGGTTATAATTCTCAGTACAGCAATTTGTCGTTTTTAGAAAAGAGAGACATGGAGAAAGGCTTCAAGGATAGTGCTTTTCGGTTGAATAACTATGTGAAAACTTGTAGTCAATGGACAGAGGTGGAACTAAAGGAACGTCAACAGAATTTGTTGCAAGTATTCATGACGCTATGGCCAATGCCGACAACAAGTTTTGAAGTAACGAAACAAGAGGTAGAGTCAGCGTCTTTGGATGACGAAGATTTCGAGTTTACAGGGAAAAAACTGCAGGCATTCATTCTTCATGATGTACGCTATACAGTCAATACATGGAAGGAAATGCTTATACAGGTTTGTAGTCATATTCTGTTAGAAAAACGTTCTACGGTTGAATGGCTATGTGCTAATGAAAAGAGTGGATTCCATACTAAGCCGGAGACGTGGAGAAGAGAATTAGCACCAAATATCTATGTGTGGACAGACAATAGTACGGCTACAAAGATTGGCATACTAACAGGCTTGTTTAAAGAGTGCAGCATTCCGACTTCTGAATTAGCATTTGAATTTAGAGAGGATCCAAGTGATAATGGCGAAGAATGACATAAACAAGGATATAAGCAACATTTCCTAACTTCAATCACCTTTCGAGCCATCGGGAGGTGGATGCCGATGCTTGGAAGTGGTGCGGTAAGAGAGGTGACAAGCGTTCGCCTGTCACGTTCCGCTTGCATGCAGTGGTCATGAATGATAGGGAATTTCCACAAGTATATTGCAAAACGTTTGAATGGAACTTCCATACGATTTTTCTTTGTAAACAGAAGGATATTAATCAAATGTATTTCTTATCTTTGCGATGAGTAAAAACACTCAATATACTGAGTAAAATATATACGAATGTATAAAAGAGCAGAATATCAATTGATTAAAAAGCGAATTGAAGTGCCGAAGATGTTCAAGCCGCAAGCCGCATTCATTGTGGGAGATGGAGGCATTGGTGCAGAGGGCTTCCTTTCGATGGATTTGAGAAAGTTGTTTTGAAGAATTTAAAATAGTACACTATGACAAAGCTTGAGAAACTATATGAAAGCATCAAGAACCTGCAGGACTTGGGGCTTCCCCTTAATAAGGAGACTTTACAAGATGTGGACAATTTGGAAGAACAGCTAATCAAGACGGAAATTCTGCCTGCCATGTCAAAGAATGTAGAGCCTTTGCTGTCTAAAATACAACGTGATTTGGTACTGGTAGTAGAGTACCATCCGGGTAATCCGATTAGTGTGGCACTTTCTCGAAAAGCCAAAATAACGGAAATATTAGATGCCAAACAACTTACTCCTAAATCATCTGGTGACAAGAAAATTAGCACACCGGTTGTGAGAGGCAAAGCCGTAGAACCAGTAGGACCTCATATACCGACAAAAAAAGTGGAAAATCCAACAAAAGGATTAAGAGTCGAGTTTCCCGATGGTACTGTAATATGTCGTAAGACTGCCATTGAAACCTTTGTAGAAACCTTACGCAGAATTGGCTTTGAACGAATTGCTGCATTGGACATCATGCATGGGAAAGGCTTTAAACTTGTAAGCAAACAGCAGCGTACGCCCCAAATTGGACGTGTGTGGCAACATGAATGTGACGGATGGTTTGTTTACAGCAATATCTCTAACACACAGAAAGTACAAGATTTGGAGCTCATATCCCGTCATTTTCATCTGAGCCTAAAGATAGGAGAAGGGAAGCCGCAGTAATAAAATTCCGAACAGGAAATATCATGACTGCATGAAGCTTGGCGACAAGGATATCTGCCGCCCGAGTGCAAAAGACCTTTTTGAGGCTGCCAATATCGAGCTTGAAGTCCCATACCGATTGAGCCAAAAGAATTATTGAATCTGCAAGTTTAAAAATTTGGTTGGACCGCAACGATACATTAACTTTGCATATTGTTACAACAAATGAAGATGAAAGTAAACTATTCCTATGATTTTTCGCATGTACTGTTGTTCGGGCGCGAAGAAGCTGCCCGGATGGGTAGTGAGCGAATCTCCTCTGAGCATCTTTTGATGGGGCTTCTTCGTGACGACAATTGTATGGCCATGAAATTGCTACGTTCATTATACAGCGAGATTGATTCCACAGATTTGATTCACAAAATAGAACAGGCCATGCTCGAAGCGGCAGCCGAAAAAGAGCAAAAACCTAAAGGGCAGAAATCAAGAAGACGCTCAAAAACCACTACAGTGAATTTTTGTGGCAACGGTTTCGTGATTGACGAATCGGTTAGGCAGGTGTTTGACTATTGCTTGAAGGAAATGGTCTATGAGGTTGTGGATAAAGGCTGTTCAACAATAACAAGTGTGCATCTGCTGCGGGCCCTGCTCGACCAGCCCGGCACTATAGCCACGCGGATGCTTGAAGAAGCAGGCATTGAATTTGGGAAAGTGGCGAATATTCATGGTAACAAGACCGAAGATTCGTTTGATTTTGATGAAGACGAATCGGATTCGTCTGTCGACAATTCGTTTGACAAGAGCAAGCGTGCTTTAGCTCCCGAAACAGCCGCAGGCAACGAAAAAGTTTCGTCGACACCTTTTCTTGACAAGTATGGCGTGGATCTTACGGCCAAAGCCGCTCAAGGCAAGCTTGACAAGTGTTTCGGCCGTGAAAAAGAGATAGAGCGCATAGCACAGATTCTGAGCCGCAAAAAGAAAAACAATCCTATTCTGATAGGTTATCCGGGCGTTGGCAAGACTGCTATTGTTGAGGGCCTGGCCGACCGCATTGCACGCAACGAGGTTCCCTTATGCCTGTTCGACAAACGTGTGGTATCGCTCGACATGCCGTCGATGGTGGCAGGCACAAAATATCGCGGCCAGTTTGAAGAAAGGATACAGGGTGTTGTTTCCGAACTGAAGGAAAACCCGAACATCATACTTTTTATCGATGAAATACACACCATAGTAGGTGCCGGCAGTGCAAGCGGCAGCATGGATGCCGCCAACATGCTGAAACCCGCCCTTTCGCGTGGCGAATTGCAGTGTATAGGTTCGACAACCATTGACGAGTATCGCCGCACGATTGAAAAGGACGGTGCCTTGGAGCGCCGTTTCCAAAAAGTGATGGTAGAGCCTTCCACGCCCGAGGAAACGCTGGCCATTCTTCACAGCATAAAGGACAGCTATGAAAACCATCATCATGTTAGCTATACCGATGAAGCTCTTGAGGCCTGCGTAAGGTTGACCGAACGCTATCTGACCGACCGCCAATTGCCCGACAAAGCCATCGATGCGATGGACGAGGCCGGCTCGCGCGCTCAGATTGTCAAGGTGGAAGTTCCCGGCGATATAGTCGAAGCCGAGCAGATGCTTGAAGATGTTCGCGGCAAAAAAACTATGGCGGTCAACAAGCAGGATTATGAATTGGCGGCTTTGCTGCGCGATGAAGAGAAACAGATTGAAAATCAGTTGTCGGATCTTAAGGCAAAATGGGAAAAGGACATGAAAGTACGCAATGTGCGCATAGACCGGCACGCGGTGGAAGCAACCGTTTCGCTGATGAGCGGCGTTCCGGTAGCCCGAATGGCCGAACAGGAAGGCACGCGCCTGAAAAACCTGAAGAAGGAATTGCTGGGACATGTCATCAATCAGGATAAAGCGATTGATAAGCTGACAAGAGCCAT
Source organism: uncultured Bacteroidaceae bacterium (assembly GCA_934426255.1). GTDB lineage: Bacteria > Bacteroidota > Bacteroidia > Bacteroidales > Bacteroidaceae > UBA6382. The sequence continues at coordinate 55,798 of CAKRYD010000004.1, read as the reverse complement.
CATCCGGAACAGGATGGGACTTTGCGACCCCAACAAGCCTATCGGATGCTTCTTGTTCTTGGGGCCTACGGGTGTTGGCAAAACGTATTTGGCCAAAGCCTTGGCCGAGTACATGTTTGGTTCGGCCGATGCCTTGATACGCATCGACATGAGCGAATACATGGAAAAATATTCCACCAGCCGTTTGGTGGGCGCGCCTCCGGGATATGTGGGTTACGACGAAGGCGGACAACTGACCGAAAAGGTAAGGCGTCACCCCTACTCCATTGTGCTGCTCGATGAAATTGAGAAAGCCAACAAGGATGTGTTCAATCTGCTGTTGCAGGTAATGGACGAAGGCCGGCTGACCGACAGCAACGGCAGCACGGTAGATTTCAAGAACACCATCATCATCATTACATCGAACACCGGTTCGCGCCAGGTGCAGGACTTTGGGCGCGGCATTGGTTTCGGTACATCCGAAATGTCGCCCGAATGGCAGCAGCAGAACAACGAAAGCATCATCAACAAGGCTTTGAACAAACAGTTTACGCCGGAGTTTCTCAACCGTCTGGACGAAATCATCGTTTTTGAGCAACTCAACCGCGAAGCCATAGACAAGATTGCACTGCTCGAACTTGAAAAACTTCAATCTCGTGTCAAGCAGATGGGATATTCTTTCAAGATAGACAAGAAAGGACGCGATTTCATTGCCGAGAAAGGTTTCAGCATACAATATGGGGCGCGTCCCTTGAAACGTGCCATACAGACCTGTCTTGAAGATGGGTTGAGCGATTTTATCCTAAGCGGAAAAGTCAAAAAAGGAAGCATCATCAACATAACGCATCGCAAAGGCGAAGACAATCTGTCGTTTTCGGCCGACAAATGATATTGCTGCCAAGTCTGTGGCGGGCAATCCGATTTGATGGAAAGGTCGGGTTGCCCGCTTTTTTATGGCTAAAAAGTAGTATCTTTGTTGAGAAAACTCCCAACATCGTTGCAACTATGGTATTTACAACAGAAAACATCTTTTTATTAGGCGCTGCTCTTGTGCTTGTAAGTATATTAATCAGTAAAACGGGGTCGCGCTTCGGCATTCCCACCCTGTTGCTTTTTCTGTTTACCGGTATGTTGTTTGGCAGCGATGGTCTCGGCTTGCAGTTTAACAGCCCCGAAGATGCCCAGTTCATAGGCATGATAGCTCTCAGCATCATTTTGTTTACCGGCGGCATGGACACGAAGCTGAAAGAAATACGTCCCATCATCATGCAGGGCGTGTTGCTTTCAACTATCGGTGTCATCATCACGACGATAGTAACAGGTGTGTTTACCTACTACCTGCTTCGTTGGTCGGGTGGCAGTACCGGTTTTTCGCTGGTAGGCTCCCTATTGCTGGCCGCCACCATGTCATCGACCGATTCGGCTTCGGTTTTCAATCTGCTGCGCACGCAAAGCATCGGACTCAAGAACAATCTGCGCCCGATGCTCGAACTCGAAAGCGGCAGCAACGATCCGATGGCCTACATGCTCACCATCGCTTTGATACAAATCCTTACATCGCATGCTGAATCACCTTTGCAAAGCATGCTCTATGGATTGCTGGTGCAATTTTCCATAGGAACTGTGCTTGGCTACCTCTTAGGAAAAGTCTGCACATGGACCATCAACCGCATCAATTTGCCGAATGCGGCTTTATATCCCGTGATGCTGTTAAGCATTGTCTGCATCATCTTTACCATCACCGACCTATTGCATGGCAACGGTTATCTGGCAGTATACATCGCCGGATTGATAGTGGGCAATAGCCGCCTGTCGTATCGGCGCGAGATGAATACTTTCATGAACGGGCTTACGTGGATGGTACAGATTATCCTGTTCTTGACATTAGGCTTGCTGGTCAATCCGAAAGAGGTGATCGGCGTTGCCGGAACGGCCTTTATCATAGGTCTGTTCATGATGTTGGTGGCACGCCCCATAAGCGTTTTTGCCTGCCTGCTGCCGTTCCGTAAGATTTCAACCCGTTCCAAACTGTTCTTATCGTGGGTGGGGCTGCGTGGTGCCGTTCCGATCATTTTTGCCACCTATCCGGTTGTGAGCAAAGTGGACGGTGCCGACCTTATATTCAATATAGTATTTTTCATAACGCTTCTTTCCCTGACGTTGCAAGGTATGAGCATCTCCTGGTTCGCACGCAAGTTGCATCTGGACGCTCCGGCCGAGAAAGACGGCAACGAATTCGGCATAGAAATACCCGAAGAACTGGGCTCGCGCCTTTACGAAATTACTTTAACCGAAGAAGCATTGGAAAAGGGACGCAGATTGTCTGAAATGAGTCTGCCTCAGGGAACGCTTATCATGATGATAAAGCGGGGAGACAGCTTTATCGTTCCCAACGGACAAGTGGAGCTGAAAAAAGGCGACATACTTCTTGCCATCTCCAACAGCCGGTAGTCATTATCGGCAGCCGGCAATGCGGATAACACGGATTCCGGGTTGCAGCCGTTGCGTGCGGAGATAGGCTTGAAGCGTCTTGGTTTCGAGCACCACCTTGTGATGCAGGCTCGAAGCGTTGAGCAAATGCAGACATCCGTCTTTGCCCCACGCGGCAAATCCCACATGACTGATGTCGAGGCCGTCGCGATTGGTGACAATGGCAAGAATGTCGCCATCGTGCACAGCCTGTTTTAAAGCTTTCGACTTTCCCAATGATTTAATGGGGATGTATCGGACAAGGTTACCTGTCAGCTCCTTCTCAGTGCGTTTAATGCCGGCAATAAGAGCCGGATTCTTTTTAAGGGATGGATAGCGGTCGTAGTGGCGGCTCATGAAATGAAGGTCAAGGCGTTTTGTGCCTGTAAACAATGAGGACTTTCCGCTGTCGGCCGGCACTATTTCATGGGCAAGCTTTATGCGCTCGGCATTCAATATGAACGAGCTGAAATAGTGATTGCGCGATGTGTAATCGCGAATCGTACCGTTGTCGTAACGGATGGTTTGCAACCAATGGCAAAAGCTGCCGAAGTCGCGTTGCCCGTGATGCTGCGTCAACACCAGCGCCGTGACGGTTTCAACCAAGGTGGTACAATCCAATTGGCGCAAGTTGACAACAAGGCGTTCGCGTTGCGAAACTTCGAGCGTTGCGCCTACATAGGGAATGCCCACAAACTTTTTGGCATAGAATAGCGGCAGACAGGTGCCGGCAGGCTGCCGAAAGCCTTCGCCCAATAACTTTTCTATCTTTATTGAATCGCTTTTTTCATATAGGGGGTCTAAGCCTTGGGCTGCCGCGGTTGCAGCCAGCATAAATGCGAATAGGATAATTGCCGTCTGTTTCATAAGTCGATAGTCTTCATTGCTGTTAAACCACTCTTTATTAGAACAAAGGTACAATATATATGTGGATCAACGAAAATATCATTCATTTCTTTAGACTTTATTTTTAGTTAGAAATTCCGCAAGGTTTGCAAGTACTTTATAAGTAATTATCCTCTGTAAAAGTGTTAAATATAAGCTGTGAATTGCTTTTAAGTGCCCATTGTTTCTTTTTTGCGAAACAATATGCATACCTTTGTACAAAAATGATAATGTATGGAATAAAGTATCTTCCGCCTTGTCTTGACAGATGAGGCAAAGAACTTTATTGAGAGTTTGCCCGAATCGGTATCTTACAAGATTTACTACAACATTAAGCGTGTTGCTGGTGGAGAACGCAACAAAGAACTTTTCAAGAAGTTGGAGAACTCGGAGATATGGGAGTTTCGTACATTGTATAACAAAACTGCTTATCGTCTGTTTGCTTTTTGGGACAAGGACAAAGAAACATTAGTGATTGCTACCCACGGCATCATCAAGAAAACTCAAAAGATACCAAGTAAGGAAATAGCAAAAGCAGAAGAAATAAGAAAAGAATATTTTAAAAATAAGAGATTATGGCACAGATAAATCTTACCCCATTAGACGATGTGCTTGATAAGCATTTCGGTAAAGTAGGCACAGCAAAACGTGATGCCTTTGAAAGTGACGTGGATGAGGCTTTGCATGCTTATCGATTGGGCGAAGCAATCAAAAAGGCCCGTATAGAACAGAATTTGACGCAAGAACAGCTTGGTGAACGTATAGGTGTGAAAAGAGCACAGATTTCCCGATTGGAAAGAGGTTACAGTATCACTATTCCAACTATGAGAAGAGTGTTCAAAGCATTGGGCGTAGCTACTGCAACGATTGATTTAGGAATAGCAGGTAAAGTTGCATTGTGGTAAAATCCAATTATTATAATGGCAGAAAAGGTGGCTGATCTTCTTTATCAAGGTTGCTTGATGCCTCAAATGTAGGACGCTATGGTGACGATTGGGTATTTTTTCGTGTGGAAGGAAAAATCTAATTTCTTCCTTTTTTTATCAGCCTTTTCGTCCAAAAATCCAAATAGCGTTGTGCCACCTTTACGTAATCGTGGTGCTTGCGGATATATTCCACGCTCTGCCTGGAAAGCCGGGGAATCTTTTCCTTGTGTACAACCAGGTCTTTCAAGGCTTCGTAAACGCTTTGTTCGTTTGGTTCCACATTGACAATCGGCCGCAAAGTGTCTTCACCGATAATTTCATAGTTTTCAGGCTCGCCGCCGCCCACTATCACCAGTCCTTTGGCCATGCCGAGCAGCGCATTCATGGCCGGCGTGTACGAATAGAGCTGGTCGAGCATCATATGGCATGAGTCGAGCAACCGTTGGTATTCGGCATACGGAACTGACTCGACCTTTACGATGGTGCACAAATCGGGGAACTCGCGTTTCACACGCTCCAAGGCGCGCAACATGATGTCGGTGCCCTTATACTGACTGCGCAGCTTCTGAATGCCTATGAAAAACCTCACATTGTCAACCCTCTGTATTTCATGGGCTGCAATCTTGTCGGTATTGATGGGGAATGGTATATAAGTCAGTTTGTCGGCAAAATAGGGCCGATAAGCGGCATCATATTCGTAGAGCCCCGAAACGATGCCGTCACAGTCATTGGCTATCAAGTCATTGAGACGGCCTTTGTCTCCCTCGTACCAGTCGCGATACCACACGGTATTGTCTTGCGATTGGCGCAATCGGCCGTCAAGCTTAAAGTCGCTGTATTTAAATATGTCGGTGTCTACGCAGGCTTTTACATAATAGCGGTCCATACCGAACGCTCCAAGAAATATCCGTTTGTTGTTTCGCGCTATTTTGCGATAGATGGGTATCAGTTTTTCAGCCTTTAAGCTGAAAAATATCGGATTGATCAACTGCACGACATCATATCCTTTCAATCTTGGAAGCAACGTCAACAGACGAAAAGCATATAAAAGAGCCCCTGCCCGGCCCCACGACAGATTTCTTTTGAGCGAAATGTCGCGCGGATAGTTCTTCCAGCCGTCGCCGTCGGAAACCACCGTGACACTATGCCCCAACTTGCGCAACCCTTCGGCCAGCGTCCAATGCACATTGCTATATTCGCCGATTAGCAGTATCTTCATAAGAATAGTTCCTCTACTATGTTCTGTTGTCTCTTGTTGCGGCAAAGTTACGGCAAATTAAACGAAAAAACTTATCTTTGCAACAAATATGAAGACAAAAGCCCCGCACGAAGACGACAAGGGCAGCAAAGCCTACAACCACGTATTGAAATACACGGGCCTCTTTGGCGGTGTGCAGGGCATCACCGTGCTGCTGTCCATCGTCCGCAACAAATTCGTGGCGGTGCTTTTGGGAAGTGTAGGCCTGGCCCTTATCGACATCTACAACCATGCCATGAACCTTTTGAGCAATGCCACCCAGTTTGGCATACCGCTCACGGCCGTCCGCAGCCTTTCCGAGCTTCAAGGGCAAGGCTGCGACCACGAAAAGCTGGCTTCACAAGTTGCCGTCATACGCAGCTGGAGTCTGCTGACAGCCTTGGTGGGCATGTCGCTATGCCTGCTTCTGTCACCGCTCATCAGCCGACTTTCGTTTGGCGACTATTCCTATACCTTTCAGATCGCTTTGTTGTCGCCGGTTGTGGCCATGCTGGCCATTTCGGGCGCAGAGATTGCCCTACTCAAGGCCATGCGCCGCCTGAAGACCCTGGCACTCGTCACACTTGCCGGTGCCTTGGCAACACTGATGGCCACTGTTCCATTTTATTATGTCTGGGGACTTGGCGGCATCATACCCTCTCTAATCATCAGCACCTTGGCCGCCATGCTCATACAGTTGAATTGCACTTTGCGCATATTCCCCTGGAAGGCAAATCCTTTTTCGCGCTCAACCTTGGGCAAAGGTTTCGACATGATACGGCTCGGCATCTCCTATATATTGGCCGGCATCGTGGCCGCCGTGGCCGAAATGGCAGTGCGTTCCTATATCGTCAACCAAGGTTCGCTGGCCGACGAAGGGCTCTACTGCGCAGGCTTCGTGCTCACGGTCTCGTATGCGCGTTTTGTCTTTGTCAGCATGGATGCCGACTACTTTCCGCGCCTTTCTTCCATCTGTCACGACAAAGAAAAGATGAACCATGCCGTCAACAGTCAGATGGAAGTGTGCATGCTGCTCATAGCACCCTTTCTCATCCTTTTTGTGCTGCTGCTTCCCCTGATCATACATCTTTTGTTTTCCGAAAAGTTCATGCTGGCCGTTCCCATGGCCCTTTACGCGGCTTTCTACATGTATTTTAAGGCCATCACCACACCGGTCGCCTATCTTTCGCTTGCACGCGGCGATTCCGTTCTGTATTTCACCATGGAATTTCTCTATTACCTGGTTTTCGTGTCTTTGGTCATCGTAGGCTATCGTTGCTGGGGGCTTAAAGGCTGCGGAATGGCGCTGTCATTGTCCAATCTGTTCGATTTGCTGCTCATTTCGTCGGTCTATCATGCCAAATACAAGTTCAGCTTTTCCTCCCGTTCCTTTCTTGTTGGAGTGCTTCAAGCCGCACTGCTCGCTTTGGCCGTTACCGCCTGTATCGTGGCTCCTGCTCCTTACAAATACATCCTTGGCCTTCCGGCTTTGGCCTTGTCTTCGTGGATTTCCTTGCGCATTCTTTGCAAAGAAACATCCGTTGTGCAAGTATTAAAAGCCAAGTGCAGCCTGTTAAAGAACAGAAAAGGATGAATTGAAGCGCGAAAAATTGACAAATTGATTTTTTCTGCGTGTTTTCCATTCAAAACGTTTGATATTTCCGTGCTTTTTCTTAAATTTGCAGGGTAAATAGAATTTATAACACTTGAAAAAATGAAAGCAGAACAAGTAATCGATGATCTTAAAAGAAGATTTCCCAACGAGCCAGAGTACTATCAGGCGGTTACAGAAGTATTGAATTCCATTGAAGATGTTTACAATGAGCATCCCGAGTTCGAGGCAAGCAATTTGATAGAGCGCCTCTGTATTCCCGACCGTATCTGTACCTTCCGTGTCACTTGGGTTGACGATAAAGGCAAAGTACAGACCAATACCGGCTACCGCGTACAACACAGCAACGCCATCGGCCCCTACAAAGGAGGTTTGCGTTTCCACGCGTCAGTGAATTTGTCTATTCTTAAGTTCCTTGCTTTCGAGCAGACGTTCAAGAACTCCTTGACAACCCTTCCGATGGGCGGCGCAAAAGGCGGCTCTGACTTCAGCCCACGTGGCAAGTCGAATGCCGAAGTGATGCGTTTCTGCCAGGCGTTCATGACTGAACTGTGGCGCAATATAGGTCCTGACACAGACGTTCCCGCCGGTGATATTGGTGTTGGCGGCCGCGAAGTTGGCTACCTCTTCGGAATGTACAAAAAGCTTACGCGTGAACATACCGGTACACTTACCGGAAAGGGACTCGAATTCGGCGGATCTCTCATACGCCCCGAAGCAACAGGATACGGCAACGTATATTTCTTAAAGCATATGTTGGCAACCCGCGGCATCGAGCTCAAAGGCAAAACCGTCTGCGTGTCGGGTTCTGGTAATGTGGCACAATATACTGCCGAGAAGCTCCTTCAGGAAGGTGCCAAAGTTGTCACTTTCTCGGATTCGGACGGCTATATCTACGATCCCGAAGGAATCGACCGCGCAAAGCTCGACTATATCATGGAGCTCAAGAACATTTACCGCGGACGTATTCGCGAATATGCCGAGAAATACAATGTTAAATACGTGGCCGGTGCACGTCCTTGGGGTGAGAAATGCGACATTGCCATGCCGAGTGCCACACAGAACGAGATTAACGGCGACGATGCCCAGACCTTGGTCAACAACGGTTGCATCGCTGTTTCCGAAGGAGCCAACATGCCATCTACTCCCGAGGCCATCAAGATTTTCCAAAGCAACGGTTTGCTCTATGCTCCCGGCAAGGCTTCCAATGCCGGCGGTGTGTCGGTTTCGGGTCTCGAAATGACTCAAAACGCCAACCATCTCAACTGGAGCAGTGAGGAAGTAGATCAAAAACTCCAGCAAATCATGGCCGACATCCACGCACAATGTGTAAAATATGGCACATTGGCCGACGGTACAGTCGATTATGTCAAGGGTGCCAACGTTTCTGGCTTTATGAAAGTGGCTAAAGCCATCATGGCTCAAGGCATCATTTAATAATGGCTTTACGAAGCATTTAATTCATACATTAGCTTTTGAGGCCGGCTCGTTTTGAGTCGGCCTTTTTTGTTGCCAAGGAAAAAATCAGGGGGTTGTCAGATAATAGTTTTCGCGTGCTGCCTTGTATGCTTCGCGCGTCATTTGCAGTTTTTCCTGTTCCTTTTTGCGTTCCTCGTTTTTCTTTTGCATGGAAAAATGGTGCAAATAAAGTGGCACGAGCCATATCAGCAGCATCGAAGCCATCAAGGTAAACAATACAAGCCGCAATACGAATCTGACTACATAAATCAGTGAGGGCATGTCGGTAGGGTCGCCAAACGAAACGGCTGTCTCGGATGCTTCAACCGCCCTGTCGAGAATCAGCAAGGGCGTGTAGCCTATGATGCACGTTACTGCTATGACGATGAACGACATGAAAAGCAGCATCAGCGTTGTGCCGTAGTGGTGGCGCATAGCTGTGAATCCGCGCAGTGCCGCCTTTACAAAACCCAGGCCCGAAAACCAGGCGCAGCCCAGACTTATATTAAAAGGAACGCATAGAGCCACCACAATCAAGGCTGCCGCGCCGCCGATGGCTATTGCCCATCCCGGACGAAGCCCGATGCAAACGGTTGTCCCGATGGCCAGTGCTGCCCAAAAGGCCGTTTGCAGCAAAAGCAGGTAGAAAGGAGTGAGCGACTTTAGGGCAATTGCCTTAAAGTCTTTTTTCCAACTGATTTTCTCCAAGGCCTGTGTCTTTCCAAAGTCTTTCATCATTTGGCAAAACGCTGTGCAAAACATTGAAACAACGAAAGAAAACACTACGATGCTTGCTGCCAGTGAAACAATCCCCGCCCCTGCCAATTGCAAGAGCGCGGCTCCAACGATTCCTATCGCCAGGGGAAAAGGAAACAGTGAAACACACAATGCTTTCAGGTTTGAAACAATCAGGTTGGCCGCCTCTTGAAAGCTGGCGCGGTAGCTTCTGCTTTTGACAATGACCAAAATGGCTTTATTCTGCTTTGTTTTCATTTTATTTTACTTCAAACTAACGGCAAAGATACGGATTTTTGACTACCTTTGTGCGTATGATAGACAAATTAACTACCGTTCAATGGGGATTCATCGGCTGCGGTGAAGTCACCGAGAAAAAAAGCGGACCGGCGTTCAGTCTTATAGAAGGTTCGAGAGTAGTTGCCGTGATGAGCCGCACCAAGGAAAAAGCGCGCTCTTATGCCGAGCGTCATAACATACCGCGCTGGTATACAGACCCGCAGGAACTGATTGACGACCCCGATGTCAATGCTGTCTACATTGCAACGCCGCCTTCGACCCATGCCACCTATGCCATCATGGCCATGAAATCGGGCAAACCCGTATACGTTGAAAAACCGCTTTCGTCCAACTATGAAGAATGCGGCCGCATCAATCGCATCTCCGAGAAAACCGGTGTACCTTGCTTTGTAGCCTATTATCGCCGCTACCTTCCCTACTTTCAGAAAGTGAAAGAGATGATTCGGCAGGGCGACATAGGAACTGTCATCAATGTGCAAATAAGGTTTGCCGTGCCTCCCCGCGATTTGGACTACAACCGCACCAATCTGCCCTGGCGCGTTCAGCCCGACATTGCCGGCGGTGGTTATTTCTACGATTTGGCTCCCCATCAGATCGATTTGTTGCAAGGCATGCTCGGCCCCATCATCGAGGCCAAGGGCTATAGCGCCAACCGCGGTGGTCTTTACGAAACGGAAGACTCGGTCAGTGCCTGTTTTCGCTTTGCCGGAGGGCTTCCGGGCTCGGGTTCGTGGTGCTTCGTGGCCCACGAGTCGGCCAAGGAAGACCGCATTGAAATTATCGGCAACAAGGGGCAAATTTGTTTTTCTGTGTTTACCTACCAGCCCATAGCACTCCATACGGAGAGGGGCCGCGAAGAATTTGTCATTGAAAACCCACCCCATGTGCAGCTGCCGCTCATCAAACAAGTGGTGGAGCATTTGCAGCAAAAAACGATATGCACCTGCGACAGCGTCAGTGCCACATCGGTCAATTGGGTGGTCGACAGAATTTTGGGTAAGCTTTGAGCAGTCAGATGCTACAACGGGCGTGTCTCTTCTTATGCTTATTGTTGGCAGTGTCTCCCCTCTCGGCCGAAAACCATGAGCCTATAGCCGCTGACAGCCTCTTTTCGTCCAACATACAACCGAAGGCCAAGCGGAAAGGTCTGCGCGGTTTTCTGCAATCCATCACCGAAGTAGATACCAACTACATAGCCCCCAATCGCTACCACGCTTGTGCCATGCTTTTGGGCGAAAAACGCTATTCTTTCTATTCGCTCAGTGCCCACGATGCCGATGGCAACAAGCAGGAGCTGCGCTTTTCGCCCGACATGCCTTTTCGCATGGGGCCTTATGTGGGTTTCAGCCTGTTGTTTCTGGGATATACGTTTAATATCGGTGCCAAAGGCTCTTCGTTCGACCGCTCAAGCATCTATCTCAGTCTCTATTCGCAATTTGTGGGGATAGACTACTATTATGAGGCCGATGCCAACAACTATCGTTTGAAAAGCGCCAGCGGATTCGGCAACGATGCCGCCGACGGCATACGCAACATGTCTTTTTCGGGAATGAGCACCTATTTCATGAACCTTCATGTATATTACCTCTTTAATAACAAGCATTTTTCTTATCCCGCGGCCTACAGCCAATCCACCGTGCAAAAACGAAGCACGGGAGGCTTTATCCTCGGGTTCAACTATACACATGAAAATGTAAGGTTCGACTATACCAAACTACCTTCGGCTCTTCTTTACGACGATAACGGCCGCCCGCTCTTGCTCGACGAGCTGAAAGTGGGCGCGGTGCATTACCGTGACTATAGCATAAGTGCGGGATATGGTTATAACTGGGTGTTTCACAAGAATTTCCTGGCCAATTTTACTTTTTCGCCCACCTTTGGCTACAATTTCTCAAAGGGCGAAAAATTCAATGCGTCCGAAAAACTGTTTGACCTCGATGCCCTCAATTTCGACTTCATTACGCGCGCTTCCGTCGTGTGGAACAATTCGCGCTACTTTGCCGGCATTTCGCTCGTAGGCCATACCTACACCTATAAGAAGCCCATGTTTTCCATCCGCAATTCCCTGGTGACGGCAAGCTTCTATGCCGGATTCAATTTTCTCAAGAAAAAGAAGTACAAGAAATGACTTCCGAAGCCGAAATCCTCGAATATCATCCCTTGCAGCCGTTCTTGCCCGAAAACAGCCGGCTACTCATGCTCGGCAGCTTCCCGCCACCGCGCAAACGATGGTCGATGGACTTTTTTTATCCCAATGTGCAGAACGACATGTGGCGCATCTACGCCCTAATATTCTTTGGCGATAAAAATTATTTTTATGACGCTGCCAACAAGAAATTCAGGCAACCTAACATCGAGCGTTTCCTGAAGGAAAAAGGCATTGCCCTTTTCGACACGGCCGTGACTGTGAAGCGCCTCAAAGGCAATGCTTCCGACCAGTTTCTGCAGGTAGTCGGGCGCACCGACATAAATGCCTTGCTCAAGCGCATTCCCTGCTGCAAGGCTGTGGCGGCCACGGGCGGCAAAGCTGCCGAAGAGCTGTGTGACGCCCTGGACGTAAAGAGACCCGCTGTAGGAAGTTTTACCGAAGTGGAAAGTCTTGGCATACGCCTGTATCGCATGCCGAGCAGCAGCCGTTCTTATCCGTTGGCACTCGATAAGAAAGCGGCTTTTTATCGTGACATGTTGCAACGCGAAGGCCTCCTGTCGCAATGAGAGGCCGGCAAGGCCGGTTGGCTGACGCGGCAAATGTCAACTCAAAGGCTGCCAATCGAAAACCGCAGAGAGCAAATTTTACCCCTAACCTTTCTTCCTAAATCTGTGTCCACCAAAGGGCAATGCGCCACGCACCTCGCCCGCCCATGCGGGTATAGGCGTAGAGCAGAAACGCGGGAACGGTGTGAAGTCCCTTGCCGAATGCCGTCCAAAGCCGTCGGGCACAATCTTTATTGCCCTCGCGGCGGCACAAGGCGGCCATGATGGCACTTCTATAAAGCAGGGCACGGCGGCAACGACGGGCCTCGTCGGTGGGGCAGTTGTCCAAATCGGTTTGTGCGGCATGGAGGGCTTTTACGATGTTGTCGCAATTGGGGCTGTAGCTGTTGCCGGTGATGCTGTCGGCATGCTGATAGATGCGGTGGAAAGGTTTTTTGCTGTACCAGCAGGCTGAAGGGTGAGCCAAAAGCAGGCGCAGGCCCAGCTCCCAATCGTTCCAACACGGCAGAAGCTCGTTCCAGCCTCCCAAGCGAACTAGAAAGGCTTTGCTCACGAAGATACCTTGAGTGGAGAGCATGCCCGAGAGAATTTGTGCGGCCGGATTCATGCTGCGGCCGTAGTTGCGCGCCACGACAGAGCCGTCGGGCATCACCATATTGGTGACGCTGAACACGGCATCGAGCTTTCGTGCCCGGGCTATGGGGGCTACGCTGCTTATGTAGTCGTAGGACATTTCGTCGTCGGAATCGAAGAAGCAGACATACGCGCCTTCTGCCTTTTCCAAACCGCGATTGCGTGCGCACGATGCTCCTTCGGTAGGGCAATCGGTGGAAAGGACAGAAAAATCGGGCTTTTCGTATTTTTCCTTGAATGTTTCGGCAATCGCGTGTGAATCGTCGGTTGAACCGTTGTCGACCAAAATCAGTTGCAAAGGTCTGTAACGCTGCGCTCTTACGCTTTGCATGGCGCGTTCGAGGCTGGCGGCGCGGTTGCGATAGGGCATGATGACGCTTACAAGGTTCATCGGCAGATGTAGAATATGCCACGTGTCATTTCAAACAATGAGCGCAGCGGATTGGACTGGCGAAAATGGGTGAAGGCATATTTCAGGCAGCGCAGCCAGGCACTCCATGGACCATGGATGAGGCAAAGCACGGCTCCTTTGGAACGCTGCAGCGGCGGCGAGGTGAAGAAGCGGCGGCCGGTGGTGACGGCTTCGGTGCGTACCACGACAAAAGGGAAATAACGGATGGACCATCCGCGCTTGAAGGCCTGCAAAAGAAACACTTCTTCTTCACCGGCACCGAGGAAAGGCGCGCCCAGGCCAAAGCGCTCGTCGAAAGACGGACAGTCGGGACGGCGGCGAAGGGCTATCTCGACAGAACAGAAATAAGTGCCGCGAGGCTGGTGGGCATAGTCGAACGAATGGCCGGCATAGCGGCGAAAGGGCCGATGGTCGGGGGTCTCGGCCTGAAAGCAACCTATGTCAAGGTGGGGATGGGATTGGAAGCACTGTAGGATGTGTCTGAAAAAGTCTTTTTCATAGCTCACATCGTCGTCGGCAATCAGCAAAATGTCGCCTGTGGCGTGGGCAATGGCATTGTTGCGGTTGGCCGACAGACCGCGTCCCTGGATACAGGTGAGGCGGATGTCGCTGCGTTGGGGAACGGCCGAACGGGCGGCCTCTTTGAACTTCTCGTCTGAATATTGAAACGACACAAGATAGCGAACCTCGGGCATGGGTGGGAGGAATATGCCCGAAACGCGCCCTATCCTGTCGTTGAATGTGCAGACAAGAACTTCAAGAATCATGGACGATGGCGGCTGTTGGCCTTGCGTATATAGAAAATGCCTTGCAGCAGATGGTGGTATAATGAAAAGAAATGGGCGGTGCGCTTGCGAAACGAGACGAAAGCAAACTTGAAGGCCTTGTAAAACGCTGCCGTCCCGTAGACATAATAGAGCAAGGCACCGAATGAGCGCTGCACATTGTTGTCGACATAAATCAAGCGCGGCAGGAATATGGCCGAAGTCTGGTTGATGGCCTTGGGAAAGTATCTTATTTTCAGGTTGTGCCTGCGGGCATCGGCCAGCCAGATCTGTTCTTCGTAGCATGCCAGGAAAGGTGAGCCCAGACCGAAGCGCGGGTCAAACGAGAGAACGCCGGCGATGCTTGAACGGCGGCAGACTACCTCGGTGGTGAGTACAAAATGAATGTCGCGGAAGGTCGTAAGGTCGCGCTCCTTTTGTTCGTATTCGTGAACGTCTTTTCCGGCATAGCTCTGCGTCTTGAAAACAGCAATATCGATGTCGGCATTCTTTTCAAAGGTTTCTTGAATGACGTCAACGGTTTGAGGCAACAAATGGGTGTCGTCATCGATGACGTAAACAAGGTCGGAGGTGGCATACGACAAGGCATTGTTGCGGTTGGCCGACAATCCTTCGCCACGCAACTTGACGAGTTTCACGTCTTTGCGTTTCAAAAGCACCTCGGGAATCATCTTCAGATAATCATCCTTGGTGTATTGCAGCGATATGATATAGTTGACACCTTCCTTTACCGGCATAAGTATGTCGGGGACTCTCACAATGCGTGTGTTGAGCGAGCAAATAAGTATATCAAGAGTTAGCATTTGAAATGGTTTAGTTTATCTATGATGTAATCGACTTCGTTTTGTGTTAATGAGGGATTGAGCGGCAGGCTCAGCTCTGTCTCTGCCAAATGTTCGGCTACGGGAAAGCAATGCTGGCTCCACTGCCCATAGGCTCCCTGCTTGTGGACGGGAATGGGATAGTGTATCTGAGTATGGATGCCCTGCTGCGCCAGATAGGATTGCAGCTTATCGCGCTCTTGACAGAAGATAGGATAGATATGATAGACGCTTTTCCGCTCTCCGAGGGCTTCGGCATAGGGAAGGCGAATGAAAGGGTTATTGATGCCCTCGTCGTAGGAACGGGCAATTTGACGGCGACAGGCGTTGGCTTCGTCCAGACGACGCAACTTGACACGCAGCACAGCGGCTTGCAGCTCGTCGAGACGGCTGTTGATGCCTTGTATGGGATGGACGTATTTGGTCGACATTCCGTAGTTGGCAATCGTGTGTGCCTCGGCAAGAAGTTCTTTGTCGTTGCTCACAATGGCACCGCCATCGCCCAGGGCACCGAGGTTCTTGCCCGGATAAAAGCTGAAGGCGGCGGCATGACCTGAACTGCCGGCTCTCTTTCCCTGTTCGGAGCATGTACCGTGGGCCTGGGCACAATCTTCGACGATTTTCAGACCGTAGGCATCGGCAAGGCGGCATAGGGTTTCCATATCGCAGACACGTCCGTAGAGATGAACAGGCAGGATGGCGCGCGTGCGGGGCGTTATGAGCGATTCGATCAGGTGGGAATCGAGCAGATAGTCGTCGGACGAGACATCGCAGAACACGGAACGGAGACCGGCACGCTCAATGGCACCGGCCGAAGCGATGAAAGTGAATGCCGGTACGATGACTTCGTCGCCGTCGGCCCACCCTTCGAGATACTTATACGATTTGAGTATCAGGGTAAGAGCATCCAATCCGTTGGCAACGCCTAAACATCCTGACACACCGCAATAGTCGGCAAATTCCTGCTCGAAGAGTTGCGTTTCTGAGCCATAAAGAAACCAACCCGACTGAATCACTTTATGGATGGCCCTACTGAGTTCGGGCTCGAAAGCTTCGGTTACCTTCTGCAAGTCCAAGTATTTAATGTCTGTCCTCATAACTTCAAGCAGTATTGGTCGTAACAGATTCCGCGAGCCCCGAATCCCTCTTTCTGAAAGAGCAAGCCCGGATTGAGAAGCTTTCCGCCCTGCTCGGTAGAGATGCCGAAATCGAAATAACGGCGACCTTTACACATAGGAAGACTCAGCATGGTGAGGAAAAGCAAGTCGAGAGCACCATAGAGGCGGCCTTCGTCACTGGCAGCGATGTATTGTATATGGATGACGCGGTCGGTAAGATAGGCTACGCAGCCAGCCAGCATTTCAACGTCCTTAAACACACAGAAAAGCCTGATATTGTTGAAGCGTTGCTTGAGCAAAAGGATTTCGTCGGGCGAATGTACGGGCCGGCAGCCGTGGCGCGCAAGCAAAACGGATGTCAGTATGTTCCAAAAAGCTTTCCATTGGCTCTCGTCGGTAGCTTCAGTAACGGTGAGGCCGCATTTTCGGGCTTTCGACGCATGCCGTTTGCGGAGTGTCGAGAACGGTTGCGCGCACGACAGTTCAATTGTCGACGAGAGCGAACGCGCCGTGAGCTGCGCGCCTTGAGCGAACAACCAATAAAGGTCTTCCTCGGCCGGATAGCGGTGATAAATGGCGGGTATCGGTTTGTAGATGAAAGCGGTGGCCTTCAAATGATTGCGGTAATGGCTTGTGGCAGCATCGAGCATGGACTGAATCAAGGCATAACCGGTGTTTTTTTGAACCAGCAGGCTTCCGTAAGTGAGCCCTTCGTGTGAAAAAACCGTCTTTTCGCCCAGGTTGGCGGGCAGGAGGCCTGCAAGTTTGCCCTTGTCGAAGAAAAGCAGCGAACAGTCCCTATAGCGTTGGGCGTGATAGTCCATATAATTGCGGTCAAGAAGGAATGTTGCATTTTTCGATGTGCTGACAAATTCATTCCAGGTTGACTTGAAATTGTTGGTATATGGGACAGTTTCAATCATTCGGCTTTTGTTTTCGGTGCATCAGTTCCAAAAACTGGCTGTAATCGTTGATGTAGCCGCTCGGGTCGTATTCTTTCGATGCGGCAACCATGCAGACGGTGCCGGGACTGAAGTCGTGCAAGACACACCACACGCCGGGATTGACGACGATGCCTTCATCGGGAGCCGTAAGGGTGAAAGTCCGGTGGTGTGTGCCGTCATCGATATCTATGTCGAAGCTTCCGCAAAGAGGAAACACGGCTTCTGCGCACGTCAGGTGGGCGTGTCCGCCGCGCTGTGCTCCCTCTTTGACGTCGTAGATCCAGAATATGCGTTGGATGGGAAACGGTATTTCCTTGTGTGCTTCAACATAACAGAGGGAGCCGCGCTCATCGGTGATGGGGCGTACTTTTATCAGTTGGCAGTTTACTTTTCCTTCCGGCGTGGTGTACATTTTCAAGCGGGTTTGTTGTCTGTTGGCTTTTGTGGCTCGTCGGTTTCCTGTTTTGCCCTTATATCTACGCGGCGTATCTTGCCGCTGATGGTTTTAGGCAGTTCGTCGACGAATTCTATCACACGCGGATATTTGTAGGGGGCTGTCACTTGCTTGACGTGGTTTTGAATGTCTTTGGCGAGGGCTTCTCCTGCTTTTTCCTTGTAGGCGTTTGCTAACACGATGGTTGCCTTTACTACTTGGCCGCGTATGGGATCTTTTACGCCGGTTATGGCGCATTCGACGACGGCCGGGTGTGTCATGACGGCGCTTTCCACTTCGAAGGGGCCTATGCGATAGCCCGAACTTTTAATGACGTCGTCGGTGCGGCCTACGTACCAGTAGTAGCCGTCTTCGTCGCGCCAGGCTATGTCGCCTGTATAGTAGATGCCGTCGTGCCAGGCTTCGCGGGTGAGTTTGTCGTCGAGGTAGTATTCTTTGAATAGGCCGAGGGGTTTTCCTTTGCCGGTGCGTATGACTACCTGCCCTTGTTCGCCGTCTTCTACGCTGCGTCCGTTTTCGTCGATCAGGTCTACGTCGTATTGCGGATTGGGTACGCCCATGCTGCCCGGTTTTGGTTTCATCCACGGAAAGGTGCCGATGGTGAGCGTTGTTTCTGTCTGGCCGAAGCCTTCCATGAGTTGGAGCCCTGTAAGGCGCTTGAATTCGTTGAACACCGAGGGGTTCAGTGCTTCGCCTGCGATGGTGCAGTATTCCAATGAGGACAGATTGTATTTGGACAGGTCTTCATGGATGAGGAAGCGGAATACGGTGGGCGGTGCGCAGAGCGATGTGACCTGGTATTGCTCTATTTTGTGCAGTATGTCGGCGGGTGTGAACTTCTGATGGTCGTAGACGAAGATGTTGGCTCCCACAAACCACTGCCCGTAGAGTTTTCCCCATACGGCTTTGCCCCATCCGGTGTCGGCTATGGTGAGATGTAGGCTGCTTTTGTGCAGGTTGTGCCATATGGCTCCGGTTACGATGTGTCCAAGGGGGTAGGTAAAGTCGTGGACTACCATTTTGGGCTCTCCCGTTGTGCCGCTGGTGAAATAGAGCAGCGACGGGTCGCTGTTGCTGTTGGTTTTGGCGGGCTGCCTGAATGGTGGTGCGCTTTCGATGCCTTTGCCGAAATCCTCGAAGCCCGGTGGTATGAGCGGCCCTACGCTGATGACTTTTTCCACGGTGGGGCAGTTGGGCAAGGCTTTTGCTATGTGGTCGGTGATGGTCTTTTCGCCGGCGCATACGATGGCTTTGATGGATGCGCGTTGGCAGCGGTATTCGATGTCTTTGTCTGTGAGCAGGTGTGTGGCGGGGATGCATATTGCGCCCAGCTTGTGGAGTGCCAATATGGAGAACCAAAATTCGTAACGCCTTTTCAGTATGAGCATTACCATGTCGCCGCGCCCTATTCCCAATGAGCTGAAATAGGATGCGGTTTGGTCTGAATAGTGCTTCATCTCGGCGAAGGTGAACTGCCTGTGCTTGTTTTCATCATTGGTCCACAACAGAGCTTTTCTGTCGGGCTCTATACGCGCCCATTCATCGACCACGTCGTAAGCGAAGTTGAAGTTGTCGGGAACGTTGATGTGCAGATTTTCCTTGAAATCTTCTTGTGATGAAAAGTGCGTTTGTCGTAAGTATTTCTCAAGCATGTTTTTTCCTTAGATTATAATCGCTATAAATTGTGCCTGCTCACCACCGAGAGCCTTCATTCCGTGTGGATATTGGGCGTTGAAATAGATGGTGTCGCCCGGCTTGAGGATGTGTTCCTTGCCGTCTATATTGATAAGGAGTGTTCCTTTGGCCACTATGTCGAATTCTTGTCCCGAATGGCTGTTGAGCGTAATGGGGCGGTCGTTGGGCGCTACGGTGACCAGAAAGGGATCCATCAACCGCCCTTTGAATCCGGATGCCAGCGACTGGTATTTGTAGGCTTCGGTACGCTCTATTGAAACTCCGGCACCGTTTCGTGTCAGGAAGAACTTGGTCATGCGCGGTTCGAGCCCGAACATCAGTTCGTCAAGCGATATGTTGTTTTTGCGTGCTATTTTTTGTAGCATTGACAGCGAGATGTCACCTGTGCCGCTTTCGGCCTGTTCATATTCGGTTTTGTCTATCCCGCAAGTCTGTGCGAATTCTTCAACGCTCAATTGCATCACATCGCGCAAGCCGCTCAGTCGTTCTGCAATTTCTTTTATTTGGTTGTCCATGGTGCAGACTTTTTGTTTTGTCTGTTGCAAATTTAGAAAGATTTCAATGAAAGAATATTGTCAATGGGCAATTTTATGATTCAAAGAGAATTAAAGAAACAAAAATGGCACACGAAACGAACGAATGTGCAAACGATTGCAACTATTTTATGCGTTTCATGCACGCGGTGTGCTGTCTTTTTTGTGTCGTAGGGAGCGAATTGAAACGTAGAGGGAGCGAATTTCGTTTGAAGTTATGAGAATAAAATAAGGGGCACCTTGTTGAAAAGATGCCCAGGTGAATGTGTCGCGCGCTGCCTTGCGCGCTTTATGGAAAATGCATTCCGGTTTAGTGGAAGAGCTTGATGCGCTGTTCTTCCGACAGCTTGCAAATGAGCAGAATGCCGTCTTTTTCGGCTACGATATACCCGTTGAGCCCTTGCACAACGACTTTCTTTTCCTGTGTGGTGTGAACGATGCAGTCGTTGGTTTCAAAAAGATTGATGTCGCTGCCTATTCTGGCATTTCCGTGTATATCATTTTTCACGTGCTCTTTCAATGAGCTCCATGTGCCCAGGTCGCTCCATCCGAAATCGGCCGGATAGACATATATCTCGTCGGCTTTTTCCATAATGGCGTAGTCAACCGAAATGTTTTCGCACTTGGGATAAATTTCATCGATCAGTTCTTGCTCCTTGTCGGTGCCATAGCTGTCGCGTATGTTTTCGAACATGTGCGAGAGCGTGGGCTGGTAAACCCGGAAGGCGTTGACAATGGTATTGACGTTCCAGATAAAGATGCCGGCGTTCCAAAAATAATTGCTCTCGCGGATATACTGCTTGGCAAGCTCCAGATCGGGTTTTTCCTTGAACGAATCCACGCGGTATATGTTGCTGTTGGTGGGCGATGAATAACTAAGGTCGGCCTCTATGTATCCGTATCCCGTTTCGGGGTGATTGGGCTTGATGCCGATGGTAACAATCGAGTCGGTCTCGCAAGAGAACTTCAAGCACGACTTGATGCTTTTTTGAAACTCTTCGGGATTGGCCACAAAGTGGTCGCTTGGCGTAATAACGATATTGGCATTATTGTCTTTCGCCTTGATGGCCCAGCTGACATAAGCGATGCAAGGCGCCGTGTTGCGCCTGCAAGGCTCCTTCAAGATGTTCTGTTCCGGAATTTCCGGCAGTTGCTGCCTGACGATGGGCGCATATTTTTTTGAAGTCACCACCCAAATATGGTCGGCAGAGCACACGGGAGCAAATCGGTCTGCCGTCATTTGCAAAAGAGTGCGGCCACAGCCAAGGATGTCGAGGAACTGTTTGGGCATTTCCTCACTGCTCATCGGCCAAAAGCGGCTGCCTATGCCGCCGGCCATAATTACGACATAAATGTTATCCATCTAATAAAAAAGATAATCGTTACTTGTTACTGCTGAAAAAAAGAAAATGATGCCTGCAAGCCGTTCAATCCTTTTTCTTGACGTTCTCGATCATATTGCCCTCGATATAGAGCCTCACGAGACGCGACTTGGCGTTAGACATCACCGTTACCACTTTTTTGAAACGCCCCGGATAGCGGCCCTGACCATTATACGTCACCTTTACCACCCCCGAATCTCCGGGGGCAATGGGTTTCTCGGTAAACGTCGGTACCGTGCATCCACACGAAGCAACGGCCTGATTAATCACAAGCGGAGCCTTACCCGTATTCTTGAACTTGAAAATACACGAAACAATCGGATTGCTTTCTGAAAAGCTTCCGAAATTATGGGAAGCCTTGTCAAACTTGATTTCAGCCTGCGGCTCGGCGGCAAAAAGGCAAAGCCAGCCAATCAGCAGCGCAACGGTACAAACTAAACGCTTCATCATTGAACTCATTTATAAGTTGAGTTTGCAAAGGTAAGTAATAAATCCCACATCGTCTCAAATAAACAGCCCAAAAAGGGCTTTTGTCGATATATATTCGTATTTTTGCCATAGTTTACAACGGAGCAGAATGGCAGAAGAAGCTACATATTTGGGAATAGACCCCGGCACAAACATTTTAGGCTATGGCCTGATAAAGATGCAAGGTCGCCAACCCCAACTCAAAGCCATGGGCGTCATAGACCTCAGGAAGTGTACAGACGTTCACGCCAAGCTCGGACGCATCTATGAGCGCGTCAGCGGACTTATAAGCTCCTTCGCGCCAACTGCAATGGCTATCGAAGCACCTTTCTACGGAAAAAACGTACAGAGCATGCTAAAACTCGGACGCGCACAGGGCGTGGCCATAGCGGCTGCGGTTACCAGCGGAATCGAAGTCTTCGAATACGCACCGACAAAGATTAAGATGGCACTTACAGGCAACGGCGCGGCATCAAAAGAGCAAGTGTCCGAAATGTTGCGCCACATTTTCCATCTCGATGCCGCATCGCTCGTTCCTTACATGGATGCCACAGACGCTTTGGCCGCCGCCTATTGCCATTATCTGCAGGGCAGTCAGGCAAGGCATGCCAGGCCTTATTCCGGCTGGCACGATTTTTTGGAAAAGAACGCCGGCCGCATCCATTCTGCCCGTGATACAAAACAAATACTACCCACGAATGACAACTGACAACTCTACCATATTCAAACTGTCGGATGTAGTTGCATACAGCAGCTTCCAGTTCAAAAATCCGATTGATTTGGCCATGGGAAAGAACGAACAATGGATCATTTACGGCTTCAACGGAGCCGGAAAATCCACATTGGTCGATATTATCAGGGAAGCCTACCGTCTGCGCCGCGGACAAATCGACTATGACTTCGCCCCCGCCGCGTCGCGCCGCGTTTCCGACAACATCAGGTATGTCACCTTCCACGATCAGTATGGCAGCAATGCCGATTCCACCTGTTACCAGCTGCGCTGGAACCAAGGCCTGCTCGACGATGATGCCCCGACCGTCGGCGAGCTGCTTGACCGTGAGTTTGGCGAACGTCCCGAAAGCAAAAGCCTGCTTGCCGCGCTCCATCTTGACGACTTGCGTGCGAAAAAGCCCGTTATGCTTTCGAGCGGTGAGTACCGCCGTTTCCAGATAGCCTTTACCGTTTCGCATTGTCCGCGCCTCCTGATCATCGACAATCCCTATATAGGCCTCGACGAAGCCAACAGGAAGCAAGTGGCTGCGTTTCTCAATTCTATTGTCAGGCTTTTGCCGCTTCAGCTCATCCTTGTCGTTTCCAGAATGGCCGCAGATGTTTCGGCTTTCACCCATGTTGTGGTTGTAGACAGCGGCAGCATCCGGAAAATGCCTGTCAGCGATTTCGACAGCAGCCTTTACGAGAAGGCTGCGCTGCCGCCCGAAGAAAAAGAAAACATTTTCCGTGAAGTAATGCAGCTCCCCAACCACACGACGCTTACTGCGGCCGAAACTTCCGAAGTGCTTTCGTTTCACGACATCACGATACGTTACGGAGAGCGTACCATTCTGAAAAATCTTGACTGGCGTGTCGACTATGGCGACAAGTGGATTCTTGAAGGAGAGAACGGTGCAGGCAAATCTACCTTGCTGAGTCTTGTGTGTGCCGACAATCCGCAAAGTTATGCCTGCGACATAACGCTGTTTGGCCACCGCCGCGGTTCGGGCGAAAGCATTTGGGACATTAAGAAGCACATTGGATACGTAAGTCCCGAGATGTATCGTTCCTATCGCAGGCCTGTCCCCGTCGAAAACATTGTTGCGAGCGGTCTTTACGACTCTGTCGGTCTGTTCCGGAAGTTTACGTCCGAGGATTTTGCCAGGATAGATTTCTGGTTGTGCCTGTTTGGCATTGAAAGTCTGCGCAAGCGCGATTACACGCAGCTTTCGGGCGGCGAGCAGCGGCTTGTGCTTTTGGCCAGGGCTTTTGTAAAAGACCCCGACCTGCTTATTCTTGACGAGCCTTTCCATGGCCTTGATGCGCGCAATCGTCGCCGTGCCATGTGGATCATTGAGGCTTTTTGTTCGAGGCCTCACAAAACGATGGTGATGGTTTCGCATTACAAGGAGGATTTCCCCTCGTGCATCACTCACCGTCTTTGCCTGAAGAAAAACAAATAATCTATTTTATGATAAAGTTCATCGTCACACTTTTCTTTTTTTCCTTTTTGTCGTTTCCTGTTTATGCGCAGGATATCTACAACGCTTTGCTCAATGACGCGAAGAAAGCGGCCGAAAACCCCAAGAGCAATGCCGTTTCCCGCAAGATAGCGCAGTTCAAGCGCGTAGGACTCGAGTATATCAAGGAGAAGGCTTTCAAAAGCGACAAGGAAGTCACGGTCAAGTTCCTTGACGACCAGGCTTACTACATGAACCAGTTTGTGAGCAGCTTTATCCGTGACGCTTTGGTCAATACGAGTTTGAGCAAGTCCGACAAAAAGAAGCGCATCTTGCTTTTTATCGACGCTTCGGGGTCTAACCGTCTTTTTAATGACCCCGACCGTGAGGTGGCCGACGCTTATGTTACGACCGAGGGTCAGCTTACGCCTTTTTCGCTCGATACCGATTGGGTAAAGGCCTATGCCGCTGTCCAATCGGTGCTTGAAAAGGGCAAATGACAGGCTTCGGCATAAAAAAAGCACCCTACTTTTTCTTGTTCTGATGTCAAAGATGTATTTTTGCAATCCAAATAGTTAAAAACATGGCTCTTATAAAATGTCCCGAATGCGGTCATGAAGTTTCCGACCTTGCTCCACATTGTCCTTCCTGCGGTGTGGCGATTGCCGGCAACATTGTGATTTGTCCCGATTGCGGAAAAATTTTGCTCAAAAAGGAAAAAACCTGCCCCAACTGCGGTTGCGTGCTGGATGCGTCTGAGGCACCGGCTCCCCGCAAGGTAGTTTCTGCTTATCAATACGGCCAAAGCGAAGAACCTGCCCCGCCTGCCAAGCCGCGCAAGGGACGATCTTCGGCCTGGAAAGTTATCGTGGCCATTGTCCTCGTGGCAGCTGTTGCAGGAGGCGGTCTATATTTTTACATGAATAAAGTGCATGAAGAAAAAGTGGCTCAGGCCTATAACGCACTACAGACCAGTTTCGACACTGCCGAATATGAGCAGTTTTTGGCCGACTATCCCGATTCGCCTTACAATAACGAAGTGAAAAGCCGTCTTGAGATGCTGAAGAACATCCGTTCCAAATGGGGCGAAATAGCCATGTCGCCGTCCAAGGACGATTTTGTGCGGTTTTTGGCCGACTATCCTCATAGCGCGTTCGACGAAGCCTGCAAATCCAAAATAGATTCGTTCGATTGGGTCGATGCCACCACCGAAAACACGGCCTTGTCTTACCAGAAATACATTGACGAGCATTCTTCCGGCCGCTATATCGCCGAGGCAAAAGCCGCCAAAGAAAATATCGACCGCATGACCGTTTCCTATCCCGACAAATATGCCGTGCGTTCCTTGGTGGCGTCCTATCTGTCGGCGCTCACCGCCAACGACACTGAGGCTCTTTCGGCCGCTGCTGCCGGACGGTTGTATGACGAAAGCGTAGGCTTCATGGCCAAGCTGCACGGCGAAAATGTCCGTGTGTCGTTCGCTGCCGTCACTCCCGTGCAGGTGTCCAAGGCTCCCAACCCCAACACAGAGTTTGTGTATATCGCCAAATGCGCAGTGGAGCGTTCATTGGTTTCAAAGTCGGGCGAGACAGTCAATACGCTCTACAATGCCATTTATGTGGTATCGCCCGACAAGCGCATCATCAGTGCGCGGATGAAACCGGCAGAAGAATAAAACCAGTAGCGTCGGTCTGTAAAGGCGGTGCGGAGATGTTGACCATCATTTCCGCACCGTTTGTTTTTTGCCTGTGCAGTTGTTGAAAAAGATAGGGAGCCTTTTTGCAGCGGAGTGCTGCCAATCAGAAAAGGAAGGGAGCGTTTACAGACCGGAAGCGGCCTATTCCAACCCATTGTCGTGTATGAAAGAGGCTGCGCGCTCTAAGGTGTCGGGCTTGCCCACATCGAGCAATTGCAAATCGGGCTGTATATATCCCCTAATGTCGAGATGCGAGCATTCGCGGATGTAAAAATCGGTGATGCCGAACACTTCGGGCCATTTTTCCAGGACTTTTCCCATCGACGGCGCAACCACATGAATGCCGGCAAAGGCCAATCTGTGGCAACGTGAGGGATCCAGATTTTGGTAGGGCGACTTCACTTCGCCTGTCTGGACATTTGTCCACCCCACCATTTTCATTTCGTCGTCAAAGAGCAGGTAGCGCGATGTGGTGCGCCGGCTAACCAGCAACACGGCATCGTGGCCGCTGCAGGCATTGTACAAATTGTGCAGACATACGTTGCTCAGGATGTCGACATTGTGGATAAGTATGGGTGAAGCCGCGTCTGACTTGAGAAACAGGGGAAAAGCCTTGCGCAGTCCGCCGCCGGTATCGAGCAGCAGCGTGCGTTCGTCGCTCACCTGTATGTGCATTTCATCTTTATACGGATAACGGCTGATAAAATCAATGATTTGGTCGGGAAAATGATGGACGTTGACCACCACGCTGCCTACGGATTCACGATGCAATTTGTTTAAAACATGCTCCAACAGCGGTTTGCCCTCCACCTCGACCATGGCTTTTGGACGGTTGGCCGTGAGACTCTTGAGGCGTGTGCCCATGCCGGCAGCGAATACCATTGCTCTCATAACAGATATATTTGTGCGGCAAAATTAGCAAAAAGCGACTAAAAGGCAGCATGCTGCATGTTCAATCTTGTTGAAATAGAAAAAATAGTCTGCCACATCGCACATTTACCGCTAAACTAATCAGCGGCTCGGAATATTTGAGTACTTTTGCATAAAGCATATTGGATATGATAGGCAACCCATCGAAAATAATCCGTCTGAAAGTGCATGAAATCTCAAAGATTCATGCCGACGGCACGCAATATCTGTTGATACTGAAGGAGGTTGACGGAAAAATGCTTATGCCCATTCTTCTCGACAAGCGAGAGGCCGAAGACCTGTTGTTTGCTTCCAATCGTGAACAGAAGTTCCATGCTCCCTGGACGCAAATCATGAAATCATTGGGCACCGAGCTGGATTTTGTAGTCGAAGGGGTGATATTGACCGAAATCAGGGGCAACCGCTATATGACACAGGTGCAGCTGCTGCACAACGGCGTGAATTTTTCTATGGAAATGGATGCCATTCAGTCCATTATAATGGCTTTGGCGTTCAGATGCCCCATATTCATAGAAGAAGCGCTTTTTGAACAGCAGTGCAACCATTCCGATGTGCAGGGTGCCGTTTCGCTTCCCATCAATACCCTGACACTTCCAATGCTTGAGGACGTGTTGCGCGATGCCATACGCGACGAAAACTATGAACTGGCTTCGCATATCCGCGACGAGATTAAACGGCGGCGATGAAAGAGGTGAGATTTTTCTATGTTCCCGAAGCACGCCATGTGCAGGAGTTGCCCGAAGAGGAAGCGCGCCATGCCTTGCGTGTGTTGCGCCTGAGCGAGGGCGACTACATCGTGATAAGCGACGGCAAAGGCTTTCTTTATGATGCGCGCATCGTAAAGACAGGCAAGAAAGACTGTCAGTTTGAAATCATGAGGGAGGAAAAATGGCACAAGCCCTGGAACGGAACGCTGCATTTGGCCATGGCTCCCACCAAAAATGCCGACCGCACGGAATGGATGGCTGAAAAAGCCACCGAAATAGGTTTCGACCGTCTCACCTTGCTCGATTGCGCCTTTTCGGAACGTAGGAACGTCAACATCGGGCGCATCGAAAAAATCATGGTATCGGCCATGAAGCAAAGCCATAAAGGACTGTTGCCCGAAGTCGAAGGTCTGGTGAAATTCAAGGATTTTCTGAACCGTCCCTTTGCAGGTCATAAATACATAGCCCACTGCTATGCCGAACCCGAACTGAATGTAGGCGGACGGCCCTACTTGCTCGATGTGCTCGATGGGAGCGAATCTCTGGTCATGGTGGGCCCCGAAGGCGATTTTTCGTGCGAAGAAGTCAAGATGGCCGTTGCCGCCGGATTTCGTCCCGTGAGTCTGGGCGAAAGCAGACTGCGCACAGAAACGGCAGCCCTTGCAGCCGTTCACATGATGAACATCAAAAACAGAAAAGCACATGCAGAAAATAGCAGCTCTCTATAAAAAATGGTCGGGTAAGGAGCCTGCCCGAATAGAAAAATTTCCCGAGTCGGGGAGCAACCGGCAATATTACCGCATCTACGCTCCCGAAGGAACAGAACCGCAGACTGTCATAGGCGCCTACGATTCATCCGTAGAGGAAAGCACGGCCTTCATAGCTCTGACCCGTCATTTTACGCGGCGCAGGCTGCCGGTGCCCAAAATACTGGCAGTGTCGGACGACAAGCAGCGGTATTTGCAGACCGATCTGGGACGCACGTCGCTCTACAGTGCTCTGGAAGAAGGGCGCAAGGCAGGTGGCAGATACAATCTCAAGGAAAAGGAACTGCTAAAACTTACTATTGCCAAATTGCCCGAATTTCAGGTGCGCGGAGCCATAGGGTTGGATTTCAGGCATTGTTATCCTCAGCCCGAATTCGATAAAAACAGCGTGCTGTTCGATTTGAACTATTTCAAATACTGTTTCCTGAAACCGCTTGAGCTCGACTTTAACGAACTGAAGCTCGAAGCCGTGTTTCAACTGCTGGCAAAAGACCTGACGGCAGGCACCAACAGCGCCTTTATGTACCGCGATTTTCAGGCCAGAAACGTCATTCTGTCGGAAGACGGCACCCCACAGTTTATCGACTACCAGGGTGGACGGCGCGGACCTTTGGAATATGATGTGGCATCATTCCTTTGGCAGGCTTCGGCACGCTATCCGCAGGCCTTGCGCGACGAACTGATTGACATATACATCTCTTCGCTGCGGCAATATGCCGATGTGAAAGAAGCCGCCTTTCGCAGCAATTTGCGCCAGTTCGTATTGTTCCGACTGCTGCAGGTATTGGGAGCTTATGGCTTCAGAGGCTATTTTGAAAAGAAACAGTATTTTATCGACAGCATACCTCCGGCCATCGAAAACCTGCGGACGGCTCTCGCCGACGGCTCGTGTCCCTACCCTTACCTGCGCGATGTGTTGCAACGCATCACGGAAATGCCCCAATTCCAAATCAAAGAAGAAATTAAGGAACGCCGCGACGGTTTCAAGACCACTAACTCGGAACTCTACAAATCAAATCCGATAGACGGAAAAGCCACGTTCTCCAAATATGACAACAAAGGAAAGCTCAAGGTGAGAGTATTCAGTTTCAGCTACAGGAAAGGCATTCCCGAAGATACGAGCGGCAATGGCGGCGGATATGTGTTTGACTGCCGCAGCACACACAATCCAGGACGTTACGAGCCCTACAAAAACCTGACCGGACTGGACGAGCCCGTTATCAGGTTCCTTGAGAACGATGGCGAGATATTGCGTTTTCTCGACCATGTGTATCCCATCGCCGACATGCACGTTGAGCGCTATCTGCAACGCGGTTTCACGGATCTGATGTTCTGTTTCGGCTGTACGGGAGGACAGCACCGCAGTGTCTATTCGGCCGAACATCTTGCGCATCACCTGAACAACCGATACGGTGTGGAAGTGGACGTATGCCATCGCGAGCAAAACATCAGCTATACACTTCAGGCAAAAGAAGCTTTGAAAGATGAGCAGAAAACGTCTTAAACATCTCTTTGCTTGCTACTTTTTTATTAATTTTGCAGCGTAAAAAGCAGGAAAACCAGCCTGTCAAAACGGTCATCCTAAAATAAAGACAATAAAAACAAGACATTAAAATGAGCGACAATTCATCATTTATGGTATTCTCGGGAACCAAGTCGAAGTATCTGACAGAAAAGATATGCAAAAGTTTGGGAAAACCTATGGGAAACTTGGTAATCACACACTTTGCCGACGGCGAGTTCTCAGTGTCATACGAAGAATCAATACGTGGGCGCGATGTTTTTCTTGTTCAATCGACATTTCCCAATTCAGACAACCTGATGGAATTGCTTCTTATGATAGATGCGGCCAAAAGAGCTTCGGCCCGTCACATCATCGCGGTAATACCCTACTTCGGGTGGGCTCGTCAGGATCGCAAGGACAAGCCGCGCGTTTCGATCGGGGCCAAATTGGTAGCCGATTTGCTGAGCGTGGCAGGCATAGACCGTTTGATTACAATGGATCTGCATGCCGACCAGGAGCAAGGCTTCTTCGATGTGCCCGTTGACCACTTATATGCATCGAGCATCATGCTTCCTTATATAAAAGGACTGAATCTTGACAACCTGTGCATAGCAACTCCCGACGTGGGCGGTTCAAAGCGTGCCAATACCTATGCAAAATACATGCAGTGCCCATTGGTGCTGTGCAATAAAAGCCGCGAAAAAGCAAATGAGGTGGCAACCATGCAGGTAATCGGTGACGTGAAAGGCAAAAACGTAATCATTGTAGACGACATGGTCGACACGGCAGGCTCAATTACCAAGGCAGCCAAAATCATGAAAGACCATGGTGCACTTTCAGTGCGCGCAATTGCCTCTCATTGCGTGATGTCGGATCCCGCAACGCAGCGTATAGAAGATTCGGTGTTAGAGGAAATCGTATTTACCGACTCTATCCCCTACACAAAAAAGTGTTCAAAGGTTAAACAGGTCACTGTTGCCGATCTTTTTGCGGAAACCATACGCAGAGTGGAGAGCAACCAATCGATAAGTTCGCAATATATCGTATAGACGCATCCCTCCGGATGTATAACCACGGGAGGCAGAAGCCGGATAAAAGGCTTTTGTCTCCCGTGGTCGGTTTTAGAAGCCGAAACGACACCGTTTTATTTTCTTAGCTTGTCAGATTTTGCAGTATGGCCTGTAGTTGTGTACCTTTGCACCATGAATCGGTTTAAACTCATATCAGACTACCAACCGACAGGCGATCAGCCCGAGGCCATACGGCAGTTGACCGAAGGAGTCTTGAGGGGCGAACGCGGACAAACCCTGTTGGGGGTAACAGGTTCGGGAAAAACCTTTACGATAGCCAATGTCATAGAAAACGTAAACAAGCCGACATTGGTATTAAGCCACAACAAGACGTTGGCAGCCCAATTATATTCGGAATTCAAGAACTTCTTTCCCAACAACGCCGTAGAATATTATGTATCGTACTATGACTATTACCAGCCCGAAGCCTATATTGCATCGACAGACACCTATATTGAAAAAGACCTGCAAATAAATCAGGAAATCGACAAGCTGCGTCTGGCCGCAACCTCATCGTTGCTGTCAGGAAGACAAGACGTAATCGTCGTTTCGTCGGTCTCGTGCATTTATGGCATGGGAAATCCCGGAGCATTCTATGACAATATGATAGAGCTCAAACGCGGGAAAATCATAGAACGCAACAAACTGATGCGCGATCTGACGGCCTCGCAATACATACGCAACGATCTGGAACAACGTCCCGGCAATTTTCGCGTCAAAGGCGACACCGTCGACGTGTGTCTGGCCTATTCGGACGACATCATACGCATTTCGTTTTGGGATAACGAGATTGACAGCATCGAAGAGATCAACAGCGAAACCAATGAGAGCATAGCACAATTTGACGAGTACAAAATCTATCCGGCAAACCTCTTTATCACCTCCAAGGAAATGGTTCACTCCGCCTTGGAGCAGATAGAAAAAGACCTGGCCCTGCAAGAAGCCAACTTCAGGAATATGGGGAAAATATTGGAGGCCGACCGTTTGCACGAGCGCGTTTCCTATGACATTGAGATGATAAAAGAATTGGGACACTGCAGCGGAATAGAAAATTATTCGCGCTATTTCGATGGACGGCAACCCGGAACGCGCCCATACTGCCTGCTCGATTTCTTTCCCGAAGACTTCCTGATTGTTATCGACGAGAGCCATGTGAGTGTGCCGCAAATCAGCGCCATGTATGGTGGCGACCGAAGTCGCAAGGAAGCACTCGTCAATTACGGATTTCGCCTGCCGGCAGCCCTCGACAACCGGCCGCTGAAGTTCGAAGAGTTTCAAGAAATGGCCAAGCAGGTAATCTATGTAAGTGCCACACCGGCCGAATACGAACTGCAACAAAGCGGCGGCGTAGTCGTAGAGCAGGTAATCAGACCCACAGGGCTTTTGGACCCCGAAATTATTGTGCGTCCAAGCATCACACAGGTTGATGATTTGCTCGAAGAGATCCAACAACGAAAAGAAAGCAACGAACGCGTGCTGGTTACGACGCTGACCAAACGCATGGCGGAAGACCTTACGTCGTACCTGCTGAAAAACGGAATCAGTGCCAACTATATACACAGCGATGTCGACACATTGGACCGCGTCAGAATTTTGGAAGAATTGAGAGCCGGGAAATTTGACGTCCTGGTAGGTGTCAATCTGCTGCGTGAAGGCCTCGATTTGCCCGAAGTGTCTTTGGTTGCCATTCTCGACGCCGACAAAGAAGGATTCCTGCGCAGCCACCGCTCACTGACACAAACGGCAGGAAGAGCGGCACGCAACGTGCACGGCCGCGTCATTATGTATGCAGAAAAGATAACGCAGAGTATGCAGCAGACCATTGACGAAACACGCCGCCGCCGCGAAAAACAAATGAAGTATAACGAGGAACATCACATCACTCCAAAACAAATCGTAAAGTCAATAGGCGGAAATCAGCTCGTTGCATCACAAGATGAAAACAATATAAGTAAATACGACATAGCCGAAGGCAAGGAAACGCCGGCCATGGCTGCCGAACCACAATCGGAATATGGCAAAAAGAATTTCAATGGCGAAACAGTCGAAACCCTGCGCAAGAAAATGGAAGCCGCAGCCAAGGCATTGGATTTCGTATCAGCAGCACAATTTCGCGATGAAATGCTTAAACTCCAAGGCAAGACCTACAGAAAACATTTATAGCACTTTCATTCAAAAGTGAGAAAAAAGCAGTATCTTTGCAAGCCTAAATAAAAATGAGATAATACACTATGAATGCAGTAGTATTCCCCGGACAGGGAGCCCAATTCGTAGGAATGGGCAAAGACTTGTATGAAAACAATCCGTTGGCCAAAGAACTTTTCGACAAGGCCGATGAAATTTTAGGCTATAAGATTACAGACATCATGTTTGCCGGAACCGATGAAGAGCTCAAGCAGACAAAAGTGACCCAACCGGCTGTATTTTTACACTCAGTTATCAAGGCTTTATGCACTCCTGAGCTGAAACCTGACATGGTAGGCGGACATTCGCTGGGCGAGTTCTCGGCATTGGTCGCTGCCGGTGCTCTGAGTTTCGAGGATGGTTTGAAATTGGTCTATGCGCGTGCCATGGCCATGCAGAAGGCTTGCGAAAAGAAGCCTTCCACAATGGCGGCAATCATTGCCCTTCCCGATGAAAAGGTCGAGGAAGTCTGCAAGGAAGTGAGCACAGCCGATAGCATTGTTGTGCCGGCCAATTACAATTGTCCCGGCCAGCTCGTAATCAGCGGCGATATCGAAGCAGTCAATGCCGCTTGTGAAAAGCTTAAGGAATTAGGGGCAAAGCGAGCCTTGGTTCTCAAAGTCGGCGGTGCCTTTCACTCTCCGCTTATGCAGCCGGCCAAAGACGAATTGGAACATGCCATAATGGCCACCGAATTCCACGCGCCCAAATGCCCCGTTTATCAAAACGTAGACGGACAGGCGCATACAGATCCCGAAGACATCAAAGCCAATCTTATTGCCCAACTGACTTCGCCGGTACGTTGGACGGTTGAAGTGGGAGCAATGGTTGCAGCCGGTGCTACCGATTTCACAGAATGTGGTCCCGGAAAGGCTTTGCAGGGAATGATTGCGAAAATCTGCAAAGGAAATGAAGCTATAAGCGTTCAGGGCATTGGCTAATAGTATTATTCTTATAATGAGATAATGTAACCAAGTCCACAGATGGCACAACGGCTGTCTGTGGACTTTTATTTTTTTCAACATGTCCAAGATCATTATTTACCAGATGCTGCCCCGTTTGTTCGGCAACAATAATCCGCATCCTTTGTTCAATGGGACGATAGAGCAAAACGGCTGTGGAAAAATGAACGATATTACACCCTCTGTATTGCTTCGGCTAAAGAAATCAGGAATAACGCACGTGTGGTATACCGGACTGTTGGAACACGCAACTTGTACCGACTATTCAAAGTACGGTATAGCAAAAGATCATGCGGCCATCGTCAAGGGACGCGCCGGCTCGCCTTATGCCATAAAGGATTACTATGATATCGATCCCGATCTTGCGTCGTCGCCCGAAAAGCGTTTGAAAGAGTTTCGTGCTCTCTTGAAACGCACACATGCCGCTGGTTTAGGCTTTGTCATCGACTTCGTTCCCAATCATGTGGCGCGTCAATACCATTCTGACCAAAAGCCCGAAGGCGTGGCAGACTTGGGAGCCGATGACAATTGCAACCAAGCTTTCAGCCCGTTCAACAATTTCTATTATATACCCGGGCATCCGCTTTGTTGTCAATTTGATATGAAATCGTATGAGGATTCTCCCTATCAAGAAAATCCGGCCAAAGCAACGGGTAACGACTGCTTTTCTTCCACTCCGGGTCGCAACGATTGGTACGAGACAGTCAAGCTGAACTACGGCATCGATTATGCCGGCGGCCGTCAATGCCGTTTTGACCCTATGCCCGATACCTGGCACAAGATGCTTCACATTCTTCTTTATTGGGCCGGTATGGGGGTCGATGCTTTTCGTTGCGATATGGCCGAAATGGTTCCCTGCGAATTCTGGCATTGGGCCATCGCCGAAGTGAAGCGTCATTATCCTAATGTGCTCTTCATTGCCGAAGTATATAATCCATTACTGTATCGTGAATATCTCTATCGCGGACATTTCGATTACCTTTATGATAAAGTAGGTCTTTACGACACGTTGCGAGCTGTCACCCGAATGGAACGCCCGGCCTCCGACATCACCTTTTGCTGGCAATCCTTGGGAGATATTCAGAAATACATGCTCAATTTCCTTGAAAACCACGATGAACAGCGCCTGGCTTCCGATTTTTACGCCTCATCGGGCAGCAAGGGGCGCGCTGCCCTTTTGGTTTCGGCCTGCATGAATACGAATCCCTTTATGCTGTATTTCGGCCAGGAGCTCGGCGAGCGGGGTATGGAGCACGAAGGTTTTAGCGGACAGGATGGCCGTACAACTATCTTCGATTACTGGAATGTGCCGTCCCTTGTTGCGTGGCGAAAGAACGGCAGATATGCTCTTTCCAATCTGTCGCCCGAGCAACGCACCTTGTATGCCTACTACACAAAACTGCTATCCACCGTCCAGCATGAGCCTTCCCTTTATGAGGGCCGCTTTTTTGACCTAATGTATGCCAACTACGACAATCCTCACTTCGACAGCACCCGGATTTTCGCCTTTATCCGTCAGACAGGAAACGAAGCCATTCTCGCCATAGCCAATTTCAGCAACGTCGTGCAGCAACTACAGGTGAATATTCCTGCTCATGCTTTTGAATTCCTTGGCATACCGCAGGGACATTACAAGGCCAAAGAACTGATCAGCAGCAAGATACTTCCTCTGGCATTTGCTTCCAATCATTTTTGTGAGGCAACCGTACAGCCTTACGATGGTATTCTTCTGAAAATTACCTATTAAACTGATTTTATGAACAACGATTGGAAAGACCGTCTGGGTATTGTTTTTTCCACCAATCCCGACTATAAGTATGAAGAAAGCCGGGATGACGAACCCGATACGCTTCCTAAAAGCCGCCAACACCTGCATGTCTATTTTGAGCGGGCAGGGCGCAAGGGCAAGACCGTGACAATTGTCGACGGCTTCGTTGGAAAGTCTGATGACTTGAAAGCTCTGGAAAAACTCCTCAAAACTTCTTGCGGAACAGGAGGTTCGTCAAAGGAAGGCCAAGTGATTATCCAAGGTAATATGGTCGACAAGATAAAAAGTGTCCTTATCAAAGAAGGTTATAAGGTGAAATAGCCAAAACGCCAACCCCAATATTGCAAAAACGGCAGTCCGAAAATTTATTTCTTTTCCCAAGGCTTGGATTTTAGCCATAAGTTCCACGCAATCAAATCCAAGATGGAAAACAATAAATGAAGGTCAATAAAAATGCGTAAACAAATGTTCGCGAAAATGCAACTTATCAAGGAAAGATTGCTTACCTTTGCACAACATGGTTAGCGTAGAAAAGTTCATAGAAAAGCTGCTTTTGAAGCACGATTGCGTGATAATGCCCGGTTTAGGGGGCTTTGTCACACATTACGAGCCTCCTTATCGCGATGAGGAAAGCGGCCTGTTCTATCCTCCTACGCGTACCATAGGCTTTAATGCACGTTTAAAAATCAATGACGGCCTCCTTGCACAGGCTTACATGCAAGCGTTCGACACCAACTACCCTGAGGCTAATCGCATGGTCGAGCGCGAAATAGAAAGGGTCAAGGAACTTCTACATTCCCAAGGTGCTTTTGATTTTGACAATCTGGGCCTTTTGGAATTGAAAGCCGACAATGAACTTCTTTTTACCCCTAAGAACCAGGGAGGCATAGTTGCCCCTACCCTTTACGGCCTCGATGCCTATGCTTCCGCCCCCTATGTCGCTCCCGTCAAGGTTACACAACCTATAGAAACGCCCGAAGCCGCACCTACGAGCTGTAACGATGCTGCCGAAAGCTTGAACACGGGTACGCACTACACCATCCGTCTTAACAAAGCTGTAGCCCACTATGCGGCCGCCGCCATTCTTGCCATTGTATTCTATCTGGCTTTTCCGGTAACCATAGCCAACCAGACACAGCAGCACAACCATGGCCTTACAACCGCCAACGGTGCCTTGTATGGCTTTCCCATACAAAGTCTGTTGGAACAGGTGCCCAACGCCCAGCCCATACAAAAGCCCTCTGTCCCCACTCCTGCCACTGCATGCGATACCGATTCCGTGAAGCCACTTCCCGAAAACCACTCCGACACGAATACTGTCAAGGCAAAAGCCTCCTATTATACCATCGTTCTTGCCAGTTCCATCAAGGAAGCCAATGCTGAAATTTTTGTAGATCAGCTTAAAGAAAAAGGACTTGATAGTGCGCGCGTTTTCCGCAAGAATAAAATGATACGCGTCATCTATTCCAATTATCCCACAGAACAACAGGCGCGCGAAGCGCTCAACGGTTTTCATGACATCGAAGTCTTTGAAAAAGCCTGGATTCTGCAGATCAATTAACCCTCTTCTTTTAAAATGAAACGTATAGCTTGCCCCAAATGCGGCGCATACCTTACTTTTGACGAGACTGCATATCCTGCAGGGCGCATACTCGTTTTCGAATGCTCCGCGTGCGGAAAAGTATTCAAGGCGCGTGTCAATGCCAAAGCGGCCAAGGAAGACACCAAAGAAGTTTTGGGCTGTCTCACTGTTATAGAAAACGCTTTTCACGCCAAGCAGGTCATTCCACTTTATGCAGGCGAAAATGTAGTGGGACGCTATGTGAAAGGCACAAATGCCAATGCAGCTATCGAGACAACCGATCCCAGCGTTGACACCACTCACTGCATCATAACCGTTAAGCGTAATAAAAGACAAGAACTGTGCTTTGTATTGCGCGATGCGCCCAGCAACACAGGTACCTTCTACCAGGACGAAATCCTAAAGGATACTGACAGAATCAACATGGAAGATGGTGCCATTATCACGATAGGCGCCACAACAATGATTTTTACCGTCGGAAAAGAATCTGAACCATGAGAAAACTTTTATTGGCCGTTGCCGCAATCATAGGTTTTACCGCTCTGTTTGCCCAGGACAAGCGGATGTTTAAAGGTAAGTTCTACAACCGTCAAAACGGCATAACCATAGCTATCGACCTATACGATACGACCGTCACTGCTCCCAATTATTCTTTTCTCGGCAAAATGCACGGTTACATGACCGGCCGTCTGTATGATGCTTGGTTTATAACGGATTGTAAGGTAGAAGGCAACAAGGCTGCCGTCAGGTTTTCAAACGATCTGGGTGCCGACGAACAGGACATACTTTTTTCTTTCGACAAGCATGGTCGCCTGCTCTACGAAGTGCAGGGAGCCAACAATGTGCGTCGCGTTGAAAACAAAAAGTGGGTGAAATTGCCCGCAAAAATGGTGTTTGAAAACAAGGATTCTTTGAAAAAAGAAGAAAACTATCTTGACCGCCTGGAGAGCAAGTCTTCAAAGAAATAATTGTTTGAAGACTTGCTTACCAATGCGTTGCAAAGATTTAATAATTCTCTGCTTTTACTTGAAAATAGCTCTGCGGATGCAGGCATACGGGGCACACCGCTGGAGCGTTTTTGCCTATACAGATGTGACCGCAGTTGCTGCATTGCCATACGCAATCGCCATCTTTTGAAAAGACCTGCTTGCGTTCAACGTTTTGCAGTAACTTCAGGTAGCGTTGTTCGTGCGACTTTTCAATAGCTGCCACCATGCGGAATTTTGCCGCTATTTCGGTAAAGCCTTCCGCCTCGGCCTCATCGGCAAATGTGGCATACATGTCGGTCCATTCATAATGCTCACCGGCTGCAGCATCTTTCAGGTTGGTGGCTGTGTCGGGCACCTCACCGCCATGCAGGTATTTGAACCATAGTTTGGCATGCTCCTTTTCATTGGCCGCCGTTTCTTCAAACAGTGCGGCAATCTGTACAAATCCGTCCTTCTTGGCTTTGCTTGCATAGTAGGAATACTTGTTGCGAGCTTCTGATTCGCCGGCAAATGCCGTCTGCAAATTCTTTTCGGTCTTGCTACCTTTGAGTTCTTTCATGGCTTTTTGCTTTATAATGTGTAACAATGTGATTTTCTTAATGGCATTCCAGGCATCCTACAATTTCCTCCACCGACTTACAGCCATGGTTGTCAAGCCATGCGTCTATTCCGCCGATGATCTTCTCGCAGACGTTAGGGTCTATGAAATTGGCCGTTCCCACTTCTATGGCCGTTGCTCCGGCCATGATAAACTCTATGGCGTCGCGGGCATTCATGATGCCGCCGAGCCCGACAACAGGTATTTTTACGGCTTGGGCCACCTGCCACACCATGCGCAGGGCAACGGGCTTGACTGCCGGTCCCGAAAGGCCGCCCGTGGCAATGCTCAGCTTGGGACGGCGCTGCTCGATGTCGATGGCCATTCCCATCAGCGTGTTGATGAGCGATATGCTGTCGGCACCTTCGGCTTCAACGGCACGAGCTATTTCGGCAATATCGGTCACATTGGGTGACAGTTTCACTATCAGAGTCTTATGGTAGGCTTTGCGCACAGCCCGGACCACCGAGGCTGCGCCTTCGGCGGTGACTCCGAATGCCATGCCGCCTTGCCTAACATTAGGGCACGATATGTTGAGCTCAATGGCCGGAATACGGTCGAGCCGGTCTATGCATGCGGCACATTCGGCATAGTCGTCGGGCGAAGAACCTGCTACATTGACAATAACGTTGGTGTCATAGCTCTTGACGGTCGGGTAGATGTGCTCGCAAAAATAGGCAACGCCCTTGTTTTGCAGGCCGACGCAGTTGAGCATGCCCGACGGTGTTTCGGCCATGCGCGGATAGTCGTTGCCTTCGCGCGGACGAAGCGTCGTGCCTTTCACTATGATGCCGCCCAGACGGTTGATGTTCAGAAAATCTTCAAATTCCGTTCCGTAACCAAACGTTCCGGAAGCTGTCATCACGGGATTTTTCAAATCCAGCGAGGCTATCTTTACTCTTAAATCTGCCATGTCAGTTGTTTTATGTTGAATACCGGTCAGTCTGTACAGGCGCAAACCTTGCCGCTTACCGTCTTTTCGACACAGCAGAGGCAGGCGCCCAGACCGCATGCCATCATGTTTTCCAGCGATACCTCGCATTCGATGCCGTTATGCCGGGCATGACGAGCCACAGCCATCATCATGGGTTTGGGACCGCATACGCAGATGCGGTCAAAGTGCTCGGCAAGAACCGAATGCTGCGTAACAAAACCCTGTTCGCCTTCAGTGCCGTCTTCGGTGGTGACCATGACGCGTCCGTAGTTGCGAAACAGAGAAGCTTCGAGCAGTCCGCCTGCGCTGCGTGCACCCAGCAGGAAAGTCGGTTCAAAACCTTCGTCTTTCAGGCGTTTGCCGAAATAAAGCAAGGGAGCCACTCCCACTCCGCCTCCAACGAGCAACACTCGTTCGCCTTGACGGGGCATGCTGAAACCGTTTCCCAACGGAAGCAGAAGGTTGAGCATGTCGCCGGGACGCAGACTTGACAGGTGTTCCGTGCCCTCGCCTTTGATTTGAACCATGAGCCACAGTTCGCCTTTCGCGGCATCGACAAAATTGATGGAAATGGGGCGCCGCAGGAAGGTGGCAGGCGAATTTTCGACCAATACCTGCACAAACTGACCGGGACGTATTTCTCCGCCCATGTCTTTAAGCAGCTCATGGCGCAGGACTATCAGGAAATGACGTGCATCCAGAAATTCTGTGCTGGCTACCGGTATTTCCAATTCGTATTTCTTCATGTGTGATATGCTTGGATGGGTTGTATGGCAAAGGTAAGACAAATTACTGAATCCGTATGTCTGACACGCCAATTAATTAGTGTAAAAAACGGAAGTACACGTGTCGGAATTTGCTGCGTCCGAAAAATAATAGTGACGCAGCAAATCCTAACTGAAGGGCGCAGAATTTTAAGGGCAGAAAGAGGAAATGATGAACAGGGCGCAATAGTTGAGCAAGATGCAGGCCGAAAGTGCATACATGCTCTTTTGCGTGAAGCCCGAAGAGGTGAAGCCTTCGCGGGAATCATGGGGCTTGTAGTCGGGCATGCGACAGATGAAAAAACGATAGAGTCCCCATCCGACCGCTGCACCTATGACGGTGCCCACCAGCACATCACCAAAATAATGTACACCCAGATAAACGCGAGTGTAACTGTTGAGCAGTGACCAGCTGACAAGCAGACAACCGGCCATGCGGTGGCGGAATAGAAGCGTTAGGAAAAGGGCTACGGTGAATGTGTTGGATGCATGGGCGGAAAAGAAGCCGTAGCGTCCGCCCCGGTAGTTGTTTACCACATCGACAAGATACATTATCTGTGGGTCCTGAGTGGGACGAAAACGTTTGACCAGCGGTTTTACGATGCTCGAAGAAAGTTGGTCGCTGATGAGTATACCAAGCAGTATCATGCCCAGCACCATGAGCAGGCACCGCATTCCGCCCTGTCGGTATACGATGTAGAGCAGAATCAGTCCCACCGGAATCCATGTCAGTGTCTGGGTGGCCGTGTAGATGACGTAGTCCCACATCAGCGAATGGCTTCCGTTGATAAAAAGGGTGATGTTCTTATCGAGCTCCAACAATTCGTGCATAGTGCGCCAAAGAGGGTGTCAGATCATTTCCATGTCCTTTTGAGACATCCAGCCTGTTTTCCCGTCGGAGAGACGTATCTGCACCCAATGACGCATGGTGTTGTCGATCACCTTGACCTTGGTTCCTTCGTGCAGACTGAAGATAACCGTGCCCGTCTCGGCTGGAGTACTGCGTATCTTTGATGTTTGCATGACAATGGCATGTGTGTTGTCAAGATATTGGCAGCGTTGCAAATAGGCGAAGATGTTTGACAGAATGGTCAGGAAGAGCATGGCAACGGCCAGGCCGAAGCCCACCTTGCGTATGTTAAGCCGGCTGACAAAGAAGTAGGCCAACAGACCGATGAGCGACAAGACAAACGAAAAGATGGCAATTCGTCCCCATTGGTCGGTATTGAATGTGTTGAGAAAGGAGCGAAACCAGTAGACGATGAAGAAATCTTCGTTGGATTCTATCTTGTCGACGGTTTTGCTGCGCGCCAACGTAAGGTTGAAGCGTATATCGGAATCGCCGGGTTCGCGGTTGGCAGCGCGCTCGTAGTTCAATATGGCATGGGCAATGTCGTTCATCCGATAGTAGGCATTGCCCAGATTGTAGTAAACGTTGGCATTGTCGCCCTTGTCGAGGAGCTGCTCATAGAGCTGTGCCGCCTTTTGATATTGTCGGGCAGCATAGAGACTGTCGGCCGTAGCCTTTATGTCTTTGGCAGGCAGGTAAATGCCGCACATCAAGGTCAGAACGAGGAAAAAAAGTAGTCGTTTCATTTTCTTTTCTTTTTGAGAATGCGATCCAGGCTGCCAATGACTTCGGTGGCCTTATCGTATATTTCGTCGGCCGATTTTTGTTCGCTGCCGGCTTGCGAATAGCGGAAAAGTTCGCAGTCGTCTTGCAAATGTATAAAACTGTCGGCCAGCTCCTGAGGCACCTGTTGCAGACGGAACTCTTCCAATATGCGGTCTTTGGTGAGGTCGCTCACCGGAATGCTGAGCTTGTCGCTTACGTAGCCCTGCAAGGCGCGCAGGGTCTCTTCGTAGAACTCCTCGGTATTGTGCTCGTGCAGCAGCTTGCCGGCTTTTTTCATCCGGAGAGTGGCTGCCCGGTTAGCACCGCGTATGCGCTGGCCCACAAGGTCGCCCTGAAGTGCCGAACGCCGCCTTAAATAATAAAAGACTGCAATGAAAGCCATAACGGCAGCAAAATAGCACAGCCAATAATTGGAACGATTCCAAAAGAGATCCTCTTCGTGATGAAGTCTCACGCTGCCTGTCTTGATATATCTGATGTCACTCTTGGCAAGGATTTCCTGTTGTTTGTCGGAATAGATGTTTTTTTCGCCCTTGGCCACGTCGATGGTAACGGGTTGGGTGCGTATGGTCTTATAAGAGCTTGTCGAGGTGTCGAAATAGGTGAACTCTACGGGAGGAATGGTATAAGTTCCTTTACGTTTGGGGACTGTCACATAATCGATTGTCATGGTTCCGGTCATGCCGGCGGCTGTCAACTTGGACTGGGCATTTTGTTTGGGTGCATAGGTGTCAAATTCGGCCGGAAATTTTACGACAGGAGCCTTGATGAGGTCTACGTTGCCTGTTCCGCTGATTTGTAGCTGCAGATTGAGCGATTCGTTTTCACGCGGATGTGGCGTTTTCAATACCGACTTGATGGTGAAGTTGCCTACAGCACCCGAAAAACCTGTGGGCTTCTCGGGAAGCGGGCTCACATGGATGTCGAGCGAAGGGGTCATGATGGTTTTCTTGCGCTCTATGCTTCCCGACTGGCCGTTGAAGAATGCATCTAAAATATCTACATTGGGATCGGCAAATGCAACGATGCCATCAAACTTGATGGAGGGGATGGTGAGCTTTCCTGTCTGTTGGGGAAACATGACGTATTGGCTCCATACCGTAGTATTATAGTTCTGTCCGTTATAGGAATCGACGGAAAAACTTTTCTGTTGGGGCAAGGGAACTTCCTTGACCATAAACCCTTTTAGGTCGGGCATTTTGCCGCCCAACTGGCGCAAGTCTACCCTTGTATATACACGGTAAGTGAGCAAGACGGGCTCTTGTTCGTAAACACGTGTTTTGTTAGCTGTGACGGTAATGAACAAATCTTTGTTGGAAATGTGG
Organism: uncultured Bacteroidaceae bacterium; assembly: GCA_934426255.1. Classification (GTDB taxonomy): domain Bacteria; phylum Bacteroidota; class Bacteroidia; order Bacteroidales; family Bacteroidaceae; genus UBA6382. The sequence continues at coordinate 12,650 of CAKRYD010000004.1, read as the reverse complement.
GCAGGAGTACTCGATGACGAGTGGGAAGGATGAGAAGAGCCGCCTCTTTGACCCGACGAGCCGCCATTGGCGGCATTGGCGTTGCCTGCAACGACTTTAATCCTTACGGTGTTGGATGTATAGTTTTTTCCACCGACGTTGACGGTGATGGGTGGCAGGGAAAACGTGCCCGTTTTCTGAGCCATCAAGGTATAACCGTAGGTGACGCTGCTGACCGACGATTGATGGCCGTTAATGATTTGCATGCTGTAGCTGGACGATTTGCTGGGGCCGTACAGTATGTCGAAACCGGGTATCTTTTCAATGACTTGTGCGCTTTTTACGTCTTGGGTGTTGACCTCGTATTCAAGGCGAAACTGCTCTCCCTGAGCTACAACGGAGGGTGCTGAGGCCACGACGCGGACTGCGGCACGAAGTATGCCAGAAGGGAGTAGTAATAAAAAGAAGATGTATAATATAATGCGGTTCATGATTTTACCAATTCTTGTCTACATTGCGCGGACGCGTTTGCTGCTGTGCCTTGCGAACCTTTTGCTGCGTGCGGTTTTCTTCCATCATGGCTGCGCGCAGCATTTGTTCGGCATTCTCCTTGGACATCTGATTCTTTTGTTGTTGCTGCCCTTGAGGGTCTTGCTCCTGTTTCTTTTGCTGCTGCTTGTCCTTTTCGTTGTTTTTCTTATCGTCGTTCTGCTTGTTGTTTTTTTGTTGCTGCTGGTTGTTGGGGTTCTTTTTGAGCTGGTATTGGCAAAGAGCGAGATTATAGCGCGTACGGTCATCAACGGAATAGTTGCGCAACGACTCTTTATAGCACTCGATGGCCGGTCCGAATTGTTTCTGCGACTGGAGGATTACGCCCATGTTGTGGTAAATGGCCGCCTTGTAAAAGGGATTTTTCTCGCTTTTGGCGGCCTCTTCATATTGCTTCATGGCATCTTTCGGCTTGCGCTGTGAAAGTAAGGCATTACCCAAATTGTATCGGGCTCGCGAGTTGGACGGATTCAACTCCAAGGCTTTGCGGTAGTAAACATCGGCATCGGCAAACTTTTTTTGCTTGAACAAGCTGTTTCCACGATGCATGTAGGACTTTTCGGCAGATTGTGCTGCGGCCGAAAAGGGCAGGCACAAAAGAGCCAGCAGTATGAGGAATGATGTGAAGTGCTTATTTTTCATTGCCATGAAATAATTTGAAACGGCTGAAACGGGGGTTTCTTTTCTCGTCGATGAGAATGTCAAGAACTAAAAGTATCAAGGCTATCCAGGCAAGTATCTGGAACTGCTCTGCATAGTTTGAAAACGATACGCTGCCCAAATCCTGCTTTTCCAATTTGTTCAATTCGTAATACAGACGGTCTTGAGCGATATTGGAATTGTCTACCTGGATGAAAACGCCTTTTCCTTGAGAAGCTATGTTCTTGCACATGGCCGGATTAAGTTTTGTGACGACAATATTTCCCTGACGGTCGCGCAAGTAATCTTTTCCGCCCGAAACAGGTATGGTGGAACCTTTTTCGCTTCCTATACCGAGGACAAAGACATGTATTCCGTTTTTGGCCGCCTGAGCCGCCATCTCTTCGGCTTTCCCTTCGTGGTCTTCACCATCGGTGATGATGACAATGGCGCGCTCAACATGTTTTTGCTTTGTAAAACTGTTCATGGCCAGTTGCAAAGCATCTCCGATATTAGTGCCTTGCGTGGCAATCATGGAGGGATTGATGGCATCGAGGAACATTTTAGCCGATACTATATCGCTTGTGATGGGAAGCTGTATGAAGGCATCTCCCGCAAATACAATAAGACCGATTTTGTCATTATGCAGCTTGTCGGAAATGTTGGACACCAACATTTTTGCCTTATCGAGACGATTGGGAGAGACATCGGTTGCCAGCATGGAATTGGAGATGTCAAGCACAACCATGAGCTCGATTCCATTGCGCTGATCGGTTTCAACTTCGAGGCCGAGCTGGGGACGGGCCTGCATGATGATGAGCGAAGCCAATGCCAGCAAACAAAGTGTGAACTTGATAATAGGACGCCAAAAAGAAGTGCCGTCCATCAATTGACTGATCAAGTTCAATTCCCCTATCAGCTTGAGCCTTTTTTTGCGCTGCCGCCGCAAGAACAAGAACAGCAGAGCCAAAACGGGTATGACTAAGAGAAAATATAAATATTCCGGGTTCTCAAATCTGAACATAGGCTGTGTCTTATGGGATTCTGCGAAGTACGATATTTTGTATGAGCAACTCTAACAATAACGAAAGTATCGCAATCAGGCCGAAAGGCTGGAAAGCCTCATAACGCTTGCTGTATTGCTTAACCATAATCTTTGTTTTTTCCAGCTTACCGATGTCATCGTAAATTTTGCTCAACTGTTTGTTGTTGGTGGCGCGATAAAATTTACCTCCGGTCTTCTCTGCAATGTTTACCAAGGTCTGGACATCGATTTCAACAGGAAGCTGCACGTATTTTACACCACCTCCGGGCAAGGGATAGGGATAAGGTGCCGTTCCGTTCGTGCCCACTCCAATGGTATAGATTCGGATATTGTTGAGACGGGCTATCTCGGCCGCCGTCTGCGGAGAGATGTCGCCTTTATTGTTTGAACCATCTGTCAGCAAGATGATTACTTTACTTTTTGCCTTACTGTCTTTTAATCTGCTGACAGCATTTGCAATACCCATGCCTATGGCCGTTCCGTCGTCAATCAGGCCTCTGGCGGCAAGGTCGCACTGAACGCCCTGAAACATGTTGAGAAGTGAAACATGGTCGGTCGTAAGCGGACATTGTGTGAATGCTTCGGCAGCGAAAACGGTCAAACCTATATTGTCATTGGGGCTGTTTGAAATGAATTGCGACGCTACATTCTTTGCTGCGGTGATGCGGTTGGGAGAAAGGTCTTCTGATAGCATACTCGTGGAGATATCGATAGCTAACATGATGTCAAGACCGTTAACCTCGGTGTCTTTCCAATGGTTCTGCGTCTGGGGGCGCGCCAAAACAATGATAATCATAGAAAATGTGATCATCCTCAAAAAGAAGGGGGCATGAATCAAATATAGCTTCTTGCTTTGTGGAATATAACGGTAGGCTTGCGTATCAGGGACTTTCAGTGTCGGTTCTTTCTTCTTCCTGAAGACAAAATACCACAACGCATACGGTATTAAGAGGATTAAGAGAAAAAGGTATTCGCTATTCGCAAAGGTCATAACAATTCTTTTTTATTATATGGACATGAGATATAAGGCACGTCCAATGTAAAACAGAATAGCCAGGCTCGCAATCAGCAGGAGCACGTTGACTATTTTCAAGATTAAGCGGCTGCGTCGTGTACGTTGTACCTCCGGAGCAATTTCTACAGGCTTCTGAGGCTTTTCCTGCACTTCAAGCTTTGTCGCCTTGATGAAGTCCATGGCACGCAATAGGTTTTCATCGTTCTCGTTAAGCATCGTGCGGAATTTTGCAAACTTCACCAAATCTGCCGTTTGGAACAATTGTTGCAACTCTTCAATTGATTTTTTATCCAAGAGCTTCAATTTTTCAATGATTTCGCTCGAAGTCATTTCCTTTGCGTTAAATCCGTAACGCTTTTGGATGTAGCTTCGCAGGATATCAGTTAGTTTTGTATAGTATTCCTTTGTATCTTCACTGATGTCCTTTTGTTTGTTAATCTTCTGGATTTCGCTCATTGCCCATTGGTGAGCCGGCAGAGAAGGCTTGATTCTGAATTTGCGGATAAGTGGTTTATTGTTGTGCAGCTGGATGGCAATGTAACTGAAAACGCCTAACAATAGAATCAATAGCAATGACAGATAAAACAATCCGCGCCAGTCTTTCCACGAAAAGGGCACATCGGCAATTTCCTTGGGCCCGAAAAATTTGTCAAGGTGAAGTGTGTCGACATCCATGGTTTCCACTTTTAAGGCAAGGCTTTTGGAATCGTAGCTCTTATTGTCGACGCGAACTTTAAATGGCGGTATGTAATATAAGGTCGAGTCGAAAGATGTAATGGTATATATCTTCGTTATGGATTTCTGCCTTCCTTCGTTCAGTTCCTCGGTTCCTGTTATTTTTTCTTCGATTACTTCGACGCCTGGAATGATTTGTTTTTGCGGAAAAACGGGAAATGTTATATTTTGCTGGCTGTCGGCAACGACTTTCAGGGCTATATGCGCTTGTTGTCCAATGAGAATGACGGTTGAATCCATTTCGACCGAAACTGTCACCTTTCCTGCCGCTTTTGAAAGGGAGGCCATTAAGACGATAACAAGTAATATTTTTCGCATCATGGTTATTTTCGCTTTGAGAATAGGTTAATCAATGCTTTTACATAGTTTTCGTCTGTTCTTACTGAGATAATATCCACTTTACTCTTGTTCATAATATTCATCAGGTTGGCTTGATGAATGAGCCAGTGCCTTTCATGCGCGTCACGAACCTTTTTGTTTGACGAATCTATGTATTGCTCGTGTCCTGTTTCCGCGTCGCATACTTTCATCAGGCCTACATTGGGAAGCGCGGCCATGAACCTGTCGTAAATTTGTATGGAAACCACGTCATGCTTGCGGTTGGCAATTGTGATTGCTTGCGAATAGTCATTATTGTCTATGAAGTCGCTTATCAGGAATGCGGTGCAGCGTTTGTGCTGTGTGCTCATCATGAATTCCAGTGCCTGCTTGATGTCAGTTCGCTTGTCGTCGGGCTTGAAATTCAGCATTTCCCTGATGATATAGAGGATATGTTTCTTTCCTTTCTTTGGAGGAATGTATTTTTCTACCTTGTCCGAAAACATGATGACGCCTATTTTGTCGTTGTTCTGTATGGCCGAAAATGCCAGGGTCGCTGCAATTTCCGTTGCGATGGTTCTTTGAAATTCGTTGATTGTTCCGAATGACAAGCTGGACGATACGTCTATCAAAAGCATCACGGTGAGTTCGCGTTCTTCTTCGTAGACTTTTATATAAGGGTGGTTAAACCGTGCCGTTACGTTCCAGTCTATGTCGCGTACGTCATCGCCGGGCTGGTAATCGCGAACTTCCGAAAAAGACATTCCACGCCCTTTGAAAGCGGAGTGATATTCGCCTGCAAAGATATTGTTCGACAGAACTTTCGTTTTGATCTCAATCTGTCGGACGCGCTTTAATAACTCTTTGGTATCCACTATGGAACTTGAACTTTGTTCAATATTTCGCTTACTATCTCGTCTGCTGTAATGGTGTTGGCTTCGGCTTCATACGAAAGTCCGATGCGGTGGCGCAATACATCGTGCGACACTGCGCGCACATCTTCGGGAATGACATATCCGCGATGCTTGATAAATGCGTAGGCTCGTGCTGCCAGAGCCATATTGATGGATGCGCGTGGCGAACCGCCGAAGCTGATGTTTTCTTTCATGTCGGCCATGTTGTAACGCTCGGGATAGCGTGTGGCAAAGACTATATCGGTTATGTAACGCTCGATTTTCTCGTCGATATAGATTTTTTTGATGACTTCGCGCGCGGCCATTATTTCTTCGGCCTTCACAATGGGTTTTACGGTCTGCGATTTGCCATTGACATGGTTCTTCACGATTTCCTGTTCTTCCTCTATCGTTGGATAATCGATAATCACTTTCAGCATGAAGCGGTCTACTTGTGCTTCGGGCAACGTATAGGTTCCTTCCTGTTCAATGGGGTTTTGTGTGGCGAGCACCAGGAACGGTTCGGGCAGCTTGAATGTATCGCTTGCTATGGTCACCTGGCGTTCCTGCATGGCTTCGAGCAGGGCGCTCTGCACTTTGGCCGGAGCACGGTTGATTTCGTCGGCCAATATGAAGTTGGCAAATATAGGTCCCTTCTTTACGGTAAACGATTCTGTCTTCTGGCTATAGATTACGGTACCTATTATATCTGCGGGAAGCAGGTCGGGAGTGAATTGTATGCGTTTGTAGGTTGAATCGATGAGTGATGAAAGTGTCTTGATGGCCAATGTCTTTGCCAATCCGGGCACTCCTTCCAGAAGTATGTGCCCATCGCTTAACAAGCATACGAGCAGAGCGTCAATCAAGTGCTTTTGCCCTACTATCACTTGTGCCATTCCGGTCGTGATATTGGTTACGAAACCGCTTTTGCTTTCTATCAATTCATTCAGACTGCGTATGTCTACATTTTCTTCCATTTTTATCTTGCTGTTAATTGTTTTCGTCCTTGACTTTTCATGCAAATATAGAGTTTTTCAACATAGTCCGTGTTTAAAAATCCATAAAAAGGAGCTTATTCTATGTTTCTTTGGACAAACCGGGCTCTTTGCCGTTTGTTTTGTCTACCAGCATTGGTATTTTCAGTTCCATTCCCAATTGTATGCAGTCAGGATTTTCCAGTTGGTTGTAAAAGACGATATATTGCACGAGCTTTGAGCTTCCATAGGCCTTTTTCGACAGTTTGAGCAGCGTATCTCCCACTTTCAGTTTGTGTACTGTCAAGGTTCCTGTTATCAGGTAGTCACCGTTTTCGAGCTGTTCGTATTGTTTGCTTTGTTCAAACGGGTCGTTTTTTTTGCTTTCAGTTTCGTTTGCCTTCGCCGCCATCGTGTCGCGTGTGGCCGTGATGGCAGGACGTGCGGTTTTCGTGATGCTTACCGAGCATGCCGGTATCATTTCCTCTCTATCAGCTGCACTTTTCGAGTCGAACAGATGGTAATAGCCGGCCAAATAACAAGCTATCATCAATACCGATAAGCCCATGACGGCTAACGGAATATACAACAGACTCCAATTGCTTTTTGCCTTTTCGTCTTCGTTTTCCGCATCATCTTCTTTGTCGGTCTCTGCTTCGTCGGTTTGGTCGGTGTCTATGTTTGAATTTTCTTTTTCAAGCTCTGTGTTTTCTGTTATGTCGCTTTGTGCGGTTGCCTTTTGGGATTCCGGATATTCTTCCCGGTGCTCTCCGATATATACGGTCTTGCATTCCAGCGAACTGTTGTCCTGCGTTTTGTTGTCTGATTCTTCCAGATTTGTTTCCAACGGTATTTCTTCCGCTTCGTTTTGCGGCTGTTCGGCAGGTGCAGGTTCGATTTCATCGATTGCCGGCTGTTCGCCCGAAGTATCGGGTTCTTCGGCCTGACTTTGTTCCGCTTCGGGTTCTTTAGATTCGTCATCGGTCAAATCCAAATCCGATGCCATGCCATCATCCTCTATTTTGATGGTTTCGAACTTTTCAAAAGGCTTGTTTACACGCTCTTTCAGTGAATTATCAGGCGTAAATACCAAACGTTGATGCTCGGATATTTCAATCTTTTCGCCGGTGTTTACATCTACACTTGTACGGCTGCCGGTTGTAACCAGTTTGAATGTTCCAAGTCCTTTTACCTTTACGAAACTGTCGGTTGCGAGACCCGATTTGATCTGATTGAACATTTTGCGCAAGAACATATCGGCTCTTGAGCGCGAGCAATGGTTGCGCTCGGCAAGCCGTTCGGCCAAATCCTGTATGGTTGCTTTTTCGTTTGCCATGTGTTTTTTTATTCTTGCTTCATCTTGTTCTTGAACGTACTGCTCAGTTTGAAGCCGAGCGACAGTTTGGGCGGCACGAGCATCTTTTTGCCCGTTGCCGGGTTCATGATGATTCTCTCGTTGCGCTTTTTCAGCTCGAATGTGCCAAAGCCATGTATGGCCACGTCCTTGGAATTGTCGAACATCACAGACAGTTCCTCGATAAAGTCGTTTACCATCTTCTGCGTGTCCTTTGTGCTGATACCCATTCCGGCAGACAATTCGGCTATAAACTCCCTGTTGTTCATTTTATCCCGTGCGTCATGCTTCAGTCAACGGTTCCATAAAGGTCAAACTCGTTGGCATCCGTAATTGTTACATTATAGAATTTTCCCTGCCTCAATGTCCTTGCACCGGCCATGATGAATACTTCGCCGTCTACTTCGGGCGAATCATATTGTGTGCGTCCTATGTAGTAGTCGCCTTCTTTTCGGTCGATAACGGTTTTGAGCTGCCGTCCTATTCTTTGGTGGCAGATTTCTTCCGATATGTCTTGCTGCAAGGCCATAAGCTGCGACAGGCGATTCTGCTTCACCTCATCAGGAATGTCGTCCTTCAGGTGGAGGGCCGCATAGGTACCTTCTTCTTCGCTATAGGCAAATGCCCCCATTCGTTCGAACCGCGTCTGGCGCGTAAAGTCCAGCAGTTCCTGAAATTCCTTTTCGCCTTCGCCCGGGAAACCTACCATGAGTGTTGTCCTCAATGCTATGCCGGGCACTTCGGCTCGGATTTTTTCAATCAGGTCGCATTGTTCTTCTTTGGTTATATGACGCCTCATGTTTGCCAATACTGTGTCGCTCACGTGCTGCAAGGCAATGTCAAGGTATTTGCATACATTGTCGCGTTCGCGCATCACTCGTAGCAAATCCATCGGAAAGCCGTTGGGATAGGCGTAATGCAGCCGAAGCCACTCCACGCCTTTTATATCTGAAAGACGCTCCACGAGGTCGGCGATGCGCCGCTCGCCATATAGATCCAGCCCGTAGTAGGTCAGTTCTTGCGCAATGAGTTGAAATTCGCGCACCCCGTTGGCAGCCAGCTGTTCCACCTCGGCCACTATTTCGTCTTCGGGGCGGCTGCGGTGTTTTCCGGTTATGATGGGTATGGCACAATAGGCACACTTGCGGTCGCAGCCTTCCGATATTTTGACATAGGCATAATGGTGGGGCGTTGTCTGCTTGCGCGCATCGGCACTGTCGGCATAAAATGTCTTGCCCATGTCCTTGATCAGGGCTTCATAATTGAATTTACCGTAGTAGCGGTCTACTTGGGGGATTTCCTTATTGAGCTCCTTAAAAAAGCGTTCCGAAAGACACCCTACCACATACAGTTTGTTCAGGCGTCCTTCTTCCTTTTCTTTGCACAGTTCCAAAATCATGCCGATACTTTCTTCCTTGGCATCGTTGATAAAACCGCAAGTATTTACAATGACTGTGTCGCGGTGGCAATGTGTGGGATTATGATACACTTTGAAACCATTGCGCATCAGCTGGTGCATGAGTTTTTCCGAATCTACCAGATTCTTGGAGCACCCCATCGTGATGACATCTACTGTAGGCTGCTTCATAGAACGTTGTCGAACAAAGAGTCTACGAATTCGTGTTTGTCGAATGGCTGCAGGTCGGTGATTTTTTCGCCAAGTCCGATATATTTGACGGGAACGTGCAGCATATGCGATATGCCTATCACCACACCGCCTTTGGCTGTTCCGTCAAGCTTTGTGATGGCCAGCGAATTGACCTCGGTGGCTTTGGAAAACTGCTTGGCCTGTTCGAATGCATTCTGCCCGGTTGAGCCGTCGAGCACCAGCATCACTTCGTTGGGCGCATAGGGAAGAAGCTTCTTCATGACGTTCTTGATTTTCGTGAGCTCGTTCATCAGCCCCACCTTGTTATGCAGGCGGCCGGCCGTATCGATCAGCACCACATCGGCTTTTGACGCCATGGCCGACTTGACCGTATCGAAAGCCACGCTGGCCGGGTCGCTTCCCATCTTCTGCCTTATCAACGGCACGCCCACACGGTCAGCCCAAACGGACAACTGGTCGATGGCTGCCGCCCTGAATGTGTCGGCGGCACCTATCACGACGTTCAATCCTTGTTGCTTGTACAGGTATGCCAGTTTGCCGATGGTCGTGGTCTTCCCCACTCCGTTTACGCCCACCACGAGAATTACATAGGGACGCTCATCGTCTGCATCTTCTTTTTCGGGCGACCGTGTTTCGTCGTCACAGAGCAAAGTGGTTATCTCATCGCGCAAAATGGCATTGAGCTCGCTTGTCTTTACATACTTGTCGCGAGCCACACGCTCTTTTATGCGGTCAATGATTTCAAGTGTCGTGTCAACACCTACATCCGACGTTATCAATACATCCTCCAAGTTGTCGAGCACATCGTCGTCGACGGTTGATTTCCCCGCTACCGCTCTGCGCAGTTTCTGAAAGACGCTTTCTTTCGTCTTCTGCAAACCGGAGTCAAGGACTTCCTTTTTCTTCTCTTTCGTGAAAAAATTGAACAGTTTCATTTTGGTAGGATTTTTAAGTGCAAACTTACTGCTTTTTTTCGACATATCGGCAAGTTTGCCACCGCTAATATCTAATTATCTATCAATTAATAGCTAAACCAAGCTCTACGGCCAGTTTCCGTGGCTTTAGAATGTGCTCTCAAAGGCTGGAAATTGAAACCCGAACGCAGGGAATCATAACGGCAGAATAACAGATTCCCGGCAAGCACAGGCACATACTGCCGGCACAGCAAATGAAAAAGCCCCTCGAAGCTGCGAAACGCCTGTTAAGGGACGTTATGACAGCAACGACGGGCAATCGCACTAAATCTTACTAATCGTATATATTATGAAATTTGCTCTTTCTAAAAGCGGTAGCCTACAGTCACCATCAACTGGGTGTTGCTCAGATTCAACTTGAACGAAGGCGCTTCGTTCAAGTTCGTGTCTATTCCGTTCTGCGTGTTAAACGGATAAAATGTGCCGCTTTGATGCGCGTATTGGCAGGCGGCATCGAGATAGGCTTTGCCGAAATTGAATCCGAGGCCCACCGTATAGCGGTTGATGCCTGAAAGGTTCATATAATCCGACGTGGTCTGATAGTCTATCGAGGCACTGTTGATGGTTTGGTTGGGATATGCCCCTGTCTTGAACGGAGAAGACACATAGTTGTAGCCGAAACGGATGGCTACCTTTGGATCTACCATCCATTCCAGACCCAGCTTGAATGTGCTTACGCCTTTCAGGAAACGGCTTGACTGATTGTTGAGCTCGCGGTCTTCGGTTTCGTCGGAACCCCATCCCCAGTCGTCATAACCGCTGTCGTAGGTGACTTTGGCTGTCGAATAGTCGGCATATTCATATTCGGCTCCGATGGCAACGCAATTGGCTATGGTGTGACCCAAACTCAGATTGAAGGTCCACGGGGTGTGTATGTTGTAGTCGTAACCGCCTATGTCGGCATAGGGGTCATATGTGGTGTTGTCGTCGGAATAATTGGCCAATATGCGCGAGAACGAACGTTGGCGAAGATTGTAATAAGTGGGTGTGGAAACCGAAACACCGACCCTAAACGGAGATTCCTTGACTGGACGCGCTATGAATCCCAGCTTGACATTGAAAGCACTTCCCGTAATGGTCCTGTCGTCACTGAGCGAATACGTGCCGGCTGCCTGACCGTCACTATTGACCAGATTCTCGGCATAAAGCGAATAGCTGTGGTAATTTACATTCATGGCACCGATTGTCAGTCCAAGGTAGAACTGCTCGGACAAATTGGTAGAGATGTTGAAATCATACGCCTGTATGCTTCCCCAACGGGCATGCTTGTAGGCCAGCGCGGAAGCACCGTAGGCATTGTAGTTGCCGTCGTCGTCGGCTCCTATCAGGTAGGCTTCCCATCCCATGTTAGCCAAAGGCGTAGCCTTGTCGTGGCCGCCCCAATAGGAGGCGAGGTCGGCCATTTGCCAAGTTTGCGAAGCATTGCCGGCAGGCGAACCGGAGGCACTTATCAGGCGGTTGAAATCTTTCTGCTTGTGATAGTTGAAGCCGAAGTTAAGGAACTTGCACGTGCTGTCGTCCAATTTGAAAGCATATACAAAGCCCAATTGGTCGAATGAGAGGTGAGTTTTGTTTTTTCCGTCGAATTTTTCGGCGTCTTCCTGCGTAACAACGCCCAGACTCATGGCAATGTCGCTGCGGCGGTACAATCCGATGGCCGCCGGGTTGGTACTCATTGTCGACAAGTCGGCACCGAGAGCCGACATGGCACCTCCCATACCGACATAGCGAGCTGTTCCGTTGAGCTGGCCGCTCGAAAAATTTTCCATTTGATAGATATCCTGAGCCGTAGCGAGAATCGGCAGCAGAAGTCCGATTCCGGACAAAAGTATTTTGTTGAACATGATGATGATTCTGATTGGTTTGATTATTAATAAGGATTAACGGCGTCCGCCACCGCCACCACGTGAGAAGCCACCGCCTCCACCACGCGAGAAACCGCCGCCTCCACCACGCGAAACACTACTGCCACCCGACGAGAAGCCTCCACCGCGCGACGACGACGAACCTACGCTGCCACCGTTGCTGCGCGAAGTTGACGGGAAGGAGTTTGAACGCTGCGTAACCTGTGGCGTGCTACGCTGTGTGGACTCATTTCTGCTACGTGTATTGCGACCGGAATAACGCTGCTGCAATGTGCCGTTGGCATCGCGTCGCGAATAGGTTCCGTTATTGCGCGCAAAGCCGCCACCACCCTGACGCATGGCATCGTTGGTACGCGTATTGGTTCCGTCTATGCGGAAACTTTTGGACAAGGTGCCCCGATTGCTCGTAAATCCGTTACGACCTGCCCCGTTGCCGCTTGCCATGGAACGGATATTGCTGCCTCCCTGGCGGATGTAGCCGCCAGCTGAACCGCGTCGGATGCTTTCGGTGCCGGCCATGAAGTCGCGTCCGCCACCTGCGGGATGATTGAATCCGGGAGCAAAACCATGTCCCCAGCCATGGCCGGGACCGTGATGCGGATGGCCCCAACCACCGTAGTAAGGCCTGTTCCATCCCCAATAAACGGGACGGTTCCAGCCCCAATAGCTTGAGCCCCACCACGGGTCGTACCAACCCCACG
>CAKRYD010000003.1 GCA_934426255.1 uncultured Bacteroidaceae bacterium | reverse complement strand
TAAAGATACAAAATATTTATTGGACTACCAACTTTTTCCTTCATAATTTTGCAGCTTTCTTATCCCGAACTGAGGTAGCAGCTGATAAACAGACGCAGCAAATGGGGTGGGGTGGCCTGAGAATCAAAAAACATGCCTTCGGAATTCCGAAGGCATGTTTTTCTTTTTAACGAAAGGAAAAAGCGTGGTTGTCCTTAGCCCTGAGTTTAGATCTGCTTGAGATGTAAAAGTACTTGAAACGCTTGAATTATCGTGCGCGGAATCAGCGTTGCCGCAAGGCGCAAACGGAATGTGGCGGTATATCCAGTTCAATGATTCCTTTTCTAAGAGTCGTTTCTGCGGTCGGCCTTAACAGGCTGTCGTCATCGGGCAATGCTGATGAGGTGTATTGGTAGATGTCGAATATAGGCTTTCTTTGTTGCCATAAATTCCGTATAAAAACTTTGGTAGCCTCGTTGGTCGCATTTGCTATCAGATAGGCCCAACGTCCTTTTCCTTTGCGAATAGCAGTGGCGGCAATGAATTCGTTGCCGGTTTCAAGCGGATAAATGTGGTCGCCTTTTTCTATGGCGTTCCCTAATAGGCCGAATGCGTAGTACTGCGGTCGCACTTGATAGTCTTCTTTCAGAAAAGCATAGATGCTATCGTTGGCATATTCCTTCTTTAAGTAACGCCAGAGGCCCAGTTGCTGCATGTTGCAGTGCTCGAGTGCTTCTTTTTTGCTGTAGTATTGGTCTAACAGGCTCCAATAGCTGGCACCGGCGGCTCCCGCATTGAGCAGGTTTATGACGATTCGTGCCATCAGTACACCTCGTTCGTAGCTGTCAATGTCTCGTTGGCGCGTTGAACCGACTGTCTGATTGCTGCCAAATTCGCCGATGAAATGCTTTTTACCGGCAGCTGCGGCCAATTCAACATTTTTTGCTTCCCATTCCTGAATCCGGCTGTTGGGAGTTTCGTAGCCGAAGATATAGGTGTGTGAATTAAAGATGTCGGCAATGTTGCCAAGCTCGGTTGTGCATTTCTCAAGGAAAGCATGAGTGCCATATCCTCCGTCAGAATTGTCGGAAAGATTCAGTTTGACCAATTTGCGCAATTTGTCTTTGCGCAATCGTTTGTCAAGTACGCGACACATCCGGATATATTGTTCTGTCTGGTCGATACTTTCTTTTGAAAACGACCAGTCGGGTTCGTTTACAGGTGTGACTTCATGAATGCAGGTGTACTTTTTTTCTTTTAGCAAGTGTTTCAGGCAGGCGGACAAGTTCTCGGCCCATTCTTCGTATTGGTCGGGGCCAAAGAGCCAACCTTCCGCGTTTTTTGTAAAAAGAAAAGTCTTGGGCCGTGCGCCCCAAAATGTCAGGGTGACCGCAATCTTTTTTTGTTCGGCGAAATCAAGCACTTTGTAGAGACTGTTCATTTCGGGCGAAGTGAATGTCAGTTTGTTCCAGTCTGTGATATCGGGATTGCCGTTGTCGTTCTCAGGCTCATACCATTCGGGTAATATCATGACCCGTAGTTTTTGAAAATGGAGCATTTTGAGCCTCCTTAATATAGTGTGCTCCCAATCTTCGGCCCGTGTCCCGTTGTTAGCTGTTACATTTTGTGATAAAAAATGTGGGTCAAGTTCTACGCCCAGTCCTTGTATGGGAATCCCGGTTTCAAGTGCTACTGTCAGATACAAGTTGGCTTTGCCTTTTTGTGAAAAAGGTATGAAAGCAATTGCTAACATCGTGATGAGCTGTGTGAGTGGTTTCATGGTAAGTACTGCTCTCGTTTAAGTGTTGTTTTAGCTAAGTTCTTTAATGACTTTTCTTTGCATCGGAACGGCCAATGCAAACGAGCAGAGATCGGCTACGGGCTGTGCCAGAATAACTCCTTGCATGCCGAACAGACAGGGTAGGAGAATAATGGCCGGCACAAAAAAAATGCCGCTCCTGCTTAAGGCAACAATTGTTGCCTGCTTGTATTTGTTGATGTTCTGCAGCAGCATGCCGATGATGATGCTGTAGCCCATGAACGGTATCGAAATGCATTGCCAACGCTGTATTAGCGTTCCGAGTTCGATGACTTCGTGCATATCAGAGAAAAGCCCTGTAATCTGACGTGCAAAGATAAAAAGGAGAACTGTTATGGCGCCTAAGAAGCATAAGGCCAGCTTTTGAGTGTAATAGTAAGCCGCCTTGACACGGTCAAGACGATGTGCTCCGTAATTGAATCCGCAAACAGGTTGGAATCCTTGCCCGATTCCGGCCGTTCCGGCAAAGATGAAATTAGACAGACGGATGACAATGGTCATGGCTGCAAAAAAACTGTCGCCGAACATCTTCATGGCGTGGTTCATCAGGATGTTGCCGAGGCAGTGTACGCCCTGTCTTCCTGTCGAAGGTATACCACCTTGCAGAATGGCTATATAACGCATTTTGGAAGGACGGAAGTTGTACAGTCCTATGCTGACGGTATCGCCACGCTGTGTCTGGTAAATCAATATGGCAAAGCTGACAATCTGGCTGATCAGTGTAGACAGTCCGGCACCGGAGATGCCCATTTCAAGACCGAAGATGAAGAGTGGGTCAAGCAGGCAGTTGATTGCTGCACCGCTCGTAATGCCTATCATTGCTTTATTGGCCGAACCCTGTAGGCGCAGCTGGTTGTTCAATGTTAGCGAAGACGAAAAAAAAGGAGCACCCAACAAAATATAGAGCATGTACTCTTCGGCGTAGGGTTTGATGGTGGGTGTGGAGCCGAGGAACATGGCTAAATGGGACATATTTAAGATTCCTACGACCATAATGAGCAAACCTGATAGAAAGGATGTAAAAAAACCCACGCTGGCCATTATGGAAGCCTCGTGGACATGGCGTTCTCCCAATTTCCGTGAGATGTAATTGCCCGAACCATGTCCAAAACCGAATCCGATAGCTTGTATAATGGCCATTAAAGAGTAGACAACTCCGATGGCTCCTGTGGCACTTGCCCCCAACTGCCCCACAAAAAAAGTGTCGACGATGTTGTACATGGCCGTAACCAGCATACTCACTACCGTGGGAAGAGCCATCCGCCTTACCAATTGGTCAACGGGGGCGGTTGTCATGAATTCAAATTTCTTCTGCTGAACTTCGTCAGTCTTTCTATCAGTCATTCACTTGCAAAAATACTAATTTTTCACAGAGCCGATGCGCGATGTTGCATTTTACGCAATTTGCGGAAAAGCACAAAAGTGCGATTGAACTTCTGTCTTTGTTTATCGCAGTTTTCAAAAAGCACGCCTTGGCAAATCAAAATGATGGATTTTTGCGCAGAAATGAGAAATTTTGCACGATATTAGGCTGTGTTTCTATCAAAATTGTAATTTTGCAGTCAAAACAATGACACAATTGAATTGAAATCATTTAAAATACAAGCATTATGTTACAAAGAAGAAGATGGTGGGTACTATTTGCCCTGACAGCACTGTTCAGCGTTATGGGATTATTTATGTCATCGCATGCCGGAGACTTCAATTTGAGTGATAAGTTGCAGGCGCGCGATTATGCCAACATTGCATGGATGATTACGGCTACGATATTTGTATTGATGATGACGCCCGGTTTGGCATTCTTCTATGGCGGTATGGTCCGGGCAAAGAATGTAATTAGTACCATGTTGCAAAGCTTCATCGTAATGGGGGTTGTAAGTGTCATTTGGGTAGTGTTCGGTTTCGGATTGGCATTTGGTGATGATATCGGAGGCCTGATAGGAAATCCTGTTCGTTTTTTGATGCTCAACAATGTAGGTTGTGACAACATGGTGGGGCTTGACAAAAGTACTATAGGTATGGCAACGACAACCATTCCGCTTGCCTTGTATGCTTTGTTTCAAATGAAATTTGCCATTATTACGCCTTCTCTGATTACCGGTTCATTTGCCGAAAGAGTCAAATTCTCAGGATATGTAGTATTTATGAGCTTATGGACAATACTTGTTTATTGTCCTTTGGCTCATTGGACATGGCATCCCGATGGTTTTCTGAGCATGATGCATGTTCACGACTTTGCCGGTGGTATTGTAGTGCATGCTGCATCTGGTGTGGCAGCATTGGCCGGAGCTCTGTTCCTTGGAAAACGGAAAAATGAAGATGGCAAAGCCGCCAACATACCGTTTGTCCTTTTAGGCGCAGCTCTGTTATGGTTGGGATGGTTTGGCTTTAATGGCGGTTCTTCGCTGGCCGCGGATGGTGTTGCCATATCAGCATTCTTGAATACCAATACAGCAGCAGCCACGGCCATGATTACATGGGTTTTTCTTGATTGCATTCTCGGACGTCGGCCATCGGCTATGGGAGCAGCAATCGGAGCGGTATTAGGCCTTGTGGCCATTACACCGAGTGCAGGATGGGTGACGGTAGGACAAAGCATGTTTATTGCATTCATAACGACTATTATTTGTAATACAGCCGTGACCTACAAAGCGAAAAAGCATTTGTTTGATGACGCATTGGATGTATTCCCGACTCATGGATTGGGTGGAATCATCGGTACCATATTGACAGGTATATTTACCTATGGATATTTTTATCCTGATGCAGCCACTGCCGAAATATCTCATGCAAGGTTCTTCTTTAATCACGTGCTTGCGGTAGTGATTGTGTTCGGATATACATTTATAATGTCTTACATTCTCTATTGGTTATCAAACAAGATGGTGCATTTGCGCGTGTCAGCCAAGAGTGAGCAGATCGGACTTGATATTTCGCAGCATCATGAAGAGTATGGCATTGAAGCGTTAGAGGCACATACGGAAATTATGGAAGAGTCTCCCGAGGAAACCATGCCGAACAAAAAGCAATAACCATAGCACTCATATATTTTGATTTTCTATTAACTTTGCGTTTGCTGCCAGAGGTATGCTTCTCGGCGGCAAACGTGAAGAAATAGATGAAAAATTTTGCAGCCATAGACTTTGAAACTGCCAACCAATGTCGTAGCAGTGTCTGTAGCGTAGGAGTGGTAATAGTGCGTGACGGCAGTATTGTAGATACATTCTACAGCCTGGTTTATCCTGTGCCCGACTATTTTACATATTGGACAACACAGGTGCATGGGCTGACTATGCTGGATGTGGAATGTGCACCACCGTTCCCTGAAGTTTGGGAGGCCGTTTCTCCTAAAATAGACGGGCTTCCATTGGTGGCACATAACAGTCCTTTTGATGAAGGTTGCCTAAAGGCTGTCTTCCAAGAATACGGAATGTTTTATCCAAATTATGAATTTTATTGTACTTGTCGTGCTGCACGCTCTAAGCTCAGAGGTCGTTTGCCAAATTATCAGTTACAGACTGTAGCGGAATACTGTGGCTATGATCTGACCAATCATCATCATGCACTTGCTGATGCAGAGGCTTGTGCTTGTATCGCTCTGAAGCTATTGTAAAATGCGTAGAAGCTTCAGTGCTGTGTCTTGAATATCTGAAATTGCAATGTAATTCTTTTGTATTTTTGTCGTAGCTTTTCACTTCTAATTTTGCAATCGAAATAAACTAATAGCAAAGTTAGATGAAAGGATTATTTTTAGTTCGAGTTACTGTTACCATTTTCTTGTGGCTGGTGTATATTCTTCCGGCAATATCGTCCGATGAAGCCGTAATAAAGGGAACAGTGAAGGATAAGTCTTCAAAAGAACCCTTGGTAGGAGCAGCAGTGCGCGTAATTGGAACACAGATTGGAGCGGTGACAGATGTTAATGGCGTTTTTGAACTGGGCAAAGGCCTTTCAGATGGATCGTATGAGATTGCTGTGAAATATATAGGATATAAGGAGACAACGCAGAAAGTTCTTGTAGAAAGCACAAAACCGGTAGTCGTGGACGTGGAATTAGAACGGAATGCACAAAAATTGTCGAAAGTGGTTGTTGCGGTAAAAAAGAACCGTGAGAATGAAAATGTTCTTTTACTCGAACAGAAAAAATCGGTCTTGGCAATGCAGTCTGTTGGTGTAAAAGAACTTTCGCGTAAGGGTGTTTCGGATGCAGAAGGAGCTGTTACAAAGGTTTCTGGTGTATCCAAGCAAGATGGTGTGAAGAATGTCTTTGTTCGTGGGTTGGGCGATCGTTACAATGTGACAACATTCAATGGTTTTGCACTGCCTTCGGAAGACCCCGAATACAAAAATATTTCCTTGGATTTTTTCGGGACGGACATTATTAAATATATAGGGGTGAACAAGGCATTCAGCGCAAATGGTAGCAGTGATGTGGGCGGAGCTGCTATTGATATCGTGTCCAAAGAATTAGTGAATGATAAAGAACTTAATGTGGGCCTTTCAGGAGGATTGAATACACAAACCGTATCATCTGAATTCTTGAAAATGGATGGTGTTAATTTTATGGGCGTTGCCAATGCTTCGGAACCGGCAAATGAAAATTCTTGGGGATTTAAAAACAAATTGGATCCTTCCAGGCAGCATTTTCAAATGAACAGGAGCTATAATGTTACTGGAGGAAAGCGCTTTTATATCGGTGACAATAAAACACCACTGTCCTTTTTTCTGACCGCGGGGCATTCGTCTGATTATGAATATACCAATGAGGCTGTGCGCAATACCACCACGTCTGGTGAAATCTATAAAGACATGGATGGAAAGAAATATACGGAGGTAATCAATCAATTGGTGCTTGCCAACGTGAACTATGGATTGCAGAACAGCCATCATGCAAGTTATAATTTCATGATGATACATGCCAATACGCAATCTGTAGGTGATTATAAAGGTAGAAATTCCATTTTTAATGATGACTATGAGAATTTCGGCCTTACTCGCCGTCAGCAGACGAACGACGATCTTCTTTTAGTCAATCAACTGATTACAAATTGGACTTTAACCGATGCTGCAAGTTTTGATGTGGGTGCTTCCTATAACATCGTAAGAGGACGTGAACCCGATCGCCGCATCAATAATCTGACAAAGTATGATGGAGGTTACACTTTGCTAAGGGGTAATTCACAGCAACGATATTTTTCTGATTTGAAAGAGAAAGACCTGAATGTGAAAGCCGGTTTTGTTTATCGGTTGAAAGGGAAAGCTGACGAACTTTCGAATATCCGATTTGGCTATACCGGTAATTTCGTTAATGACAATTTCAATGCAAAAGAATATAACCTTACAGCAGGTAAAGTTTCTATAGTGCCATCTTTGGATGACTTTTCTTTGGATGATTATTATAATCAGACGAATTATTCCTCCGGATGGTTCGAAATCCAAAAGAATTTGGATGAGTATACTGTGAAGAAGAACATTCATTCTGCCTATGCAGAAATAACCTATGAATTTGATTCGCGTTGGAGTATGAACGCAGGAGTAAAATATGATAATGTAAATGTCAATGTGGATTACAATGTGAATCGAGGAGGATCTAAGGGAAGAAACAAAATAGAGAAAAATAAAATCCTTCCGGCTCTGAATGTCAGATACAATTTAAATGATAAAAATACCCTGCGTTTAAGTGCAAGCAAAACATACACATTGCCGCAGGCAAAAGAAATATCCCCCTATCGTTATGTAGGTGTAAACTTTAACAGTCAAGGTAATCCCAATCTGAAACCATCAGACAATTATAATATTGATTTGAAATGGGATTTCAATCTAAGTGCAGGAGAGTTGTTCTCTCTTACAAGCTTTTACAAACTCATTAAAAATCCAATCTCACGTATTGAGGTCGCAAGTGCCGGAGGGTATCTTTCTTATGAAAATATCGCTGATAAAGCTACTGTGGCCGGTCTTGAACTGGAAATACGAAAGGATTTGTTTGTTCGCCCGTTGGGAAAGGAATCAGATATGATAAGTAAACTTTCTTTCTGTTTGAACGGGTCGTATATTTATACGAATGCAAAAATACCAATGGCGACTGTAACAACAGGTTCGCAATTGGAAGGTGCAGCTCCGTGGCTTGCCAATTTGGATATTTCTCATCAGCTGAAGGGCAGCAACAAAAGCCTTACGAATACATTAGTCCTTAATTATTCGAGTGATAAGGTATATACTATAGGCACACAAGGCTATCAGGATATTATGGAGGAAGGTTTCATGACATTGGACCTAATATCTCAAGCCAAATTAAATAAGCACTTATCCATGAATTTGAAACTCCGTAATCTGTTGAACCCATCATATAAGTTGGTTCGTAAAGCGAATGGAGACGGTAGGGAAATTGTATTGGGTGATTATAAAAAAGGCCTTGATATAAGTTTAGGCATTTCGTGTGCCTTTTGAAATAGAGAATTTGAAACGTAGAACCAAATCAACATAAAATGAAAAGAATGAAAAAAACAATGGTTGCAAACATTACATCTTGTTTTGCCCTTGCAATCGCTCTTACTTTAACTGCGTGTGGTAGCGATAGCGATGACAACAAAGTAGAGCCCGGAAGCTCAATTCTCGTAAGTGGGAATATCTTGACCGGAACTCTTACTAAGGAAGAGACATTGGAAGCTAAGGAGTATATCCTGAGTGGAACGGTGGTCATTGCAGAAGGAGGTCGTCTGAATATTCCGGCCGGAGCTGTTATTAAAGCACAAGAAGGTTTCAGCAACTATTTGTTGGTGGCTCAAGGTGGCAAGCTTTATGCAAATGGAACAGCCGAGAAACCTGTAGTGTTTACTGCTAATTCTGCTAATCCGAAGTCAGGTTTTTGGGGAGGTATCATTATCAATGGTAAAGCTCCTATTTCAGGGCAAAGTGAAGACAAAAGTGATGTATGTTTGACGGAAATAGATAACAACTACAAGTATGGAGGGAATATAGCCAACGATAATTCTGGCTCATTGACTTATGTGAAGATTTGCTATGCCGGAGCTCGTTCTACTGCAGATATAGAACACAATGGGCTTACTTTGAATGGTGTTGGTAATGGTACTAAAATCGAGAATGTTTATGTGCTTGAAAGTGCCGATGACGCCATTGAGTTTTTCGGCGGCACGGTTAATGTTACCAATTTATTGGCTGTAAATCCTGATGATGATATGTTTGACTTTACTCAAGGCTATTCAGGAACATTGAAGAATTGCTATGGCATTTGGGAAAAAGGTTACACAAGTACAGAAGCCGATCCTCGCGGTATCGAAGCAGATGGTAATTTAGATGGCTTGTATCCTGATCATTTGCGCCAATCTGATTTTACCATCGAAAACATCACAATAGCAAATAATGCAGCCAATACTACCGACAATGTTGACCGCATGCAGGATGTAATAAAGATACGCCGCAGTGCAAAGGCAACAATCAAAAATGCATTGGTTAAAGGTATCGGTGGTGCAATTGACCTAATTGATATGAACGATAAAAAGGGCGCTGGAAATGCCAATTCGAGTGTCAATGTTACCAACACGCTTAGCTTAACAGGAAAGAAAGTGAATGGCCAACTAAACAACTTTATTGAATCTACGGCAAACTATGGTGCTGAAGCATCTTTGTTTAGTTGGTCTGGATATAATTTTGCAGAAAACTGAATAGATTCAGATAGGTATCAAACATGATATACGCGTTTACCAAGACTCCATGAAATCATTTCATGGAGTCTTGGTAAACGTTTGTTTTTATTCCAATCTGCGTAAAGCTGCTTGTACCATTGGAAGTGCGTCTTCCGGAAAGAAAACGGTCAGATGGTGCTCCGGGTCATTTTCCCAACTGTCAACAGCATACGAAATGATGCTGATGTAGGTTTGCCAAGCAGTGGATGTAAGTTGCGGCAATGTCAGATGTATAAGCACGACTTCTTTTTCGGCAATCCAGGAAAGGTCGCGGAGGGCTTCATCAATACTGTTCCAGTCGCCACCGGCACTGTCAGGAAAGTGTAGGGCTTTGGCGATTTTGTCAAATAAGTCGTATACATCTTTTACCTGATTGACAAACCCTACATACTTTCCTTTTTCTTGGTAGTCTGCCGGTGTTCGTAAGAATTCTATCATTGTTTTTTGATAGGATTGATGGAAAATTCAAGTGTATACGTTTTGCCGCGTTCCATTTCATATTTGGCCAATGGTGCCGGTCCGCAACTTTGGTTGCCCAGTCCTCGCATGGCTGCATCCAGGCAAAGATAGATCTCATCTTTGCGAATTGAGGGCAAATCGTGTCCATAAACAACATTCCAAAGGTCGAGGTCGGTATAATGAAGGGCGCTGAAGAGGAATGGGGCATTTATGCTTGCAATGCGAATACCATATTTACTATTGGTGAAGTCAACCCAGCGAACATCGCAGCGCTCGCCCATGGATTCGGCGCGGACATATTTTTCGGCCATGCCATCTACAGTGTTTTGATAGCGGCCAATAAAGGCGCAGTCTTTACGGTCGGGATAATTCTCCATAGGTCCACGGCCATACCATTCTACATTTTCAAGGTTTTTGCTTAGGGCAATCTGCAAGCCGATTCGTGGCCAGTTGTAATCCTTGTTGATGTCGAATGTCGTTTTTACGTTAATTGAACCGTCATCGGGGTTCAAACAATAAACCATTGTGTTTGGAACTTCCAAATTGTTGATTACATCAGTATAGGATACGTTGACTTCTACCATGCCGTTGTCTTTTTCGTGATATTCAAAGCCTGTCAGCTTCCGGCTATGAATGGGATATTCACGACGATCGTTGTTGATGGAACGATAAAAATTGAATTTGAATCCGTCGCGCCCGGAGAGAATGTTATTTCCGTTATATGAAAGCATGACAAGCTGTCCGTTTGAACGGTCGAAGCATACGGCTGTTTCCGATGTGCGGAAGAAGACATTATTGTGGTTGTCGTTGACAATGCTGAAACGCTGTTTGCACTTTTCAGGTACAGGTTTTAGCGAAGGTGTATATGTCGGGCTTTCTGTGTAGGTTAGTTGTGCATTGGCTACGATATGTCCGGCATCTGCCCAGATGGTCTTTTCTTTTAGGAAAGCTTCGACGTTTACGAAATATTCTCCTTCGCCCGATTTTGCTTCTGAATAGCCGGGAATTTTGACTGTTGCTTTGTCTCCCGGATTGCAACTGGGAAGATCGAACGTTCCTGTTTTTACGATTTCGCCGTTTTTCAGAATGCTATAACGCAGTCCGAAGTTGTTCAGATTCAGGAACCCATAGCAATTGGCAATTTCGATTGCTCCACCGGGCGCAGTGGCAAATTTTAAATATTGGTAAATATGTTTCACCTGAAGGAGTTTGGGTGTTATTGAACGGTCGGCCGTAACAATGCCGTTGCAGCAAAAGTCGAAGTCGTTGGGACGGTCACCAAACGAACCTCCGAAGAAATAGTGGTCTTTAGGTTGCCCTTTCATGACAATGGCTTGGTCTACCCAGTCCCAGACGCAACCACCTATCATTTTTCGCGAAGATTCGATGAGATCCCAATATTCTTTCATGTTTCCCATTGCGTTACCCATTGCGTGTTCGTATTCGCAAAGGAAATATGGGCGGTTGTCCGAATTTTTTTCAATGTCTTCCATATGTTTGATGCTGGGATACATTTCTGAATAAATGTCGGCCGCTTCGTTCATCCCTTCATAGTGAATGAAACGGTCATCAATAGCTCTGATGGCTTTGTATGCTTCGCGGAAGTTGTTGCCTTTTCCACATTCATTACCCATTGACCAGAAAATAATGCCCGGATGGTTCTTGTCGCGTTCCACCATACGGACTTGTCGCATGCAGTAGGCATCTTTCCATGCCGGATTGTCGGATAGAGAATGATTGGCGTGGCATTCGACATTTGCTTCATCCATGACATAAATGCCATAATAATCAAACATTGCGTACATACGGGGATCATTCGGGTAATGGCTCGTACGGATAGTGTTCAAATTGTATTGCTTAAACATAAGAACGTCTTGAAGCATCGACTCGATGGGCACAGCTTTCCCATAAATGGGATGAATGTCGTGCCGATTGGAACCTTTGAAGAATATGGGGCGGTTGTTGATGTAAATCTTTGAATTTTTCATCTCAATCTTTCTGAAGCCATAACGTTGTGTGGTCGCTTCAAGTGTCTTTCCGTTTCCGCCAATTAGTTCTATGTCTACATTGTATAAGTTGGGTGTCTCTGCAGTCCACAATGCCGGATTTGAGATGCTTCCTGAAACATTGACAATGCTTTCTTTGTTTTTGGATGCAACGGTTATAGGCGATGTCAATGTGCTGATGGCAGTTCCGGCATCGTTTTTCAAGGTGATGCGAAGCTGTGAGTTTTTCATATCGCCGCCATAGTTGTGGATTTTGGCTTTTACGCTCAGAGTCCCTTGTTTCAAATCGTCTGTCAGCTTGTTGGTCAGGTGAATATCGCGCAAACGTACTTTAGGGGTAGCGAAAAGATAGACATCACGATAGATACCACTTAAGCGAAACATGTCTTGGTCTTCGAGGTAGCTGCCGTCGCACCAACGGTAAACCTCTACGGCCAGTGTATTGTTGCCTTTCTTTAGATAGGGGGTGATGCGGAATTCTGCATCGGTACACGAGCCTTGGCTGTATCCAACCTTCTTGCCGTTTATCCAGATATAGAATGCGCTGTAGACTCCGTTGAAGTGGATAAATATTTCCTGTCCATTCCAATTTTGCGGTATGGTAAAGTCTCGACGGTAAGAACCAACTGGATTCCTCTCCTTTTCGTTGGTGTAGCCGGCCTGCGGCAAGATATATGGTGGTTTGTTGGCGTGAGGATACGTAACGTTCGTGTAAATAGGTGTGCCATAACCTTCCATTTCCCAATTGGAGGGAACATTGATTTCATCCCATTTGCTTACGTCATAACCGGGCTTATAGAAATTTACAGGTCTCAGTTTGGGCTCTTTAACCCAATTGAATTTCCACTTTCCATTGAGCATGACGATGCGTGAGCTTTTTGTTGGCAACCAAGGTAAACGATAGGTCGGGTCGGCTTTTGCTTCTTCAATGGTAGCAAAAGGTATGAAAGTGGCATGAGCGGGTTCTTTATTGATTTCGAATACACGTGGGTTTTCCCAATCGTTGGTGCTGGTGTATGCTATTGACTTTACTTTCAGAGCTGATTTCACCAATTGCCATTGTTGATTGGGGTCATTGGCATTGGCAGGAAATTGGGCAACCTTCATGCCGTTTTTTGGTGTCTCACTAAAACCAAGGTTTTCACCGCTTGTCTTACTGGTAAACGTATATAAACCATTTGGCAGTTGCTTCATAATCCACTGTTCGTTTTGATGGTCTTTTTGTGTATCCCATTGCAAAACTTCTGCATGAGCTCCTGCGGGCGCACCGGCGTTGTCAACGCTTTTTTCTGTCAATACGCTAATAATGGCGCGTGAACCATCACTATGCTTGCCTAAACGCCACACTTGAGAAGCTTGTTTCTTATTCACTTTTTCTACAAAGAGCCTTGAATTATTGGCTTCGCTGCCATGATTGTCCAAAGCAAGACCTGTCGAAGTCAGGATTTGAAACTGAGTTTTTTCGCTTACGTTTTGCGCCAATGTAGAGGTCGCCGAAAGCATCAATGCCAATACGAGAATGAGTCCTTGATACATGGTATACGGTTTTGAATATGATTGTTTCGTTTTCTATGGCTACAAAGATACGAATTTTTGTGAATTAACGAATTTAAAACGTAGATATATGTCTTTGCCGCCATAATTTGTTGCATCATTGAACGCTTAATTAAATATTAGGGCAATTTGTCATGTAAAATAGCAGGAATGTTGTATTTTTGTCTGCACACACAAACATAAGATACGGCATAAGACAGTATTTATTAATTTCATATGGAAAGACCAAAGATAGCAGTTATAGGCAGCTGCAATACCGATATGGTCATTAAAGTCGACCATTTGCCTAAACCGGGAGAAACGATTATCGGTCATGATTTCATGACGAATCAAGGTGGTAAAGGAGCCAATCAGGCTGTAGCCGTGGCGCGGATGGGTGGTGATTCCTTATTTGTTGCGCGTCTTGGTGATGACGGTTTCGGCCACCAATCGCTTGCAATGCTTGAGGCAGAAGGCATAGATACGCGTTTTGTGCGACTTACTACCGGTGTTTCGACCGGTGTAGCTATGATTCCGGTTGATGAAAAGGGAGAAAATTCCATTATCGTGGCATCGGGGGCTAATGCCATGCTTTCTGAGACAGATGTCGAGGCTGCGCGCGAAGAAATCTGTGGGTCATCCATTTTGCTCATGCAGTTGGAAACACCCATTCCTACGCTGATGTATGCAGCGCGAATGGCTCATGAAGCAGGTGTCACGGTTGTGCTCAATCCTGCTCCATTTCCAAAGGAAGCTTTACCCGAAGACTTTTTGAAAAACATTGACATCATTACTCCCAATGAAACGGAAGCAAGCGGCATGAGCGGCATTGAGATCGTTGATGAAGCTTCTGCTTTACTGGCAATCAGAACTATTCAGAAATTGGGAGTGGGAAAAGTGATAATTACTGCAGGTGGTGCCGGTGCTTATACTGAAGAGAACGGCAATCTGCGGCATATAGAAGCCTTCAAGTCTCATGTAGTTGATACAACAGCGGCCGGTGATACTTTTTGTGGCACTCTTTGTGTTTCATTGAGCCAAGGGAAAACATTAGTGCAGGCAATACGCGATGCCAACAAGGCGGCGTCAATTAGTGTAACGCGCATGGGCGCATGGTGCTCTATACCGCATGCGAATGAAATAGGTGAGAAATAGAAAGTAAAATATATAAAGTCTACAAGTTATGTTTATTGTAAATAGTTATGAGCTTGCTGTGGTGCTATGTGTGGTTACCATGACATGCTGGGGCTCTTGGGGTAATACGCAGAAGTTAGCTGCCAGGAATTGGCGCTATGAACTTTATTATTGGGACTATGTAATCGGGATTCTCTTGTTCTCGTTGTTGATGGGCTTCACTCTTGGCAGTTTTGGCTCGGGTGGCCGTAGTTTTTGCACAGACCTTTGTCAGGTATCGGGCGTGGCTGTTGCCAGTGCCATTGTGGGTGGGTTTATTTTTAATGCATCCAATATTTTGCTGACGGCCTCTGTTTCGCTGGCAGGTATGAGTGTGGCATTTCCTGTAGGTGTAGGGCTTGCTTTGGTGTTGGGCGTCATCATCAATTACTTCGGTCAACCGAAAGGAGATGCCGGATTACTATTTGCCGGCGTGGCTCTTGTGGTAGTGGCCATCGTTGTCAATGGCATTGCTTCTGGCAGACAGCAGAGAGGCGGCAGTTCAAGCCGTAAAGGAATTCTCCTGGCTGTTCTTGCCGGCGTATTGATGTCGTTTTTCTACCGCTTCGTTGCTGTGGCTATGGATTTGGAAAATTTTGAGCAGCCCGAAGTCGGAAAAGCAACGCCCTATTCGGCATTTTTCATCTTTTCCGTAGGAATTTTCCTTAGCAACTTTATCTTTAATACTCTTGCCATGAAAAGGCCTTTTAGCGGTGCGCCTACCAATTATAGCACATATTTCAGCGGATCTCTCAAGACCCATTGTGTGGGCGTCCTTGGAGGCTTTGTCTGGGGCCTTGGCACATTGTTGAGCTACATTGCCGCAGGAAAAGCCGGTGCAGCCATTTCGTATGCATTGGGGCAAGGCGCACCGATGATTGCTGCCTTGTGGGGCGTGTTTGTGTGGAAAGAGTTTTGTGGTGCCGACCGGACAACTAAGGGCCTTTTGGCTGTGATGTTCGCGTTTTTTATTGCCGGATTGACTCTCATAGTTGTAGCCGGCAATTAAGGGAAATATATAAGACCACTTTTGTCTTTTAGTGATAATCCGGAGGACTGTGCGCGAAAGCTTTTCCTCCGGATTTCTGTTGCTTTACAGTTGGAAACGCTGCGTCAGTTTTTGAAAATGCTGCGTTGCATTTGGATTTTGCTGCGTCACCGGCACGAGCCAAGCCAACACTTTTTGCACCCTGAGGCTGATTTCGGAGATTTGCCCAAGAAAAGCAACTCGCAAAGATAGGCTTTTATCATAGAAAAAGCCTATCTTTGCGGCACTAATGGCATGGCGTTGTCCTTTCCGGAGTTGAAAGAAACGGTGAGGGCGATGCCGGGGAATCGGGTGAAAATCCCGAGCAGTCGCGCTGCTGTAAGTTCTATCATTCGTAAAGAACAATGTTGTTTGCTTTGCAAGCTTGAATTGAAGCCACTGAGTCGATCATTCGGGAAGGCATCTTTACGGGAACAAGCCAGAAGACCTGCCATTCAGGAAATCCAATAAAAGCACTTCGCGGAAGGGTGCGGATTATATTCGGAACAGATTAGAGGTGACAAAAGGAAAAGAAAGTCATATCAGGTATCGGCTTTGCATGCCATTGCTTGTCGTAAGTCTTGCAGCGTGTGTCGTTGCGACTGCTTCACCCGTAGATTCAGCGGGTAGCAGACTTTATACACTTGATAATGTAAAGGTGATTGCCAGTCAGCCGGGAACCAAATCTGTAACAAGCCTCGTGCCTGTGCAGCAACTTGATGCCCGAGATTTATACAAGCGTGGAGCTGTGGACATCGAGGATGCCTTGAACCGTTTTTCGGGTGTCAATATCCGTGATTATGGCGGTGCAGGCGGCATGAAAACGGTTTCGGTGCGCGGATTGGGCGCGCAACATACTGCAGTAGCCGTCGATGGCGTCATATTGAGTGATGCCCAAACCGGTCAGATAGACTTGGGTCGCTTTAATCTGTCTTCAGTGGAACAGTTGGGACTTGTTGTCGGTGATGACTTCGACCTTTTACAGCCGGCACGTGCAGCAGCAGCATCGGCAACAATAAATATAAGCACGTTTTCACCTTTTGCTCAGAACGGTGGCTCAGAAAGCCGCAAGCGGATGCTACGTCTGGAGCAGGGGAGTTTTGACCGATATGGAGTAAATGCAAGATGGGCCGAACGTATAACACGAAAATTGGCTTTTTCGGCGATGGGCAATTATCTTTTTTCAGGCAATGATTATCCATACATGTTGCAAAACGGATTGATTACGACGCGTGAGCATCGCAATAACAGCAGAATGAATTCGTTCAGTGGCGAGCTCAATACTTATTGGGATGCCGGCAAACGCTCATTGATCGATGGCAAGCTCTACTACTATGACAATAATCACCATTTACCGGGCATTGTTGTCTATTATAATCCGGTTAACAATGAGAAGCAGCATGATCGGAATGCTTTTGGGCAGGTGCGTTGGCTGAAGGGCTGGAACAACAAGTGGACAACGCAACTTATCGGAAAATATAATTGGCAAGAGTCGCGCTATGTTGATGTCAGCAACATCTATCCCGATGGTGCTTGGCGTCAAGACTATTGGCAACGCGAGGCCTATGTTTCCGCTTTGGTGTCTTGTGCTCCTGCACGGAATATAGGACTGTCGTATGCTGCCGATTATTCTTATAACAGTTTGAACAGCAATCAAAAGATAAATCAGGATGTGAGCCGCCACAGCTTATTGCAGAGCATGACGATGAACTACCGATTGGGGCGTTTGCGTTTGTCAGGACGTCTGTTGGCATCGCTGTATTTTAATGAGGCTGACGGTGTCACTGCAGCGCGCGATGTTGCGAGACTGACGCCTTCGGTGGGTGCTTCGTTCCGGCTGCTACCGCGTGAACAATTGTATGTGCGCCTGTTTTACAAGGATATTTTCCGTGTTCCCACGTTTACGGAGTCGTATTATTATCATCTGGGCAATCCCGATTTGAGTCCCGAACGCACACATCAGTTGGGCGCAGGACTTACGTTTCAAAAGCGGATAAGCCATACATGGACTTTGCTGAAAATAACTGCTGACGCATATTATAACCAGGTGAATGACAAAATAACGTCAATCCCATACAATTTGTATATCTGGCGCACGCTCAACTTAGGAAAAGTGGAGGCAAAAGGCCTTGATCTGACATTGGAAAACAGTATAAGGCCGGCTAATGGTCATTTGCTGACATTGGCAGGCAATTGTTCCATGCAGCATGCTGTCGATAAAAGCGAGACGGGCGGCCGTTCTTACAACAAACAGCTTGCTTATGTGCCGCGTTATTCGCTTTGCACTTCGTTGGCTTACGAGAATCCGTGGGTAAATATGGCCGTTTCCGGAACAACTGTGTCGGATAGATATGCCACTCATGAGCATTCACCCGGAACGCGGCTAAAGGGCTACTTTGATTGGGGCTTGTCGTTTTGGCGCATGTTCAGAATGAGCTTTATAAAGATGGAGGCAAGAGCCGATTTACAAAACATGGGCGACCGGCAATACGAACTTGTAGCGGGTTATCCGATGCCTGGGCGTTCGTATCGCATTTCATTGAATATTAAATTCTAACATTTAGCATAATGAAAAAGTATTATTTAGTATCTTTATTGATGGCTTGTATGTTTGCCTTTTCGTCTTGTAGCGACGATGACGACAAGGATCAGTACAAGCCTTTTGTGCCGACAGCTTCCAATGGAGCTTATGTAATGAACCAAGGCAGCTATTATAGCAAGATAAGCAGTACGATAGGCTATCTTGACTATGGTACACAGGCATTGACTGACAGCGTGTTTGTGGCAGCCAACGGTTTTTTGCCCGGCAACACATTGCAGGGCGGCATTATTTATGGCGACCATCTGTTTGTGATTGCGTATGAGTCGAATGTACTTTTTGTTGCAAACAAAAACACATTGAAGGTAGAGAAACAAGTTAAAGTTTCGGCACCGCGAGCATTGGCAACAGCCGATGGGTATGTGTTTATATCCAATTTTGATGGCTACGTAACTCGTTTCAACGCGCGTACGATGGCGGTGCAGGACTCGGTGAAGGTCGGGCCTAATCCTGAAGAAATGGCCGTAGCCAATGGTTATCTGTATGTAGCTATTTCTGATGGCATGAATTATTTGAACGGTTATGCCAATGGTAAAAAGGTGGCCAAAGTGAATCTTTCGACATTCAGCCTTGAGAAGGAAATCCCGGTGTGCGTGAATCCGAATGTGGCAGCAGCCGACAGCGAGGGCAATGTGTATGTCATTTCGCAAGGTAATTATGATGATATAAAGCCTATGTTGCAGAAAATTGATAAGAATGACAAGGTGACGGAAATGGTGAATGCTTCAATGATGTGCATTGATGGTTCTACACTCTATGCGATATATGCTGATATGGACCCACTGACTTATGTGACGGGCTATACATACTTTTCAATGGACTTGAAGACCGGCATCAAGAAAGACAACTTAGTGAAGACTCCGGCCGATTTTCCTACTTTCATTAAAGTAGACCCCGTGACGAAACACATATTCATTGGTTCCGACAATGTAGGTGCAAACGGTTATGCCGATTATGCTATTGCGGGTTATATAAACGAGTACAAGGTAGATGGTACCTTGCAGAAAAAGCATATTGCCGGTGTTCATCCTGTGCAGATGGTATTTAATCTCAAATAAAGTCGTTTAGAGTGTGTAAGCATCTATTCTATGGAATATGTCTACTGATTTTCGTCCTTTGCTCTTGTGGGCAAGGACGAAAACCGGCTTCTATGGTATCATCGGATACCATAGCTTTCAAATATGCTCATCTGATACGCATCAGCCAGGGTGCCGGTTATCGGCAAGTAGTTGTTCAAGACCCTTGGCAAAGCGGAAAAGAACTTTGCCGGTATATCCTGGTTCCAAAGGGTGTAAGCACCAAAGACTTGCCTCAGGGAACG
The DNA here is from genome assembly GCA_934426255.1 of uncultured Bacteroidaceae bacterium. Lineage (GTDB taxonomy): Bacteria > Bacteroidota > Bacteroidia > Bacteroidales > Bacteroidaceae > UBA6382. Next base: position 108,363 of record CAKRYD010000003.1, on the reverse strand, counting down.
GTAGTAAGGGTGCCTTTGGAACGGCTGGCGGTTTTTACATCCGTTCATACGAACTTGTTGACAGAGCTTGGGGCTGTCGAACGTGTTTCGGGAGTGTGTGATTTTGAGTATATCAAACAGCAGCCTATCATAGAAAGGGTTAAAGGCGGAAAAATTAAGGACCTGGGCAGTGCTATGAACCCCAATGTCGAACTGATTTTATCAGGGAAGACTGACGCTATGATGGTTTCACCCTTTGAAAAGAGCGGATACGGAGTGATAGAGCGCACCGGCATACCTTTGATAGAATGTGCTGATTACATGGAGAGTTCTGCACTCGGCCGCGCAGAGTGGATGCGTTTCTTTGGGATGCTTGTCGGTAAGGAACGAGAAGCAGATTCTTTGTTTCAGCAGGTTGAGAGAAACTATTTGAGATTAAAGAAGATGGTAGACAAACAGAACTTAGTGAAGCCTTCTTTGCTTTGTGACTGTATGAATGGTGCCGCTTGGTATGTTCCTGCGGCTGAGAGCACGGTGGGTAAGCTGTATGCCGATGCCGGAGCCAATTATATATTTGCCGATAAGAAAGGGAGCGGCAGTGTTCGCTTGTCGTTTGAAACGGTTTTCAATCGTGCCCACGATGCAGACATATGGTTGATTAAGTATGGAGCGGCGCGTGATTATACTTACCAGTCTCTTCGAGCGGAAAAGGAGCAGTATGCCCAGTTCAAGGCCTTTAAAAACAAACGCATCTATGGGTGCAATACATTGAGCGTCCCTTTTTTTGATATTGAGCCCTTTCATCCTGATTTGTTACTGGCAGATGTAATACACATATTCCATCCATCTCTTTTGCCCGACCATAAACCTATGTTCTTTACACCACTCCATGACTAAGACCTATATCCCTTTCGCTTTGATGTCAATTGCACTGCTGGCTTTGTTTGCGTTGAATATCTTTCATGGTACGGTGTATTATTCTCCATTTCGTATTTGGCAAATCCTGACCGGCAGCGAAAACAATACGATAGCGTCATACATTGTGCTGCAATCAAGATTGCCTCAGGCGGTAGTAGCCATGTTGAGTGGTGCTGCGCTTGCTGTGAGTGGATTGTTGCTGCAAACGGTGTTTGCCAACCCTTTGGCTGATTCTTCTATATTAGGAATCAATGCCGGAGCAAGCTTGGGAGTGGCAGTTGTCATGCTGTTGTTTGGGGGAAGTTTTATGGCCGGCTCATTTGTATTGTCCGGATTTCTTCTTGTTCTTGTAGCAGCATTCATTGGTTCGGGAGTGATCATACTGTTATTGCTATTATTGTCGGCCTACGTGAAAAGCGGTTTGATGTTGCTGATAGTAGGTATAATGATGAGTTATGTGACAAGCTCAATCATCTCATTGCTTAACTATATGGCTACAGCCGAAGGCGTACACTCGTATGTGATCTGGGGATTGGGCAACTTTAGTGGTGTTGGCTGTGAACATCTTTTGCCATACTCATTGGTCGTAGTCATTGGCCTGTGTCTGTCGTTGGCTCTTGTCAAACCGCTTAATGCATTGTTGCTGGGAGAAAACTATGCAGAGAACTTAGGCGTGGATATGCGTCTGACGCGGACGGCTTTATTGTTTATTACCGGAATGCTTACGGCAGTAGTTACGGCCTATTGCGGTCCTGTGTCATTCATAGGCCTTGCCGTTCCGCATATAGCTCGTTTGCTTCTTGGCTCTGTCGACAATCGCAAACTGCTGCCGTTGACGCTCTTGACCGGAAGTGTGCTGGCCTTGCTGTGCAACATTCTTTGTACACTTCCCGGTGATGACGGGCTGATACCTCTTAATGTGGTTACTCCGTTCTTTGGCGTACCGGTAATCTTGTATGTGCTTGTTTTCAAGCGAAAGTATAATTTGTTTTGAGCGGAGACCGAATAGTTCCTGCATTTTAAAGTACCTTTGCAGGTATAAATACGTGATTTATGAATGAGATAATAACCATAGTAACGATTGTTGCCTACTTTTTTGTGCTGTTGCTGGTGTCGCATTTTACGAGTAGGAATGCGACAAATGATTCTTTCTTTCGTGCGGGTCGGCGTTCACCTTGGTATTTGGTGGCTTTCGGCATGATAGGTACAAGCGTGTCGGGTGTGAGTTTTGTATCTGTGCCGGGCTATGTCGGAGTTACCCAAATGACTTATTTGCAGATGTGCATCGGCTTTTTTGTCGGCTATCTGATTATTTCATTCCTTTTGCTTCCAATGTATTATAGGCACGGCCTTACAAGCATTTATACGTATTTGGGGCAGCGTTTTGGCTTTGCTTCCCACAAGTCGGGCACCGTGCTGTTCCTGCTTAGTAAGATGACTGGCGCATGTGCCCGTTTCTTTCTCGTATGCCTTATACTGCAGCAATTTGTCTTTGACCGTTTCGAAATACCGTTTGTGGTCACGGTGTTGGTGCTGTTGTTGCTCGTTTGGGTATATACCCGTCGTGCCGGTGTACGTACGTTGGTCTATACGGATTCGCTGCAGACACTTTGCATGTTGACGGCACTTGTGGCTGTTATTGTGTTGATTGCAAAACAAATGAACCTGGATTTTGGTGGTTTGTTGCAGACTGTATCTCACAGTGAGTACGGACGTATATTTGTCTTTGACGATTGGATGTCCAAACAAGCGTTTTGGAAGCAATTCCTGAGTGGGGTTTTTGTTGCGATTGTGATGACGGGATTGGATCAAGACATGATGCAAAAGAATCTTACATGTAAGAATTTGAAAGAGGCGCAAAAGGATATGTGCACCTATGGTGTGTGCTTTATACCGGTTAATTTCTTATTCCTTGTGCTGGGCGTGCTGCTGTATACTTTTGCCATCAGTCAGGGCATCGCATTGCCAGAGAAAACAGATACACTCTTTCCGACACTTGTTCATGACGGCTGTTTTGGCTATGTCGTGACGGTGCTGTTTGTGTTGGGCATTGCAGCTGCGGCGTTTTCGAGTGTAGATTCTGCCTTGACTGCCTTGACAACCTCTTTTTGTATTGATATATTGGATATAGAGCGTAAAGGTATGGATGTGGTCAAGGCCACGCGAGTCCGGCATTTGGTGCATCTCGCAATTGTTATAGTCTTCGTCTTGTTTACGCTGGTGTTCAAGGCCCTTAACAGCACAAGTGTGATTGACGCGATTTATATCATGGCATCCTATACCTATGGTCCGCTTTTGGGACTCTTTGCTTTTGGCCTTTTTACCAAGCGTATGCCGCGCGATCGTTATATACCATTTGTCTGCATACTGTCGCCGGTGATTTGCTACGTGCTTTCGGTGACGGTGCCGAAGGCCACGGGTTATCAGTTCGGCTATGAGCTGTTGATGCTGAATGGCCTACTTACGTTTGCCGGACTTTGGTTGTTGTCTGCCGGCAGAAGAGCCGTACATTAGGGAGTTTCGGAGCAAAATTAAAGTGGCAAAAGCACTGCTCCGGTGCTTTTGCCACTAAGATTATTTCTTTACAAAAGGTGCATTTTGAAGATAATTGATGCTCTTCTGTGCTGCATCAAAGACTTCGTCCATGATTTGGTCACCGGTATATTTGCTGCCATCGGCATTCTTCTTGTCGCGCAGCCAGCCGGGAGTCTCTATTTCTACAAAGTAGTTGCGCCATCCGTTCTTGTGGAATTGCTTGAAGATGCCTTCGAAGTTAATTGTGCCGCTTTCACCTATGACAAAGTCGTCTTTGATGTGTAGCAGTTCGATGCGCTTGGGATATTTCTTAAGATAGGCAACGGGGTCTTTGCCTCCCTTGGTACACCAGTAAACGTCCAGCTCGAAGCATACATACTTTGGGTTGGTGTTTTCTACGAGGTATTCCCACATTACTTTGTCGCTGTCCTTGAGCTTTTTGAATTCGGCGGAATGGTTGTGGTAGCCAAGCTTCAGACCATACTCGGAGGCAATCTTGCCTACGCGGTTGAAGTAGTCGCACATTTGGTTCAGTCCGGCAACGGTATAGTCTACGCCGTAGCTCGGAATGACGAAATACTTGCCGCCGCAGGCCTTTTGTATTTTGAACAATTCGCGCCAGCGGTTCATGATTTCAGTCTCTTTTGCGGGGTCTTCCTGAATGCTTGAATGCGTAGAGACGATGCTGATGCCGTTCTTGTCGCAGATGCTCTTGAACTCTTCGGCCGGCAGACCGAACACTTTGGGGTCACCGCCCCATTGCACCAGTTCGCATGCATTGTAGCCTTGCTTGGCCAGGCGTTCCAGGCTGCCGCGTGGGTCTTTGTTCATGGCACCCATTACAGAGTAGAGCTGGATGCCGATTTTCTTGTTCTTTTTGGCAGTGGCCGCAGTGGGTGCCATCATGGCCATTGCCATTACGAAGCAGACGAGAGCCATCAGGGCTTTGCTGCTGTGTTTGAAATTGATGTTCATGTTTTTATTGTTTTGAATGAATGTTAGTTCTTGTCGGATTGTTTCGACAGTTGTTTGTGTATCTTGTAAAAGCGGCTACGTATTTGCTTGACTGTTCCGATGGTCATGTAGACGTCGTATTTGAATATCATGTCTTTCTTGATGGCCATCGATATCAGCGGTGCGAAGTATGAGCATGAGCTGCTTGTCGGTCCTCCGGGTCCTGTTCCGAAACGGTAGAGTGTGCAGAATCCGGCTTTCGGTGTATAGACACCGATGCCGTAGTCTTGGCTGTTTACATAGGCTGCCCACGATTCAGTGAGGTTGGCTGATTGGCCGGCTGCAGCGTTGGCCAGCAGTTTTGGCACGAACCTTCTCAGGGTGTCATTGTGCCAGGGCCGTTTGCCGTCGTAGTAGACAAAGTGGGGATAGTCCCAATCAATAAACACAGCCGGCACTTCCTGGTGGCGTTCCTCATGGTCGCGTGCGTTGTTTCCGGTGTTGCGGAATGTATAGCTGATGTGTGCAATGTTGCCTTCAAGACGGATGTTTTCTTCCATAGTGCATTCAACGGCCGGTTCATTTGATGCCCATAATACCGGCTCAGTGGCAATGTAGATTTGTGAGGGGCTTTGCCGTTTCTCCAGTATCCGTGCCTTGCGCCCCTTACTGCCTCCGCCTTGTATTGGGTTCCAGCACCAGGGCTGGTCCCACCATGTGCTGCCGTCGTTGTTGCCGTAGTAGGATTGCTGTACGAAACGTCCTTCGTCGGCATGATTCAGGATGTTGGTCTTGCCCTTTACTTCCGAGAAGTGAAAGATTGCCCCACCGCGTTCAGGGTCAACGCCGATCTGTATCTTTCCGTTGTTGATGTAGAGGGCGTTTTCTTTTCCTTTTTCAACCCATGGGAGCCGTTTCTTTTGCCGTCCGGCGGCCGGGATGATGCCCGACAGCAGCAGGAGGGTGAGCAAAGTCCTTGTGTAATGTTTGTACATTGTTGATGTGCAGTCTTTCTGCAAAGTTACATTAAAACGGTGTGTGATAGGCTTTGTTTGTTGCTTTTTTTGTGTAATAGGCTTGATTTATGCGAAAAAACGGGAGGATATGCCGACAGAGACATATCCTCCCGTTGTGTTCTTAGGGTTGCGATGGGGCTATTTTGCTTTCCAGTCGCTCAGGTCTTGTGGGTTTTCTATGACGGAAGGTATCTTCTCGAATATCTTTTTGATGCGTTCGGTGTCAAACTTCTTGGTGCGGTCATAGTAATAGATGCCGTTCTTTTCCTGCTCTACGTCGGTCAGCTGTGTGTAGCAGAAGCCTACGATGTGTTTACATGCCTTGAGTGCATCTATTTCTTTTTCGAGGATGTTGTAGAAGTCTTCGATTTTGTCGATGTTGCTTCCGTAGCCCCATGATGAGGAGCGTTCGGATTCTTTTATCCAGGGAAGTCCGCCAAATTCGTCAACCATGTAGGGTTGTCCGTTGTATTTTGCAAGGAAGCCTTTCTTGGGTTCGTTGCGATAGGGCTCTACACCCGGTTTGAAGGTGTGATTGGCAACGAGCTTGTCGTAGTCGCGGGTATAGTCGTGCACTGCCCAGATATCGGTCTTCACATGTCCGTCACCGCTGGCATCATTTACGGGGCGTGTGGGGTCGATGGCCTTGGTGATGTTGTATACATCTGTCATGAGTCTCACATACGATCCGTCGCGGCTGCTCCATGTTTCATTAAAGGGTGTCCATGTTACTATGGAGGGGTGGTTGCGGTCGCGTTCCAGTATTTCAGCCCATTCCGAGATGAAGTTGCGTGCTGCCAGTTCGTCATTGACGTCGAGGCCCCAGCTGGCCGATTCTCCCCATGTGAGGTAGCCCAGTTTGTCGGCCCAGTAGTAGAAGCGTTCTTCAAATACTTTCTGATGCAGACGTGCGCCATTGAATCCTACGGCCTTACTCATTTCGATGTCTTGTTTCAGTGCATTGTCGCTGGGTGCTGTCCATATACCGTCGGGGTAGAAGCCTTGGTCGAGTACGAGACGTTGGTAATAGGGCTGGTTGTTAAGATAGAAGTATCCGCCCGAGATGTGTACTTTGCGCATGCCGGCATACGACTTTACTTCGTCGATGGTGCGGCCGTCTTTGTCTTTCACTGTGTAGATGATGTCATAGAGGAATGGCGATTCCGGGCTCCACAACTTCAGGGATTTGAGGGGCAGAACTATAAGGTTTTCATTGCATGCCCTGACTGATTTCTGGGCTACAACCTTAGAGCCGTCGAGCATCTTTATATAGAGGGTGTTGTTCATGGACTCTTCATAGAAGATGGGGCGTATTACCAGCTGTTTCTGGTCGATGTCAGGGGTTGCAATCACCTGTTTCAGGCCTTGCGGTGCTACGGGTTCCATCCATACGGTCTGCCAGATGCCGGTTGTGCGTGTATATGAGCAGCCATACGAGTTGTAGAGTACGCTTTGTTTGCCTCCGGGTTGTTTGCCTGCGCGCAGGTCGTCACTGACACTGACTACGAGGTTGACTGTTTCTCCGGGTTTGGCAAAGGCGGTTATGTCGGCTGTAAATGACGACCCTGTGCCGAAATGCTTCATGACAAACTTGCCGTTGATGTAGATGGTGGCTTCATAGTCCACTGCACCGAAATGCAGCAGTATGTTTTTTCCTTTCCAGTCGGCCGGGACGGTGAGCTGCCGCTGGTACCATAGGCAGTTGATGAAGTCGGTATATCCTATGCCGCTCAGTTTGCTTTCGGGGCAGAAGGGCACTGTGATTTTCCCGTCAAATCCCTTGGAGTTTTGAAAGTTACGGTCTTTACCGCTTCGTCCGAAGTCAAAGGTGTAAGTCCATGTTCCGTTCAGGTTCTGCCATGCGGAGCGTTCAAACTGTGGGCGCGGATATTCGGGGCGCGGAGTCTGGGCTGTTGCCTGTGGGGTGCCGATGCCTAAGAGCATGCACACAAGGCCGATGGCTTTTGCTAAGAATAGTTTTTTCATTGTCGTTGTTTAATTATTGATTTCCACCACGAAGATACACAAAAAACATCATAGTTTGCCGGGTGTCGGCAAAAAGTTGTAACTTGCGCCCGTATTTTAAACTATTAGTGGATATGAAGAATCGTGTTTTTACAAGCTGTGCCTGCGTTGCGGCTTATGTGTTTTGTCTGTCAGCGGTGCTGGTGTCGTGCCACAAGTCGGGCCGGACGGCCGCTGCCGTCGATACCATGAAGGTGGATACATTGAGTTTCATCCGCGAGGAGTCCAATGTCTCGGTAAAGTATAATGTTGACTATCCTGCCGCGGGCAGTGAGCCGCTCCTTCATGCCGTGCGTGAGTTTGTCAGTGAAACGTTGGGCGATGGCTACAGGGGCAATCTGTCTGTGGGCGATTCCTTGGTGCGTTTTTACGGGCAAAGCTCTTTCGACTCCTTGAAGAAGGACATGCGCGAATACGGGGGACCTTCCGACATGCCCATGGTGGTGCAGTCGTCGGTCAAGAAGATTTATGACACCGACAGGCTGGTGACATTCCTCACCGAGACATATACTTATCTCGGGGGTGCCCATGGCGGAACCACCATATCGGCTGCCACATTCCGCAAAAGCGACGGGCGCAGGTTTGGCTCCGACATATTGAAGGATTATTATAGCGAGGCTTTCACCGAAGCTGTCAAGGATGACTTGAAGCGATATTTTAAGGTCAGGAGTGATGCTGACTTGGAAGCGTGCCTGCTTGATGTACAGGTCTATAACATACCCCTGCCGAAAAATCCTCCCTATTTTACACAGGACGGACTCACGTTTGTCTATCAGCAATACGAGATTGCCCCCTATGCGGCCGGTATGCCCACGTTCAGCATTCCCTACGATGTGGCTAAGGGCTTTCTGCTGCATGCCGCAGCCGATTTGATAGGCCGGTAGCCTTGTCTTTGCCCTTTGCGGGGCTTGTGGCAACGATGTGTACAGATTGAGGTTGTGATGTGTACATATCGCAGGTCACGATGTGGCTGATTGCAGGGTGTTTCATGTACATGAAACACCCTCTTCTCTGTACAGGAAACAACCTGTTTCCCCTATAGGAAACACTCTGTTTCATGTACATGAAACACTTTGCAGCCTCGGAGACTGCTCTCTGCTATGTGCGGATATGCAAGGAGGGCTGAGCCACAAACGGCTCAGCCCTCCTTGTAGGGATAGCAGGGTTTACTGGGCAACGAGCTCCAGTGCCATGCTGGTCATGGGTCGGTTAATGACGTCGCCCACCTTGAGACCTACGTATTTGAGGTACTTTCCGCTAACCACTTTGCCGTTCCATCGGCAGGGTTGTTTTTCTTTGAGCGGCGTAAGGTCCTTAATGAGATAGTTCTTGTTTTCGTCCACTCCGGCGAGCTGCACGGCGGGAACCATTTCATTGAGCACGAAGTTGGGGCGGTAGGCAAAGAATACTGCCTTGCTCTTGTCATTGTTGGCATACATCAGTGAGGTAACGGGGCCGCGGTCGAAAGGTGACACCAGACGATAGAGGTCGCCGTTCTGTACGATGGGGCGTATTTCCTTGTAGGCGGCAATGGCCCGTTTTGCAAAGTCTTTCTCATCGTTTGTCATGTCTTTGGGCTGCAGCTCCATGCCGAGCCTTCCTGTCATGGCTACATCGAAGCGGAACTTGAGTGGCATTGTGCGGCCTGTCTGGTGGTTGGGGCTTGCACTGACATGGGCGGCCATGGCCTTTGCAGGATAGAAGTGTGAGTCGCCCCACTGTATGAACAGACGCTGTATGGCATCGGTATCGTCGCTCGTCCAAAACTCATCGAAGTAGGGCAACAGGCCATAGTTGACACGGCCTCCACCGCTGGCGCAAGCCTGGATCACCACGTCCTTGTGTTTGTCGCGTATCCTTTTGAGCACCTTTAGCAGTCCCATGTGGTAGCGGATGTTCAGCTCCTGCTGCTTCTTTGCCGGCAGATAGAGCGAATGATAATTCATGATGTCGGCATTGTTGTCCCACTTGATGTAGGCAATTTCCGGGTGCTTTGTAAGCAGGTTGTCAGTGATTCCGAATACGAAATCCTGCACATCGGGATTGGTGAGGTCAAGTACCACCTGTGTGCCTCCGCGGCCTTGCGACAAGGGACGATTCTTTTGTTGCAGTATCCAGTCAGGATGCTTCTCATAGAGTTCGCTTTTGGTGTTGGCCATTTCCGGCTCAATCCAGATGCCGAACTTGATGCCGTGCTTCTTGGCCGAGGCAATAAGGCCTTCGATTCCTTCGGGAAGCTTCTTCTTGTTGACAACCCAGTCGCCCAGACTTGTGTTGTCCTTGTCGCGCGGATATTTGTCACCAAACCATCCGTCGTCCATGACAAAGAGCTCGCCTCCCAGGCTGGCAATGTCACCCATCATCTGATCCATCACCGGTTGGTTTACATTCATGTAGACACCTTCCCAGCTATTGAGCAGTATGTCGCGCAGCTTGTCGCCATGCTGCAAGCCATATTTCAGGGCCCAACGATGGAAAGCGCGGCTCACACCCCCTTTGCCTTCGGTGCTGTAGGCTATGGCAAGCTCGGGTGTGGTCAGTATCTCCTTGGGCTCCAGGCTGTAGGTGGCACCATCGTCGTTGATGCCGGCCAGAAGGGTCAGGTCGTTATTGTGGGCATCGAGAACCATCTTGAAGTTGCCGCTCCACAGCAGGTTGGCTCCAATCGTACGGCCTTCGTTCTCCTTGGGAGCACCGTCAAGGGTGACCATGATGGAAGGGTTCACATCAAAGGCATTGCGAAGCTGCATCTTGTTAGACAGCACAGTCTGGCCGTTGGGCACGGGGTGCTCGCTCAACATGCTCTCGGCTCCCCAGTTGCCGTGGAAGTGACTGGCATAGTTGTTGCCGCGGGGAATGGGCAGATAGGCCGAATAGTAGCGCAGCAGCTGAATGTCTTTCTTTCCCTGGTTCTCCATCTCCGTCCACGTCGAGAGAACATCCGTTCCGGCATAGGCCCTGAAGCATTGCCTCACAATAAAGGGATAGACCTTGTCTTTCAGTGTCAACACGAGCAGCTCACCCTTGGAGTCGGTCTTGCGCTGCACGTCTTCGACCACCATCTGGAGCGAGAGCGTGCCGTCGGGCATCTGGGTAAGAATAGGCTTCTCTCCGGTGCTGAACCGTCCGAATAGTGGATAGGAGAAGGGGTTCATAGCCATACCCGACTTGTCGATGGTCTGGAACTCGGCCTCATTGATCTTGGGCCCGAAATACCTGTAATGCGGCTCGCTACCTTTGTTGGCAGTAATGACCAGCGAGGTGTTCTCGGAGGACAAGATGCAGTTGTCGGCCGCGACAGGCACGGCCAGTAGAGCCGAGGCCGCAGCCATGATAAATACGTAATTCTTCATATAATAATTGTTTGTGTAAATGATAGTCAGAGTTTCCCGTCGTCCCTGAGCAGTTGCAGCAATCTGCCAACGGCTTCAGCCTCGGGTATGTTCTTTTCGATGCATTCCTTTCCGCGGTAAAGACTGATTTTCCCCCGTGCCGCTCCCACATATCCGTAGTCGGCATCGGCCATTTCGCCGGGACCGTTGACAATGCAGCCCATGACGGCAATCTTCAGGTTGTCGAGCCCTTTGGTGGCTTCCTTGATGCGTGCAACGGTCTCTTCCAAGTTGTAAAGCGTGCGTCCGCAACCCGGACAGGAAACATATTCGGGACGTGTGGTGCGCAATCCTGCGGCCTGCAGGATGGAAAATGCCGTCTGCTCGACAACAGACTGAGACATGGGCTTTTCGCCTTTCCGGGTTTCGTTGCTCAGATAAATGCCGTCGCAAATCCTGTCAAACAACACTGCACCCATGTCGGCAGCACTTTCAATCTGGAAATCTTCTTTTTCCCTGTCGTTGTGTTCATACGACGAAAACACCACCACGGGATTGGTCAGTCCCTTGTTGGTCATCCTGTGAATCAACGCGCGGTATTCCCCCACGCGGTTCCTGTGCAGGCTCTGGGCTATGACCACCACTTCGGGATGCCGGCGAAGGCATTCAATGGTTTCGCTGTCCAAGGCATTGCAAGGCAGAAACAGAAACTTCAACTCTGCCTGGTAGGCCGATATTTGTGAAAGCATCTGGCAGGAAAAGCATGGAAATGTGCCGGGTTCCTGCTTCCAGGCCGCGGCATCGATGATGCAGGGGCTTTGCAGCCGGCTGTAATGTCTGGGCAGACTGTCGCCGCAATAGAGATAGTCGGGCAGGGGCTCCGTGGCATCTGTCCTGTCTTTGTATTCGGAAATGACAATCGGAGTGTGGTTGCCGCCGATGTTTCTCACGGCAGTCGTCACCCTCCGTTGGGGATTGAGGTAGTCGAAATCCTGCGAAATGCGGCCTCCGATGGGACGGCCTCCATCGCGCAACATCACATAGTCGCGCAGCTTTCGTGCCACAGGAATCTCGTTTTCGGGCGGCTCGCTCAACGACACCCTGATGGTATCTCCAATGCCGTCCGAGAGCAGTGCACCGATGCCTACGGCACTTTTGATGCGGCCGTCCTCGCCATTGCCGGCCTCGGTCACACCAAGGTGCAGCGGAAAGTGCATGCCTTCCTTGTCCATGGTAGCGACAAGCAGCCTCACGGAGCGAACCATCACAGCCGTATTGCTGGCCTTTATGGATATGACAACATCCTGAAAGCCATGTTTCTTGCATATCCTCAGAAACTCCATGCAGCTTTCCACAATGCCTTCCGGTGTGTCACCGTAGCGGCTCATGATGCGGTCTGACAACGAACCGTGGTTGACCCCGATGCGAATGGCCGTATGGTGGTTCTTGCAGATGTCAAGGAATGGCACCAGCCGCTCCTCTATCTTGCGGAGCTCGTCGGCATATTCGGCATCGGTATACTCCATGTGCTTGAAGGTGCGTGCGGCATCCACGTAGTTGCCGGGATTGATGCGCACCTTCTCGACAATGCTGGCTGCAATGTCGGCAACGTCGGGATTGAAATGAATGTCGGCAATGAGCGGAGCATAGCATCCTTGGGCATGAAGCTCATCCCTGATGTTTTTCAGGTTATAGGCTTCGCGGCTGCCTTGTGCTGTCAGCCTTACATATTGTCCTCCTGCATGCACGATGCGCCTGCATTGCTCCACACAGGCGGCAGTGTCGGTTGTTGCCGCAGTAGTCATACTCTGCAGACGTATGGGATAGCTTCCGCCCATCGGCACCTTGCCAATCCTTACTATGGAGGAATGACGCCGCTTGTAGTTGAAATATTGCTGCTCGTTTATCCTGTCGGACATCGGTGTGTCAATTCGTCTTGTTCTTGTATTTCACGTCGGCCAAAGCCATGTTGGCCTTTACAATCTTTTCTTTCAGACCCCTTTTGTAGGCCGACAGCTTGGCAGCCAGAGCGGCATCGCTCAGTGCAAGCATCTCGACAGCAAGGATAGCTGCGTTTTGTGCTCCGTTCACACCAACGGTGGCAACGGGTATGCCCGGCGGCATCTGTATGATGGAAAGCATGGCATCCAGCCCGTCAAGCATGCCTTTGATGGGTATGCCGATTACAGGTATTGTGGTGTTGGCCGCAATCACTCCCGGCAAAGCTGCCGCCATGCCGGCTCCGGCCAATATAACCTTGATGCCTCTCTCCGCTGCCTCTCGTGAAAAAGTCTCTACTTCTGATGGCGTGCGGTGGGCAGAAAGTGCATTCATCTCAAAGGGAACGTCCATGCTGTCCAGGAACGCGGCAGCCTTTTCCATGACCGGAAGGTCGCTCGTGCTGCCCATAATGATACTTACGATAGGTTTCATCTTACATTTTATATTATAACGGAAAATCGTTCGGTTTATTTCATTTTATAGTACCTTACATAGTCTATGACATACCTGTAAGGCAAATCTTTAGGGTCAACTCCACCAACCCACTTGCCGCCAAGCTGCATATCGATGAGCAGATACATCGGGCGGTCAAACGGAAACTGGACGCTTCCAAGCTCGGGCCTCCGGTGATAAGTGCCCGTATAGCGGTCATTGATGAAGAAACAGATGCTGTCTGCATAGAGCTCCACCCCATAGATGTTGTAATCGTTCACCTTTATCGGACCCTTGAATCCGGATTGCGGCTTGTTCTTGTCTGCCGTATTATATAAGGTATAAGGCGAATGCACGGTTTGATAGGCAAAGTCATCACCGTTGAGACGCTCCATGATGTCTATCTCACCTCCGTGGGGCCAGGCATCGTACTGCGGCAGCAGCCATGCTGCGGGCCAGGCACCTGTGGCATTGTCCATCTTGATGCGTATTTCAATACGTCCGCGATGAAACAGCTTCTTTTTGCTCGTGTAGACCCCGCCTGTCAGATAGCGTGCCGTATCGCTGGGGAGGAAATCGTTTACACGTCCCCATAAAATCAGTTTGCCATGCTTTTGTTCGTAGCAGCGATCATTGCTTGTCATGTATTTCTCCCAGTCAGCCCGGCCGCGAGGTATGCGTGACCAGTAGGGCGACAGTTTCTTTCCGCTGAAATTCTCCTGCCATACCAGTTCCCAATCTCCGTGTGGGGTATGTATGGTTTTTGTGCGGGCTTTCATGGCCAAAACAGCCAGACAGCACAATAAAATTCCTGTAAAACGCATCTTTTCTATGTATAGTTATATGAGTAGAATACTTAAAAAGCCGCTTACCAGTCCAATGAGCAAACCCAAGTTTACTTCGTGCAAGGCATGCTGACGTAGGATGAGGCGGCTTGTGCCCACACATCCCGCAATCAGCAGGGTGAGGCAGAGCCACCACGTAGGGTCGAAAAGAAAGATGATGGAAAAGGCCAACAGAGCCCCGACCATGGCTCCTGCTGCAGCCGAATGGGTGCTGATGCGAATCCAGTTGTTGATGAATGCGCATATTATCTGTAGGATAAATGCGCCTGCCAGAATGCTGATCATCATGTGCGGCATGTGCATCCGTGTCAAGAGATATAGGCAGCATCCGTAGCATGCTATGAATATAAAGTAAGGTATGGTCCGCATTTCGCGTTTTGTCATCTGCCGCCGGTGCAGGCCGTTTAACTTGCGGAAGGCATAAATGGACAGGAGAGGCAAAACTACGGTGAATACATATACGATGGCCAGTATAAACAGTTTGTAGTTGAGCGGCAGCAACTTCATGTAGCTGAATATAAACAATATCAGGAATGCCAGCACCGGAAGATAGAATGGTGCGAACAGCATGGAGAACAATTTTGCCGTATATATAATGTACTTGTCTTTCACCTTCTCAGTCGTGCTACGGGGATTCCCATTTGTTCTCTGTATTTGGCGATGGTGCGGCGTGCCACAGCAAAGCCTTTTTCTTTTAGCATGCGTGCCAAAGCATCGTCGCTCAACGGCTCTGCCTTGTTCTCAGCGTCAATCAGATTCTTTAGTGTGGTCTTTATCTTCATCTTGGAAAGTTCTTCGCCACTTTGTGTCACGAAGGTGTCGTTGAAGAAGAACTTGAGCGGATATATCCCGAAATCTGTCTGTACATATTTGCTGTTGCTTACGCGCGATATGGTAGAGATGTCCAGTCCTGTTCGCTGAGCTATGTCCTTTAATATCATGGGGCGCAGCATGGATTCGTCGCCATCTTCAAAGAAAGGCTCCTGCATGGACACTATGGCCTGCATCGTGCGCAGGAGGGTGTCCTGCCGTTGCTTGATGGCATTGATGAAGTTCTGGGCGGCATCCACCTTTTGCTTGGAATAGATGTAGGCATCTTTTTGTTCGCGACTAAGGTTTTTCTTGTTCTTGGTGTATTCATCGATTAGCTCACGGAAAGAACGGCTCACACGCAATTGTGGCACTTCTCCGTTGTTGAGCTTTATGCTGATGTTTCCGTCGTCGTCTCGTGTAACGATAAAGTCGGGCACCACTTGTTGTGTGCTACCACCGGTTGAATCGCTGAGGCCGCTGCCCGGCCTGGGGTTCAGACGCGCAAATTCTCCATAAATGTGCTTCAGCTCTTCTTCGCTTAGTCCGAATCGTTCAGAAAGGCGTGCTATGCGTTTATGCGTGAAATCGTCAAACGCTTTTTCCATTATCTGGATTTCTGTGTCTTTCCACTTGGAGCGGTAGTCTGCACTCTTCAGTTGCAGCAAGAGACACTCCTGCAGGGAACGGGCTGCAATGCCACAGGGCTCAAACTCCTGGAGAATATGTAGGCAGGTCTGAAGCTCTTCTTGTGTGGCATCGATGTTGTGATAAATGGCCAGCTCATCGCCAATGACGTTCAAGTCCTTGCGCAGAAGTCCGTCGTTATCAAGCGATCCGATAAGGTATTCTATGATTTGTTGTTGGCGTTCAGTCAGGTCATATTCGCCCATTTGTGCTTTCAGCACATCGTAGAATGAGTCTGAGCTTCCTTGCTGAAACGTCCGTTGCTCGTTGGCATCGTGCTGCTGCTCCAGTAGGTATTCGGGTGTATCGTCGTCAGAAGCATAGTCGGCCCGCTGGTCGGCCTGATATTGTTCGGACGAATCATACAGGCCTTCCTGCTCAAAGTCGTCGGCCGTATTGTCATCGTTATCTACATGTTCGTCGTGTTGACTTTCGCCATCTGAAGGCTTCTCTTCAAGTGCAGAATTCTCAAGCAACTCGTTGCGCACGCGTCCCTCAAGGTCACTCACAGGCAATTCGAGCAATCTTACAGCAAGCAATTGTTGAGGAGCAAGCGTTTGCGTTTGCTTCTGAACCTGCATCTGATGTTGTGAAAGTTCTTGTGCCATATGATATCAGTCTCTTGTCGTTTAAGGTTCAAAAGTACGAAATAAAGTCGAATTTGCTCTAAAGCCACGCCACATTTTTATATTCTACAGGCGTAGCCTCTTTGTTTTGCTGGCAGAAAAACCGCTATCAGCCATTTCTTATGGCTTGCAAATAGGGTCCCGTGCCTTGAAAAACAAAAAAGAAAAGCATTAAAAATGCAGCCGTGACCTGAAAATACATGCGCTTCAAAACTAACAGAATAGGTTTTTTTAGTACTTTTGCGTATCAGACAATATCGCAATTAATAAATACATAGATAATAAGATGTACAAGTTACTATTTCTCCTCATGTCGTTTTTGATGCCAACCCTTTCGGCTTTGGCTCAAAGGACATTCGAATTGCCTGTTTGGGAAAACCAGACAAAAGATGATGAAGCCGATGCACGCATATTCGTACATTTGGCCGACGACCCTTCGGGGCAGGCCATCCTGATTTGCCCGGGCGGTGCTTATGTGAATCTGGCCATGGGAAACGAAGGGCATGACTTTGCTCCCTGGCTGAACAAGAACGGAATATCACTGGTAGTATTAAAATACAGAATGCCTAAAGGACGTAATACCGTGCCTTTGTCGGATGCGGAGCAAGCCATGCGCATCATTCGCAATCACGCAAAGGAATGGGGCATCGATCCTAACAATGTAGGTGTCATGGGAAGCTCGGCAGGCGGCCATTTGGCATCGACCCTTGCCACGCACTACAGCAGCAAGGAGACACGCCCCGACTTCCAAGTGTTGCTTTATCCTGTGATTACTATGGATAAGAGCTTTACTCATCAGGTGACTCACAACAGTTTGATTGGCGAAAACCCGTCAAAAGAGCTTGAAGAGAAATACAGTAACGAGAAACAAGTGACAAAGGACACACCGAGGGCATTCATCGCTACCCCGGCAGCCGATAATATTGTTCCCGTGAAAAACACTTTGGTATATGCACAAGCTCTTGTAGACAACCAAGTACCGTGCTCGGTTCATATCTATCCCGGCGGCTATCATGGCTTTGGGTTTAATTCAAAATTCAAGGATGCAGATATTTGGCATGCCGAGTTCTTGCGCTGGCTGAAGCGTAACGGACAATGACATGACATTGCTTTCAGACACGATATTGGCTGAATTGCAGAGCGTTGCATCTGCAGAAAAACGGGCGGTCTTGATGAGATTTTTCAAGACTGCTCCCGGTGAATATGGTGAAGGCGATGAGTTCCTGGGTATACCGGTGCCTGTGGTACGCAGCGTAACCAAAGCTTTTTCGGCCAAAGCCGACATGGAAACCATAGGGCAGCTTATGGTCAGCCCATGGCACGAAGCGCGACTTTGTGCCTTGCTCCTCCTTATCGAAAGGTTCAAAAAGCGACCCGAGGAGCGCGATAGCATCTATCAATTCTATTTAAAGGGTAGCCGTTTTGTCAACAATTGGGACCTTGTAGACTTGAGCGCGCCACATATTGTTGGCCAATACTTGTTGGAAAGGCCGCGGCAAATGCTTTATGACCTTGCCGCTGATGCTTTGTTGTGGAATCGCAGAATAGCTGTAGTATCGACATTGACATTCATCAGACACCGTGATTTTACAGACACGTTGAAACTTGTAGAGCTTCTTATGTCAGACAAAGAGAGCCTTATGCATAAGGCCATGGGATGGATGTTGCGCGAAATAGGCAAACGCGATGAACGGACACTGACCTCTTTTCTTGACAAAAGAGCGGCCTGTCTGCCGCGAACGGCTCTTCGCTATTCACTTGAACGCCTTTCAGATGATCAACGCAAATATTATATGTCAATGAAGCGAGACGGCATGCCGACTCTTTGCTGACTTTAGATTATACAAAGACTTCCATCGAGTAAATGAACACTTTCCATATAGGTCTGGATATAGGTAGCACCACAATCAAAGGAGCCGTAACCGATGAGTCGGGTAAGGTTGTCTATTCTAATTATGAACGGCATGGGGCACGCATTCGTGAAAAGATAATAGACTTCCTGACGGGTTTCTATCAAAAGGCAGGCGATGTGCAAGTGAGCACCACCATGACCGGCAGCATCGGAATGGGCATAGCGGAACGTTACCAACTGGGTTTCATACAAGAGGTGATAAGTGCTGCGCGTTACATGCGGTTGTATCATCCCGACATTACTACCATGATAGACATAGGAGGTGAAGATGCCAAGGTGATATTTTTCCACGAAGGGAAAAGCCCTGACCTTAGGATGAATGGCAATTGTGCCGGAGGTACGGGGGCTTTTATAGACCAAATGGCGATTTTGCTGAATGTCTCTATTGAAGAGATGAACAGAATGGCCTTACAGTCAGAACGCATTTATCCCATAGCTTCACGGTGTGGCGTGTTCTGCAAGACAGACATACAAAACCTTATAGCGAAAAATGCCAACCGCAATGACATAGCAGCAAGCATATTCCATGCCGTGGCAGTTCAGACTGTTGTTACACTGTCGCATGGACAAGATATATCGGCACCATTGCTTTTCTGCGGTGGTCCGCTGACTTTTATTCCGGCATTGCGTAAAGCCTTTGCCAACTATCTTGGCATGGAAGAATCCGGTATTGTTCTTCCGAAAAACAGTCAATTGATTCCGGCTTTAGGAGCCGCTATTTCAAGCCGGCTGTATGGCAATGGCAGCAAAGAGCAATTGCTACATTTGATGGAACGCATAAAACGGCAAGACATTACATCCGATACGGGTGATAAACATTTTCCGGCTTTGTTCCATGGAGAAGAACTAAAGAAATGGCAAGAGGAAAAGTCGCATGACCGAATGCCGACAGCAGACTTGACCGCAGGCCATCATGAAATATCTTTAGGTATTGATTCAGGTTCGACGACAACCAAGATTGTTGTACTTGATGACCGCGGCCGTTCATTATTCTCCTATTATGCTCCCAACAATGGAAATCCGATACAGGCAGTACGCGCAGGGCTGGAAGCTTTGCAGAAAAAAGCAACCGAAGTCCATGCAGAATTGATAGTACGCGGAAGCTGCTCGACAGGATATGGCGAAGACTTGATAAAGGCAGCCTTCGGAATGAACGAGGGAATCATAGAAACAATCGCCCATTATATGGCAGCAAAAAGGCTGCAGCCAGATGTGAGTTTTATACTTGACATTGGAGGACAGGATATGAAAGCCATCTTTGTGGAGGACGGCGTTATCAATCATATTGAAATCAATGAGGCTTGTTCTTCGGGATGTGGCACTTTTATAGAAACTTTTGCAAAGAGCCTGGGCTATACAGTTGAGGATTTTTCTGAGATTGCCTGTAGAGGAAAAATGCCTTGTGATTTAGGAACACGCTGCACCGTGTTCATGAACTCGAAAGTAAAGCAGGTGTTGCGCGAAGGAGCTTCAATCGAAGATATTGCTTCGGGCTTATCCTATTCGGTGATTAATAACTGCTTGTACAAGGTGCTGAAACTTAAGCAGGCCAAAGAGCTGGGCAAACACATTGTTGTTCAAGGAGGAACCATGCACAACGATTCGGTGGTTCGCGCTTTAGAGTTACTTATCGGCCGCAAGGTCTCACGAAGTGATCGCCCGGAACTGATGGGAGCTTATGGTTGTGCGCTCTATGCATGGAAGCATGCAGTGCAAGGCGTTGCACTGCAAAGCCTCATGGACAAAGCATCCTATACCACTCATGTCTTGCAATGTAAAGGCTGCGAGAATGTTTGTTCGGTTTGCCGCTACGTATTCCAAAACGGCAATGTCTATTACTCCGGCAATAAGTGTGAAAGGGTATTTACCAATAAGGGCAGTAGTAAAAGCATGGGAGCTAACTTATATGCTGAAAAGCTCCGCCTGCTTTTTGACAGAGTCCAGCCCGATGTTCCGGATGATGCTTTGAAAATCGGTATTCCACGTGTGCTGGGCTTTTACGAGGATTATCCGTTTTGGCATGCGCTTTTCACTGCATGCGGCTTACGTGTCATATTGTCGGACGTATCGACCAATCGCATGTATGAAAAAGGTGTAAGATGTGCAATGGCCGACAATATATGCTTTCCTGCCAAGCTGGTGCACGGGCATATTCTCAATTTGCAGGAAAAAGGGGTTGACCGCATATTCCTTCCTTATGTGGTATATGAGCGGCGGCATGATGGTCAGAACAGTTTCAATTGTCCTATAGTCACCGGCTATTCGGATGTCGTAAGGAGCAGCATGAAGCTCGCGGTGCCATTGGATGCTCCAACAATTACATTTAAAGATTCGAAAGCTCTGAAAAAGGAGATCCGTGACTATCTGCGAACATTGGGAATAGACAGACATGCGGCCGACAAGGCACTGCATGCAGCATTGGCAGCGCAGCAAAAATACGAAGGAGATATTGTAAAAGCCAATCAGCAGGCTTTGGAAAAGGGCAAAGAGGCAGGACATCTCATCATTGTATTAGCCGGTCGCCCCTATCATGCCGACCCACTTATACAGCACAAGCTGGCCGACATTGTGGCGGCATTAGGCGTAGACTGTCTGACAACCGATGTTGCAAGGAATGCTGATGTAAGGCTTGACGATACGCATTTTATCTCTCAATGGGCATATCCGCAGCAGATACTAAAGGCGGCTAAGTGGACAACGCAGCAAGACATGAGCATACAGTTTGTAGAGCTGACAAGCTTTGGATGCGGTCCGGATGCTTTTATGCTGGACGAAATACACAGCCTGCTTGCACGCAATGGCAAGACATTGACGCAACTTAAGATAGACGACATAGACAATGTTGGGTCTCTTAAACTTAGGGTGCGTTCCTTGGTTGACAGTCTGAAGCTGAATCTGCATGCCACGAGTGGCAGACGGCAGCACAAACCGTTTATAACCACACCGGTCTATACCGAAGAGGAGAGAAAGAAAAGAAATAAAATCATTGTTCCCTACTTTACGGATTTCATCACGCCGCTGGTTCCTTCGTTCTTGAAGTTGGCGGGCTATGATGCGGATGTATTGCCCATCAGTGATCCGGGTTCCGACAAGTACGGCCTGCGTTATGCCAACAATGAGATATGCTATCCTGCCACTCTGATTGTCGGTGACATCATTAAGGCTTTTGAAAGTGGTGCATACGATGCCGAAAAGACTACGGTTCTGATTACGCAGACCGGAGGACAATGCCGTGCAAGCAATTATATCTCACTCATCAAAAAGGCATTGGTCGATGCCGGTTACGAAGATGTCTCTGTGGTTTCGCTGACTATGGACTCCAACATGCAGAACAACCAGCCCGGCTTCCGCATGAATATGCGCAAGCTTCTTCCCATTGCACTTGCCACCATCCTTTATACCGATGCTGTTTCAAGGATGTATTATGCTGCGTTGCCCCGTGAAAAAGAGGAAGGACTGGCAGACAAACTGCGTGACAAGTATTTGGATATAGCCCGGAATCCCATTGAACGCAACCAGCCGAAAGAGCTGATGAATTATCTGCAAGTGGCGGCCTTGGACTTCAATCGCATTACCTTAGACAAGGACTGTCCGCGGGTCGGTATAGTCGGTGAGATATTCTTGAAGTTCAATTCCTACGCACAGCGAGGCATAACCCAGTGGTTTTCGAGCCGTGATATAGAGGTGGAAGCCCCTGTGCTGTCTACATTTTTTCTGCAAAGCTTCGTCAACCGTGAAGTCAACAGCCGTACAGGGGTGGAAGCTTCGCGATTGGCACCGATTGTGCTTCATGGGCTGTATAAACTGATCAATCACCGAATAAAGAAAGTCAACAAAGCCTGTTCGTCGTTTCGTTATTACCGGCCGATAGATGATATCTATACTTTGGCCGACAATGCACGTGGCATAGTGTCTCTGTCTGCCCAGTTTGGTGAAGGCTGGTTGTTGCCGGGCGAAGTGGCAACGATGGTTGCGCATGGAATTACGCATGTTGTAAGTCTGCAGCCTTTCGGATGCATAGCCAACCATATTGTTTCTAAGGGTATTGAGACACGTCTGCGAAAGCTTTTCCCGCAACTTGGCATTTTGCAGTTGGATTTTGACAGTGGTGTGAGTGAAGTCAATATAGCCAACCGCCTGCTTCTCTTTGCTAACGACCTTTTGGAAAAGGTACACGCGGGCTACAAGCCAGGTAGTGTCCACTCTACTACTATGGGGCAGTGATCCGAGGGGTATTTCCCTTCGTAGGCCGTTGTTACCAATCGCCAGTAAGGTACCGACGTTCCTTTGGTTACAAAAAGGTGGTCTATGTGTTGCGCATTGTCCATTTGTTTCAACGGATATGTATAGCCATTGTAAGAACGCATGTTGGCATTAATGCGCTTTGCAGCAATACTGTAGCTGTCATCCAGTAATCCGTCTTGGGTTAGGATGCGATATGTCTCCGACTTCTCGTCGGCATTGAAGTCTCCGGTGCAGAATGCCGGTGCTCCGTGAGCTATATCTTTGACCTTCTGCAATAGTATTTGTGCGCTTTTTCTGCGTGCGGTCTCGCCTAAATGGTCAAAGTGGGAATTGAAATGATAAAACCTGATGCCGGATTTCTTGTCGCGGAACTCAGCCCACACGCACATTCTTGGTGAATAGCTGTCCCAGCTCTTCGAGCCTGCTAGCCAAGGTGTCTCAGAATACCAAAAGCTGCCCCAGCGCAAAAGCTCAAACCTTTTCCAACGATAGAAGATGGGATTGTAATGTCTCTTGTCGTTTTTCAATTGTCCACGAACCGAGCAACCGACCCACGCATAATCTTTCTTCAAGGCTTCATCCATGTCTTTCACCTGATGCCAGTATGGCTCTTGCATGCCGACAATGTCAAACTTCTCTTCGCTGAGCATCTGCAATACAAGCGGAAGTCTCCCTTTCCATACACCGGCTCCTGCCGGGGCACGTGTATTGTCGTATTGGTTGTTAAACGAAGCTACACGCAATGTAACTGTGCGTCTGCTTGCCTTGCTGCCTGTTACATGGGCAACAAGGCACATGAGTAAAAGAAATAATAAGGCGCGTCGTGGCATAACAGATGCAATAAATCTTCTTATCATCGTTGAATTTTAAGCACAAAGTTATGACAAAAAGGGAGGAATAGACTTTTATTGCAAGGATTCTTTAAGATGGAAAGACTTAAGTCTGTCTTTTTATGTATATTTGCACACGTAGATAGCAGTTGTGCTCTATACACACAAGTTTCCTTTAAACGAGCAGGTTTATTTTTAATACATATTTTTATGCACAAGAAAGTACTTTGTTTATGGGCGTTGCTTTTATGCAGTGCCTTTTGGTTTCCTGTCATGGGTGACGAGGTGCAGTGGACGTATGATGCCGACAGTCCATTGATTACTAACGCAGATGACAATGACACTGATGGCTGTCAGTTTTCATGCGATTTTAAGGCCGGAGATTTTGGTACAACGGCGGAAGGCAGCTATGCTGCGTTGATCAGCGAAGACTATTCGCAGTTCTTCACATCGGCATGGGATGGTACAGCTCCCGAGCCCGACGACCATCCCCATTGGTTACAGGTGGATTTGAAGAGCCAGCCTCAATCACGGATTATCTTTACAATGACCCGTCGTGATGGCTCAGCAGGACAGACAAACCGTCCTACCCAGTTCCTGATATCCGTGTCAAATGACATGGAGAATTGGGAACAGGTGGCCGACATCGATGACCTTCCTACTGGCGAAAGTGTATTTGATTATACTTCGCCCATGATAGATTTCGGCAACAGCTACCGGTATATCCGCTTTGCTGTTCCCAAGACCAACGGTGGAGGCAGCATAGGTAAATATCCTTATTTTGCCATAAGCAAGTTTCAGGTATACGAGGCTGTCGAGGCAACCGGCTATTTGGCCAAGCTCACCCTCAAGTACAGGGAGGTTCAAGCCGTATTGTCGACATTTGCAGGTGGCAATGGTCCGGGATATTATCCCAAGGATAAGGTTGATGCGCTGACACTGGCTGTCGATAAAGCCCAAAAGGTAATTGAGACCAAGAACGAGGATCAGGCAGAGGCTGTTTTTAATGAGCTGACGAGCATTTATGAAGAGATACAGACGCTTGCCTATGATTTCGTTGATGGCGGCTATTATTACATTGTCAGCAAAAACAGCGCGTTTGAAGCACAGCCTGATGTGGAGAAAGCCATGTATGCCGATAGCGACAATAGGCTTTATTGGGGTACGTTGGACAGAAAATCAGGTAAATATGCTTTTATTGTGCGCAAGCTTGAGAGCGGCAACTACACTATTCAGAATGTTGCATCACAGAAATACGTAAACAGCGTGGCCGATGCCAATGGCAACTTTACGGATGCGACAGACACACAGGTTAATTTAACGGCAGAGGATGACGCTCTGGAACAGGTGTTTACTTCCCTCGGGAGCGGTCAATATGGTATCAGAAGCATCAAGAATACACGTAACTACAATACTCAGGCTACGAGCAACGGAACGGCAGCAAGCGGCATTGTTTGTTCATGGTCGTCGGCTTCTTTCGGTGAAGCTGCATGGAGCTTTGAGCCGATTACCGATGAGGCTGTCATCAAAGAATTGGAGGAAAACGGCAAGAAGCAATATTTGGCCGACAGACTTGAGGCTACTCTCAAAAGCACAAGTGCCACACGTATAAAAGCAAATGACCATGTTGCATTGATAACAAAGGCAGACCAGCTCTCGTCCAATGCACAATCCGGAGGTGACGAGAACCCGGGTGACGGCTCGTCGTATAGTAATCTGATTGACGGAAACAAGGAGACTATCTTCCATTCTATTTGGGATGGTTCATTCGGTGCTGTACAACAGCCCGGTCCTACCACGAAGGGGTGGCACAACCTGCAAGTCAATCTTGGCAGCGAGTTCGACAAGATCAAGTTCCATTTTGACGGGCGCAACAATGCAAGTGGCTGGCATGACAACCCCACACATATTACACTTTATGGTACAAACGATGATGCCTTGGGTGCAAGTACGGCAAGTGCCGACTCAACGGCCTGGGATTTGATTGTCGACATGACGCAGGATGCCTATGGCTTCCCCGGCAATGTCAATCAGGCATCCTATACATCTCCTGTCATTGATTTCGGTGGCAAGGCATATAAGTATCTGCGCTTTGTGGTGAAGCATGTGTCGACAATGGATGGCGGCAACCGCTCTACCGGGTTTGCATCTCCCGAAGTTACGGGTGTTACCTTCAACTTGAGCGAGTTCCAGGTATATAATGGCAATCTGGCTTCTACGTCGGAATATTTCACGGTAAGCGGCATGAAAGAGGCTTGTGATGCCTACGACAAACTTGTTGCCGAGGCTAAAGAGAAGATTGCAAGCCTTACAGCTTCGCAGGCAGACATTGATAATGTCATTGCAGCTGCCAAGGCCATCGACGAACTATATGTAGACCGCGACGTGATTGATGCGAAGTTGGCTGAGCTGATTGAAAAGGGACAAAAGGCCTACAATATCATTAGTGGCTCGCGCGTCTCCCTGATAACCGATGCTGCGCAGTTGAGCAGTAATAACAGCAGTGCCAATGATGGCTCGGATGTAAAGAACCTGATTGACGGTAACAAGAACACGCTTTTCCATTCGTATTGGTCTACAGACATGCAGAAGACCGATATCACTGCCGAAGACTGGGCCGCTGTGTTGGAAAGCGCTGCAGGTGTGACTTATACCGGAACCGGCTATCACAACCTTCAGGTTAGGCTTGGTGCACCGGTCAGCAGCTTCTATTTTGAATATTACGGACGCAACAGCGATTGGCACGACAATCCCAACGACATTGCCATTTATGCCACCAACGATGACAACCTTGGCAACAGTACGGATCAGAGTGAGCTGGATTCGTGGAAGCAAATCACCGAACTTAACGAAGGATTCCCCGAGGATGTGGTTGTATGGGATGTACCTTATCAGTCTCCGGTCATTGAGCTTGGCGATAGCTATAAGTACATACGGTTCGTTATAAAGAATACAACTCATGCAGGCAAGGTGGACACACGTATATTTAATAGTCCTGAAGTTACAGGTGTCACTTTCAACATGAGCGAGTTCCAGATGTATGCAGGCATTGCCCCCGAACGCACGCAATACAACTATATTGAAGGCATGAAAGAGGCCTGCGATGCCATGAAGGCTTTGATGGATGAAGGCAGCAAGCTCGGCAAGGGTCAGATGGTCAACAATGATTTCAACGATAAGCTGTCTGCTGCCATCGATGCAGTTTATGCTCTTTATGCCGATACCACTGAATATTCTGAGCTGTGCAAAAGGTATAGCACCATTATCAGTCACATCAGTGTGGGCGAAGGTGTGGGCTTTGTCGACAGTGAGGAAGCTGTCGAGGCCTTTAAGTCGGTATTTGTCAGTGCAAAGACTCTGATCAGCCCTGTCACTCCCACCAAGGCACAAATCCAGGAAGCCATGGCCAAGCTGGAAGAGGCTTACAAGGTCTTTGACGCTCATGTGGGCAAGGTTGAAGCCGGCAAGTGGTATAACATCTTGAGTGCTGCAGCCGAAGGTGACCAGGCTCCCGAGACGGTGCTCCCTGCACGCGAAGTCAGAGGTGCGGCTCTCTATGTGACCAGTGACGGCGATGGCTTCGGCTCGGTTGAGGGTGATTATAAATATGGTCACCAGTTGCGCTGGGGCATGGACGACGTGAAGTTCAAGGAGATGACTGTCGACCCCGATGCCATGTGGAGGTTTGTGGCTGTTCCCGAACTGGGAGAGAATGTCTACTATATCCAGAACATGCGTAAGGGTTCGTATATCGGCAACTCGAATGGTTCCACAAATCCATACGACCCCTACTACAGCGATTCAGGCAAACCCATGCCTTTCCGCCTCGACCTTATAGGAGAAGGACAGTTTAATATAGTAGCCATAGGTGATGCCAACAATCCCGGTGCCATCTCGGCCGGCGACAATGCACGTCAGATCCGTGGAGATATGGCCGACGTTATCGGTCTTGACAAGCGCACATCCTGGACTATTCAGGCCATCGATCCGAGCATTGATGCCATTACGCTGACCTATCCCGAAAACAGCGTGCAGGTAGTGACGCTGCCTTACTCCGTAAGCAACTTAAGCACGATTAACGAGAATGTGCATACCTATGCCATACACAGCCAGAAGTCGGCCACGGAGCTTGCACTGGTTCAGAAGGATGATTTTGCTGCCGGTGAGCCGTTTATCATGACGATTGGCGACATGTCGCAGTATGAAGACTACCATGGCAACACCGAAATAGTATTGCCATTGCCCTCTGATCTCACTGCCAAGGCAGACACGGTTAACGGACTTGTGGGCGTGCTCAGCCTACGCACCGTAAGCGGCAACGGCAATGGATTCATTGAGAATGCCGTATTGAAAGTTCTGGCCGAAGACAAGTCGACAGACATCGGCTCACAGTCGGGCTACATCGTTCCTTCGCTCATTGAAGCACAGGAAGGCGAATACGACCTTCTGCTGACTACCGAAGGGGCTTTGGGCATCAAGCAGGTGACAGGCAACAGTGCCATTGTCAATGTCTACACTGTTGATGGCAAACTGCTGAAACGCAATGTGAAGGCTGCCGATGCCTTGAAGAACCTGAAGAAAGGCATCTATATCATCGGCAAGAAAAAGGTTTCGGTGAAGTAACAAAGTATATCAACACTTCTGCAGTTAGGGCGGGTATACCATTCTGGGTATACCCGCCTTTTTAGGATATATGGGGTGATGGCATCTGTTGTTGGCCAGGCTGTTATGATGTGTATGGCTGATGTGCTTCTCCGGAGTGTTGCAGCTCTGCGTGCGATGTGTACAGATCGTAGGGTGCGATGTGTACAGATCGTGCATGCGATGTGTACAGACCGTAAGATGAATGTTTTGAGGTTGTGCGGCCGGGTTTTGTGACGTGATGCACAGACTTCGTAGACCTGTAGGTAGGAGGCCAAAAAAAGAGGCCGTGATAGACGGGCCTCTTTTCCATGATTACCTGATTCTTGTGTAAATCCTTATGTATTGGATTATTTCTTTCCTGTAAGAGCTTTGATTGTATCTACTTCTGCCTGACTGAACGGTGTGCCGTCTTGGCGGAAGATGTCGTGGAACCACAGCTTGGGTTCTTTCTGGTCGGGCAGCGGTTCGTCCCATGCAAAGATGGTGTTTGACTTGCCTGCAACAAATCCCCAGTTGATGGCTACAATCTTGTTGTCCTTGAGCAGTGGCATGATGGTCTGGAACAAGCTGTTGTTGCGTCGTGCCATGTATTCGGTGCAGATAAGGGGACGGTTAAACATTTTCAGGTATTTGATGCATTGCTCATGGTCGGCGCGGTCGTTGTAGTTGTGGTATGAGATGACATCTGAGTTTTCTATCTGGAAAGCATTCAGTGGTGCGAATCCGTCGCTCCAGCTCCATACACCGCAGGTGAGCGGCTGTGAAGGGTTCACTTCGCGTGCCCATTCAAACACTTTCTTGAGCATGGGTAGTGTGCTGACGCCATGCTGACTGTTGCCCGGCTCATTCCAAAGGTCCCAAAGCAGTATGCGGTCGTCGTTGGCAAAGGTGGTCAGAATGTCTTTTACGTATTTCTCCATTTTAGGATATAGGGTCGTTGTGTCTTTGCGAAGCGAAACTGCGGGGTCCTGCACCCAGCCCGAGTTGTGTATGCCCGGCTTGGGTTCGGGCTGTTTGCCATATTTTGATTCGGCATTCCAGCAGTCGTCGAAGATGGTAAACAGGGGCTTGATGCCGTGCTTCTTGCAGATGTCAAGGAAATCACCCATGCGTTGCTTCAATCCCTCGGGGTCGTTTTCATAGACAACGCTGCTCAGGTAGACGCGCAGGGTGTTGAACCCTATACCTTCGGCCATAGAGAGCTCCTCGTCTATTTCTTTGGCATTGTAGGTGTCTTTGCTCCACATTTCAATCTGATTGATGGCGCTTGCGTTGATGTAGTCTGCACCGGCCATCCATGGCAGTTTGGCATACCATTCGTTGGCTTTTTCCTCACTCCATCTTTGTGCCTGTGGCTTTTGCTCTGTCTGGCAGCTTGACAAGAGAGCTAATGCTCCTACTGCGCAGGTCATTAAGAATTTAAATTTCATATGCTATATGTTTGGTTATTGCTTTAGTATATTGGGCTCTGCCAATCTTCTGTTTCGCAAAGATACGCCTTTCCTTTAAATATGCAATGTGTTTGTATCATTTTTTGCGGGGAAAAGTCTGTCGGATGCAATAAAAAGATGGCAAAAGCGCGGATTGATGCTTTTGCCATCCTCTACAGTGATGCAAGTCTTGTTAAAGACTGCTATGGGGCTTGTCAGAAGAGCTTCTCGGGATATACTCCTTCGTCTACCAGCTTCTGAATCTTGGCCACCGTGTCGGGGCGGTCTTCGGGATAGGTCACACCAAACCATTTGCTCGTGGTGTCGAGCACCTTGACGGTGGCAGTCTTGTCCTTGATCAGCTTGTCTACCATCAGAGGTATGAAGAACTCGGCCTTGAGATTTTTCTTGGTTGACTCCAACCCCAGGAAGTACTTGAAGTACTCATCGCTATGGGCGAAGTAGTCGGGCGTGAATCCCCAGAAGTTCATGCTTACGGGTGTAGTGTCGGGTATGGCAACCCATGCCGTCTCGTCCTCGTTGAGATACTTCACTTCTCCGTCTTCTTTGCGCTCTATCTTGGTGCGTTCAACAACGGATTTCAGGTAGCGGTTGTCGTCGGTGGCACATACGCCGCGCGACACTGTGCCGCTTTCGCTCAGCGTGTTTCCCACACGGAAACCTACCATGGCATACTTTCCGGTGCTGCCTTCGGGCAGTTCGCTAAGGAATTTTCCCATAACCTGGAAGCTGTCGCGTCCATAGAAGTCATCGCAATTTACTACAGCGAAGGGCTCTTTGATGACATTCTCACCCATCATTACGGCATGGTTGGTGCCCCAGGGCTTGGTTCTGCCTTCGGGAACGCTGAAGCCTTCGGGTATCTTGTCCAATGACTGGAACACCACTTCAACGGGAAGGTGACCTTCGTACTTGCTGACCACTTTTTCACGGAAGTCTTTTTCGAAGTCTTTACGTATGACAAACACCAGTTTGCCAAAGCCGGCATGAATCGCATCATAGATGGAGTAATCCATGATAGTTTCGCCATTGGGGCCTAAACCGTCAATCTGTTTCAAACCACCGTAGCGGCTTCCCATCCCGGCTGCAAGTAAAAATAAGGTTGGTTTCATGTATAAGTTCTATTTAAATGATTGTTTCAAGAATGATACAAAAGTACATCTTTTTCTTCTATCGGCAAGGAATATTGCCCGAAAAGTCAATGATGCCGGTGATGATGATAATGGCTGTGACGGTGCAGAGAGTGAAAATTCTTTGGCCGATGAATGAATTTGCTGCGGTAGATCCTTTTGGACAGCCAATAAAAAATGACTGCCGAAACCCATCCTCCCACTACGTCAACGGCATAATGTGCCCCGATATATACGGTGGAAAGGCACAGAATCACGTAAAAAGCCAGGAATATCCATGTCAGAGACCGCGACATGCGGTGCACGAGAAGCAGGATGATGGTGGCCATTCCCACATGCGAGCTCGGAAAGGCCGCGATGGGAAACTCGCTCTTCTGTGCAGCCTCGACCAGAGACTTGAAGAATCCGTCGCCCGTCTGTGTGTGAGTCAGTTCGGGATGAAAACGGAACCAGTCGCCTACATCGGGGAAGCTCCCTGCCATTGCCTGCTCCATGCCAATCTTGGGAAAGTAGAACTGAGGCCCTGCCGACTGCAGAAAGAGATAGACAGTGTAGTAGAGCATGAATGAACAGAGTATGATTGTCGTGGTCCGGTCAAAGCGGCGGAAATGTACGAATGTGGCATACAGGGCTGCCGCTATAATCATCACGTAGTAAGAGAAGTAACCCATGTAGAACAGCTCACTCCAAAATTTGCCGCTCAACAGCTGGCTGAAAACCACAGCCGGCTGGCATCCGAACAAGAGCTGGTCGGCTTCGGCAAACAAGGGGTCGGTATTCGGCATAAGCTTTGAGAAATGGTAAATGTCTGGATACCAGTAGGCCAGAAGCCCCAATTGAAAGTACACGCGGACAACATAGGTGAGATGGCACGGCATGCGCAGGTAGATGCGCCAAAGCAGCAGGGTCACTGCAACGAAAACTGCGCGATAGGCAAGGAAGCCATAACCGCTGTCGATTTGCTGATAAAAAAGTATGCCCAAGGCTGATGTGAAGGCGCAATAGATGAACATTATCTTTTCAACGCCTATTAGCCCCGGCAGAGGCTTTTGATATCTGAAAGCAGAGCTTAAATCCATTTTGATTGTTTATACCATGAAACCGTATTGCCGACACCCCGCTCCAGGTTGAATTGAGGCTTGAAGCCAAGGGCAAGCATCGGAGCAATGTTGCAACGCCAGTTGCGCTGCTTTAAGATACGGTATTTATCCTTGTTTAATGCCGTGATGTTGCCGGTCAGCCGTGCTGACAGCTCACCGCAGGCACATACCAGACGCAACAGCCACAAAGGCGCAGTGACGTGCAGCAGAAGACGGACGCCAAGGCTTTTCTTTACATATTCGCTGAAGGTGCGGCTACTGTATGTGTTGCCGTCGCTCAAAAGGTAGGTGTTCCCGATGGCCTTGTCGGCATGTGTGAGCGATAGGAACACAGCCTGCACCACATCTTGCACATAGATAAACGTGATTTCCTGCGGCCTGAAACCCACGGAGAAGTCGATATGCTGTCTGATGCTTTTGACCATGAGGAAATAGTCACGCTCACGTGGTCCGTAAACACCGGTGGGGCGCAGTATGACCCAAGGGATTCTTGTTGTCCTGAGATACTGCTCGGCAGCCCACTTGCTGCGCCCGTAGGCCGTGTTGGGGCAAGGTGTGTCGTCGGCACGCAGCTCTTCATAGGTGCATCCGTCTGCTTGTGGCTTGGGCTGCTCCTTGATGGCTCCCGCAACACTGAGCGAACTCATATAAACAAGGCACTTGGGAATCATGTCAAGCTCCATGAGACTTTCGGCAAGATTCCTGGTGGCCTCATTGTTCGCCTTGAAGAATGCGGCTTCATCTTTAGCCTTGGTCGCCCCTGCAGCATGCACAATGTAGTCCCAACTCCCTTCTTCCTGCTTGAATCGTGATAAGGAGGCTTTTAGGGCTTCCCGGCTGTTCAGCTCCAGTTCTATGAAACGAATGCGCGAATCTCTAAGCCACGTTCTGTTGCTCGTCTTCCGGACTGCAGCCCATACTGTCCATCCTAAACCGAGAGCATGCTCAACAATGAAGCTCCCGATAAAACCACTCGCACCTGTTACCAAAACCTTCATTAGTGTGGCATCCTTCTCTTCTTGATGCAAAAGTAAGAAATACTTTTAATGTAGGCAAAACAAAATGACGGCGGCAAAGTCGGGTAGGGGCTTGCAAGCTTGCGCAACATGATTGCAGAGACCCGTCGGCAAATGACCGATAGTGGCCGGCTATTGCTTCTGATGCTTTGCAACGAATTCAAAGTCCAGTTGCCTCCGTTCCAGATTGGCCGAGGCTACGCGTATCGTTACCTTGTCACCGATTTGATAAACATGGTGACGCCGCCGTCCGCGCAAGCAGTAGTTGCGTTCGTCAAACTCATAATAATCGTCCTGCAAATTGTGTAGAGGTATCATGCCTTCGCAATGATTGTCGTCTGTTTCCACATAAATGCCAAACTCGTTCACACCGCTTATCTTGCCATCAAATACCTGCCCGATTCTGTCGGCCATGAATTCCACCTGCTTGTACTTGATACTTGCTCTTTCGGCTGTGGCGGCTATTACTTCCATTTCATTGCAATGTTCGCAAAGTTCCTCATACTTATCCTGATTGACTGAGCGTCCTCCTTCGGCATAACGCGTCAGCAGACGATGCACCATCTGGTCGGGATAACGGCGTATTGGGGAAGTGAAATGGGTGTAATAACGGAACATCAGCCCATAGTGCCCAATGTTGTGAGTAGAGTAGCGTGCTTTCATCATGGCGCGCAATGCCACTTGTTCAACAACAGACTGCTCAGGCTTGTCCTGTACTGCTTCCAACAGCTTGTTGAGCCCCTTGTTGATGTCATCCTTAGAGCCTTCGGTTCGTAGCTTGTATCCGAATTTGGCAACAAAAGCACTTAGCTTTTCCAGCTTTTCAGGATCAGGGACATCGTGGATGCGGTAGACAAACACCTTAGGCTTCTTTCCCTTATCTACCTTTCCTATCTTTTCTGCCACATAGCGATTGGCCAGAAGCATGAACTCCTCTACCAGCTTGTTGGCATCTTTTGCCACTTTGATGTAAGTGCTGATAGGGTGTCCCTTTTCATCTATTTCAAAACGGACTTCAGGCGTGTCAAAGCCTATGCCGCCTTTTTCAAAGCGTTTCTTGCGGAATATCTTGGCCAACCGATTCAAGGTGATCAGCTCTGCCGCATATTCTCCGATGGCTTTCCCATGGGAAACTGCTTTAGGATGCTCACCCGGCTGCAACAGGTCTTCGGGTGAAGCTTCACCGTTTTCTTCCAGGATGTACTGGACTTCTTCATAAGTAAAGCGACGGTTGCTCTTTATTACGGTACGTCCGATGCGCGAGTCCTTTACTTCGCCTTCATCGTTGATTACAAATGTAACGCTGTATGTGAGTTTCTCTTCGTTGGGACGAAGGGAACAAAGGTAGTTGCAGAGCTGTTCCGGTAGCATCGGAACAGTGCGGTCGACCAGATAAACACTTGTAGAACGTTTGAAAGCTTCTTTATCGATAATGCTGCCTTCTTTGAGGTAGAAGGTGACATCGGCAATGTGCACACCTACTTCCCAAAGCCCTTTGCCAACTGACCTGATTGACAGAGCATCGTCAAAGTCTTTGGCATCGCGAGGATCAATGGTAAATGTGGTGACGTTGCGGAAATCTTCACGGCGACTTATTTCTTCTGCGGTTACTCCGTCCTTAATTGTGTCGGCAGCATCTTCAACGGCTTTAGGATAATCATAAGGCAAGTCATATTCAGCAAGGATGGAGTGCATCTCGGCATCATTGTCACCGGCTTTGCCGAGAATGTCGATCACTTTCCCGATAGGGTTCTTTTGATCATCGGGCCATTCCACCATTTGCACAACGGCCTTATCACCGGTCTTCCCTTTCTTGAGATAGTTCTTCGGTATAAATATGTCAGAAGACAATGTCCTGTCTTGTGTCAGCAGGAAAGCATAGTTGCGCTCGACTTTCAATATGCCCACAAAACGATCTTTTGCACGTTTCACGATTTCGATTACCTCGGCTTCACGTGTGTGGTTGCGCCTGCGGGCCAGAAGCATGGCTTTAACATAGTCACCGTTGAGTGCATGATGTGAATTCCGCTCCATTACCAGAATGCTCTTTTCTTCGCCTTCGGGGAGAAAACTGTTGCGGCCGTTCCTTTTACGTTGGAAAACACCTGTCATTACCTGGTTGCGTACAGCTAACTTGAAGGTATGTTCTTTTGTCAGGCTGATGTAGTCATCGGCAATCATGTCGTCCAGCAAATCCGCACAAAGCAATTTTGCCGGGTGAGTCTTCAACTTCAGTAAGGTTGTAATTTCTGACAAACTGTAGTCCTTCTCGGGATTGTTTTCAAAAAGGCCAAATAAAAGTCCCATAATCTGCCGCTTTGTTTTGCGGCCGAGTTTCTTGCCGGCATTACTCATGGTACGTTATCTTTAGAATAAAACTTGTGTTACAAAGGAAGTGAAAAAAAACGGTATGTGATTTGTATTTGCTTCATTTTTTCAAAATCAAGTCCTATCGGCTTGAATGAAGCTCCCAAATAGAATAAAAAGCAAAGGGAAAGGTGAGGACTGAATATTTCTGCTTAACTTTGCGCCCGTAAAAAGATTTCCCAAATGACATTTAAAGAATTAGGGGTTGCGGAGCCTATTCTTCGCGCAATAGACGAATTAGGCTTTGTAACGCCGATGCCGGTGCAAGAAGCGGTAATACCTTATTTATTAGGTGTAGGTAACGACGTGATAGCTCTTGCCCAAACAGGCACTGGCAAGACTGCCGCTTATGGCATTCCGCTTATTCAAAAGATTAATTGCGACAATCGTGAAGTTCAAGCCATTGTAATCTGTCCTACCCGTGAGCTGTGTCTGCAGATTACTGATGATATGCGAAGCTTTTCAAAATATGTGGAAGGCTTACGCATTGTCCCAGTTTATGGCGGTGCCGGCATCGAAGGCCAAATACGTAGCCTACGTCAGGGCGTACAAATTATTGTTGCAACGCCGGGAAGACTGATTGATTTGATGGAGCGCGGTGTGGCTCATTTGGACAAAGTGGAAAATGTTGTGCTGGACGAAGCTGATGAAATGTTGAACATGGGCTTCTCGGAAAGCATAGATAAGATTTTGGCCGGTGTGCCTGAGAATCGCAATACGTTGCTTTTCTCGGCTACCATGAGCAAAGAAATATCGAAGATTGCCAAGAACTATTTGCATGATGCGAAAGAAATTGTTGTAGGTTCACGCAATGAAGGTGCCGAACTGGTTAACCATGAATATTATCTGGTGCAGGCCCGCGACAAATACTTGGCCTTGAAACGTGTTGTGGACTATTACCCCAGAATATATGCCATCATATTTTGCCGCACGCGATTGGAGACACAGGAGATTGCAGACAAGCTGATTCAGGACGGCTATAATGCAGAAGCACTGCATGGAGATCTATCACAGGCACAACGTGACTTGACGATGCAGCGTTTCAGACAACACCACATTCAATTGCTGGTTGCAACAGATGTAGCGGCACGTGGCCTTGACGTGGACGATCTGACCCATGTCATCAATTACGGCCTGCCTGATGATGTGGAAAACTATACGCATCGTAGCGGCCGCACAGGTCGTGCAGGAAAGAAAGGGACGAGTATATGTATCATTCATTTAAGAGAGAAAGGTAAGGTTCGGCAGATTGAGAAAACCATTGGAAAGGACTTTGTAAAGAAGCAATTGCCAACTGCACGTGAGATATGTACAAAGCAGCTCTATCGTGCAATTGACCAGTTGGAGCATGTACAAGTTGACGAAGAACAGATAGCGCCGTTCTTGCCTGAAGTCTACAGAAAGCTGGATTGGTTGGATAAGGAAGAGATAATCAAGCGTTTTGTCAGTATGGAGTTTGGTCGTTTTTTGGATTATTATGCCCATGCACCCGAGATTAAGGAACCACAGTCTGCGGCCGAATCCAAAAAGAAATCTTCAAGAAGCAATGCAAAAGCCACTCATAATAGGGAACGGGCTGAGGAAGGCTTTGTGCGTTTCTTCTTTGGTGCAGGCAAGCATGACAAGTTTTATGCAAAAGAAATCATAGGTCTTTTGAATCGCTATACCTTTGAGCCGGTTGAAGTTGGCCGGATTGACTTGAAAAACAACTTTGCTTTCTTCGAAGTCCGTGAGAAAGATGCAGAGCTTGTCGAGGGTGCCTTGCGCAATGCCAAGGATAGGAACGGACGTCATATTGTTGTAGAGCGTACCAATGATGCAAGGCCCGAGGAGCGTCATGCTGCGAAAGGAAAGGCTTCAGGCAAGCGCAAAAAGGCTTTTGACCAAAAGCCTGCCAAAGAGAAAGCCCAGCCAATTGTTGAAAAGAAATCCGGGCGTAAGAAAAAGAATGATTGGATGCAGTTCTTTGATAGCGACAGCAAATATTTCAAGTCTAAGGATGATATTGCGGGCTTTGCCGAAGATAGTTGGACCAAACGTAAGAAGAAGAGATGAGCACTAAAGGATACGTAATGAAGCTGGCCATCCTCTTGCTACTGTTGATGCCGGTGGCCGCTGAATCAAAAGCGCAGGATTGGGTGCTTCGTGTTGGTGGAGGATTGTCATCGCACTATGGCAGCTCGACCCGCAATATCGGAGCATTCAGAATAGGTGCCGGCTATGATGTTCCCCTGAATGCTATATGGTCAATAGAACCTGCCGTGTATTATTTTGCCAAGGGTTGGAAAGACAAGGATCAGGAAGTTCCTGCCTATGATGATAAAGGCAACTATGTTTATGATGAAGACGGCAATCAGGTGATGGGACTTATGAATGTTACGTCGAACGCCAATTACATAGAGATTCCTGTGCTGTTGCACTACAAGTGGGAAACTAACCGTAACAACAATGTCTTGTTCTCGTTTGGTCCGTATGCAGCTTATGGCATAGGAGGAAAAACCAAGGTAAGTGGTGATACTGAGCAAACCGGGGCGAAACGTTACTATTATGACCACTCTACGTTTGGTCAGACAGGCATGCACCGTTTTGATGCGGGCCTTTCCATAGGGGCAAGCTACCGCTTTGCACAACAGTTCGAGGTGGGCATCTTATGTGATTTGGGCTTGACAAGAACAAGTCGTCAGGGCGGAAAGAACCTGGCGGCAGTCTTGACACTGGCCTATCGGTTATAATCTGTTGCGGACTACTTGTAAATGAGTGTCGTCAACTTGTCTTCAGAAAAGACTTCTTGCGCAACTTCCATCAATTCCTCTGATGAAACGGCCTGAATCTTGCGGATGATTCGGTCAACATCCCGATGTTCTCCCAGATGGGCAAAGGTCTTTCCTAAAGCCAAGGCATAGCTTTCAAAGTTATCTCCAGCAATCAGTATTTGTCCGATTAGTTGTTTTTTTGCTGCTTGAAGCCGTCCGGCGGTCAATGGCGTGTTGCGCAAGCGTTCCAGCTGTTTGAGAACCAGCTTGCGGCACTTGTCGATATTGCTGTCATCGCAGCCGTAATAGACGCTCCACACTCCGGCATCGGTATAGCTGAAAGCACTGCTTTCAACCATATATACCAGACCATGGTTTTCACGCAGACTTACATTCAGCAGGGAGTTCATGCCGGGTCCGCCAAGAATATTGTTGAGCAGGAACAACGCTGTACGGTGAGGGTGATTGCTGCTATAGCCGCGGTTGCCTATCAATACGTGGGCCTGATGGGTGTCATGATGGCTTTCCCTGTATTCGGGCTCATAGAGTGGCAGCGGCGTTTGGCTGTAGCAGGGGTTGCCTGATGGCAGAGAGGCCGTCATCTTTTCTATGGTGCGAACTATGCTGTCAAAGGGGATATCCCCATAAACAAAAACAGTTACGTTGGAAGGGCAGTAATATCTGCCGGTAAAACGTTTGGCATCGGCAGTTCCATATTGCCGCAGCCGTTCTGCTTTTCCCAAGATGTTCCGGCCTAATTCATGTCCACGGAAGAGCATCTCTTCAAATTCATCGTAGATGAGTTCTGCGGGAGAATCCCTGTAGCAGTCTATTTCATCGATGATGACCTCCACTTCTTTGTCTATTTCATGTTGCGGATAGACACTGTGAAATACAATGTCCGTAAGCAGGTCCATGGCTCTTTTGAAGTCTTCTTTCTGTACCATGGCATAAAACACTGTCTCTTCCTTGTTTGTGTAGGCATTCAGGTCGCCGCCTACTCTTTCAAGGCCGTTGCGGATGTGGAATGCTTTCCTGCGTTCAGTTCCCTTGAAGGTGGTGTGTTCACAGAAGTGGGCCAGACCCGAATCTTCCGGTGATTCGTTGCGCGTTCCTGCATTAACGATGAGGCCGCAGTATACAACTCCCGTAGGGCATGTTTCGTGGATGATGCGTAATCCGTTGCCTAATGTTGCGTGATGATATTCTTTCATTG
Source organism: uncultured Bacteroidaceae bacterium (assembly GCA_934426255.1). Lineage (GTDB taxonomy): Bacteria > Bacteroidota > Bacteroidia > Bacteroidales > Bacteroidaceae > UBA6382. The sequence continues at coordinate 69,539 of CAKRYD010000003.1, read as the reverse complement.
CAGCGCAAAAATACAGAAAAAATGCCATCATTCATTGCCTTTTAAATGAAAAAGGCGAACTTTGCAAGAGTGAACATCCAAAAGCATAAATAATGAAAAGCATCAACACAAACAGCGCGCCGGCTGCTGTCGGTCCCTACAGCCAGGCTATAGAAGTGGGAAATACTGTATATCTTTCTGGCCAATTGCCGATAGATCCGCTCACGGGAACTTTTGTTGAAGGTGGCATCAAGGAGCTTACGCGGCAAGCCTTCCGCAATATTGAGGCTGTCTTGTCTGAGGCTCGGCTGTCTTTGAACAACATTGCAAAGGTTACAGTTATGCTGGCCGATATGGCCGATTTTGCTGAGATGAATGAGGTCTATGCCGAGTTTTTTGCCGCGCCATATCCTGCCCGTTCGGCATTTGCGGTGAAAACGTTGCCCAAGAACAGCAGAATTGAGATAGAGTGCATTGCTGTACGTCCGACACCTTTGGCCGGTTCCAATGAATAGGGTTGCTGTGTTTTGTTCCTCTCATGAGGGCCTGCCGGAGTCGGTGACCCGTGCCGCTGCTGAGTTAGGGGCATGGATAGGCCGTCAAAACCTGATGTTGGTTTATGGAGGAGTAGGAAAAGGGCTGATGGAAGTGGTGGCCCGTGCCGTCAAGTCTAACGGAGGTCGTGTGATGGGCATTATTCCCGACAAGTTCTCTCAGACGGGTCTGACCAGCGAATATGTAGACATCGAAGTTCCCGTAGTCGATTTAAACGACCGCAAGTCGGCCATGTTGCGTGAATCAGACCTGTTCATCGCTTTGCCGGGTGGCATAGGAACGTTGGATGAAATCTTCATGGTGATGGCTTCATCGGCAGTCGGCGAGCACAAAAAGCAGCTGATACTGTTTAATCCCGACGGCTATTGGAACCCTTTGTTCAGCACTTTGAAGATGATGGAGCAGCAGGGATACATAGCTCCCGGCTTCACTTCGCGCATCAAGATGCCCGATTCCATCGAAGGCCTGACGGCATTGTTAACTCCTTAGTTCCTACAAATGAAGACATACTATCTAAAGACTTTTATGACATTGTTGCTGGCCTGCCTGTTGGCATCGTGTGGGTCGCAGCAGACAATGTTCACGAACTTGCGTGTGGAATATCAGGACTGTCCCCTCTCGATTGACTCGGAAAAGCCCCGTTTCAGTTGGAACTATAAGGGCAACCCCTCGTTCGTGCAGAAAAAATATGAGCTTTCCATCGGCACGACAAAAGCGTGTGGCGACTGGACTACGGGTGAAATCACTTCACCCTCCATGCAGGCTGAGGCCGACATCAGGCTGAAACCGCATTCCACCTACTATTGGAAAGTGTCGGCATGGGACGTGACATCGGGCAAGAAAGTCACATCTGCCGTCCATCAGTTTGAGACTGCCAAGATGTCGCCCTCTGATTGGACGGCCCAATGGATCAGTGACGGAAGAGATAAAGACGACACCAGTGTGCCTGTGCTGCGCAAGAGCTTCGAAACAAAGTCACGGCCGGTCAAAGCCCGCCTCTATATGAGTGCTGCGGCCTATGCCCTGATGAAAATAAACGGCCAACGGATTGCTTCGACCAGTCTGAATCCCGGCTATACGCAATATGACAAGCGCAATCTCTACGACACCTACGATGTGACATCTCTTATCAAGAAGGGCAGCAACGAACTGGTGGCTGTGTTGGGCAACGGCTTCTACAATGTCATTGAAAAAAATGCGGTATGGGATTTCGAGAAAGCCAGGTGGCGTGGCCGTCCCTGCATGGTGTGCGAGTTGCGTCTTACTTATGCCGATGGCAGTGTCCAGACCATCAATTCCGACATGACGTGGGAGACAACGACCGACGGGCCATATCTGCGCAACAATATCTATGCAGGTGACACCTATGATGCCCGGAAGGAGCTTCTGCCGCGTGCCGGCTGGCAAAAGGCTCTGGCTGTCAAGCCGCCCTCGTCCCTGTTGAAAGCGCAGCAGATGCCCAAGGTTGAAGTCTGCAAGGTCTACAAACCGTGCTCTGTAAAGGCTTATGGCGACAGTGTCTATGTATACGATTTCGGGGCCAACATGTCGGGCTTCTGCCGTTTGAAGGTAAAAGGCAAAGCAGGCACACGCCTGAGTGTACAGCATGGAGAGTTGCTGAAGTCTGACGGCCGGTTGGAGATGCGCAACCTCGACATCTACTATTTCCGTCAGCCCGGTCTGGAATGTCAGACCGACATATATTACTTAGGAGAGGGTGAGAATCTACTGCAACCCGAGTTCTGCTATCACGGATTCAGATATGTAGAGGTAAAGAGCGACAGTCCCATCCGGTTGACAGCGCAGGATGCAGAAGCTCTTTTTGTGCATACCGACCTGAAGCCTGTAGGCTCGTTTGAATGCTCCAACGACACCCTGAACAGGCTTTGGGAAATGATCAACCGGTCATATCTTTGCAATTATGTGAGCATACCCACCGATTGTCCCCAGCGCGAAAAGAACGGCTGGACGGCCGATGCCCACATCTCGTCAGACATAGGCCTGCTTAATTTTGACGGCATCACAGCCTACGAAAAGTGGACAGACGACATGCTTGACAACCAGAATGCAAGCGGACAAATCACGAGTATCATACCCAGCGGCGGCTGGGGGCTCGATGTGGGCCCGGTCTGGGATGCTGCCCTCTTTATCATTCCGATGCAGCTCTATAATTATTATGGAGACACGAAATATGTGAGGAAAGTGATTCCTGCCTGTGAACGCTACCTCTCGTTTCTGAAGACACGCGAGACACCCGAGGGCACCATCAACTACGGCCTGGGTGATTGGGTGTTCTATAAAATGCAGACACCCAACGAATTTACTTCGACCTGCTATTACTATCTGCTCAATCTCTACCTTGCCCGCTTCAAGGGTCTTGCCGGTCAGGACGGACATCAGTATGCCGAAAAGGCCGCAGCTCTGCATCAGGCCATACAGCAAAAGTTCTTCAATGCCGCGGAAAACCTGTATGCCAATGGCAGCCAGGCAGCCCAAGCCCTTGCCTTATACCTCGGCATTGTTCCCGAGAAGCACGAAAAGGATGTAGCGGCCAACCTGAGCCGTCTGATACATGAGAACAACAACCACCTGGATTTCGGCATGCTGGGCAGCAAGACCGTATTGCGCATGCTGGCAAAATACGGCTACGTTGACCAGGCTCTCGACATGGCATTGAAGAAAGATGCACCCTCGTGGGCCAATTGGGTGGAGAAGGGATATACCACACCCATCGAAACGTGGGTGCTTTCGCCCGACTTCCGTGATGCTTCGGCCAACCACGTATTTCTGGGTGATATCAATGCATGGATGTATAACTGCCTGGCCGGAATCAGTTTTGACGATGCCCGTCCCGGCTTTGTCCACACAAAGATAGAGCCATATTTTCCCCGACAGCTGTCGTGGGTGAAAGCCTGCTATCAGTCTCCGGCGGGTGAGATATGTAGTGAGTGGAGGCGCACAGGCGGCACAATCATACTGAAGGTGTCTATACCTGTGAACACCACGGCTACCATAGTCCTGAAGGGCGAAAAGCAGGAGGTCGGTGCCGGAAATCATGAATTTTCAGTTCAAAATCCGTGATTCTTTTCCGTGAAATAGCGATAGTTGTTCATTTTTCGTATATTTGCAACACAAAAGTGCCGAACAGTTAGACGTATAATCATTAATAACCAATAAACAAACAGAGATGAAAAAATCATTGTTATTTGCCGCTGTTGCCGCTTTTATTATGGCATCCTGCGGTGGAAAGAAGTGCAGCTGCAATTGCAATTGCGGTTGTGAAAAGTGTGAATGTGCCGGACAGGCCGACACAGCCAAGCAGGCTTTAGACTACAAGATTGTGGAAAAGGCACAGGTAGACCTTAGCAAGCTGCCCGTCGACAAGGATGGTTATATCACCATGTTTGATGGAAAGACCTTGACAAACTGGCGTGGCTACGGCATGGACACAGTGCCCAAGAGCTGGACTGTTGAAGACGGATGCATCAAACTGAAGGGTTCAGGCACCGGCGAAGCACAGGCCATCGGTGGCGGCGACCTGATATTTGCCCACAAATTCAAGAACTTTACGCTCGAACTTGAGTACAAGATATCCAAAGGTGGCAATTCCGGTATCATGTATCTTGCCCAGGAAGCAACTGCCAACATTGATGGCAAAGAGTCTTATCTGCCTATTTGGCAGTCGTGCTCTGAGTATCAAGTGCTCGACAATGCCAATCATCCCGACGCACAACTCGGCACAGATGGCAATCGTCAGTCGGCATCTCTCTACGACATGATTCCCGCAAAGCCACAGAACGCCAAGCCGTTTGGAGAGTGGAATACGGCTAAGATCATGGTATATAAGGGTACAGTGGTGCATGCGCAAAATGGCCAGAACGTACTTGAATACCACTTGTGGACACCCAAATGGAACGAGATGTTGCAGGCAAGTAAATTCAAAGAAGGAGGAGATTTCCCCTATGCCTACGAGTTGCTTAAGAATATTGGCGGAGGCCAGGACGGCAATGGTGGCTATATCGGCCTGCAGGACCATGGCGACGACGTATGGTACAGAAACATACGTATCAAGGTAATGGAATAATTGCTTTTTTATATTCGAAACGAGGTGTGCCGGCATTGCCGGTGCACCTTTTTTTGTTTGTTGCCCGTGGTGTGCCTGATGTGAAAGTGCAGCCTGCAGGGCCTGTGGGTGCGATCTATAGGGTTGCAACGTGTTTCATGTGCATGAAACAAAGTGTGTTGTGTACATGAAACAACGTGTGCCATGTAGGGGAAACAATGTGTTTCATGTACATGAAACGACCTGTGATATGTACAGGAAACGACTTGTGGTATGTAGGGGAAACAACCTGTGATATGTACATGAAACACGCTGCGATGTGTGATGGCCTGATTCAAGAGGTGGCTTATCCTTGTTTGCTGTGCCGCAGGCCGGGATGGGCAAGCCCTTGCAGGGGCTTTGCCGAAGCCTATTTCACGTGTAAGACAAACGTGCGTATGCTCTGCGGCTGCAGCCGGTAGACGAGCCGTTTCCACCTGATGGGGCAGGGCTGTTGCAGCCGGCAGTCGTTGGCATTGTCGGTCAGGTAATTGGCAGAGGTCTTTGCCACATGGCCGAATGCACTGAGGTCGGCAACATAGTCTTGTGGCCCGTTGCCGTTGTTCTGGCCTACAATGACCAGCGTTTTCCCGTCGGGGCTGATGGCAGCCAGGGTATGTTCGTCGCCGGCATCAAGGAGATGGTATCCCTGTTGGATGAATCGTGTGACCTGCTGCCTCACATAATAGTTTTTTACGCGGTGAAACTCGTTGCCCTTGAAGTCGCCTTGCACGGTGCACCATTGGTCGTTGTTCTCTTCCATTGCCTGCCAGTCGCACCACACTGCGGGTTGCATCAGTTTGATGTCGTCCATCAGGCGTTGCGAAAGTTGCAGGTTGCCGTTCAGCCCTTTGCCGCCAAAGTTGCCCGTTTCGCTCATCCAGAGTGTCAGGCCGTGCTGCATGGCGAGCTGTCTGAGGCGGATGCGGCTCAGGTTGTCTGCCTGATACGAATGTGTGTTCCATTGCCCCACATAGGGCAGGACGCCGCTTTTGCCGAAAGCCTCCAGGCTGCGTATGCTCTGCATCACACTGGTTTCGTCGCAGGCTGCCAGGCGTGTCTTGAGGCCGGATGCCTTGAGCATGGGCGCAATGACTTGGATGAAATCCGACATGGACTGCACGTCGAAGTGGCAGCCCTCCTGGCTTCCGTTGCAGTTCCAGTAGTCGGTCATAGGCTCATTAAACGGTTCCAAGGTGTGAAACTCAATGCCGTGTACCTTCTTATAGTATAGACAGCAGTCAATGAGATACTGGGCAAAGGCCTCGTATTGGTCTTTTCGCAGGTTGTCGTGAGCGGCATCCTTGTTGCCGGCAGTACATCCGCTGACGGTCATGTAGTAGGGTGGTGTGTTGCTGAATGCCTCAAATACGGCATCGGGACGCTTTTCCTTAATCTTCAGCATGATGCGTCTTTGTGCCTCGTCGGCCGACCAGTCATAGTCGTCCTGTGCAGAGCGCTTGAATCCCTCCATCTCGGCTCTCAGCCCTTTGCCGCGGCCCATGTGGTGAGGTGTGCAGTGTCTGTTCTGCGGGTCGTCACCTCCGGGGATGTTATATCTGAATACGTTGTAGTTGAGCCCGTTCTTTGACGTGAGCCATGTGACGATGGAGTCCATGCGGGCTTCGTCCCATTTGCCGCATTGTCCTGCCCACCAACAGAGGGAAACGCCCCATCCGTCGATGCGTTGCAGCTTTTTTGCGGGGTCGACTGCAAAAGTCAGGGCTTGCAGACTGCTGCACCAGCTCAGGAGGGCCGGCAGCAGAAGGATCAGTTGCTTTTTCATTTCTTGGCTTTCTTACGGTAGGTAATGATTCGATGACAGGTAATCTGACTGCCTTTGTCGGGGTTCAGCCAGTGCAGACTCACTCGGTGGTGACCCTGTTTCAGGTCATAGTTCCAATACAAATCCTGTGTGCGGCTGTGAAAATCGGCAGGTGCCGTGATGGTCTTTACCGCTTTTCCGTCAACCTCGACCTGTATCTTTGCTTCATATCCGGCACGCTTCGACTGGACATCCCCTTTCACAACGACGGCACATCCCTCGAATGCAATGCTTCCCAACTCGTCTATGCGCTTTTCGGGTTGCACAGCATGGGGCTCCAGTCCGGCAAACGATTCTTCGTAGCGCACGGCCTTGGGGCGTTGAAGCTTTATTTTTATGGTGTTGCCCTCTATCTTTCCACCGTTGCGTCCCACCATCTGCAATGCCTGGTTGAGGCTCTTTTCATAGACCTGTGTCAGTGACAGCCGGGTGTAGGCAAAGTTGCGGTTCTCTACCTTGTGTAGGCTGCGCAGCCATTTGTCTGGTATGTTGCTATAGCCGATCATAGCACCCAGGATGCCGCAAGCCGACGCAGGATTACAGTCGGAGTCCTGGCCGCAACGTGTGGATATGTCCATTGTCAGCCCGAAATCACCGTTGCCATAGAGCAAGCCTATTAGGATATAGGCGCAATTGATCCTTGCATCAATGTTGAAAGGAGCATCCACGCCATCGGGGCAGCCAATCTCCTTGCCCCATTTCGTCTGGCATTCAGACCACGTCTTTTTCCAGTTGTCGGGGTAAGCTGTGTGCCATCTGATGATGTCGGCCATACACTCGTGAAAGCTGCTCCTGGCGGGAATCACCTTCAAGGCCTCGTTGACGATGGTCGGAATGTCGCTGTATACAAATGCCAAGGCATACATGGCTCCCACATAGACCCCTCCATACCAGCCGTTGCCGTAGTTCATGATGTGACCTATTTTGTCAGAGATTCGCGATGCGGAGTTAGGCATTCCGGGGCACATCAGCCCTGCATAGTCGGCCTCGATCTGATAATCAATGTCATCGGCATGCGGATTGTTCTTCCAATGACCCGAGGCAGGTGGCATGATGCCTTGCAGGATGTTGTAGCGCGCAGCCTGGTTGGCGTGCCACAGCGGATAGGGAGCGCGTGCAAAAGCCACGGCAAACGAATCAACGGGTGCGTCCAGGCCAAGGCGGTCGAATATATCCAGGAAAGTCAAATCCATGTAGATATCATCATAGAGACCCGGCGAGTTGTCGTAATACCACTCTATACTTCCATCGTTCCAATCTATGGCATGTGTGTCCGGAATCATCTTTTCCTGCCATCCGAATTCCGTGGGTCCTCCATAGGTGCATCCAATGGTCTGACCTGCCCATCCGCCTTTTATCTTGTCGGAGAGTCTGTCTTTCGAAATGCTGATATAGTTGGCTGCACTGAGTGTTGATGCAAACGCCATCCACAGTATAAAGGATGGTAAGAGTAATCTTTTCATGTAGTAGTCAATAAATGTAGTTTGCAAAGTTAGTGCATTTACTGAAAAGAACAACAGCCGAGCCGTTTTTTATGTAGCAGATTGTGTTTGTGCGTATTCGATTTTATATGTACCTTTGTTGGCAAAAACAACAAAGAAACACATGTTTTTACGGTTTAAGACTCCTTCATGGCTGCATGGATGGGTGCGTACTGCCTTGTTCAATGCTTTGGCCGGCATTGCCGTACTGGCTGTTTTCGCAGGTGTGCTGCAAGCCTGTCCGGCCTATAAGTGGACGTGGAAAGACTATGTCTATGACAATGTGACCAAAATATCCCGCATGAGCGACGTGCCGATGGAACGGAGAATGGTGATGAAACTCGGCTCGGACTACAAATATCTCCTGTTTTTGCGCGATGCCACTCCCACGAATGCCGTGATCTATTATCCAACATCTGCCGATTTCAAGACAACGATGTCCGGCCGTCCCGACCACCATTTCACGGGTCGCCTCAACGACAAGCTGACAGCTGTGCGTGTGCTCTATCCGCGTCGCGTGGTCACGGAAGACGAATTCGGCGTTACACCGTGGAGCAAAAAGATAACCCATGTGGCTATTGTCAACGGCCGCAATATAGACAAACTGCCCTACAAGGCCCCCGATGGCTACGACACCGGTGTACTGCCCATGGACAGCCTTCAGTCACTTCCTTTATAAAACTGTCTGACGTATGCAAGCTTTAGGTCTGATACTGGCGTTTCTCATTGGCTTCTTCGTAGTCAAAAGCATCTCATCCCGTTTTTCGTGGTCAGAAAGCATCGGGTTTGCTTTCCCCACAGGGTTGTTTCTGATAACCCTCGTAATGCTGCTGGCAGACTGGCTCGGCATTGCCCTGACTTCCCTGTCTGTGACGGTGGCGGCCGCCATACTTTTGGCACTGTCGCTTATACTGGCCTTTCCGCGACGCAGGGAGATTGCGGCCTCGCTGTGTAGAGTTCCCGACATCGGAAGACTGAATATGGTATGGCTTGTCTGCATGCTTTTGCTGGTATATGCCGAATATTCCAACTTTCTGAAAGCGATGTATTTCCCTACATACGACCGCGACAGCCTTGCAGGTTTCGACACCATCGGCTTTGTTGCTGCCATGGAGCATACCTATAGTGGAATGAGCATCTTCAGCGGTGACTACATGCCTAAGATTCATCAGGCCGGCAGTTACATCTCGTATATGCCCATGCTGCAATTGTCTTATGCCTATGTGTATCTGCTGGGGGCAGTGACCTCCAAGGCCGTTCCGGCCTTTTTCTTCCTGAGCTTTCTATTTGGCTTTTATGGCATAGTGAGGCGTGCCACATCTTCCCCTACGGCATCGGCAGTTGCAACCTTTTGCATGATGATGACACCTGAGATGTTTTCGTTCAGTTCATTGTCAAACACCAACGTCCTGCATGCGTGTATGGCTTCGTCGGGGCTCCTCTATGTGTGTCTGTGGCAGCGCAGGCACGAAACACCGTTGCTGGTATTGGGCAGCCTGCTGCTAGCCATTAACTGCTGGCTGCGTGCCGAGGGCATCGTGTTTGTTGCGGCAGCCTTCGTGATAGTGGCAGTATCCTTGCTGTTGAATGGCCGGCAGCAGCTAAAGCCGGGGATGGCATGGCGTGGCCCCGTAATTGTCATAGCTGCCGTTTTGCCGTTCCTGCTGTTTCAGATCTATGCCTGTGCGTGCGGACTGACATCCGAGAGCGTAATCATGGCATATCCTTTTTTTGATTCGGAGAAAGCACAAACCGTGCTGGGAGGTGCCTGGTTTCTGCTTGCCGATGCCCCTTACTATGGGTGGACATTCATCCTGTTTGCGGCGGCTTTGCTGCTCAACAGTGTGCGCATCGTGCGACATGGTGAGGGTTGGGCCGTCATCGTGGCCTTCTTCTGTCCCTTGGTCTTGTATTTTCTCCTGCTTTATCAGATAGACTACATCTGGGATTCCCTGACCAATGTGATTAACTTCTCGGCCAAGCGTTTCCTGTTTTGCTTCGTGCCGGTTGCCTGGTATTACATCGTGGCCAACCCGATTGTAAATGCGATGTTCTCTAAACTGGACTCTCTGCTGGCGTGGAAAAAATGAATGCAGCCAAGACCCGTTGCGGTGAAATAGACTTTGTCAAGGCTGTGATGATAACATTGGTGATATTGTCACATCTCTCATTGTTTACCGATGTGAACCCCATCGTCAAGACATTTGTCATCAACACGTTTGCCATGCCTGCCTTTCTTTTGATGTCAGGCTACTTCTGCAACCCTGCAAAACCGGCGCGCCTCTATTTCAAACATTCCTTTTGGCTGCTCGTACCCTACCTGCTGTTGAACGGCAGCTACATACTTGCATGCAGCTGTCTCCCTATACGTGAACATATAGAGCATCTTACCTGGCAGACATTTGCCTTTCATCTGCTGGTCCGTCCCTTGGGCCCTTACTGGTATTTGCAGACATTGATACTGTGTCAGATACTGGGCTTCGTTGTCATGCGGCTGAATCTCGGCCGAAGCTTTGCGGGCAACATCATCTTGCTCGCCTTGGCCGTATATGCTTTTAAGGATATAATGGTGTTCGGCAAAGCCATGTATTTTGTTGCAGGCTTTGCGATGGCAAGGCTCGGGGTGGCGTTTCTGACGTTTTTCCGTGCGTCATGGTGGTCACTTGTGCCTCTGGTTTTGCTTGTGTCAGACCCGCAAAACCTCGACCAATCCACCTTGCCCGGCGTGGTCATCACTTATTTAGTCATATCGTTGTGCCTGGCTGCTTATCCCTGTTTGACGGCATCAGTCCGTCGTCTCTCCCTCTTTGTGGGGCGCAACACGCTGACCATCTATCTGTTTTCTCCCATATTCACATTGGCTTCAAAGGCGCTTTTCCCCTTGTTCGCATGGGATGGGACGCGCATTTGCTATGCCATTGTTGCTGTTGCGTTTGTCATTGCAGGCAGCTTAGCCCTGACATGGCTCATCGACAAAGTCGGAATTTCGCGTTTCATGTTTGGCCGCAGAAATGCCCTGCAATAAGGGTTGAAAGGCAGCCCTTTGGTTTCAAAACACAGCCTCCCTGTTTGAATTTTCTGCGTTATGGTTCGGATTAGGTGAGCTTGTAAGCAGAAAGAACCAAAAAAACGGCAAAAACAAATGCGCATTAAAAAACTTGGCTTACCTTTGCAAAGAGCATCGATAAGCCAAAAACAGTAAAAATCAAGATGTCAGTATTGCTTTCTGTCATAGTACCTGCCTACAATGAAGGGCGCACCATAGAGCTTCTTTTGCAGAAGCTTGCCGAAGTAGCATGGCCTTCGGGCGGTGATGTGCAGATCATTGTGGTGGACGATGGCTCTTTGGATGCAACGGCTAAGTGCGTAAACCGTTTCAGTGAGAATCATTCCGACTGCCATCTGAAGCTGCTGAGCCATGAAAAAAACTTGGGGAAGGGCATGGCCATACGCACGGCATTGCCTTATGTAGAAGGCAGATATGTGGCTATCCAAGATGGAGATGAGGAGTATGATCCGCGCGACTTGGCGATGATGCTGGCCAAGATGATGGAGGATAATCTGAAAGTGCTCTATGGTTCGCGCTATTTGGGTGGCGGCAGCCGAGAACGCAGTCTCTATCCTTCGTTTTACTATGGTGTACGCATGTTGTCGGCATTTGCCAATCTTCTTTACGGGCAACATATCACAGATGAGGCCACGTGCTATAAGATGTTTCGTGCAGATGTGTTATGCTCGTTGCCTTTGAAGTGTAGGGGCTTTGAGTTTTGTCCCGAGGTAACGGCACTTGTATCCCGCAGGGGCATCAAGATAGATGAGGTGGCCATTTCGTATGTTCCCCGCTCTATTTCAGCCGGGAAGAAAATCAGGGTGGCCGACGGATTGTACGCATTCTGGGTGTTACTTAAATATCGCTTTATAAAGCAAAGGCATTCGTGAAATAGCACTAACTTTGCAGGTGAATATAATTAATACGCAAATCATTGAAACTGAAACGGGCTTTTAAGTGGCTGGCTGTTGCTGCGATTGCTCCAATCGTGCTGTTTTTTCTTTTGGCCATCGTGATATATCTTCCGCCGGTACAGCAGATGGTGAAAGATGAAGTGACGGCTCGTCTGTCGCGTGACATGGGGATGGATATCAGCATTGAACGTGTGCGGCTGGCATTTCCTTTGGACCTTTCCTTCGAACATTTCAAGGCCGTGGAAGGAACTGACACACTTGCTGCGGCTGGTGCCTTGCGTCTGGAGGTGAAAGTACTTCCCCTGCTTCGTGGTTGTGTTAGCATTGCCGGTTTTGAGCTGTGGCGGATGCAGGTGGACACCAAGAGTCATTTGAGTGATATCAGGCTTAGCGGGAAAATAGGTATGGTGGGACTCGAAGTACCGGCCGTGGCCGATTTGAAGAACAAACTGGTAGATGTAAATAAAATTGTGCTGAGCAAGAGCGATGTTCAGGTGATACTCTCAGATACGGCAAAAAAGGATACATCTAAAAGCGAGCCGGTGAAGTGGCGAATCAGACTGAATTCGGCCGGAATTAGCCATACACGTTTTTATGTGCAAATGCCGGGAGATTCAATGCGCATCGGTGGAATGCTGACCGAAGCTGTGGCAAGAAAAGGCGATTTCGATATAGGGAACAACACCTATAAGGCGCGTCTGGTGCGCATCAAAGATTCAGAACTGTCCTATGATGTGCCCCAGGCTTCCAAGGGAAAAGGGCTTGACTTTAACCATATCTCCGTGGCAGGGTTGCAGCTCAGGCTGGACACTCTGAACTACAGAAACAGTCGCCTCACGGTGGGAATACCGCGTTTTGCATTCAAAGAACAGAGTGGGTTGCATGTGGAAAATCTGCAAGCCCGCTTGGCCTTAGACACAACGTGTGTGCATCTGCCGCTTTTCCGGCTGCGCACTCCGCATACGCATTTGGATGCTACAGCCGGCTTGGCCTGGAAGGCCCTGAAGCCTGCAAAGGGCGGAAAGATGGGAATCGATGTGAAAGGTCATGTGGGGCGTTCAGACATATTGCTGCTCTCAGGCAATGCCGCCCCTCAGCTGTCGCCATATATCCCCGGCAGTGATTTGAAGATTGAAGCGCGCGCCGATGGCAATGCCGATTTGCTGAATGTGGAATGTATCGACATTGAGATGAAAGGCTGTGCCGGTTTACACGCGAAAGGAAATGTCAGAAACATCACGTCAGACAAATTGCGAAGCGGCCGCCTGGAATACAGAATGAGAACTTACGATGTCAGTCATTACCATCGACTGCTGTCGAAAGGCCGGCAAAGCCGTTTTGCAATCCCCAAAAATATAAAGCTCGCGGGAAAAATCACTTTTGACGGCAACACCTATGGCACTAATTCGACTTTAAACGTCGGCAAAGGCATACTGACTGTCAAAGGAGAGGTAGGGCTTGCCAACGAAAACTACCGTATGCAGATGCAGGCCAAACGCTTTCCTGTTGAAGCCTTTCTGCCGAAAGATTCAATAGCTCCGCTTACAGCCATGCTGCGGGCTGCTGGACATGGGTTTAATCCCTTGCGGAAAGGTGCGCGGTTTAAGATGGCGGCCAATATAGAAAAGCTGGGCTACAAACAGATACCTTTAGACAGTCTCCGTCTGAACGCGCAATTGAATGCCGGACATGCCGATGTGCAGATAGCTGCAGCCAACCGAATGCTCACTGCCACCACAGATATAACAGCGGATATTCAAAAAGACAGGGTAAAAGCAGCAGTGAAGGGAGCCATGCAAGACTTGAATGTGGCGTATTTGACAAAGGGGAAAGATACAATACACCTGATGGCCAATCTGGACGTGACAAGCATTTTGACACCTGACGGAAAGGATGTCGGATTTATGGGCGAACTGAACAACATAAACATTTTGACCAGTAAGATGGGCTATCCTGCCAAGGACATCCGTTTCGGATTTCGTGCAGCATCAGACACAACGAAAGCTTTTGTCGAAGCAGGTGATTTGGTTGCCCGGCTATATTCGGATAAACCGATGAGCAAGATTACAGAAGCATTGTCGAAAGTCTCCGGCGAGCTTGCCAGACAGTTGAAGGAGGCACATTTCGATGAGAAGTCTCTGACCCCGTATTTGCCGGATTTGAATTTGTATGTAAAAACCGGCAATGCGAATCCGGTGCTAAACTATCTGCGCTTTCGTGGTTTCGTTGCCGACAGCTTGTTATTGCAATTGAGCACAGGCCAAATGGCAGGTATCAACGGTATGATGAAGCTGTCAGGCTTCCGCACGGGAGGACTGTTGCTGGAAAAAACGGATATGCGCCTTGTGCAGGATTCCACCGGCCTGAAGTTGCGTGGCAACATTGAAAATACCAACAGACGTAACCCCAATCGTTTTACTGCCCAGTTGGATGGCGAGGTAAAGACGAACGGCCTATCCCTGAGGACATTGTTCAAGGACGAACATGGTGTCAAAGGCTTGGATATGGGAGTCGAAGCAACATTGAACGCAGCGGGTGACGTGTCTTTTCATATGTTTCCCGAGGAGTCGGTTATTGCCTATCGCAAATTCAAGGTGAATAAGGGCAATCATTTGACGATAGGAAGGGACAGGCATATCAGTGCAAATGTTGACCTGATGGCCGACGATAATACGGGATTGAAGATAATGACACCCGAAGGCGACAGCACTCGTGACATAACATTGAGCCTGGCTAATGTGAATTTGAAAGAGCTGACCGGGATATTGCCTTTCATGCCGCGTTTGGGAGGATTGTTGAGCGGCGATGTTCATGCGCAATGGAAAGAGGATACGCTTTCGGCAGTAGCACAAGTGGATTTGAAGGCTTTCCGTTATGAGGATTGCCCGTTGGGCAACTTGAGCACGGAAATCATATATTTGCCTGATGAAGACGGCAACCATTATGTGCAGGCCAATGTCGGTTCGGAAGGAAAGGATGTGCTGGATATCGAAGGAAGTTATAAAGCAGAAGGAGATGGTTGGCTGGATGCAACTGCAAGTCTGACCGAGTTCCCTATGCAGCTTATCAATGGTTTTCTGGCTTCAGACGGAACCGTTGCGTTGGACGGAAGCATGAGCGGAGAAATAAATGCCGCCGGCCCCGTATCAAAACTTGTTCTTGAAGGAGAACTGATGCCAGACTCGGTGCATATACTTTCTCCTCTTTATAGCGTGAATCTGAGGGTGGAGAACAAACCGATAAGCATTAAGAATAGCAAGTTGCATTTTGATAATATGTCCCTGTATTCGATTTCTGAAAATCCATTGATGGTAAATGGAGACATAGATTTTACGCAGTTTGACGCTATACGTATGGACTTGGGACTGAAGGCGGAAAACTTCGAGATAATCAATTCGCAACAGACTCGGCAAACGGTTGTATATGGAAACGTGTTTACAAACATTGACGCAACCTTGAAGGGAACGACAAATCTGCTGGTGTTGCGTGGCAATCTGAAAGTGCTCGACAAAACAAATATGACCTATGTGATGAAAGATTCGCCTCTGACTGTTGAGGATAGGTTGAGCGGGCTGGTCGAATTTGTGGATTTTACAGATACAACGCATGTAAAGAAGGATGAAATCGTGCCGATCAGTGGCGTTTTTGTAGCGATGAATGTCGAAGTGGGTGATGCTGTGAAACTGCATGTTGCCTTGAGCGAGGATGGCAGTAGTTATTTCAATTGTCGTGGCGGAGGGAATCTGACGATGCGCTATTTCCCGAGCGGTGAAATAACCTTGACGGGAAGGTTTACTATGAGTGAAGGAGAAATGAAGTATGCCTTGCCGTTTATACCTTTGAAAACATTTAATCTGGATGGCGGAAATAATTATATCGCCTTTACCGGAAATCCTACCAATCCGACGTTGAATATTACTGCAATCGAAAAAACGCGGGCTTCGGTGAGTGATGAAGGAACTTCGACGCGCATGGTGAATTTTAATGTAGGTGTTAGAATTACGCAGACGCTTGACAACATGGGACTGGGATTCTTAATAGAAGCTCCCGAGGATATGAATGTGCAAAGCGATTTGAGTTCCATGTCGAAAGAAGAAAAAGAGAAAGTGGCAGTGAGCTTGCTGGCGACAGGCATGTATCTGACCTCTTCCAACAAAGCCACCTTTAAGGCGAATAATGCACTAAATGCGTTTCTTCAGAGCGAAATACAACATTTGGTTGGTAATGCGTTAAAGACTATAGATATCAGTGTAGGTCTGGAAGGTTCGACATCGGCTTCGGGTAATGCACAAACGGATTATTCCTTTCAGTTTGCCAAGCACTTTTGGAATGATCGTGTTACGTTCAGGATTGGGGGAAAGGTTACTGCAGGCTCTGAAATGGCATCAGAAAACCAAAGCTTCATTGACAATGTTTCGCTTGAATATCGATTGGGGAATGGAACATCACGCAATATACGTATCTTTTACGATCATAATAATGTTGACCCTCTTGAAGGAACTTATTCTACAGCAGGGGCCGGTCTTGTGCTACGCAAGAAAACCAATACGTTTGGTGAGATATTTCTTTTCCGCAATCCTCGCCGCAATGAGAAGAATGCAAAGAAGTCTAAACTACACTGATTAAAATGAGAATGCAGATGGGTATCAGTCAAAAAGCTACAGTTCTTGTCCTTTTTAGTGCTGCGATACTTATGTCGTGTTCTACGACAGATAAGTTGCAGGACGGCGAAACCCTGTATACAGGCATAGGTCGTATTGTGTATCAGGATAATGGCGAAAAGGTGAAGAAAAATCATGCTGACAGTGCCGGCGTGATTCGAGCCATTGCAGACGCAGCGGAACAGGTTGACCAAATAGTAAAGGGAAATCTGGAACATATAGGAAAAGTAACCGAGAGTAAAAAGGAGATATTGTCAAAGAAAGAGCGCGCAAAGGAAAAAGCACGTCAGCGTGCTGATGCTGAAGCATTGGATGTTGCTGCTACTGAAGTTAATGCGGTATTGGAATATGCACCAAACAATTCCCTTTTCGGTTCGTCATACCATCGCTCTCCTTTTCCTACAGGATTGTGGGCTTATAATGCTTTCAGTGGGAAGCAAGGTGGGTTTTCCAAATGGATGTACAAGACGTTTGCCGGCAATCCGGTGTTGATATCTACGGTCAATCCGGTAACACGTATAAAAGTAGCCACAAATACATTGCATAATTATGGCTATTTTCGAGGCAAGGTGGATTATGATATTCAGCATGATAAAAGTAACGAGAAGAAGGCAAAAATCAATTATTACATAACGACCGGTAATGTATATCGTCTGGATTCGATAGCTTACAAGGGCTTCCCTGAACGAACAGATAGCTTGATTCGTCATAATATGAGAGAGACATATTTGCACAAGGGGGATGCTTTTAGTGTAGTTAATCTGTCCAACGAGCAGACCCGCCTTGAAAAATTGTTCCGTAATCAAGGATACTATTATTACAAAGCGAATTTTGCTACCTACAAGGCCGACACTTTGATGAAACCATATAAAGTGCAACTTGTTATGCAACCCAATATGACTTTGCCTCCCTTAGTAAACAAACCATGGTATATCAGGCGCACGGTTATAAGCATCTATGATAATGAAAATGACTCGTTGACACAAACTCGTAGCCATCGTTCATTGACGTTTAACTTTAGTGGAAAGAAGTCACCACTTCATCCCATAGTATGGCTGCAGAACATCGCACATCGTCCCGGGCATCTCTATCGTCAATCGGATGAAGAAAAGACGCAAGAGATGCTGTCTTCATTGGGCATATTCAGTCAATTGAATATTAATTATATCCGGCAAGATACAACTGCCCTTTGTGATAGCTTGGATTTACATATTGATGCAGTCTTGGACAAACCATATGCATCTGATTTCGAAATGAATGTTACGGAAAAGAATAGTGAACGCATCGGTCCGGGGCTCTCGTGGAACTTGCAGCGCAAAAATGCGTTTCGTGGTGCAGAGCTGGTTAATTTCAAGATTTATGGGTCATATGAGTGGCGTACAATTGGCGAAACAAGTGCAAAAGATAAGTTCTTTAATTCGTATAATCTTGGGACGCAATTATCATTTGACTTTCCCCGCATTGTTTTTCCAGGAATAAGTCGTAAGCAATTCCGTTTTCCTACTTCTACATCATTTGTGCTTACGGCAGATTGGCTGAATCGTGCCGGATACTTTAATTTGTTTTCATCCGGTTTTAGTGTGAAATATGGCTGGAACAAAACAAAAACATCCAAGCATGAACTGACACCTTTTTCGTTGACCTATGATAAGTTGATTAATTCCACGCAAGAGTTTGATTCAATAATGCAAGTTAATCCGGCACTTTATGTCAGCATGCGCAATCGTTTTGTACCGTCAATGCAATATAGTTATACTTATGTGTCGGGCGAGGGACATCGTAATCCGCTTTGGTGGCAAGTTACCGTAAAAGAAGCCGGCAATTTTACGTCGGCGGTTTATGCTTTATCGGGGAAAAAATTCTCTGAAAAGAATAAGAACCTTTTTGGCAATCCTTTTGCACAGTATCTGAAGATTTCGACGGAACTGCATAATACTTTTCGCATTCATCGCGAGTATAAGTTCGTTACGCGTCTTATGGCCGGAGTGATTTGGAGTTATGGAAATTCTACCATAGCACCTTATAGCGATCAGTTTTTCGTAGGTGGGGCAAACAGTGTGCGTGGCTTTACCATCCGTACCATAGGCCCGGGTTCATATTATACTCCTCGCTCTAAATATTCTTATATGGATCAGACGGGCGATATAAAATTAGAAGGGAACATCGAATTCCGTTTCCCGTTGTTTGGAAACCTCCACGGGGCTGCATTCTTGGATGCCGGTAACGTTTGGTTGATGCGTGAGGATGAAATGCGTCCCGGAGGGAAATTCAAGTTGTCAAACTTGTTCAACGAGTTAGCATTGGGTTCGGGAATGGGGCTGCGCTACGATATGGATTTCCTGATTTTGCGACTTGATTTGGGTGTAGCACTTCATGATCCGGCAAATCGCCATAAAAGCGGCTATTACAATATCGGTAAGTTTAAGGATGGTTTGGCATTGCATTTTGCCATAGGCTATCCATTCTGAAACTAAAATAAGGCTTATGGCTTTTGTTTTCGGAAAAAGCATTACCTTTGCCGTCTAAATTACGTAATTACATCATTGAGTCAATGAAACAATACAAATTAGTAAACAACATCGTTGGGTGGTTTGTGTTTTTGATTGCTGCATTTGTTTATTGTTCAACAATAGAACCGACAGCAAGTTTTTGGGATTGCCCGGAGTTCATTACAACGGCATATAAATTTGAGGTAGGGCATCCACCTGGCGCACCGTTCTTCATGATATTTGCCAACTTGTTTACGCAATTTGTA
The DNA here is from genome assembly GCA_934426255.1 of uncultured Bacteroidaceae bacterium. Lineage (GTDB taxonomy): Bacteria > Bacteroidota > Bacteroidia > Bacteroidales > Bacteroidaceae > UBA6382. Next base: position 50,218 of record CAKRYD010000003.1, on the reverse strand, counting down.
AGTGAACCTTCGCAAGTGGCGAAGATGGTAAATATTATGTCTGCACTTCTCAGCGCAACATGTATATTGTTCTTGTTTTGGACAATTACGCATCTTGTTCGTAAACTTATTTGCCAAAATGGTAATGTGGCCACTCGTGCTCAACTTATTACGGTTATTGGTTCAGGAGCTGTTGGCGCTTTGGCATATACCTTTAGTGACACATTCTGGTTCAGTGCTGTAGAAGGCGAAGTTTATGCTTTCTCTTCTATGTTTACCGCATTGGTATTTTGGCTAATATTGAAATGGGAAGATAATGCTGAAAAGCCTCATAGCGATCGTTATTTAGTTCTTATTGCTTATTTGATGGGACTTTCTATTGGCGTTCATTTGCTGAATTTGCTTTGTATCCCGGCTATGGTATTAGTGTACTACTATCATAGGGCTGGTGACAAGAGTAACTTGAAGGGATCGCTTTTGGTGCTACTTCTTAGCTTTGCCATTGTTGCGGCCATTCTCTATGGGGTGGTCCCCGGAATAGTGAAGGTGGCCGGATGGTTTGAGCTCCTATTTGTGAACCTTCTTGGCTTCTCATTCAATACAGGTGCTATTATATATATACTGATTTTGATAGCCATCGTATTATGGGGCATTTATGAAAGCTATGTAGCCAAAAGCAGACTACGTATGAATGTCTCTTTCATGGCTTCAATAGCTGCTTTAGGCGTTCCATTCTTTGGAACAGGAATTACTTGTGTGCTCATGGGCATTTTGGTTCTTGGCGTTTTAGGCTTCTTACTGTTCAAGTCAGACAAAGTGAAAAAGTATGCGCAAATGCCTCGGGTATTTAATACAACATTGCTTTGCTGTCTGATGCTGATGATTGGTTACAGTTCGTATGCTGTCATCGTGATTCGTTCTACAGCTAATCCTCCGATGGATCAGAATTCTCCCGAAGATGTCTTTACTCTTGCAGAGTACTTAAATCGCGATCAATATGGTTCGACGCCTTTACTTTATGGGCCGGCTTATACATCTCAGGTGAAAAACAAACGTGAGGGCGATTATTTGGTTCCTGTGCGCGAGAAAGGTGCTCCTATTTACCAGCGTAAAGAAAAGAAAACCGCAGATGAGGCAGACAAATATGAAAAAATAGGGAATAAGGGCAATTATATTTATGCGCAAAACATGGTATTCCCGCGTATTTGGGATGAGAACCATGCGAGTGATTATGAAAGTTGGCTGGGAGGAGTTGAAGGACGCCTTGTTGATTATGACAGAGGAGACGGTCAGGTGATGCAAATCAAAATGCCCACGCAATTGGATAATTTGAGGTTCTTCTTCTCATACCAGATGAACTTCATGTATTGGAGATACTTCATGTGGAATTTTGCTGGTCGTCAAAACGACATACAAGGTATGGGTGAGGCTGAGCATGGAAATTGGATCAGTGGTATATCCTTCCTTGATAATTTGCGCTTAGGAGATCAAAGTAAGCTACCTGATGAGCTCAAGACGAATAAGGGGTGTAACAAATTCTATTTCTTGCCGCTATTGTTAGGCTTGATAGGCCTATTTTGGCAGGTGTATCGCGATAAAAAGGGACTAAGACAATTTTGGGTGGTATTTTTCTTGTTTTTCATGACGGGTATTGCCATTGTCCTGTATCTCAATCAAACACCTACGCAGCCACGCGAACGTGACTATGCTTATGCCGGTTCGTTTTATGCCTTTACTATTTGGATAGGTCTTGGTGTGGCTGCTATAACCGAGTTTTTGCGTCGTTTCAAGGCAAACGAAACTTTAAAGGCTGCTCTTGTTGCAGCTGCTTGTCTATTGGTTCCCATACAGATGGGAAGCCAAACATGGGACGACCATGATAGGAGCGGGCGTTATACATGCCGCGACTTCGGTCAGAACTATCTGTATTCTATTCAAGAAAAGAACAACCCGATTATTTTTACCAATGGAGATAATGACACTTATCCTCTTTGGTACAATCAGGAAACCGAAGGTGTAAGAACTGATGTGCGTGTTTGCAATTTGAGCTATCTTCAAACAGATTGGTACATCGATCAATTGCGCAGACCTGCTTATGATGCACCCGCTGCACCTATCAAGTGGAATCGCTACGAATATATGACAGGCCAAAATGAGGCTATTGCGATACGTCCTGAAATGAAGCGTCAGTTGCAAGAACTTTATGAAAAAGAACCTGAGGAAGCTCGTAAAGCATTTGGTGATAATCCATTCGAATTGAAAAATGTTCTGAAGCACTGGGTGCGTTCAACCAACTCCGAGTTCCACTTTATACCTACAGATAGTATTGTCTTGAAGGTTGATAAGGACGCAGTAAGGCGTTCGGGTATGGCTTTGAACGATAGTATTCCTGACTATTTGCATATTAGTCTGCGTGGCCGTAATGCTCTTTATAAGAAAGACCTGATGATGTTAGAGATGTTGTCTGAATGCAATTGGGAACGTCCTCTTTATTTTGCTGTAACTGTCGGACGCGACAATTATCTTAGCTTGCAGGATAATTTCATACAAGAGGGCTTGGCATTCCGTATAACCCCTTATAATGCTACGCGTACAGGGAACTATATCGATGCAGACAAAATGTATGACAACTTGATGAATAAGTTCAAGTTTGGCGGCATCAACAACCCTGATATCTATCTTGATGAAACAGTGTTTAGGATGTGCCTTACGCACCGCAGAATGTTCTCCATCCTGGCGCAAACACTAATTGCGCGTGGTGACAAAGAACGTGCTCTTAAGGTGCTTCAAAAGGTGGATAAAGAGATTCCTGGTGCAACCGTTACTTACGCTGATAATCTCGGCGGAACAACTGAGTTGGCCAACTCTTGGATTGCTTGCGGAAAACCTGCTAAGGCACAGGAACTGGCCGGCATCCTTGCCCGTTCGGCAAGCCAGTATCTGAATTGGTATATTAATTATTCGCCGATTGGCATCAATTATAACGGTCGGGAGTGTGCCATGCATATTAGCGATTTGATCGAAGCTGCTCGCATACTTGAAAAAACAAAGGCTAAGAATGCGCGTCAGGTAATGGAAACGGCTGCCAATTATTATTCGCAATTGCAGGCACGAGGCATTAATATCAGCCCGAATTGATATAACGACTAAGTATGATAATAGAACAGCCCTCTTTATGGTTGCGTTGGATATATCCCGATGCTTTGTGGCGTATGTCACCCCATGAGAGGGCTGTTTATCTTACTTTTGATGATGGCCCCATTCGCGAGGTGACGCCAAAAGTACTTGAAATCTTGCGTAACTATGGCATTAAAGCCACGTTTTTCATGGTAGGTGATAATGTGCGCAAATATCCTGAAGTCTATCGGCAGGTAAAGGATGAAGGCCATCGCATAGGCAATCATACATACAATCACATTGGCGGTTTCCGACATGGCATAAGGAGCTATCTTAACAATGTGGAAAAGGCCGATAAGTTATTGCACACCGATTTAGTAAGACCACCGCACGGTTGGCTGAAATGGGAACAATATTTTTTTCTTAGGAAGCATTATCAGCTGGTTATGTGGGATCTTGTTACACGCGATTACAGCCGGCGTATCAATGCTTGTAGAGTTTTGTGGAATGTACGCCATTATGCGCGCCCGGGTTCGATAATCACTTTTCATGATTCACTAAAGAGCAAAGATAAACTTTACTATGCTTTGCCGCGAAGCATAGAGTGGCTCCGTTCCCAAGGCTACGAATTCAAGACTTTTCCCAAAATGAGGTAAGTCTATTTTCTGTAACTATTCAGCGGTAGGCATATGCCAAATCATCAAACCCCAAATAGGGCTTGAATAGCATTGTAAGGTGTCTTGTTGTGTTTCTTGGCTGTCTCCACGACTGAATCAGACCATTCTTACTACCGCTGAATAGTTACTATTTTCTGGTGTATTGTGAATTTAGTTGTCTAAGCGGAAAACAATTCGTTGTACACCGTCGTTCCAACGTGAACTGCTAATTCGGAAATATCCTATTTCGCTTGTATGGTTTACGTGGCTTCCTACGCATAGGCATTCATCATAATCTCCCACATGAACGATGCGCACGTATTCCGAGGCGTCTTCTGGCAAGCGTGTGAGGTCGAAGCGTTCGGCAATCTCAGTCTTACGAGCAGATTCGGTCCAGACAGTCAAGTCGGCTTTTATAATATCATTGACTCGTTTCTCGATGTTGCGTATGTCCTGCTCCGTTAATGCATTTGGCAGATGGTAATCCAATTTTGACTTGGTCCTTTCTATGTGGCTCGAAAATGCTCTTCCGCAGCCATAGATCTTATCCATCGTTCCATTCAGAATGTGCTCGGCTGTGTGCATGGGAGGGTATTCTGCTTTATTGTGTGGGTTGAATTTAGGTGTTTCTTCCATGTCCTTTTGATTTTTCATTTCTACGGATAGTTGTTTGGCTGTCATACCCGATGGCGTTAATATAAGGTCTGGTGCTATTTCAGCCAATGGCATAACGACAAAAGGTCTTAGATGAAGCCGCGGGTGTGGAATCGTGAGTTGTGGCGTTTGGATGCTTATATTGCCATACAACAAGATATCAATGTCTATGGTGCGGTCTTCATATTTACCATTATTGCTTTTGCTAATACGTCCCATCGAAGACTCAATCTCTTCTGTTTTCTCAAGCAATTCATAAGGTCGCAGTTCTGTTTCGAATTCTGCTACGCCATTCAGAAAATAATGCTTTGATGTGAACCCCCAAGGTTTGGTCTCAATGAAAGAAGAGCACTTGAGCAATATGCCAATTTGTTGCTCAAGTGCACTTAATGCTTCGCGCAGGTGGTCGAGACGTGGCTCTAAATTCGTCCCTAATCCTAAGTAAGCAATGCTCATCAGTCAACAATCAGCATAACATCGCCGAAAGGACCGAATTTGTAGTCCTCCTTTAGAGCCACTTTATAGGCATTCATCGTATATTCGAAATTGCCGAATGCTGCCGTAAGCATGAGCAAGGTGCTTTCAGGCAGTTGGAAGTTGGAGAACATGGCATCGGCTACCTGGAATTTGTAGGGCGGGAAAATGAATTTGTTGGTCCACCCTTCAAAGGGATTGATATGCCCGAGTGTGTCGGCTGCTGTTTCAATGGCTCGTTGTACGGTAGTTCCGACCGCAACTATCTTGTGTCCAGCGTCCTTTGCCTTATTTACGATGTCGCAGTTTTCGCGTGTGATAAACATTTCTTCCGAATCCATCTTGTGCTTGGTAAGATCTTCCACATCCGTGTTGCGGAAGTTGCTTAGGCCGCAGTGAAGGGTGATGAATGCGCTTGCGATATCATAGATTTCCATGCGTTTCATCATTTCCCGGCTGAAATGAAGCCCGGTAGCGGGAGCTGTCACTGCGCCTTCGTTTTTGGCAAAAATGCATTGGAATCGTTCCAAGTCTTCTTTTTCTACCGGACGTTTGATAAAGCGAGGTATGGGTGCCTCTCCTAAGGCGTAAAGTTGTTTTTTGAATTCATCGTGATCTCCGTCATATAGGAAACGTAGGGTACGGCCGCGACTAGTTGTATTGTCGATGACTTCGGCTACGATTGAATCGTCTTCCCCGAAATATAGTTTGTTGCCAATGCGGATTTTGCGGGCAGGGTCTACAAGCACATCCCATAAACGCAGATCAGAGTTTAATTCGCGGCTTAGGAATACTTCGATTCGTGCGCCTGTCTTTTCCTTGTTGCCGTATAAGCGGGCGGGTAGTACTTTTGTATCATTAAATATGAAAACGTCGCCGGCGTTAAAGTATTCCAGAAAGTCCTTGAACATTTTGTGCTCGATGTCTCCCGTCTTTCGATGAAGTACCAGCATTCTCCCCTCGTCCCTGTGCGGTGCGGGATAGAGTGCAATTTTTTCTTCCGGCAGTTTGAATTTGAATTGCGATAATTTCATATAGAATGTTTTTATATGCTTTATTGATGAAGCAGTTTATGTCAAGTTTTTGGCAGCATCTTATCCAGCCATCCCGGGAATTCTTCAAATGTATGGCAGTCGGCAATGCGGATGTTACCGATACGTGTCCGTTTCAGTCCGGTCAGGTAGGCACCGCTGTGAAGAGCTTCACCGATGTCACGTGCCAATGCGCGTATATATGTTCCTTTGCTGCACACTACACGTATTTGCATTTCCGGTTTGTCGTAGCTGAGCAGTTCTATTTCTTCTATGACGAGCCTTTTGGGCTTCAGCTTTACTTCTTTCCCTTTTCTGATCAGCTTGTAGGCGTGCTCTCCGTTGACTTTGCATGCCGAATATTCCGGCGGGACCTGTTCTATGGTTCCCACGAATTGTTGAAGTGTTTGCTCTACAAGTTCTCTGGTAATATGTTCGGTCGGGAATGTCGCGTTTTCGGGGTGCTCTCTGTCGTAGCTTGCAGTAGTTGCGCCCAATTTTAGTGTTGCGATATATTCCTTTGTCTGCAATTGGTATTCTTCAACCCTTTTTGTGGCCTTGCCTGTCAGAAGGATGATGACTCCGGTTGCATAAGGGTCAAGTGTGCCGGCATGGCCGATTTTGACCTTTGTCCCCAATCGTTCTGACAGAATATTGCGTACTTTGGCTACAATTCCGAAAGAAGTCCATTCAAATGGCTTGTAAAAAGGAATGACCTCGCCTTGTATGAAATCCATGGAATCAGTTCAGGAAAGAATAAATCAATGTTGCACTGCCGGCCAGTAAGCAGTAGGCGGCAAAATAAATAAGCTTTCCTTTCTTGACGATATTAATCATCCATTTGCAGGCAATACACCCTGATATAAATGCAGCCAGGAAACCGATGGCCAAGGATGTACCTGAAATATTTCCCATGACGGCCTCAGTTCCTCCTTTTGCCATTTTGAGAGTGTCCAAAAGAGCTTCGCCTAAAATGGGAGGAATCACCATAAGGAATGAGAATTGGGCCATCTTTTCTTTGCTGTTTCCCAATAAGAGGCCTGTAGCTATGGTCGTACCTGAGCGTGAAAGTCCAGGCAATACAGCTAAAGCTTGAGAAAGGCCGATGACAAAGGCATCCTTTTTCCCGATTTTCTCTTTTTGACGGGGGCGGGCGTAATAAGAAAAGGTTAGCAGACAGGCTGTCAACAAAAGCATGGCTCCTACAATGGTAAGTCCTGAACCGAAAATACTTTCCACTTCGTCTTTAAAGAAAATACCAACAATCCCTATAGGAATCATTGAGATGACAATATTGATGAAATAGCGTGTCTCCTCATTCATGCATCCCTTAAAGAGGCCGCGGAATATCCATGCGATTTCTTTCCAAAGGATAACGAGCGTGCTGAACACGGTGGCAACGTGGACGGCAATTGTGAAAGCAAGGTTCTCTTCGCCCTTGATACCGAACATCTCGGCTCCTATGGCAAGATGACCACTGCTGCTTACCGGAAGATATTCTGTCAGACCTTGTATAAGTCCTAAAATTAAAGCCTCTATCGAATTCATACGTTGGGTTTATCCTTGTCGTTCTTCTTTGGACAATACATGATGGCAAAAACCATAGATAAGAAGCCTGCCAGGCAAACGAGGGGAGCAACTTTGATGCGTCTTGCGCTGAAGATGTCCGGATTGAACGCTTGTTCTGTGGAACCGCTTCCCGACATGAGAACAAATCCTATAAGCACAATAATCATTCCGCATGCCAGCAGAATGAAGTTGATTTTACCAAGTGCGAAATCTTTTCTATCCATATTATTTCAATGATATATCAGGTTAGTAACGGTTGAGCCGGTCATAGCTCAAATTGAGGTTGTGGTTGACCGAAAAATAGGCACATAACAATGTGAGCGACATACCGCATATAAAAACCACCGACAATGTTGCAGCCAGGACATCCCATGTGATTAATTCTCTCATCTGTGGCTCATAGTTCTCCATCGCATATATGCCTCCCAACAATAATGCGGCAGCCATGAGTGCAGAGATGAATCCTATCCAAAAGGCCTGGCTGATGAAAGGACGTCTGATGAAGCTCCAATTGGCACCAACGAGGGTCATGGTGAATATCAGGAAACGGCGTGAATGTACACTCAGTCGAATGGTATTGTTGATAAGTGCAAATGACACGAATGCCAACAAGAAAGCCAATATCAGCATGATGGTGCTTGCCTTGCGTATATTGTCGTTCAAACTGTCCATCAGGCTTTCAGGATAGGAAACCTCCAATACTGCCGGGTCTTGCTTGAGCACAGGTATCACCTTGTTCAAGCTGTCGCGGTTGGCATAATCAGCTTTGAGGTGCACTTCGAATGAGGCAGGCATCGGATTCTCGTTGATAAATTCGGATGGATTCGTGCCTAAAGCCTGCGACTGTATTTCTGAAGCTCGTTCTTTCGAGATATAGATGACATGCCTTGTGCAAGGCATTTGCTTCAATTTCGTTTGCAGTCGGTAGGCTTGTGCCTGTGTCATATCATCGTCAAGGAGTATCGATATGGCGAAATTTTCCTTGATGCTGTCCGAAAAGTTTCTTGCTGTAGTAACGAAAAACACAATCATGCCCAACAGAACGAGCACCAGTGTCGTGCTGATGCACGAAGTGACTGCATTTACGTTGCCCCTGATTTCTTTCTTTCTTTTTTTTGCCATTGTATCCGCTGCTGTTAAGGCATCCGGTGATATTAAGCCGAATTTCCTGCAAAATTAGGAAAATCCGCCGACATGTCAAGTCTTTTTCGCCCTTTTCCGCTATCAGTAACATGTTTAGGCTCTAAATACCATGTCTTATCCCAGTTCGGGTTGAGTTTTCTCATATAACAAGTGTAGATAACGCATTCAGATAATGCAGTAAGGCTTTACCGTTCATGGATGCATGACGGTTGCAGAAGTGAAAGTTCCAAGTTCTGAGCCGTATTCTTCAGAATGTCATTGATTGTTTGAATGATGTACCTTGCAGCATCATCTTGTCGTAAAACGGCATGAGTTTGTTCTTCATGTTCACTCTCAATATTTATCCCGAATTGTTGTAAAACATACACAAAGCCCATTGGCAGAATGTCGTCTGTCAATGGGCTTTGATAATGATTTGCTAGAAAGAGTTATCGTCTAAGACTGCACTTGAAAATTTTCTCACCAATCTTGACTAAGTAGATACCGGAATTGCCGATATGAACTTTTAAAGTTGTAGCCTGGGCTTTATCATTATAGATTTGTTGTCCGCTGGCAGAACAAATCAAAATGTGTTCTCCCGGCACAATATCGGAAATGTAAATGTAGCCGTTTCTTGCCGAAACCTTTGAACGGTTCATCGTATTTGAACTTACAGAGGTCGGAACGGTTATCTTGAAAGGTTTTTCGATGGTTTCAGCCTTTTCCCAATTCTTATTACCGGGTTGGACAGCACGAACGATTATAGTACCTTCTTTCAAGCCTTTTAGTACATATTCTCCATCTTTGTTGACAAAGATTTTGGCAATATCTTCTTTTTCGCTTTCAAACTTGACTTCCATCTGTGAAGTGGCTTGGGCAGAAAGGATCACAGAGTCGCCTATTTGCACAGCAAGATTCTCCGGATTCCAATCTATTGTTTGTCGAGCCTTGGCAATATGCAATATACCATTGACAGTTGTAATGTAATAATTGAGTGGAGTGCTCCATGTTCCCAAATTTATAACATAGTCACCGACTTCTGAGTCTTCTGATGCCTCGCAATTAATCCAAAGGTAATCTTTGATTATCTCTTCATTATCATCGTTTACAAAGCCATCGTAAGCAATCTGAAATTCAGGAACACTTTCCCCATAAAGCTTCGTTGTGTCTTTTGCCGTAATTACAAGCGGTTTCGGTGTAATAGTAAGTTCTCCGCCATGACATGCAATATTGTAATTGTCTGCAGAAAGAAACTGATTGGTCAAGTGTATTAGATATGTTCCGACATCTGTTTTGGCTGTTGCTTCACACGCAAATATCGGGCGTTCGCTGATTACGTCTTCGGCCTTTTCGTTGTTGACAAGCCCTTCTACCGTATATAGGAACTCGGGATTCTCTTTCCCATATACTTTTGTTGTGTCTTTGGGCGTTAGTGTCAGCCAGGCTTTAGTAATGTTATATCTGCAAGGAATAGATACGGAAAAATTGTGTTTCCCGCTGTATGTGGCCTTTATGGTGGTTTCGTAATAACCCGCATTTGCGGCCGGTTTGTAGTCTTCCATCTGCAGTGTGTAATCAGCAAGATTGTTTGTATAGGCAATCTTCGGGCCTCTTCCGTTGTATGTCAGAGAGTCATAAGAGATGCTTACCATCGGCTTGAGCTTTTTATAGAACGCGCTCCATCCTTTAGCTTGCCGATAGAGTTCTACGTCGGGTACGTATATGTTTTCAAGTCTTCCATGCAGATAATAATTAAATCTAAATGGGTTGTTGACAACTGGTGGTTCGTTGGCGGCAACGACAACGTCCACCAATTGTTCCGTGTTACCAAAAGCTGCTTCTCCTATTTTTGTGAGAGAGGCTGGAATGAACAGCGTTGTCAAACTGGTATGTTCGAAAGCTCCTGTTCCGATCGAATCAAGACTGGAAGGAAAATTTATCTCTTTCAAATCAGTGCTCCAAAAGGCATAATCACCTATTGTCGTCAAGCTGTCCGGGAGTGTCACGTGCGTCAAACTGTAACATTTATAGAATGCTTTTTCCCCGATACTGCGGACTGAAACAGGTAATGCCAGCTCCGTAATGCTTTCGCAGTCCTGGCAAAGATGATCGGGAATGTGTTTTACCTTGTTGCCGAATGTTATTGCTGACAGAGTGCTTGGCAATGTAGTGTCGGTAAAATCCGCGCAGTCAGTCGCATTCCATATGACGGATTTCAAAGACGTACAGTTCCAAAAAGCATTCTCACCGACTTTAGAGACATTTTCCCCAATAGTCAATGACGTGATGGCCTCGCAACCCGAAAAAGCATAAGTGCCTATTTCAGTCAGACTTTTTGGAAAGATGATTTCTTTGAGTGAGGCACAATCTTTGAAAGCATAAGCTCCAATTCCTTTTATTGAATTAGACAGGGTGACAGTTTCCAACTTATTACATCCATAAAGCAAGTTGCCGGGTATATATTCGACTTGATCGCCGAATACAACATTAGTCAATCTTCCCGGAAGTAACTTTCCTGTAAAATCCAAAGCTTTTTTTGCATTCCATACAAGCGATGAAATATAACACTCATTGAATCCGGAAAAGTGCCGTAAACCTGTGCCGACAGTAAGAATCCCTATATTACTATAGTTATCAAATGCATAATATCCGATAGAGTCTACGGAATTGGGGATAGTCACTTCTTCTAAGTTTCCAGATAACAAGCCTCCCGGAATTACTTCTACTTCTTCTCCGAATACTACGTGGCTGATGTTTGAGAATAGCGTACGTTCGAAACTATCAGAATCAATGTCTGCTCTTTTAGCATTGTAGTATAGTTTTTTTATTTTTGAAGAGTTGAAACTGCTGTTGATATATCTGACATTTTTGGGAATGGTTATTGTTTCCAAACTTGTAGAATAAAAGGCATGATATCCAATCGTATCGATACTTTCAGGCAAATCAATTTTTTTCAATGCTTCACATGTGTAAAATGCATTCATTCCTACGACTTTAATCGAGTCGGAAAATGTCACCTCTTCAAGGCTACTACAACTGCCGAACAAGCCTACCGGTATTTTTCGGACAGATTTTCCAAAGACGACAGAATATACTGGAATTTCATAAAAAGGACCATATACACAATGATAGTTGTAGAAATTAAACCCTGTCACAACACAGTCGGCGGCATTCCAGACAACATCGGTCAAAGCACTGCACCCATAAAAAGCGGAGCAACTGATAGAAGTCAATGTGGAAGGTATTGAAACTTTTACCAATTTGGTTTGGTCTCCGAAAGCCACGTCAGTAATACTTACCACTCCTTCTGGAATATCTATTGCAGTCGGTTTTTGCATGGTGCCGCTATATTCGTACAGTGCTTTGTCAATGAATTTCATCCCGTCTTTCCCTATTTGGTTCGAGTACCATGTGGTGCCATGAAAAGCATGATAACCTACAGTTTCAATATTTCCCGATGTTACTACTGTTTCCAAAGCTATTTGGTCATAAAATAATCCTTCGGGAATACTTCTCACAGATTTTCCGAACACGACTTTTTTTACCGGTGAAGTAGAATTCGTATAAGCTGAGTGGTATAAAATTTTTGATGCACTTGTACAGTCTATTGCATTCCATCGGATTTCTTTCAGTTGTTTGCAGCTGGCAAAAGCAGCACCTCCAATTTCTTTCACATTCTCAGGAATAACAATTGTATTCATGTTGCAACCATAGAAAGCACACCCTCCTATTGTCCTAAGCGATTTGGGTAGCTTGACAGATACTAAATTATGGCAATATTCAAAGCTCCAAGTACCGATGGTCTCAACCCCTTCTTTGGCTTCAAACTCCTTTATGGGATATTCACTAAAAGCCGCTTTTCCAACGTACTTGATCCCTCCTTCAATGACAACCTTTTGGATGTCGTCTTTAAAGACTTCGTACGAAGGCCGGACTTCATCCCACGACCCGGAGAAAGAAAAGTCATTCATGTTCCCCTCTCCACTGATTGTCAATGTCCCGTCTGATAACGACCACGTTACACCTGTACCGCACGAACCTCGTTGTGCGAAAGCTCCTGCCGCGCCCAGCCAACAGAGAGCCAAAAGAAAAAATGTCTTGTTCATCTTTGCAGATTTTTCTTCCGGCTGACCCTCAAACCAAGAAGGTTGTTTTTAATTTGGTTTGTATTAAAAAGGAAGGCGTGGGGTCTGTACAAGTTACTCATCCCACGATTCGAAGGCTCTCGCATGCCCAACACTGTAAGGACGAGCAACGCGAAGAGCCCACGCCGAATACGTATATCTAAACCTTCAGTGCAGCAGATGCTACACTGTAAGGAATCAGGTTACATATTCTAGTATGGACATCTACCATTGCTTTGCCATTGACAGTGTATAGAATTTGCGAGATTCCGAATCGTCAATAGTCAGAGCGTCAAGTAAACGCCTTTTTTGTCTTGCCTCTTTACCCACCCAACCTCCTTGTTTGCGGCTGTAAACCTACAAAAAGACCCGGCGTGTGCAGAGGCTTGGATGCATTGGCATAAGTGCATGGATACACCAACCAAATTATCCGTTAGCAAAAGTACGATTAAAATATCAAATATAAGAAAGAATGTGAAAGAAATCCCATGAAATGTCTGTCCATTTTTTCAGTAGCTATTTGTGGATGTGGCAATCTTTTTAGGATGCAATCCCAAAGAGTGTATATCGAATCAGTTTATCAATAATAAAAACGTCTACTAAAAGCAGGAAAAAACATAAGAAGATAGTACCTGAGGGCACTTCCTATTGTATTTGAGAGCCTCCTATATAGTATCTGAGGACTTCTCATATAGTATCTGGCGAGCTCTCGGATAGAATCCGGGAAATCCTTACCTTGTATTCGACAGGTTCTGATCTTTAATGTTGCAAACTGCAAGGTTTAATGTGGCGAATTACCGAATAGTATCCAGCCTGTGTTATTCACAAAAAGGCGCAGAACGTTTGTCGCCCTGCGCCTTGATGGAAGATGTTAATGGTTGTTTGGTCAGTGATTACTTCACTGAAACCTTTTTCTTACCTACGATGTAGATGCCTTTCTTCAGGTTCTTCAGCGCCTCTGAAGCCTTGACATTGCGCTTGAGGAGCTTGCCGTCGATGGTGTAGACATTGACAAGCGCGTCATTGCTGCCGGCAACTTGCTTGATGCCCAGTGCACCTTCGGTGGTCAGCAACAGGTCGTATTCGCCCTCTTGAGCTTCGATGAGCGACGGTACGATGTAGCCCGACTGTGAGCCGATGCTTGCAGACTTGTCTTCGGCCAGCACTTTCAGCACTGCATTCTCTATGAATCCGTAGCCGTTGCCCTTGACACTGCGTTGGCTGAGTACGCCCACAAGGCCGTTGACTGTGTCGGCTTTGGCCGTTATGTCTGTAGGCAGTACGATAGAGATATCCACATTGCTGTGGTCGTCTTCATACTGTGTCAGGTCGCCGATTGTCATGACGAAAGGTTCACCTGCTGCGAACTCGTCCTTCTTGATCAGTGCAAGTTCGGTGGCCGATACCTGACTGTGAATGGTATAGGTTTGCACACCTTCGTTGATGGTGCTTATATTGCTTACTGAGTAAGGCAGTGTCACTACCTGTACGCTGTTGCTTGGATAGGTCAGCGTGATGGCATCGATGCTCGGGTCTATTGGCTCAATGGTCCATGAGGTGCGCTGGTTAATGCCTGTCTTTGTTGTCATGTCGCCACGTATCTGACGTGCATTGTCACCGGCTCCGATGGCACCCGGATTGTTGGCATCACCGATGGCAACGATGTTGAACTGTCCGGCTCCGATGGGGTCAAGGCGGAACGGCATGGGTTCTGCACTGTCATAGTAGTAGGGGTCATAGGGGTTTGTCGAGCCGTTGGAGTTGCCAATGTACGAGCCCTTGCGCATGTTCTGGATATAGTAGACGTTTTCTCCCTGTTCGGGTGCAGCTATGAATTGCCACATGGCATCGGGGTCTACAGCCATTTCCTTGAACTTCACGTCGTCCATGCCCCAACGGAGCTGGTTGCCGTATTTATAATCTCCTTCAACCGAACCGAAGCCGTCGCCGCTGCTGGTTACGTAGAGTGCGGCACCTCTCACTTCGCGTGCAGGCAGCACTGTCTCGACTGCCTGATCGCCTTCGGCGGCAGCACTTAGGATATGATACCACTTGCCGGCTTCTACTTTGCCTACATGGCTGTCGAAGATACTATATGCCTCAGTGATTTTTGCCACGGCAGCATCGATGCTTGCCTTGGTGGGCTGTATGGGGTCTACTGTTGCCTTGGCTTCCTTGATGACGGCTGCGAAAGCATCGACAGCCTCTTGTGTGTCTACATAGCCTACACCGGTGCCTATGACGGCTGAATTAACCAGGGTGTTGTATTTCTTGTACAGTGCTGCCAGTTCCGTCGTGTCGGCATAGAGTGCTTCCACGGCATTGATGGCTGCTTCAAACTTGTCGTTGAACTCTGAAGTCACCATTTCGTGTTTGCCCATCTTCTCGGCTACATCGAGGATGGCTTTCATGGCATCGCAGGCTTCTTTCATGCCGGGCACGTAGTTGTATTGGATGCGATCCTTGTCAAGGCCCGAGTACATCTGCCATTCACCAACGTTCCATGTAATGCCGGTAACATCCGGATTGTTGAATGTGCGTGCTGCTTTGGTGCCTGCCATGGCTGTGTTCTTGATGACGAAGCGAACATATTTGAATGTTTCGCCGCTTTCGAGCTTCAGCTCGGGTGAAACATATCGTGCGCCCTGTTCTGCTCCCGGGAATCCTTCGGTCAGCTTAGTCAACAGCGTCCACTTGTCGATGTCGGCCTGGTCGGTTGTTGCACCCAGCTCATCGTCATTGGTCACATAGACTTCTATGTCGGTCGGGTTGTCGACATAGCTTGTTCCGGTTCGCCCTATATATTCAAACCAGAAGTTTTTGATTGGTTCGTCCAATTTTACTTGCAGGTTGTGATAGCCGGTTCCTGTGTGTATGGCATCTGCCTCTCCGTTCATCGTCGCAATCCATTCATCTGCTGTGATGTCTGCTCTCTGCATCTCTGTGCCCCAGAAAGAGTGGAAACAGTTATGATAATCAAGCACACCGTCAATCAGATGCTCGAAACTTGAAAAATTCCGGGGACTGCTGTTGTTACTGCTGAACTGGGCTGCATTGGTGATGAGTGTGATTTGAGAACCTGTAGCCGTATCATAAATCTTGTTAGCCTTAGTGGTCAGCTCTGCCAGTTTGTTGTCGAATACGTCACGGTCAACGTAGAGGTCTTCGATGGCTTTGGCGGCTGCGGTGATGGCTTCAATGTCTGCTTCTGTCACTGTCAGGTTGGTTATCTTCTCCTGTGCTTCAGCCACGAGTTTGTCATAGGCATCGCAGGCCTCTTTCATACCGGTTACCTTGAAGTATTCTGACGTTTCTGCGGGATTACCATCATATACCTGGAACTCGCTGAAGTTGAATGTTACACCTGTGATTGAAGGCACTGCGAATGCTGTTTTGCGGTTTCCTCCGTCCATGGTGGATACATGCTTCACCACGAATCGCAGATACTTGTAGCTGCCTTTGAGGTCGATGACAGGTGAGTTGTAGGAAACGGCATTTTCGTTGCCCGGAAATCCGTATGCGTCTTTTTTCATATCAACAATTTCGGTCCATTGCAGCGAGTCTGCACTGGCTGTGCTTGTACCGAGGGCATCGTCGTTGGTGCCGTAAAGGGTGATGTGGGTCGGGTTGTCGTGCCAACCACTGCTGTTGTTGCGTCCGTTGAAGTGGAACTTCATCTTGCTGATTTCCTTGCCGAGTGTTATCTGCAGGTTGTGCCAACCAATTCCTTCAGAAGTGTTGGCATCGGCCATGATTGCATTCCATTCAGAGTGGAAGATGGTTTCGGTGTTGCCATCGATGAGGTTGGCCAGGCTGCCATCCTGGGCTTTCGAGTTGCTGGCAATCTGGCCGGCCGAAGTGATGAGTGCCGTGTAGTCGTCGGCTTTCAGACGAGAAGCCGCGGTATTTTCGATGGCTTTCTTCAATTTGTTGGCCATTACTTGTTTCGGTCCTGAAGCCAGAAGTTTGTCAATCAAAGCTTGGTCGGTTATCGCATGCAAATACCATGCAGAGCCCGTTTCTACACCGGCACTCCATGTGACTATGCGTCCGTCTGTTCCGGCTCCTCCTTTATGGTCTAAGGTGTGATAGGCTTCTGTGTTTTTCGTGTTTGCTATGTTCCATTCGCCTGAATGCAATAAGGTGAATGTTTGTGGTGTTTCCTGTGTTGCAGACATGGGAACGAGTGAGCTCTTGCCTGCGATGGTGTTGATATATTCGCCGCTTGCCGTGTTCTGGATGCTGTAGTTGCCGTCTTCGAGTTTTGTAACTTTGAAGAGCTGCAGTGCCGATTGGCTGTTGAATGTATCCCACGACAGTTCCTTGTCGGCATTGATGCACATGGCCTTGTCAACTCCCTGCTGCTGCTTGAATGTGGGGTAGGCATTGATGAAGTAGTAATAACCGTTGCTTATTGGGTTGGCATGCTCGTGAATGGCGTTGTATGCATTCAATAAGTCTGTGCGAAGTGTGATGTATTCGTCATCGGAAACACTGCCTTCTATGGCGTTGAGTGCTTTCAGTGCAATGTCGTCATAGGCTGTTTTGTACTGGGAGAGTGCTTCAGCCGTGTAGTAACCGGGATTCGTTCCCTCGGGGAATGTGTCTCCGATGGCGTTGATGCTGTCTAAGCTGTTCTTCAGAAGCTGACGGTAGTCGGGGCGGTTTACTTCCACCTGTTTGTAAAGTGCGGCAATCTGGTCGGCCTTCAACGGGGTATCGTAGATGCGGGCGATGGCCACTTCTCCGTTCCATGCCGTGTTGCCGGTTGCACCGTTCGGGTCGGCACCGATGCCGAACCAGACATTTCCTGCAGAAGCAAACTGGAAGTCGCCCGGAGTATCTGCAGTACCTTTCAGTTCACCGTTGACATAAATGTAGCCTTTGCCTTCTTCCTTATTGTATACACCCACCACGTGGTAGTAGATACCCGGTTCGGGATGTACACCGGAAAGTACCCAGCGGTAGGAGCCTCCTGTGTGAGGAAGGAACGCAAAATCGTTGGTACCGTTGGCACTTTTGTTTGTCTTGGCTACCATCAGTCCTGTACCTCCGCTCTGATGTGAGGAGAACGGTTTGCATTCTGCATCGGGAAGGCTTCCGATGGTGTAGTCGGCCATGACGAGGAGCTCAAGTGTATGTCCGTTGGCAATGGCATCCTTGAATGCCTGGTTGTTTTCGTAATCTACCTTGTAGTAGGTTGCTCCGTTGCCGCTCCACGGGTTGGATAGTCTGGGGACTACACGCTTGTAGTTCTCGTTGTAGTAGGTTGTCATCATTTCTTTGCCAATGACTTCTACTTTGTTGTCCATCGGCGAGGCGTCGTAGGCCGTGCCGTCATCGTTGAACACAACATCCAGGATGTCTGCTTTGGGGATGTTGTCATCCGCCAGGCTTATCCTTGGCATCAGAATGCCGAGAAGAGCCAAGCCTAATGTAAAAAATAATTTCTTCATATGATTTTGTTTAGAGTGAAATATTCAAGAAGTCTTTTCAGTAAATATCTTTGTGTACAATTGCAAAGATAACGTTTTTGTATAGGAAGATGATTTACCCCCCCCTATAAAAAATGACAATGAAGTTTAAATGTGCGCGATTTGCCGCAGCCTGCATGATGCGATCGTTAGTGCTGTGTTGTTAAAATAATTGCGTCATACGGCATTTGTTACTTAGTCGTATGGCGCAATCATTAATTGGCAGAAAAGTCTTCAGGCCTTATGGGTGGGTATATACAATATCCTCTCCGCAGATTACCTGTTTGAAATCCGTGAGGTATACAGAATATTCCATGCTGTCTATGGGCTTCCAGCTACATGTGGAGTTACCCTCGGTGTCGGTGGTGACGGTTACTTTATCCTTTTGCGTCGCATTCAGGTGAAGGGTTACGTTTTCCGGGTCGAAGCATTCATTTTTCATACTGTTTGCTCCAGTCTTTGTCTCATAGATTTTGAATGGACTGTGATAGATCTTGTTTATCTCAAAGTATTTTGTTTCTACCACATCGAACGTTTCTGCAGTGAGATAAAGGTCTGTCAAGTTATAAAATTTCCCCAAGGAGTTTAGTCGCAGAGTTGTAGCTGCCGGCAGTTTGACTGTAGTAGCATTTATTTCTCCAAATTTGCGTATTTCGGTATAGTCGTCGACTTCAATGATTGATTCATTGCTTTTTGTGTAATCAAATTGTCCATCTATGACATGCACTTTTGGCATATAAGGCCAATCGGTAAGAGAACTGCAGTGGTAGAAGGCTTTCTGGATGTTTTCGTTGTTGTCGCCCGGTTCAATGTGCTCCACTCCGGTCACTTTTTTGAGTTGGGGGCAATGAGCAAACGCATTGCTGATATTAGTGACAGTCGATGGCAGGTTGGCTTCAACCAAATAACTGGCATAGAAACTCAAATTCGCTTTTTGTTCTTTTCCGTCGCTGTCCTCATAGGTTACGGCATTGGAAATCGAATTGATACCTGTAGTTTGGCTGAAGTCGAAGTATTTGACATTATTGGCTGTGTTCCGGATATACTTGGCTATTTTCGCGAAAGCCAGTATGCCTTCATTGTTGTAAGGCTCGCTTCCTGTACCGAATTCGCCCTTCACAATCAAACGGTTGTTTTCACAGTATTGCGAAAGAAGCTCGTCTGTCAGGTCTTCTGCCGTCTTGCCGGTAACATCCAGTACGGTGCCGGCCTTGCCGCCCGTAATGTCCTGTTCGGTCCAATCACTGACAGTGACGTTGGCCACTTTGACCTCATCGTTCCCTACAATGAGGTCGAAGGTGTAAAGGACGCTATTGGTGAAATCGCAATCAAAATAGACAGCCATTGTCTTGGATTCGTTGCCATGACGAAGTGTAAGTTCTATCAGTTTTTCAGCTTCTTTGTATTTAGGTGCTATCAAGGCTGTGTAGCAATAACCTACTCCTCCCTCACTTCCTTTGGGCTGGTATTGGCCGTCAGCATCCTGAATATACGGCACGATGGGACGTGTTTTGTACATTATATTCGGATTAGTCGCATTCATATTAGGGTAACCGGATGACGGGGAAAATATGGTCAGGTTGGTAATCTTGTCTGTGCTTGCATCAAGTTCGCTGCCATAGCCGGCTATCTTGACTTTGATAAGGGTTCTTGTCCGTTCGAATGAGAGGTCGACGCTGTTGTCAGCCTGAGCTTTGGCATTAGTAGATGCTCTCATATAGTCGGCACTTTGGAGACCTTCCAATGTGCTTTGGTCGATGGTGAGCATACCCATGGTCATTGATGTCGAGTCGTTTACGGGGTAATAGCCCCAGTAATTGTATGCCGAGCCCGGTGATACCAGGTATTTGCCGCCAAGAGGCGACCAGGAAGAACCGTTGTATTGGTATTGCGCGGATGCTTTTGCGTATAGCAGAGAGCCTGTTCCCGTAAGCACGTTGATGATGTCACCGTTGGAGAATTGTTGCTGCTCTTCACGGCTTGTTGCCAACGGATTGGTACGTGTAAAAAGGCTTTTCCCGATAGAAGCATTGATTTTAATGACGTTTCCATCTGTTGCCGTCATCTCGTTGTCGGAAGAGCAGGCTGCCAATGACAAGACAGCTATGATGGCGCAAATAAAATATTTGAATGTATTCATGGCTTCAGGTGCTTACTTGTTAGCTTGATATTCGGTTTGAGCGTCAGAAGTACGATTGTCATACCATGGGCCGATAGTCAATTTATTGGCTGTAATCACTTCGTTTCCTGCTGTGAGCGGAAGGTTGTAACTTGTTCCCGGTTCGAGCAGGGCAGCCTGTTCTGATAGCCAGGTATATTCCGAACCGTTGATGGTAAAGCTGATTCTGAGCTGGTTTGCCGCGATTTGCTGTGGCACAATAATGCACTCGTAGGTGCCTATGCCGTGCCCTTTGTCATCGGCCGGTGGCGTATAGCCTGTCTCGTAGGGAATGATGTCGGTAGCTTTTTCACCTGCTTTGGCTTCGAAAGCCGGTGCATCGGCCGTTAGGTCGCAAATGCCTTTTATGACAGTTCCGCTTATTGCGAGGTTGCTTATCGGATTGGTTGAAGAGATGTTCTTGCCATTGGCGTTGAACTCTGTTCCGAGTGTTATGCTGATGACGAGCTTGCTGAACGCATGCGAAAAGGGTATTTCGAGCTTTTTGTCACTGTTAAGGCCGCTGCCGGGAACAAAGCCTTTTTGAACGGATAAAAGCACATCCGAGCTTTTGTCGTCTTTGGTCTGTGCCGCTTGTACGCCGGCTTCCAAGGTGCCGTTTAATGCTCCTGTCATATAGGGCGTATAGGCAACGATGTCTACCGGCTGCGTGCTGTTTTGCCACAGCATGACAGACTCCGTTGTCCATTCGGTGGCGTTGCTGCCGGTCACCTTGATGTTGTCGTAACTGTAGTAAGAATTCTTACTGTTAGAGATGCTGATGCCGAACTCGTTTAAGTCATTGGTGGTATGAAAGCCACGTGTGTTCAGCTCGTTGACATTAGTGCTGATGCGAACAATCCCGTCGTCGGGAAAGTTGTTGACTTCTGTTTCATCATGGTTGGAACAGGCGACCATGAGAAAGGCAACGGTTGTCGTGCATAAAAGTCTGATTGGGTTCATTGTAGTTATATCTTATATTAATTGGTTAATGGTAATCATTCACGGTTGTAAACAACTTTGTCTCCACAGATGACTTTTGTGAAATCTGCGAGATCGACAGTGGTGGCGGAATTGTCTACAGGCTTCCAGATGCAGGAAGAAGTTCCGTCTGTCGTTATTCTGCTTTCCTGCGATGCGTTCAGGTAGAGTATTGCTGCAGCGTTCCTTAAAAAGGAGAACGGTTCATTATCTACTTCTTCGAAAGCTTTGGCCGTGAGGTGAAGTTCTTGAATGCCTCTTGAGATTTCAAGACATTGATTGTGCAATGTTGTTGCGTTGGGCAACTTGATAATTGTTAAGTTGTAGTATTGACTGAAGTCTATGATTTCAGTGAAGTAGTTGCTTTCAAAAGTCGTGAACTTGAATCTGGTACCATAAAATAGGCTATTTAATATGTTGACCTTTGGCATATTAGGAATTTCGTCTAAGTTGCAGTTGCTAAAGGCTCCTTCAACGTTGGAACCATTTGCTCCCGGTTCTATCTGTTCTGTGCCTGTTACCTTTTTGAGATTTTCACAATTGTAGAAAGCCCAATAAATGTTGGTGACGGTAGTAGGCAGATGGACTTCTTCCAACGGACTGCTAATACCGGGCATAAAAGTAAGGTTGATGGTCTGCTCATTACCTTCGCTGTCCAAATAGGTCGCTTTTTTCGATAGGGATGATATGCCGGTCGTTTGGCTGAAATCGATGTATTTGACAGGATTGGTCCGTACGAATCGGGCAACTTTGGCAAAGGCCAATACACCATCGCTGTTGTATTTGTCGCTATTGGTGCCGAAAGCGCCTTTTAGTGCCAGACGGCTGTCTATGCAGTATTCTTTAAGCAGATTGTCGGTGAAGTCATCAGCAGTCATTCCCGTTACATCCAATACGGCTTCATGTGCATTTCCATCATGTTGGATACCGCTGCTTTTCCATTCATTGACTGTGGCTTTGGCTATTTTTACGGCATCGTTACCTATGATCAACTCAAATTCATAGATATAGCCTTCGCCCCAAGGATATTTATCAAGCATCACACTCATAGTCTTGACCTCGGTATCATGTTGCAAAGTCAGTTCTATGAATTTGAAAGGAGCATCGGATGGTTGGGGGGCTACAGGCGATATCAAGGCTGAGTAGCGATAACCGATGTTTCCATTGCCGGTGCTTGTCTGGTGTTGGCCTGAAGCGTCTTCTATGTAAGGCTTGATGGCTGCGGGTTGGTTTGTTCCCGCATTGTCGGGATCAGATGAGAACCCTGCGGCAGGTGAATAGACCGTCAAGTCGGTGATCTTGTCGGTTACTGGGTCGAGCTCGTTGCCATAGCCGGCTATCTTGATTCTGACAAGTGCCATTTTGCGGTTGAAGCTAAGGGAAAGCGTATTGTCTTCATCTGCGTAGTTGTTGCCTTCCGCCCGCATGAAATCGGCATTGCGAATGCATTCTTCCGTGTTTTGGTCGGTGGGCAGCAGGGCTTTGTCGTATGTATTGCCATTGACAACGGGGTAGAAAGCTCTGAAGTATTCAGCATCGGACGAATGAATGTGGCCGGAACCGTTGATACTTTCCCATGAAGTGCCGTTAAATTGGTATTGTATGGATGTGCCTGCTGCTTGCCAATTGTATTTAATGACTTCGATGATATCTTCTTGGACAAATCCGGCTTGTTCTTCAGATGTGCCTAATGGAGTGGTGCGTGTCTGGAGGTTACTACCGATGGTGGCGTTTATCTTGATAGTCTGATTGGCCGTGGGTTTATCGTTGTCTGCAGCGCAAGCGGCCATGAGGAATAGAGCCATAGTGATGATGGCAAATATGAGTGATTTCATTTTCATGGTCGTTAGGCTTTACTTGTATTCGGTTTGTATCTCGTGGTAATCTGTTCCCAATGCCGGGTCTTTCCATGGCTTTGCAGACATGGTGCCGCTTGTAATTGAATTATTCCCGGCTTTGATGGACAGGTCATAGTTCATGCCCGGTTCAAAGTCTATTTCTTCCGGCACTTTCCAATGGTAGGTAGTGCCATCAACAACGAAACTGACGCTTAGGTCATAGGCGTAGATCCTTTGTGGCACGAGGATGCATTCGTAAGTGGCTCCGGCATTGTCTAAGATGCCGGAGGGCTTTGCGTATGCAATTTCGTAAGGCATTACGTTGGTTGCGCTTTCGGAGGCTTTGGCGATGAACTGAGGCTTGTCGGCTGTCAAGTTGCATACGCCGGTAATGATAGTACCTTTTATCGTCAATCCTGTTATGGGATTGGTGTCGGTAAGGCTTGACACATTGTACGCGTTGCCCAAACTGATGCTGACAGTCAGTTTGCTGAATGCATGGGAGAGAGGTATTTCTAATTCCTTGTCGGCATTCAAATCCGATGAAGGAGTAAATCCCTTGCTGACGTATAATAGAAAATCAGAACTGTTATCATCTTTGGTTTGCGTGGCTTGTACACCAGCTTCGAGGGTTGTATTGCCGGTGATGGCAGTTCCTGTCTGATAGGGCGCATAGGCAATGATGTCAACCTTTTGCTTACCGTTTTGCCACAGCATGACAGTCTGGGTATTCCATTCAGTGCTATTGCTGCCTGTGACTTTGATGTTGTCGTAGTTGTAGTTCCCATTGTTTGTGTTGACGATACTGATACTGAATTCCTGAAGGTTGTCTGTTGTGTAGAACCCTCTTGTATAGGAATTGTTTATCCCAGCACAGATGCGTACGACTCTATCTGAAGGGAAGTTGCTGACTGCTGTTTCTTCATTTCCAGAGCAAGCAGCCACAAGTAACGCAATGGCTGTTGTGGACAGTGTTTTGAAAAAACTCATGTGTAAGTTGTTGTGCTATTCTGCTGTCGCTTCGCCACCTGTGAGTTCGGTTCCATTGCTCCAATCTGCAATAGTGGGGCTTCCTACGGTCAGTTCCTTGTACCCTGAATTGATTTTGAAGCGGTAACGTTTGCCGGCTTCCCATGTGCTGCCGTCGCCTGTATTGATTTTTCCGCCGTCCAATTGGAAGCTTTGTGTGTCTTCCTGCCCGTTGCGTAGGGTGGATAATGTGAATGTCAGTTGTGCGTTAGTGCCGATTCCTTTCAAGCCCATGCAGGGTAGGATGGTTGTGTAAAGGTCTATTGTCTCGCCTTTCTTAAGAGTTGCATCGGTTGTAATGGCTGTGGATTTGCTTCCGTTCAGTTCATAAGTGATTGTAGGTTTGCTCCCCGGAGCGGTTGATTTGATGGCGCCTTTTGTGCCGAATACCGAGGTGTTTGCTTCCACTTTGATGCTTTTGACGGTGCAATCAGAGGGCCCGATATTCGTGATGCTGAAGCGTAGCAGTGCCGAAAGATGCTCGAAGCTGAGTTTCCCCTCGGAAGCGAGTTTGTCGGTATAGGCATACAAGGGCATGTCTTTACCGAAGTTTCCGAGTGTAGTGCCGATCTGTTCCCTTTCGGTGGCGCAGGTAAAGGTGAATGTATTGTCTTCGGGCTTCGTGTCGGTTGCGGGATAGATGGCTGTCGCCTTCTCGGCATGCAGCCCAATGATGTCCTGACATGTGAATGTGGCTGCGCCTGACGGCACATTCGGTGTGGCGAACGAGGTGAACTTGAACTGGTGCAATTCGGTGTCGTTGCCGTTTTCAACCAATACAGAAAAGTCATCATCTGTGTTCCAGCGAAACAGTTCGCCTTTGCTGATGTCCTGATTGCCGTATTCAATGGTGGCACGTGTGTTGCTGTTGCCCAGTGAAGCCGAGATGACAAAAGGCTGTTCCGGGGTCGGTGTGACGACAGCCTCGTTATCATTGTCGCATGATGTAAACATGGCAGCCATTGCAAATACTGCCATTGCAAGTAGATGATACTTCTTCATGGTTGCATCAGTTAATACCATGAATCGAGTTGAATGTCATCGCCGTTGCTATAATTGCTGCCACTTGAGCCGGTTTCACCACTGGATGCAATGATGCCTTCTGGCTCCATATTGATGATTTCGACTGTTGGCTTCTCGTACAGTTCTGTAAGGGATGTTTCTTTCATTGTTCTGATATTTGAGGGTTATTTATTTGTGCAAAACTACGAATAAAATGCAACATGGCGTGTACGAAAACAACAAATTCCGGCTCTTAAAACCGTACCTTTCGAATTTTTGGCCTTTATATGGCCTTATCTTCGATAATTGTCGGTGTATGTAACGATAAACCTGAAACGCATCGGGATGGCTGTCGATTGTTTTTTATAACTTTGCACCCATGTCGGTGCAGTGATACGACGGGCTTTTGCCTTGTTCTTCATTGTCTTTTAAGGAAAAGGGAATATGGTTCTTAACTACATTTGGATAGCATTTTTCGTTATAGCATTCTTGATTGCGGTGGCCAAGCTGGTATTTCTGGGCGACATGGACGTGTTTCCCGGAATCATGAATTCCACGTTTGATGCGGCAAAAACGGCTTTTGAGATATCTTTGGGACTGACAGGCATGTTGGCGTTCTGGTTAGGCATGATGAAGATAGGCGAGAAGGGAGGCCTGATAAATACGCTGGCCCGGCTCTTGAGTCCGGTACTTGTGAAGCTGTTTCCCGACATACCGAAGAACCATCCCGCTTTCGGCAACATGTTCATGAACATGGCTGCCAATATGCTCGGCCTCGACAATGCCGCCACTCCGCTGGGTCTGAAGGCTATGGAGAGCCTACAGGAACTCAACAAGAAGAAAGACACGGCATCCAATCCCATGATAATGTTCCTCGTGCTGAATACGTCCGGATTGGTCATCATCCCTGTGAGCATACTGGCATTCAGGGCAAAAGCGGGTGCGGCCCAGCCCACCGATGTCTTCATCCCCATATTGCTGGCCACGTTTGTCGCCACATTGGTGGGTGTGGTGATTACGAGTCTTTACCAGCGCATCAACTTGTTCAACCGCACCATGATGCTGACTTTGGGAGGAGCCGTTGCCTTTTTTGCTGCCATCGTGTGGGGATGCAGCCGTATGGACAAGGATACGATGAATGTGGTGAGCACCTGTGTGGCCAATGTGATGCTGTTTACCATCATCATCATTATGCTATGGAGCGGCATCCGCAAGCGCATCAATGTCTATGATGCCTTTATCGAGGGGGCGAAAGAAGGCTTTCAGACGGCCGTGCGCATAATACCTTATCTGGTTGCCATCTTAGTAAGCATCAGTGTGTTCAGGGCATCCGGAGCCATGGACTGGCTGGTCGGCGGTGTCAAGTGGACGGTCGGAGCCATGGGATGTTCGTCAGAATGGGTCGATGCCCTGCCTACAGCCATCATGAAACCCTTGAGCGGCAGTGGGGCACGTGGCATGATGGTCGATGCGATGAGCAATTTCGGAGCCGATTCCTTCGTGGGCCGTCTGAGTTGTATCCTACAGGGCAGCACCGACACCACGTTCTATATACTGGCCGTGTATTTCGGCAGTGTGGGCATCAGCAAGACGCGCCATGCCGTGCCTTGCGGACTGATGGCCGATGTGGCGGGCAGCATTGCCGCCGTACTTATTGCATATATGTTTTTCGGTTAATCCGGCTTTTACGTCTTTTCGTCTATGGCAAATCTCAAATCTTTGGCAAAGGATACGGTCATTTACGGCCTGAGCAGCATTGTGGGCCGTTTCTTGAACTATTTGCTTGTGCCGTTGTATACGGCAAAAATCTCGGCAGCGAGCGGCGGATACGGCATCATCACCAATATGTATTCCTATGTGGCACTGTTGCTGGTGATACTCACCTTCGGGATGGAAACCACATTCTTCCGCTTCGTCAACAAGGAAGGCTGCAATGCCTCCCGTGTCTATTCCACCACACTCCTTGCGGTGGGTTCGGTGGGTCTCCTGTTTGTGGCATTGGTGATGACCTTTCTTGAGCCTTTGGCCGGGCTGATGCACTATGCCGCCACGCCGCAGTATGTGGCCGTGATGGCTATATGTGTGGCCATAGATGCCTTTCAGTGCATTCCGTTTGCCTATCTGCGCTATAAGAAACGCCCGGTAAAGTTTGCCACCATCAAGCTGTTGTTTATCGTCATGAACATACTTCTCAATGTGGGCTATTTTGTAGTTTTGCCTGCGTTGCGGCCGGGCATGGGTGCTCCCGACGTGGGTTACGTGTTTTATATCAACCTGTTTTGCACGGCAATGACTACGTTCCTGTTCCGCAAAGAACTGACAGGTTTCCGTTGGGTCTTGGACAAAGCATTGCTCAGGCAGATGCTTTCGTATTCGTGGCCTATATTGGTGCTGGGCATAGCCGGCATACTTAACCAGACGGCCGACAAGATATTGTTTCCTTATTTATATAAGCGTGGAGATGCCATTGCGCAACTGGGCATATATGGGGCAGCCAGCAAGATAGCCATGATTATGGTGATGATAACCCAGGCTTTCCGGTATGCTTATGAGCCTTTCGTGTTCGGACGGGCCAAAGACAAGGACAGCAAGGCTACTTATGCGTCGGCCATGAAGTATTATTTGATATTTACGTTGTTGGCTTTCCTTGTGGTTGTGGGCTATTTGGACGTATTCAAGCATATCATAGGCCGCGATTACTGGCCCGGAATCAAGGTGGTTCCCATCGTGATGTGTGCAGAGATTATGATGGGGGTCTACTTCAACCTGTCGTTCTGGTACAAGCTCATTGACAAAACCATCTGGGGTGCCGTCTTTTCGGGCATCGGTTGCTTGGTGCTGATAACGGTCAATGTGGTCTTTGTTCCCGTATATGGCTATATGGCCTGTGCCTGGGCCGGAGTGGCAGGCTACGGGGTGGCCATGCTGATTTCCTATTTTGTGGGGCAGCACAAGTATCCCATTGCCTATCCCTTGGGGAGCATCGGAGTGTATATAGCCATGACTGCGGCCTTTACTGCCGTGATGCTGTGGTTGCCGTCAGGCATGTCGTTGCCGTTGAGGTTGGGCATCAACACATTGATGATAATCATGTTTGTGGGTCATGTGCTTTATCATGATTTGCCTTTGGCCGAACTTCCGGTTGTGGGCAGGTATTTCAGAAGAAAATAGATGGTGGACTATGTATAAGTAAATGGCGGATGCTACATGCGTCCGCCATTTACTTGGATTATGGTGTGCCGTGTCAGAACATGTAGGCCACCTGAAACTGCCAGGTGTTGCTCTTGAATGTTCCGTCGCCTGCATACTTCTTGGCAAATTTGCTGAGTGCAATGTTGTAGCCCACTCCCACTTCAAGGTGCTTGAGAAGCTTGACACCAGCACCTACGTTCCATGTTACGTTGGATTTCTTGAACTCGAAACCGCTGACGTTCTCGTTGAGGTTTGTCCAGTTCCATGTCTTGTCGCCCACATTGAAACCGAACTGAGGACCGGTTGCAACATAGAGCGAAGCCAGTGAGGCTAAGCCGATGCTGTAGCGCAGGTTGATGGGGATTTCGATGGTTTTCAGGTAGGTTGACGAGCTCACCACGTCGGTTCCTGCGGCTTCGAGCTCGCCGTTCAGGCGTCGTTGTGAGTATTCTACGGCTGCATCAACTCCCAGCCCTATCAGCGGAACCTTAAACTCCACCTTGGGACCTATGTACCAACCGCAACGATTGTCTGAAGCGAGTGATGCCGGCAGATCGTTATAGGAGAGTTTGCTGAGGTTGAGACCCCCGGTCACACCGAAGCTCAGTTGAGCCTTGGCTGTCTGTGCGCCCGTCAGGAGAGTCAGGGCAACTACGATTGTTGTTAGGAATTTCTTCATGATTTATGTGTTTGGTTGTTGTTTACTTGCGTGTGATTTTCTTGCGTGCTTTGGCGGGCTTTTTCTTTGCAGTTGCTTTGGTTTTGTTTTTGCAGGCCGTGCCTTTTTCCTTGCAGCACTGCTTTTTGTCTTTGCATGTCTGGCTGTCGCCTTTGCATTGTGGGTTGGATGTGGGGCTAGCGAAAGTCTTTTCGGGGGCTTTGAGGCCTTGAATCATTTCTTCTTCCGTCACCACTTCGGGGCGTGTGCCACTGTATTCGAAGCGTCCGTTGCCTATGGCCACGTGGTCGCCTTCTGTATTGTCCGAGTAGTATTTTATCTGGAAGTACTTGCTGCCTTTCAGGTCAACGTCGATGGACATCACGTCCATGTCTTTCATCAGTATCTGGCCTTTCTTGACCACTTTGCCGTCAACGCTGATGTCAACCATGACGTTCCCGTAGTGGTCGGGGGCATTGCGCAGCACTATTTCATCGTCAATGCCGGTCTCGGCCTGGAAGCGTGTGGCTCCGTTGGTGCGGAATGTCAGCGTCGAGGGTGCATGGGTCTCCACTGCACTCTCGTAGCGTGAGCCCTTGAGCTCTATGTCATTGTTGTCGACAGACTTGTTTTTCAGAATGCTTTTAATATAGTATACGGGGCATTTGTCCAGGTTCATCTCATCGAGAAATACCAGATTGCTGCCCTGCGGCTTTGTAATCATTGCGGGGCGGTTGTTGTCGGCCCGCTGTGTGATTTGCAGCACCTTCGAGTAGTTGGTCTTCTTCGATGTGAGCACGATGCTGGTCTTGCGCGGTATGAAACTGTTATAGGGCGTTACGGTGATGCTGAAGGTGTTGTCCTTGAAGTCGTATTTCATCCAGTCGCAATGATTGAATATGATGAAGTTTTTCCCTTGGGTCACCTTGATTTCTTTCGTACCTCCCTGGCCGCCGAATGCGGCAATGTCGGTTGTCAACTGTATTTCCTGACTCTGTGCCGCTGCGGGCAGTGTGGCCATGCCCAGGGAGAACAGCCCCGGGATGATGGCTCTAAGCATGTGTCTTTTCATGAGCTTGTACATGTGTAAGTGGTTTATAGTATCTAAAATATGGTCACAAAGTTAATACATCTTTTCCAAAGAATAACTTTCAGTCTGCATTTTCTTCTTTGCGGTGCCGGCACGTCTGCATCGGGTGCCTGCAATGGTCGTGCTGGCCATCCCGAGGAGAAAAATGCTTTTTCTGCAATTTTTACCGCAAAAAATGTAAGGAAAAGGTTGCAAATGCGTATTATTTCCTTATCTTTGCAATGTCGTCTTTGGCGAAAAGACTCAACGTGATACATATTAATATATACATAAACCAAGCAATTCACGCTTTTAACTCTTAGTATTATGTCAGACATATCGAGAAGAGCATTCCTGAAGGCCGGTGGCGCAGCCATGGCCGGACTGGTGGTGGCACCCAACACTATCCTGGGCAAGAAGTACGGGCATGTGGCCCCAAGTGACAAATTGAATATTCTGGGCATCGGAGTCGGTGGCCGTGGTGCGTCCGACCTGGATGCCATGAAAAGCCAGAACATCATCGGCTTGTGCGATGTAGACTGGAAATATGCCAAAGGCCAGTTTGAGAAATATCCCAAGGCCAAGCGTTACAAGGACTATCGCAAGATGTATGATGAGCTGGGCAAGGAAGCCGATGCTGTAATGGTTGGAACTGCCGACCACACACATGCCATCATCTCGGCCGACGCCATCACGATGGGCAAGCATGTATATTGCGAAAAGCCCCTCACGCATACAGTATACGAAGCCCGCCTGCTCACCAAGCTGGCCAAGAAATACAAAGTGGCCACCCAGATGGGTAACCAGGGTGCCTCTGGCGAAGGTACACGCAAGGTGTGCGAATGGATATGGAACGGCGAGATAGGTGACGTGACACGTGTCGAGGCATTTACCGATCGCCCCATATGGCCTCAGGGCCTCTCACGTCCCGAGGCTAAGGACGCAGTGCCTGACACCTTGGACTGGGATCTGTTCATAGGACCGGCCAAGTTCCGCGAGTTTAACCACATCTATCACCCATGGAACTGGCGCGGATGGTGGGACTTCGGAACTGGAGCTCTGGGTGATATGGCCTGCCACATACTGCAGCCCGTATTCACCGCCCTCAAGCTGGGTTCGCCCACTCATGTACAAGGCAACTCCACCTTGCTGCTCACCGACTGCGCCCCCAATGCTCAGGCCGTGAAATATACCTTCCCTGCACGCATCAACATGCCCAAGGTGGCCTTCCCCGAAGTGGATGTCTACTGGTATGACGGCGGCATTATGCCCATGCGTCCTTCCAACCTTCAGATAGGACGTAACCTGAACGACAGCGGCGGCTGTGCCATATTCTATGGTACGAAAGACACGCTCATCTGCGGCTGCTACGGTGTCAATCCGTTCCTGCTGTCGGGACGTGTACCCAATGCCCCCAAGGCTGTGCGCGAAGTAAAAGAATCACATCAGATGGATTGGGTACGTGCCTGCAAGGAAAGTCCCGAAAACCGCGTAGAAGCTCTTTCCTGCTTCAGCGAATCGGGTCCCCTCACCGAAATGGTCGACATGGGAGTGCTGGCAGTGCGCCTGCAGTCTTTGAACCAGATACTCGACTGGGACGGCGAAAACATGCGCTTTACCAACATCGACCCCAAGGCCGAGATAAAGATATGCATCAAGGACGGCTTCAGCATCAAGGACGGTCATCCCACGTTCCACAAATCGTGGACAGACCCTGTCAACGCACAGGCTTTTGCCAACGAGATGATAAAACACACCTACCGCGACGGCTGGAAATTGCCCGAAATGCCTTATTAATAGGCCGGTATCTTCATAAGGAATTAAATCTGATCCAAACTTTTTTCATGACAAAGATGCAGGAGCTTTTATGCTCCTGTGTCTTTCGTTTCACAGAGATGAACGACAGCTATTTATTAACAACATAACATTATGAGAAAGAATTTATTGATTTTGCTCGTGTGCCTGCTGGCCGCCGGCACCACCGTTTGCGCCAAAAAACTTCCGAAGAAAGAGATGGCGCTGCAACTCTATTCCATCCGCGACCTCATAGGTGACCCGCAGAAGTTTGCCAACAACCACGCCGCAGTGTTCAAACAGCTCAAGGACATGGGTTATACAGCCGTTGAGGCAGCCCACTATGGCGACGGTAAGTTCTATGGTCTGGCTCCCGAAGAGTATAAAGCCCAATGCGAAGCAGCCGGACTCAAGCCGATTTCATCGCACGCCACCCGCCAACTTTCAGACGAGGAAGTAAAGAACCACGATTTCACTGAGGCTCTTAAGTGGTGGAAACAAGCCATAGCAGCCCACAAGGCCGCCGGATGCAAGTATATCGTAACCCCGTGGGCCGGTGTTCCCTCGAACCTGAAAGACGCCCAGACATGGTGTGACTATCACAACGAAATAGGCAAGCTCTGCAACGAAGCCGGCCTTATGTATGGATATCACACCCATTCTCACGAGTTCCAGAAAGTGGAAGGCCAGGTGTGGATCGAGTACATGCTCAACCACATTGAGCCGCAAAACATGTTCTGGCAAATGGATGTTTACTGGGCAGTAATGGCACAACAGTCGCCCGTAGAGTGGTTCAAGAAGTTCCCCGGCCGCTGCAAACTGCTCCACATCAAGGACAAATACGAGGTGGGCTACAGCGGTATGGTCAACTATGAAGCCATCTTCAACAATGCCGGCCTCTGCGGCTTGCAGAACTACGTGGTAGAGCTCGAAGGCACCGACGGCACCATCGACATCATGGAAGGTGTCAAGAGAAGTGCCGAATACCTGCGTTCTTCCAAGTTTGTCAAGGCATCCTATTCCAAGTAATCACGCTGCAAAGCATGCAAAAAGCGGGGAGAGACCGGCATCTCTCCCCGCTTTCCCATGGAATTGCGGCAGGTTGCGGCTTGCGATGTGTACAGCTTGCGCGCGCGATCTATACACATCAGGGGTGACGATGTGTACATGCCTGTGGATGAGGTCTGTACACATCATGCGTGCGATCTATATACATCGCACGTGCAATCTATACATATCGTTATCTGCAACCTGTACACATCGCACGCACAAACTGTACGGATCACATCCTCGAGATGTACAGATCGTAAGGCACGCCAAGGCACAAAAAAACCGCCGCAGCCTAAGCTGTGGCGGCTCAAAGTTAACAATTCCGCAAGCCTGATAGGCTTGGGTTGCATGTCGTTTTGTAAAGTTTTTTAATCAAAGCCGTAAAAATCCGGCTCTAAAATCAAACCTTGATCTTCGAAACCTTCTCGAACTTGACGTTCTTCTGCAGCTCTTCGCGCAGATCCATGTCGCCAAGCAGCCTTACTCTTACGTATTTGACGAGCCTTGCATCGCACTCCTCTGCCGTTGCACTGCCTTCACTTCTGAAGGTCAGACGCAGGGTTCCCAGATTGTCGAGCTTGACATGATAGCCTGCCACGAGCCACTTGTTAATCACTTCGCTAAGATTACTCAGCACATTAAGCACATCACCCCTTGTCAGGGAGCAGCGACCTGCAATTTCCTTTGCCAGGTCTTTGGTTTGTTTTACACCCAGTTTTACCGGTTGTGGGTAAAACTTTACTTCATTCTCCTTAAGACGATTCGTCTTTTTAACCAGCTTGTAGTGTAACAAGCACAAACTGCAATTTAACATAGATATATCAAAATTTAAAAAACCACGGCAAAGGTATATAAAATATTTGATATAACAAAATGTAAAATGGAATAATTTTAACGACAATGTGCCATTTTGCAGGTTGCAAGGTGCAATGTTGAGGTATAAGGTGTTAGTTATGATGCGATTAAGTAATTTACTTAGAAAAATTAAGGACTTTTCTTAATGGCTTGCATCCACAAAAAAAGGCAGCCAAAGTAGGCTGCCCCGTCTGTTGAGAGGTATGATTATTTTTGCTTGTAGAGCACAGGGTTGGTGTCTTTGTCGTTGTACATTTTCATCTGTTTATACACCTTCATGTACTTGCGTCCGGCAGCAATGTCGTCGAGCAAAGTGTCGATGGCCTCGGAAAGGTCTTTTTGCTGTTCCATCAGTACGGCCAGTTTCCTGCGGCAACGTTCGCGATGTTCTTCAGAGGCATCGCTGCGTTCGGCCTGCTCCTTCATGTGATAGATTTTCAGGTCAAGGATGCAGAGACGGTCGATGGCCCAGGCCGGACTCTCTGTATTGATGGTGGCCGAGGGCAGAATGCGTGTATCCTTGTATTTGTTGAGGAAATAGCTGTCGATGCGTTCCACGAGGTCTGTGCGGTCCTGGTTGCTCTTGTCGATGCGCCGTTTCAGTACAAGAGCTTCGGCGGGGGCGATGTTGGGGTCACGGATAAGGTCTTCGAAGTGCCATTGTACCGTGTCAATCCAGGCCTTCAGATACAGGTCGTGCTCTATGGTGCCCTGTTCGTAGGGGTTGGCAATGGGGGTGTCCACATTGTCTTTGACGTGATAGTCGTCGATGGCCCTGCCGAATATGGGCTGGCATAATTTCGTAAATTCCATAATGTCCTACTTATGATTGGTTATATCTGCAAATATAAGGTTTTTTCCTGTAACGCATCTCTTTTTCGATAAAAACATTATCTTTGCAAACATGAAGGTGGTAATAGACGACAAGATTCCCTATATCAGGGAAGCGGCCGCGAGCCTGTTCGACGAGGTGAGCTATCTGCCCGGAGCCGGGATAGCTCCCCGCGATGTGCGCGATGCCGATGCGCTGATAGTCAGGACCCGCACCCGTTGCAACGAAGCCCTGCTCGGCGGCAGCAAGGTGAAATGTGTGGTGACGGCCACCATAGGCTACGAGCATCTCGATGTGGACTATCTGGAGTCGCACCATATCCATTGGACCAATTGTCCCGGCTGCAATGCCACATCGGTGGCCCAATATATAAGGAACAGCCTTATAGTGCTGAAAAGGGCCGGTCTGTACAATCCTTCCGCATCAACCCTTGGCATCGTGGGCGTAGGTCATGTGGGAAAGGCCGTGCAACAAGCCGTGGAAAAGATGGCAGGCCGCATCCTGCTCAACGACCCTCCGCGGCAACGGCAGGAAGGGGGAGCCTTTGTCTCGCTCGAAGAAATAGAGAGAAGCTGCGATGTCATCACCTTTCACACCCCACTCACCACGGGAGGAGAACATCCTACGTGGCATCTGGCCGATGAAAACTTCTTTCGCCGGTTGTGCCACCGTCCCGTCATCATCAATGCCGCCCGTGGGGGAGTGGTCGACAATGCAGCCTGGATCGAAGCCCTTGACCGCGGAGCGGTGGGTGCAGCCGTGATAGACACATGGGAAAACGAGCCCGACATATCGTTGCCATTACTCGAAAAAGCCTTCATAGCAACGCCCCATATTGCCGGATATAGCGCAGACGGCAAGGCCAATGCCACGAGGATGGCCCTTGAAGCCGTGTGCAGCTATTTCGGAATAAAGCCCAACTTTACCATTCAGCCACCCTCATTGCCCGCAGAGTTGCGGCCGTCAGGCAACGAGGAGGAAAGGGCATTGCAGCTCTACAATCCCCATGATGACAGCAACATGCTCAAGGCTTCGCCCCACAGCTTCGAACAGCTCAGGGGCAATTACCGCCTGCGCCGGGAAGTGTGGCCGCAGACAGCATGCAACAACATTTCTGATGAACCTATAAATACAAGCATATGAAGATTTACATTCTCCTGGCCGAAGGTTTCGAAACCATTGAGGCCCTGGCTCCAATCGATGTATTCAGAAGAGCCGGCATGAACATAGAAAGCATATCAATCACCGACAACCTGATGGTGACAAGCTCACAAGGCATAGAAGTAAAGGCCGATCGCATATTGAAAGATGTAGATATCGACGACGGTGATGCATTGATACTTCCGGGCGGATATCCAGGCTACAAGAACCTCGCTGACACGCTTGAGGTGGGCGAAGCCGTAAGGAAATACATGGAGACGGGCAGGATAGTAGGGGCCATTTGTGGCGCACCCACCATACTGAAACGCTACGGCATAGCCCAAGGCTACAGGCTGACAAGCCATCACAGCACCAAAGACGAGATGACGGGCTACGTATATACAGGCCGGGATGTGGAGCAGGACCGCAACCTGATCACCGCAATCGGTGCCGGTCATTCTGTCGAATTCGGTCTTGCCCTGCTGTATGCCTTGCAGGGAGGCGACAAAGTGGCCGCTGTGAAATCGGGTATGGAAATAGCCTGAGTCACGACTGCCGGCCATGGCCGAGCAGGGTGACCAGCTCTTTCATGCCTTCCGAAGCCGTCTTGTGAATAAAGGTGACATTCGGAGTGTCGCCTGTATTCACCGGTTTTGGGTCAATCAGATAGATGGGAACCCCCGGACGCACATAGTGCAACAGTCCGGCTGCAGGATAAACAACCAGAGATGTGCCGATGACAATAAACAAGTCGGCCGTTGCCACCTCTTCGGCCGCAGGGCCGATCATAGGCACACCTTCACCAAAAAAGACAATAAACGGCCGCAACAGGCTGCCGTCCTTGGCCTTCTGGCCCGGCTTGACTTCACAATCGTCGGGCCGCAGCTCTTCGATGCAAGCGGGATTGTCCACATCACGGCTTGACGTGACCTTCATCAGTTCGCCGTGCAAATGGATGACATGGCTGCTGCCTGCACGTTCGTGAAGATTGTCGATGTTCTGCGTGATGACCGTCACCTCATAGTCCTTTTCAAGGCCCGCCAGCAACTCATGCCCGAGGTTGGGGCGTGCAGCCAGCAGCTGCTTGCGCAAACCATTGTAAAAGTTGTTGACCAATACAGGGTCTCTCAACCATCCCTCATGCGAAGCCACCTGTTCAACCGGGTACTTCTCCCACAAACCTCCGGCATCCCTGAACGTGCTGAATCCGCTTTCCGCACTCATGCCTGCGCCGGTCAGTGCAACCAATTTCTTCATGGCTCAAATAGTTTTGCGGCAAAGGTAACAATAAACTCCCGAATATCGCACCCTGAACAATTATTAGCTGTAAAACAAGGCGTATATATGAAAAAAGTGCTATTTTTGCGCCACTAAATTAGAGAAATACAGATTCATGGATAAATTAAGTTATGCTTTAGGTATCGGCATAGGTACACAGTTGCGCGACCTTGGTGCAACAGACTTGGTGGCAGAAGACTTCACACAAGCCATAGTAGACATGTTGAACGGCAACAAGCCTGCCATTGACACCAACGAAGCCCAGAAGCTCGTGTCCGACTTTATACAAGATGCCGAGGCACGCAAGCATGCCGCAATGGCAGAAAAAGGCGCAGCAGCCAGAAAGGAAGGCGAAGCTTTCCTGCAGGAAAACGCCAAGCGCGAAGGCATAAAAACCTTGCCGAGCGGCTTGCAGTATGAAGTATTGCGCGAAGGAACCGGTAAAAAGCCCAAGGCAACCGACAATGTGAAATGCCACTATGAAGGCACCTTGATAGACGGAACGGTATTTGACAGCAGCTACAAACGCGGAGAACCGGCCGTATTCCCCCTGAACGGCGTCATAGCAGGCTGGACAGAAGGCTTGCAACTGATGGGCGAAGGAGCAAAATACCGCTTCTACATACCCTTCAACCTTGCTTACGGCGAAAACGGAGCAGGCAACCTGATACCTCCGTATGCAGCTTTGATCTTCGATGTAGAGCTGTTATCGGTAGAGTAATCATTAGAACAAAAACAAATAATTAAAACAACAGATAGAATGAAGAAGTTATTAGTAATGGCAGGAGCAGCCATCATTGCATTCGGCTCATGCCAGAAAAATGCAGGTCCAAGCGCCAGTTTGAAGACGGAACTCGACACACTTAGCTACGAATTGGGAATGGCCAACTCCAAAGGCCTCAAGACATACCTGTCGGAACGCCTCGGTGTTGATACAGCCTATATGGACGATTTCTACAAAGGTGTAGCTTCGGCAGCACAAGCAGGTGACGACAAAAAGAAAGCAGCCTACTTTGCCGGAATCCAAATAGGGCAACAGTTGGGTACACAGATGTATAAGGGTGTGAACTACCAACTCTTCGGAGAAGACAGCACAAAGACCATCAGCTTGCGCAACCTTATTGCAGGCTTCATCGCCGGTACCAAGGGAAAAGGAGAAAAGATTCCCATGAAACAAGTTGAAAAAGAGCTGCAGGCAAAGATGACATCTTTCCGTGAAAAGCAACTCAGCACAGTATACAGTGCCAACAAAGAAGCAGGCGAGAAATTCCTTGCCGCCAATAAGAACAAAGCAGGCGTAAAGACCACAAAAAGCGGTCTCCAATACAAAGTGATCAAAGAAGGCAACGGTCCCATCCCGGCCGATACAACCAAAGTGCAGGTTAGCTATGAAGGCCGCCTCATTGATGGCACAGTGTTTGACAGCTCCTATAAGAACAACGACGGCAAACCCGTAGAAGTGGTAGTCAACCAAATGGTACCCGGATGGATAGAAGCACTGACCTTGATGCCCGAAGGCTCGGTATGGGAAATATATCTGCCGCAAGAGCTGGGCTATGGCAGTCGTGAAGCAGGCGACAAGATCAAACCTTTCTCGGCACTGATATTCAAATTGGAGCTCGTTAAAGTAGAAAAATAATGAAGTTTCGTGTAGTAGTCACGATGATTTTAGCCGCTGCCTGTATCATGGCATCGGCTAAAATTCGTAAAACGACCACCAAGAAAGTGACTAAAAAGGAGGTGGCCGCCGAACAAAAGGCTGACACAGTGAGCCGTTCGGACTTTAGCTTTTACATGGGAATGGCGCAGGTCGGAGGATTGAAAAACTACCTGGCGCAACGCATGGGAGTAGATACAATCAACAATATGGGCGACTTTGTGCGTGGACTTCAAGAAGTACTCAAAGACCCGGCCGACAAGAAAGTGCAGGCATATAGCGCAGGACTGCAGATAGGTTCGCAGATAATGAACCAATTCCTTGAGCAGCTGAACCAGCAAATCACGGGAGAACCCAAGAAACCCTTTATTGACGTAGAGCAATACAAGCAGGGATTTTTGGCTGCCGTGACCGGACAAGGCAAGATTTCTATAGATAGTGCCATGACCGTAGCCAACAATCAGATGGTATACTATAAGGATCAGATAGCCGAGCAAAAGTATGGCCCCAACCGCAAAGCCGGTGAAGAATGGTTGGCAGAAAACGCCAAGAAGCCCGGAGTCAAGAAACTGCCGAGCGGCGTTCAATACAAAGTGCTGACCGAAGGTAAAGGACCGAAGCCCAAAGCCGATGCTACCGTGAAGGTGAACTATGAGGGAAAGCTGATAGACGGTACTGTCTTTGACAGCAGCTACAAACGCAAACAGCCCGCAACGTTCAAATGCACGCAGGTAATAAAAGGCTGGGCCGAAGCCATTCAGCAGATGCCTGTAGGCTCGACATGGGAAATATACATCCCTCAGGAGTTGGGCTATGGCAGCCGCGAAGCAGGTCAGATAAAGCCTTTCTCAACGTTGATATTCAAAGTGGAGTTGCTCGAGATAGAGCCCGAAAAGGCTCCTTCGAAATAAACCGAAGCAATTGCAAGAGTCGGACCGTGGTGTAAAAACATCCGGTCCGACTTTTTTTGTGCCTGTTTTTTCGTACTTTTTGCTTTTTCGGCATTGGCGAAAAAAAGTTGGTTTTGTTTGGCTTTTCAGTTGCTTTTCACTAATTTCGCCCCATATATGGATGATACTTTTGACATTCGTGCAGAGCAGCACGCAACTACAGACAAGGAATACGAGAATGCATTGCGCCCACTTTCATTTGACGATTTTACCGGACAGAACAAGGTGGTCGACAATTTGTGCGTCTTTGTTGAAGCGGCCAAATATCGCGGTGAGCCGCTTGATCATACCCTGCTGCACGGACCTCCCGGCTTGGGTAAAACGACTTTAAGCAACATCATAGCCAACGAACTTGGCGTAGGTTTCAAAGTGACATCAGGCCCTGTGCTCGACAAACCCGGTGATTTGGCCGGTTTGCTCACATCATTGGAACCACATGACGTGCTTTTCATTGACGAGATACATCGCTTGTCGCCTATCGTCGAGGAGTATTTGTACTCGGCTATGGAAGACTATCGTATAGATATCATGATAGACAAAGGCCCGTCAGCACGCAGCATCCAGATAGATCTGAATCCGTTTACGCTGGTTGGTGCAACAACCCGTAGCGGATTGCTAACCGCACCCCTTCGTGCCCGTTTCGGCATTAACTTGCATTTGGAATACTATGATGCCGCAGTGCTGCAGCGCATCCTTACCCGTTCTTCACGCATCCTGAATATGGAGATAGATGCAGATGCGGCAGCCGAAATTGCAAGCCGCAGCCGTGGGACGCCACGTATAGCCAATGCCTTGTTGCGCCGTGTCAGGGACTTCGCGCAGGTGAAGGGTACCGGCAAGATAGACTTGAAAATTGCCCATATAGCATTGGAAGCATTGAATATAGACCAATATGGCCTTGACGAGATAGACAACAAGATTCTCAGCACTATTATTGACAAGTTTAATGGCGGACCGGTCGGGGTAACGACCATTGCAACGGCAATAGGCGAAGATGCAGGAACGGTAGAAGAAGTTTATGAGCCTTTCCTTATCATGGAAGGATTCATTAAGCGGACTCCGCGCGGCCGCGAAGCCACCGATTTGGCGTATAAGCATTTGGGTCGTACACGCTTTGGTCTTTCAACTGATGCTCCGAGCTTGTTTGATGATGTCGGCACATAGAGCTTACGCAATATATAAAATCAAAATATCATGATTAGTTATCAGGCAGAAAATGTCAAGATGCCCGGCCTGCACCGTCGCGAAACAACTAAATGGCTGCGCCAGGTGGCAGCATCGTATGGCCGGAAGATTGGCGATGTGGCCTATATATTCTGTGACGATAAGAAAATCCTTGAAGTCAACAAGCAGTTTTTGCAGCATGATTATTATACCGACGTGATTACGTTTGATTACGACGAGGGTGATACCATATCGGGAGACATCTTTATCAGTCTGGATACAGTGCGCAGCAATAGTGAGCAGTTTCATACAGATTATGAGCAGGAGCTGCATAGGGTAATCGTGCATGGCATTCTGCATCTTTGCGGCATTAATGATAAAGGTCCCGGAGAGCGCGAGGTGATGGAAGCCGCAGAAAACAAGGCCTTGTCCTTGCTCAAGGAACAATAAGTTGCACAACGGACTGATGAAGAATGCGACAAGTCATATGCCGTTTGTGATTCGTCAGGTTGAGGAGCGTGACATGCCACAAGTGCAGGCGATATATGATAAATACGTGAAACATACAGCCTTTACGTTCGATTATGCGACACCAACGGTTGAGAAGATGACGCATGACATGCACGAAGTGCTTTGCCGCTATCCGTATCTCGTCTGTACCCAAGGCGACGAGGTAAAAGGCTATACTTATGCTCATGCCGTTTCGCCTCGCGAGTCATACAAGTGGACGGTAGAGCTGAGCATATATCTTGAAACAGAATCCTGTGGGTGGGGCATCGGGCACCGATTGTACGGAGCTCTCTTGAACTTGCTGCGACAGCAGAACGTGCAGACCGCCTATGCCTGCATAACGCATCCCAACCCTGTCAGCGAACGTTTTCATCAGTCCATGGGCTTTAGCCTTCTGGCGGAGTGGCCGCACTCCGGTTATAAGTTTGGTAGGTGGCATGATGTGGTTTGGATGGAAAAACGTTTGGGCACGTGCCCTGTTCCTGCACCCGAACTGGTATGTTTCAATGACCTGCCTCCACAAAAGGTGAAGCAGGTTCTTGATGAAGCGTAAGGCAAGGTGTGACAAGAAATTTAAAAATCGTCTGATATGAAAAAGAACCTTTCGAGTTGGATGGTAGCCTTGTTGCTACTGTTCCTGCAGCCAGCAGTAAGCTTTGCAAAGAAGTTGCAGCTGCCCGGGCGTGCACAACTGATAGAAGGCCTCGTGTTTAAGAATACACCAACGGGGAAGCTGTGTGCCGATTTGTTTCGCCCCGACAGTTTGTCGTCTGCGCCCACTCCGGTGTTTGTGTTTATTCATGGCGGTTCCTGGATGGAACTGAACCGTCACACCATCCGCACCGGCTTTCGCAAGACCATTCTTGACAAGCTTCTTGAAAACGGCTATAGTGTGGTGAGCATAGACTACAGGCTGGTGAATTATAACAACGATGTTGCTTATCCGGGGCCTTTGGCCGATTGCAAGGATGCCATACGATGGGTGCGTAAAGAAGCTGCCAAATACCATTTCGATGTTTCCGGCATATCTGTAGGCGGATGTTCGGCCGGCGGGCATTTGGCTATGATGGTGGCTTATGCTCCTGACCTGTTGGCTCCCGGCAGTAGCGACTTATCTTCATATTCATCCGCAGTAAACTGTTGTGTCGACATCTATGGTCCTACACGCTTGTCCGGACTGCTATATCCGAGATTGGCCGGTCCTGCTTTGTGGGTGGCCAAGCTGTTTTTCCCCTCTAAAGCAATAAAAATGCGCAAAGCTTTGCTTTGGTCCTTTTCTCATCAAGAAGGTAAACATCCTTTGAGCCACTCCAAAGCCTGCAAGCTTTATTCTCCATTGAAGTATGCCGACAGTGCTGTTCCCACACTGATACTGCACGGAACCAAAGATAAGGTAGTGCCATATTCACAGGCACAAAAGTTAGAGAAGCACCTGCGAAAAAATCAGATTTACTTTCAAACGAAGCCCGTTGAGGGACAAGACCACGGTTTTCCTTCTTTGAGCCGTACCGGTCAAGACGAAATAGCCGAGGCTGTTGTTAACTTTGTTAACGCTTTCGGCGCAAAACATTCCACCTTGGCAAAGCAGCGAAGGGAACTAATAGGAAAAGGAACGGAGTAAATAAAAAATCAAAGGGAGCAAAATCATCGTAACACAAAGACCTGAGAATGCATACCGGTGAAATGCCCTTTCGGCGGTAAGAATTTGGATATGTGGAAAAATAGAATTACATTTGCAGGACAAACATTCGTGGATATGAAAGTATTTAATTTGATTCTGTCATCCTGT
Organism: uncultured Bacteroidaceae bacterium; assembly: GCA_934426255.1. Taxonomy (GTDB): domain Bacteria; phylum Bacteroidota; class Bacteroidia; order Bacteroidales; family Bacteroidaceae; genus UBA6382. The sequence goes on along the minus strand of CAKRYD010000003.1, from coordinate 7,072 downwards.
CTGGCTGTAGCCGTATGGTTGGCATTTCCCGTTGAAGGAACAGCGCAATACCAGTTTGGTTTCTTGAGTTACCAAAAGGCGTTACAGAACATGCCCGAATATGCCAAAGCGCAAGCTTCATTGCGTGCATTGAAAGAGAAATACGACAATGAAGCCAAATATAACGAAGAAAAGTTCCAAAGAATGTTTGCCGACTTCCTTGCAGGGCAAAAATCCTTTCCCCAAGAGATATTATTAAAGCGACAAAGGGAACTTCAGGTCGCTATGGAACAGGGAATATCGTTTCGCAAAGATGCTGAACGCCAGCTGGGAAACGCTGAACAAGAGATGATAAAGCCAATCGTCGAAAAGCTCGACAGTCTTTTGGGACAGATAGGTCGTGAGAATGGCTTTATCTTCATAATCAATACGGATAATCGCGATTTCCCCTTTATTCACTTGCAGGCCGGCAAGGATTTGACCGAAATTGTCTTAGCAAGAATCAACGGTCAAGTATTGCCTGTCAATGAGGAGAACAAGACCGCGGAAGGCGGAGCTTCTGCCACACCGAAAGAAGAAAATGCCGCACCTGCTCCCGAGCAGCAGCCGGCAGAGCCGGTAAAATAGCTTCTGGGCAATGAAAGTGGAAAAGCCAAGACTGCTTCCAAGTGCTCCCGGGCCGATAGGAGTTTTTGATTCCGGTTTTGGGGGACTTACAGTGTTGCAGGAAATCAGGAGCTTGCTTCCGCAATATGATTACATGTTCTTGGGCGACAATGCCCGTGCACCATATGGCACACGGTCGTTTGATGTTGTCTATCGCTATACTTTACAAGGCGTGACGGCGCTTTTTGAAAAGGGTTGCCATCTTGTTATTTTGGCTTGCAATACGGCATCAGCCAAAGCACTGCGCACAATCCAACAAAACGACTTGCCCCTTTTGGATTCGCAAAGACGTGTCTTGGGCGTCATACGGCCCACGGCCGAAATCGTAGGCGAATTGACAACTACCCGTCATATCGGTTTGTTGGCAACGCCGGGAACCGTGTCGTCTCGTTCGTACGAGCTTGAATTGCAAAAGCTTTATCCTAAGGTGAAAGTAACAGGTCTGGCGTGCCCGATGTGGGTTCCATTGGTAGAGAATTTTGAGTTTGATAAGCCGGGAGCCGACTATTTCGTAAAAGACAAAGTGGATGAACTATTGTCAAAAGACGCTCAGATAGACTTGATAATCCTCGGTTGTACGCATTTCCCCTTTTTGCTTCCCAAAATACGTAAATATGTGCCTTCTTCCATTAGGATAATCAGCCAGGGAGCATATGTGGCGCAAAGCTTGCGGAACTATCTGGAACGGCATCCCGAGATGAATGCGAAGTGCTCCAAAGGTGGTGCATGCCACTATTATACAACAGAAGAAAGTCTCAACTTTGACCATACAGCCCGTTTGTTCCTAAATGAAAATGTAAGGTCAATCCATATGGATATGGAAGCCTAAGAGGTGTGAGGCCTTTAGGCGGATGCAATGCTGCGAACTATTCTTTCGAGAAACTTCATATACGGTCAATGCTTTTCAAGTAAAAGCGATAACTTTGTTCAACTCAGGCATGATTGCCTATAAAGAGAATTGCCATGAAAAAACTGCTGTTACTTATTTTCCTCTTCGGGTTTACGCCTTTATTAAAGGCTGAAGACAGTGCGATGGTTCGTTTGAAAAAATTCTTTACGAACATTTCGGCCTACGACAATATGTTTACGCAAGAAAAGGTATATCTGCATCTCGACAATAACGGCTATTTTCCCGGTGAGAAAATATGGTTTAAAGCTTACGTCTTGACTGCAGGAAGGCTGCTTCCGACCGATTTAAGCAAGATTTTGTATGTTGAGTTGCTGATGCCTGACGGCACAGTGTGGGAGCGAAAGATATTGCCCATCTACAATGGCCGCACTTATGGAGAGTTTGACCTCAGTGATCTTCTGCGTACGGGGTTTTACGAAATAAGAGCCTATACAAGAGCCATGACCAATTGGGATGCAGCCTATGCTTACAGCCGTGTGATTCCCATATTCAATCCTCCTAAGGACACGGTCAACTTTGCTCCTCTTGACCTTGATCTATCGGCTCCACTTCTCAAAAATAGATTGCGCAGATCGCAGCAAGTTGCTCCATTGATAACACCGGCAGCACAGCAACAGAAGGGACACATTCTGACTTTTTATCCTGAAGGTGGAAATATTGTAAAGGACTTGCCTTGTCGTGTGGCTTTCAAACTGACTGACAACCGAGGACTGCCTCTTGGAGAAGAACTTGCTATCTATGGAAATGACAACAAGCAAATCGGTAAAGCCAAGCCGCGTCATGAAGGGATGGGACTTATTGAACTGCCGGAGAATTGGCAGGGAGGTTATGCCGCTCTTGTTGGAGAAAAGGGCGAAATGCAGCACTTCCCATTGCCAAAGCAGGTTGAAGCAGGATGTGCGATGCAAATACAGTCGGAGGGCAGTGGAGATATGACTGTTTCCATAAGTCCAAACAACGGTATGAAAAATAGGAAGCTGGGACTTAGTATTACATGTAGAGGAATGGCCTGTTATTTTGATACGGTCAATACAGACAGGAATCAGATAATAAGGAAAATACCTCGAAGACAATTGCGCGATGGCATACTCCAGACCACCTTGTTCACACCAGAAGGACAAATAGTAAGTGAGCGCCTTTCATGGTGTGCACCTCAAAAGGCACCACTTATGCTGGAGACGCGTCAATCAGGTACAAGTTTTCAGCCGTTTAGCCCCATAGCATTGGAGTTTTATTTGAAAGATCAAAGCGGAAAGCCTCTTGAAGGCGACTTCTCCCTATCAGTGCAAGATTATGCAGGGAATATAGCCGGAAATGGTGCCGATTTGCGAACAGACATGCTGCTCTGCTCTGATCTTAAAGGTTACATTGAGCACCCTGAATATTATTTGGCTTCAAATGATGAGGAACGGCTAAAAGATTTGGATCTTTTGTTGATGGTGCAAGGATGGCGTCGCTATGATTGGATGCAAATGTCGGGCGTTCATGCTTTCAAATTGAAGCAGCCTGCCGAGGATAAACAGATTTTTGACGGCTGGGTGGTAGACATGTCCAAGAAGCAAAGGCCGTTGTCCGGTTTTAATCTAAGTATGCTCCTTGTACGTTATGATGGGATAAGTTCCTTTAAGTTTTCCGATACGAAAACAAAAGAAGACGGGAGCTTCGTCTTTTCATCCGATGAAGAAATTTATGGAGATTTGTTAGGTAGTTTTGTAGCTACGAACGATAAAGACAAACGTTTAAAAGCGCATATATTGCTCAATCGTAGCTTTTCACCGCATCCGCAGCCTTACGAGTGGCAGCAATATCGCTATGCCACATCTCCTAAGCAACTGTCTGCTCTTGCTGCCCGAAAACCGGTGACATTTGAATGGGTTGATACATTGTCGAAGGTCAGGCATTTGCCACCCGTAAAAGTTGCGAAGAAAGAGTCGCGCTTTGCATCGCCTTTTGGCACACGCTGGACTTATTATGGAGGCGAAAATGCTGCACGTCGTGCACGCTCTTGTGTGTACTTTGATATCGAAGAAGAATTGCAGCAGTATCTCGATTCTGTGGGATTCGAACCGGATATATATGATTGGATAGAGCAGGTGATGCCCGACTTTACCCATGAAAAAGACCAGCCCGGCAAACTGGCCTACAGGGGACGTGATGTATTCACGTTTTATGATAATTTGCCTTCCCCACCGCCCAATCATACAGGTGCTATGAGTGAATTCCGCTCGCTGTTTATTACAAATGATCCACAAGCCCCGAATATGTTTGGAAAGGTGCGCACAAGAGCAACCAATAATGTAACTTTATTGTTCTACAGTGAAGTAGAAAACGATTTTACAAATACATTTAAGAAGGGTATGCGTAATGCGGTGATACACGGCTATTCGAAAGTTAGTGACTTCTATAGCCCTGATTATCGTGTGCGCGATACTCCTTCCCCGGCCGACCGTAGGCGCACACTTTTTTGGTCTCCATCAATGGCTACCGGAAAGGACGGGCGGGCTTCGGTCGTGCTATTTAATAATTTCAGAGAAGGTACGCATATAAAGATAGATGCTCAGGGTATAGCAGTAAATGGCCAGCTTTTTTCAAATGGGGATTGAGTCGGAGCTTTTCCTAATGTTATCCGAGTTGCAATAAATATTTATACGTAACTTTGCACACAACCATAAAAATACAGACAATAAATATGATACAGTTCTTCAAAACTACTTCAGGCAGCATCATTGCCGTTGAAATTCAGACAGTATTGCCTGAAGAATCCGTAAAAGCCTTATGCTGGCTATTTGGAGATGCGGAAGTTCTTAGTGAGAAAAATATAGAAGGTTACTTTGTGGGACCGCGTAAGGAAATGGTAACTCCGTGGAGTACAAATGCTGTGGAAATTACGCAGAACATGAATATGAGCGGTATAACCCGCATTGAAGAATATTTTCCTGTAAAAGACGAGCATGCTGCATTTGATCCTATGCTGCAGCGCCTTTATCATGGACTTGATCAGAGTATCTTTGAGACAACGCGCAAACCCGAACCGATACGTATCGTTGAAAATATAGAAGAAGAAAACGAAAAAGAAGGACTGGCTCTTTCGCCCGAAGAGATAGAGTACTTGCACAAGGTGGAAGGCCAATTGGGACGAAAGCTTACCGACTCAGAGGTCTTTGGCTTTGCTCAGATTAATTCAGAACATTGCCGGCATAAAATATTTGGCGGTGTATTTATTATAGATGGAAAGGAAATGCCCTCCTCTCTTTTTGCAATGATAAAGAAAACGACAAAAGAGCATCCGCATAAAATCATTTCAGCCTATAAAGATAACGTCGCATTTGCACAAGGCCCTGTAGTAGAGCAGTTCGCGCCAGAGGATCAAAGTACGAGTGATTATTTTGTGATAAAAAACATTGAGAGTGTCATATCATTGAAGGCGGAAACCCATAATTTCCCTACGACGGTGGAACCTTTTAATGGCGCGGCAACAGGAACCGGTGGTGAAATACGCGATAGAATGGGAGGCGGTACCGGGTCATGGCCAATTGCAGGAACTGCGGTATACATGACTGCCTATCCTCGTTTGGATGGTGGCCGTAAATGGGAGAATATATTGCCGGTCAGGAAGTGGTTATACCAAACTCCGGAGCAGATACTGATAAAAGCATCCAATGGAGCAAGTGATTTTGGAAACAAGTTCGGACAACCGTTGATTGCAGGCTCTGTTCTTACATTCGAACATCAAGAAAATGGTGAGAAATATGGGTATGACAAGGTTATTATGCTGGCCGGAGGAGTTGGCTACGGCACAAAGCGCGATTGCTTGAAAAAAGAGCCGCAAACCGGCAACAAGATTGTCGTAATAGGAGGTGACAATTATCGGATAGGACTTGGCGGTGGCAGCGTGTCAAGTGTTGATACCGGACGCTATTCAAACGGCATAGAGCTTAACGCTATACAAAGAGCCAATCCTGAGATGCAAAAGCGTGCATATAATTTGATTCGTGCACTTTGTGAAGAAGAGGTTAATCCGATAGTTTCTATCCATGACCATGGAAGTGCAGGTCATGTTAATTGCCTTTCCGAGTTGGTTGAAGACTGCGGCGGGGCTATTGACATGGAAAAACTGCCTATAGGCGATAAAACATTGTCGGCTAAGGAAATTATAGCCAATGAGAGCCAAGAGCGTATGGGTCTGCTTATAGACCAGCAGCAACTTGAACATGTACAAAAAATTGCTGAACGTGAGCGTGCACCGATGTATGTCGTTGGAGAAACAACAGGTGATGCCCATTTTTCTTTTGTTCAGAAAGACGGAGAAAAGCCTTTCGATCTTGACGTGGCTCAAATGTTTGGCCATTCTCCTAAAACAGTTATGGTTGATGAGACTGTGGAGCGTCACTATAAAGATGCTACTTATGAACCTGCCGATATCTCTGAATACTTGACCAATGTGCTCCAGCTTGAAGCTGTCGCTTGTAAAGATTGGTTGACCAATAAAGTTGACCGCTCTGTTACAGGTAAGGTTGCAAGGCAACAATGTCAAGGTGAATTACAATTGCCATTAAGTGATTGTGGTGTAGTGGCTCTTGATTACCGTGGGCAGAAAGGAATTGCTACGGCTTTAGGACATGCTCCGCAAGCAGGATTGGCTAGTCCTGCCGCAGGTAGTGTGTTGTCTGTCGCAGAAGCCTTGACTAATATAGTATGGGCCCCTCTTGAGAATGGGTTGGACAGCGTTTCTCTTTCGGCCAACTGGATGTGGCCTTGCCGCTCTCAAAAAGGAGAAGATGCGCGTTTGTATACAGCAGTGAAAGCTTTAAGTGATTTTTGCTGCGATCTCAAAATTAACGTGCCTACCGGCAAGGATTCTCTCTCGTTAAGTCAACAATATCCGAATGGTGAAAAAATTATCAGTCCCGGGACTGTTATTGTTTCGGCCGGTGCAGAAGTTTCCGATATTAAGCATGTAGTATCGCCTGTTCTTGTCAATAAAAAACATACGACGCTTTACCATATTGATTTTAGTTTTGATGAATTGCGCTTAGGCGGTTCAGCTTTTTCACAGAGTTTAAATAAAGTAGGTAGTGATGTTCCAACAGTAAAGAACCCAGCATATTTTCGTGATGCATTTAATGCTGTGCAAGAGCTTGTAGGCGAACAACTCATATTGGCAGGGCACGACATATCTGCCGGCGGACTTATTACATGCCTTTTAGAAATGTGTTTTGCCAATATTGAGGGAGGTCTTGAAATCAGTCTTGACGGATTCAAGAATACAGATCTTGTAAAAATCTTGTTTGCCGAGAATCCGGGCATTGTAGTACAAATTGCAGATGAGAATCGTAGTAAGTTTAAAAAGACATTAGATGAAGCCGGTGTAGGCTATCTAAAACTTGGGAAACCAACAGACGAGCGCCATATACTTGTCGGCTATGAAGGCAAAACATTCCATTTTGGAATAGATTATCTTCGCGACGTATGGTATCAGACAAGCTATTTGCTTGATACGAAGCAAAGTCTCAACGG
>CAKRYD010000002.1 GCA_934426255.1 uncultured Bacteroidaceae bacterium | reverse complement strand
CAAGACACCTTACAATGCTATTCAAGCCCTATTTGGGGTTTGATGATTTGGCATATGCCTACCGCTGAATAGTTACGCAGTCAGGCCAATGTTATAAAAAACTAAAACATTGGCCGAGGCTTCTATAGGCCCGTTCAAAATCATTACTTTTGTATGCAGTATGAGAAATTACCTTTTAATATTGATGATGTTTGTCCTGGCAGGTGCCGGATTGGCTTCCTGCAATGACGACGATACCTATGCCGAGCGCAAGGAGCACGAGAGGAAGGCTATCAATTCGTTTTTAAACAATGGCACTTGCGTATTGGGGCTTGACAATAATGACACGATACTCAGTGTGAAGCCCATCACCGTGATTTCAGAAGAGCAGTTTCATGCCCAGGACAGTATGACAGATGTGACCAAGAACGAGTATGTTCTGATCAAGTCTGCCGGTGTCTACATGCAGATAGTCAGCAAGGGCGCAGGCAAGAAACTGGCCAACGGCGAGACGGCGAAAGTGATAACCCGCTTCCTGGAATTCAACATTTTGGGCGATTCTCTTATGTGTCGCAACAACAGCCTTCAATATGTTGCGGTGCCCGACATCATGAATGTTTCCAACAGCTACGGAGTGTTTACGGCTTCGTTCCTATCGGGTGTCATGCAAAGTTATCATCGTTCCACTGCAGTTCCCAACGGTTGGACCATTCCGTTCACTTATATCAATTTGGGTCGTCAGACATCTTCGTTGGCCAAGGTTCGCCTGATAGTCCCTCACGATTCGGGAACCACGGATGCACAGTCCACAACGGGTGTCTATCCATGCTTCTATGAGCTCACCTTCCAGCGTGGCAGGTAGAGGCTTTCTATATTTCTTCGTCGAGAAACAGTTCCCTGATGATGGCATCAGATACGAAGATTCCGCTTTTTGTCAGTCTTAGGTAGCCGGTTTCGGTGTCTATGTTTACAAGTCCTTCTGTCTGCAGCTTGCAGGCTGCATTGAGCAGTGTCTGCATTCGCCGGGTGCCGAAATCGCGTGCTATATCATTAAGGTTCAAACCCTCTGATGTGCGCAGCCGTTTCAGCAGGGTCTCGTTGAATTTCATTTCCTTGGTCAGAATTTCTCTTTCAAAGACAGGCTCCAGTGTGCCGCCGCGGCTTTGTATGTAGGTCTTTATATCCGGTTTGTTCCACTGGCGGCTGCTGCCGTCATACGAGTGTGCGGCAGCTCCGATGCCCAGATATGGCACATCCTGCCAATACGAGCTGTTGTGTTGCGATGTGAAACCCGGCCGGGCGAAGTTGGAGATTTCATAGTGCTCAAATCCGGCCTCTTGGGCTTTGTCCATCAGTAGTCTGTACATGCTCAGGCTCAGTTCGTCGGTTGCTTCCTTCACCTTTCCCAGCTTGCGCAGTTGCCACAGCGGGGTTCCCTCCTCGTATGACAGGGCATAGGCCGACAAATGGCGTATGGCCTTCATCGACAGTGCCTCGGTGACATCGTCGGCCCATTGCTCCAACGACTGTCCGGGCAGGCCGTAGATGAGGTCTATGCTGATGTTTCCGAATCCGCATTCTTGCAGAAGCGAAACGGCCTTGCGTGCTTGTGCGGCTGTATGTCTGCGGTTTAGCAGTTGCAACAGGCTGTCGTTGAAGGTCTGTATTCCCATGCTCACCCTGTTGACGGGCGTCGATCGGCGCAAGTCCCTGACATATCCGGGAGTAAGGTCATCGGGATTGGCTTCGAGGGTTATCTCGGCGTTGCCGTCAACATCGAAGGTCTTGAAGATGGTGTCGAAGATTTGGCACAGCTGTTCAGGCTGCAATTGTGAAGGGGTTCCGCCACCCAGGTAGATGGTTTGCAGCTGACGCGAGGGCAGATAGGAGGCACGCGTAACCATTTCGCGGCATACACAATCTACATAGACCGCTTTCAGAGCGGAGCTGTCTGCCGTGGAATAGAAGTCGCAGTATATGCAACGCTTTGTGCAGAAGGGGATATGTATGTAGAGCCCGTTCACTTATTAAGGTTGGGTTGTCTTGCGTAGCAGGTCTTCGATGGCCTTGGGGTAGTGGGCATATTCCAGGGCATGGACCTTGCGGGCCACTTGTTGGGCTGTTTCGCCTTTCAGCACGGGGCATGCGGCCTGCAGGATAATCTCTCCCCGGTCGTATTCTTCGTCAATCAGATGAATGGTGATGCCGGTTTCGGTGTCGCCCTGCCGTATGACATCCTCGTGCACCTTCATGCCATACATCCCTTTTCCGCAGTGCTTGGGCAGCAGCGACGGATGGATGTTGATGATGCGTTGGTGGTAGCGGTGCACCAGATAGCGGGGTATCAGCAGCAGGAATCCGGCCAGCACTATGAAGTCAACCTGATATCTGTCGAGCAGGGGCAGCAGCCGGCTTTCGTCAGACAGCATGTCCTTGGCTACGAATTCTGCAGGAGTGGACAGGCTTTCTGCCTTGGTCTTTACGCCGGCTTCTGCCTTGTTATATATAACCACCGAAACCTGAGCTATGTCGCTGTGCTGGAAATATCGTATAATGTTTTCGGCATTGGTCCCTTCACCCGAGGCAAAAACGGCTATATGGTGCATCGTATATCTGTTGTATTTGAATGAAGTGCAAAAGTACAACAAAAATCCGAGTTGGATATATCTCATCCGGCCTTTCGCCGTCTCTTCAGGTGCAGGCCCGGAGGACTGTTGCAGCAACCATTGAGGCTCCGGCTTGCAATCTGTACAGTTCGTGCATGCGATCTGTACATATCGCAGGTTGCAATGTGGCTGATTGCAAGGTGTTTCATGCACATGAAACACCTTCTTCTATGTACATGAAACAACCTCTTCTCCCTATAGGAAACAACCTGTTTCATGTACATGAAACACTTTCAATGTGTACAGACCGTAACCTGTGATGCCTTTTGTTATGATTTCACATCCCTTGGAGCTATGGACATTCTAATCCACAACCATCGTGGAATCAACTGCCAGAAGAAAACAAGTATCCGGTATCTCCAATCTATAATGACCACCTTCCTGTGGTGCTCAATGGCACGGACAATGCTCTTGGCCACCTTGTCGGGCCTCAGTTGCAGGGGATAGTCGTGGCCTGAAATCAAGTCGGTTTTGACAAAGCCCGGCCTGATGTCGGTTATCACTATGTGTAACTGTCGCATCCGTGCCAGCTGAGTGAGGCATTCGAGGTATTGGTTCTGAAAGCGTTTGGTTGAAGAGTAGGCAGGTGCAGCCCCCAGGCCCCGTGTGCCGGCAATGGAGGAGATGCAGGCAATATGTCCCGAACCTTGCCCGGCAAAGTAGTTGAACGCCGTGGCCACCATCCTGACAAATCCCGTGCAGTTGGTCTCGGCCGTTTGCAGTTCCTTGCCGGGCTCGAGCCCGTTGTTTTGCCACCCTATGCCCGAGCTGTGCAGATAGAGGTCCATGCCTCCCAGGGTGTCGATGAGCTCTTGCAGCAGTCGGGGCGCATTGTCTTTGGTGATGTCGATTTGTTGGTGGCAGGTGATGCCTTCTGTATCGGCTTCAATGCTTTGCAGCAGTTCTTCCCGGCGTCCGGCAATGCCCACCTTCCATCCCCGTTGTGCCAGCAGCAGGGCTGTCTGCTTGCCGATGCCCGAGGTGGCACCCATTATGATGGCTCTTTTTTCCATGACTCTTTGATTCGGATAAATGTAAGATTGATGCGAAAGCAAATATAGCAAATTTCGCCCGATTGCAGACAATTCAGCTCATAATGTAGCAGTTGAATGCCGGATTTTGCCTAACTTTGAAGAACAAACAGAAAGACTCTTGACATTAACCCCTCGGATGAAACATTGAAATGTATATGAGAATGAAAATATTAGCCGCACTTTTCGGCCTGCTTGTGCCGTTTGCAGCATCGGCCAAAGACTATGTCGTGAAGTCACCCTCGGGTCATCTCACGGTGAAAGTCTCTGCCGGCAAGACCCTTACATGGCAGGTCAGCTTCAAAGGGCACGAAATCATCCGCCCCTCGCAGCTCGCAGTGAAGCTCGACAACGGCATCGTCTGGGGCAGTGATGCCCCGAAGGGCAAGTCGGGAACTGTAGACCGCATCCTCCCCGGCATCAATTATCGTAAGGCCGAGATTGTAGACAACTATACCTTTCTTGTGCTGAAAGGCAAGGGCTATTCTGTAGAGCTCCGCGCCTACGATGATGCTGCCGCCTATCGCTTCATGGCCAATGCATCGGATTCACTCACTGTGGAAAACGAAACGGTGGAGTATAATTTCAGCAAAGACTATGAGGCCTTTGTGCCTTATGTCAACGACTTGCGCAACGGCGAAAGGTATTCCAATTCGTTCGAAGCCTACTATGACCGGCAGAAAATCTCGCAGATGCCCCCGCGCAGTCTGGCCTTGGTGCCCTTCGTAGTAGTGCTCGACGGAGGCATCAAAGCCGCACTGACCAGTGTGGGAGAACTGGACTATCCGGGCATGTATCTGCATGCCGACAGCTCGAAAAGCTGCTCATTGGCAGGCGAATTTCCCGGCTATCCCGATTGGAAAAACTCGGTTCCCGGCAAGACAGCCACCGAAAATTTCACCCGGCTGCCCCGCTTTGGCTACATAGCCCGCATAGGTGGCAGGCAGGCACTCCCCTGGCGGGCAGTCATCGTGAGCGACAACGATGCCCGATTGGCCGATTGTGACTTGACGCAGAAACTATGCCGTCCGGTTGCAGAAGGCGATTGGTCGTGGGTGAAACCCGGCAAATCGGCATGGGAATGGTGGAATGCTGCCAACATCACAGGCGTGGATTTCAATGCCGGATCCAACACAGCTACCTATAAATATTATGTAGACTTTGCCGCCAAATACCATCTTGAATACATCGTAGTCGACGGAGGATGGTCGGGGAAGGATATAACCGAAGCCCACCAAGGACTCGATATGCAGGAGCTCCTGAGCCATGCCCGGAGCAAAGGTGTGGGAATAATCCTGTGGGCAAGCTGGAAACAGGCCATGGAAAAGATGCACGAAGCATTTCCTCTCTACGAAAAGTGGGGCGTGAAGGGCCTTAAGATCGACTTCGTAGATGCCAATGACCAATATGCCATTCGTACCGTAAGAAAGATGACAGAGCTTGCGGCCAAACACCACCTTGTGGTGGATTGGCATGGCATGATGCTCAATGGAATGCAGGTAATGTATCCCAATATACTTAACATTGAGGGCGTGCGCGGACTGGAACAATGCAAATGGCAGAGCGGACAGGCAGGCACCCAAGGTGCCGACATGCCGGGCTATGATGTCACCATACCCTTTGCGCGGATGCTCACTGCACCGATGGACTACACGCCCGGGGCAATGCGCAACGCCACACGCAGCGACTATCGCAGCATCAACAACAACCCCATGAGCCAGGGCACAAGAGTTCATCAAATGGCCATGTATACCATCTTTGACGCACCCCTGCAGATGCTTTGTGACAAACCCTCGCTCTATGAGCTCTGGCCCGACTGCACCGACTTCATATCCAAAGTACCCACAGTGTTCGACGACAGTCGCACACTGCAAGGAGAAATGGGGAAATACATAGCAACTGCCAAACGTAAAGGCTCCGAATGGTTTATAGCTGCCATGACAAACTGGGACGAACGCGAGCTGCAACTCAGGCTCGACTTCCTGGACGATGCCGACTATAAGGCCGTGATATTCAGTGACGGTGTCAACGCTTCGCGGAGTGCCGAAGACTACAGACGCGAAGAAAAGGTGGTGAAAAAAGGAGATGTGCTGCGGCTTCTGCTGAAAAGCGGGGGCGGATGGACGGCACGGCTGGAAAAAATACGCCGATAGGAAAGTCCCGTTATTACGCCTATTTGTTGTAAGTTTGCAGTCAAGAAGTCTTTTTCATGAGTGAAAGTAAAAAAGAAACAGGCAAGGCAGGCCTTGAGCAAAAGCATCAGCCGATGCACAGCGAGACATTGAAAGGGCTGCGGGCCGTCTACCATACACTGGGATGCAAACTGAATTTTGCCGAAACCTCGGCATTGAGTGACAAACTGGCCGCCGCAGGCGTGGAGCGGACAGAAGGGAAGGCCACGGCCGATCTGTGCTTTATCAACACGTGCTCCGTGACAGAAACCTCCGATCACAAGTGCAGGCAGGCCATAAGAAAGGCCATTCGCGAGAATCCCGGTGCCTTTGTAGTGGTGATGGGGTGCTATGCCCAACTCTCTGCCGACACGATTGCTGCCATAGACGGAGTGGATCTCGTAGTGGGAATGGAGCAGAAAGGACAGATAATCCCTTTACTGGAAGAACGACTGCCACAGCATTTTGCACGGCAAAAGGGCGAACCCTGCAGTGCTTCTCTGCACGAATCGCTGGTGGCTCCCTTTAATGATATCAGAACATTTGTGCCTTCCTGCTCCCGCGGTGAGCGTACACGCTACTTCCTGAAAGTGCAGGACGGATGCAACTATTTCTGCACCTACTGCACAATTCCCTATGCCCGCGGACGCAGCCGCAACGGAAAGATTGATGACCTTGTACGTCAGGCAACCGAAGCAGCCCTGCAGGGCGGCAAAGAAATCGTTATCACGGGGGTCAACATAGGTGACTTCGGACGCACCACTGGCGAGACTTTCCTGCAACTGATAAAGGCACTTGACGCTGTGGAAGGTATAGAGCGTTACCGCATATCTTCCATAGAGCCGAATCTGCTCACTGAAGAAATCATTGACTATTGCGCACACAGCCGGACTTTTATGCCGCATTTCCACATCCCGCTGCAAAGTGGCAGCGATGAAGTGCTGCGATTGATGCATCGCAGATATGACACGGCTTTTTTCGCAAAACGAATAGATTATATAAAGAAAGTGATGCCCGATGCCTTTATCGGTGTGGACATCATAGTAGGAACACGTGGTGAAACCGACCGGCTCTTTGAGGATGCCTACGATTTTGCCAAAAGCCTGGATGTTGCCCAATACCATGTGTTTAGCTACTCCGAGCGGGCCGGAACCGCAGCCTTGAGGATTCCGTATAAAGTGGCCGAGGCTGTCAAGCATCAACGCAGCCAACGCTTGCTGGCATTGTCGGAAGAGAAACGGCAAGAGTTCTACCGACGTTTTGTGGGGACGTGTCGCCCGGTGCTGGTAGAACATGCCTCGCGTCCGGGTGGAAGTGTGCATGGTTTCACTGATAACTATATCAGGGTGGAGCTGCCCGAGCCATGCGGCAATGACGATAATACGTTGGTGAATGTCCGACTTGGCGATTTTAATGCTGACAATACATCATTAACAGGCACAATTATCTAAAAGATATGGGGCGCAAAGACATAACCGTAGTGATACTCAATTGGAATGGTGCACAGATGTTGCGCCGCTTCCTGCCTTCGGTCATCCGTTATTCGCCTGAGGCTTATGTCATGGTGGCCGACAACGGGTCAACAGACGAATCCCTTCTGATGCTTGAAAAGGACTTCCCCGAAGTGGAGGTCGTGGCCTTTGATAGCAACTATGGCTTCGCAGAAGGTTACAACAAAGCCATCCGACAAGTGAAAACGCCTTATGCCGTATTGCTGAACGACGATGTAGAAGTCACCTTCGATTGGTTGCTGCCTCTATATGCCTTCATGGAAAACCATAAGGAGGTGGCCGCTTGCCAACCCAAAATACTTAGTGAGATGCAACGCACCAGCTTTGAGTATGCCGGAGCAGCCGGTGGCTTTATCGACTGCTGGGGTTATCCTTATTGCCGGGGGCGCATGCTGGATGCAGTGGAGGAAGACAAAGGACAATACAATACGCCCTGCCCCGTGTTCTGGGCCACGGGTGCAGCTCTGTTTATTCGCAGGGATGTCTATTTGAAAGAAGGCGGACTGGACAGCCGCTTTTTCGCTCACATGGAGGAAATAGACTTGTGTTGGCGTCTACGCAGTCGCGGCTATGGTATCTGGTGTATACCCCAGAGCTGCGTCTATCACGTCGGAGGAGGTACGCTGAATAAAACCAATCCCCATAAGACTTATTTAAACTTTCGCAACAATTTGCTGCTGCTATATAAAAACATGCCAGAGAGCTCATTCAGACATGTCTACAGCATTCGCGTGTTACTGGACATGCTGGCCGCGCTGAAAATGCTTTTATGTGCCCAAGCCAGAGATGCCGCGGCTATAGTAAAGGCACATCGCGATTTCAAGAAAATGCGTCCCGACTTTGCCGCAGCCCAAAAAGAAAATCAGGACAAATGTGTGGTACATGCGATACCTGAAAGGCAAAATCGAAGCTTGTTGGTGGCTTTTTATCTAAGGAGAATAAGAAAGTTTTCAGAATGGCTTAATTAGTGCAAATAAAATTTTGATAATTCAAAATATAAGCGTACATTTGCAGAAACTGTAGCGTTATACATACGTTGAAGCACTTTGTCCTTTTCATAACGGCATTATTGATATTTGCTTCCTGCACGGAGATAAAGAAAGCAAGTATGGAAAAGGCGTCTCAAAGCAGAGGCGTTTTGATTACTCGTATTGATAAGCTGGAAGCAGACTTTGTACTTAACGAAAGCAGTGTGGCTATGCAGGAGATGGCCATCGGCTATCCCGAAGAAACAAAGATTCTGATCGAAGACGTACTTCGCATAGGCAGCGTAAAGGATTTAGACGTAGAGAGCAAGCTGAAGGACTATTTTGTAAAGGACAGCATGCGTTATCAGCTGGTGAAAGATGTCGTTGCAAAATTCGATAACCTTGGTGTGCTGGGCAAAAACCTGAAGAAGGCTTTCAGCGATCTTCAAAGGAAAATGCCCGGAATGCATATTCCTCAGTTCTATGCTCAGATATCCGGATTCAACCAAAGCGTTGTGGTCGGTGACAGCATCTTGGGCATCAGCTTAGACAAATACATGGGCGCCGATTACAAACCCTATAAGAAAATATATTATCAGTACCAGATCGACCAGATGCGTTCATCGCATATCGTGGGCGACTGCCTGTATTTCTGGCTGGAAAGCAAATATCCTTTGCGGATTTCCAAGGATATGCCGCTATTGGATGTGATGGTTTATTTCGGTAAAATCAATTGGGCTGTATATCATATACTGGGAGATGAGCTCAAAGATGACAAGAAATTGTACTATCTTAAGTCGGATCAGGATACGGAAGGTGAATGGGCGGAGATGACAAAAAAGCTCTTCAAAAAGAACGTTCTGTCTTTACAAGATAAACAGACTGTACGGCATGTGATGTTCGGTTCTTTGGAAACGGAAATGGCAAACGTCAAAGGCTTGCAAGGAGTAGGCGTTCCCGCCGGTCTTAAAATAGTAGACGATTACATGCAACATCACCCCGATTGCAGCTTGAGCCAATTGTTTGCCATGACCAATGCGGCGCAATTGTTGCGGGAAGCCGGCTATACTGTCAGATAACTATGGAAGCAGCTCTTTACCTGATACCGGTAACTTTGGGTGCAACACCTTATGAAACAGTACTCCCTACGTATAACCGCGAGGTGATACTCCAAATACATCATTTTATTGTTGAGGAGGAACGCAGCGCAAGGCGCTTTCTAAAGATGGTGGATGCCTCAATAGATATAGACCAACTGTGCTTCTATCCAATGGGAAAGCATGCCGACGGCAACAGCTTCCGTGCGTATCTGCAACCTTTAATGAAAGGGATGCCTATGGGCGTAATCTCAGAGGCTGGTTGCCCGGCTGTGGCAGATCCTGGTGCGGATGTTGTCTCGATTGCGCAACAAATGGGACTGAAGGTGAAGCCATTGGTTGGACCGTCGTCCATTCTCATGGGACTGATGTCTTCAGGTTTCAATGGGCAAAGCTTTGCATTTCACGGATATTTGCCTATAGGCTCGCCACAGCGAATGGCGATGCTCAAGAAGCTCGAGGCACGCTCCTATGCAGAAGACCAGACACAAATATTCATTGAAACGCCTTTCCGCAATCGCCAGATGTTCGATAACCTGTTGGCGTGCTGCCGTCCTCAGACACGTCTTTGTGTAGCTGCCGGCATAACGTGCCAGGACGAGTATATACGTACACACACAATTCAGGAGTGGAAACAGATACAATTGCCTGATTTGCGCAAGACTCCTGCACTGTTTTTGATTTATCGTGCTTCAGCTGTCCCTACGGTACAGAAGCACAGAAGGTAGGATGTGTGAGTGTTATCTGCCATTGTATAGATGACAAACATAATCAGTGACATAAAAGAAGAACTTCTGTCGGTTTATGATTCTCGCGAAGCTATGGCCATAGCCCGTGTCATTGCCGAAGAGTGCTTTGGAATCACTCTTACCCAGGCTTATGCCGGCTTGCATCGGCCATTGAATCAAAGTGATAAAGAGCTGTTACATCGTGTTTTGTATCGTCTCAAACAGCATGAACCTGTGCAATATGTCCTGTCACGCGCTTGCTTTATGGGGCATGTGTTTCAGGTCTCTCCCGGTGTGCTCATCCCTCGTCCCGAGACAGAAGACCTGGTGGAGCAAGTGATTCGTGAGTTTGAAAATGCACAAGCTCCTTGCCTGTTGGACATGGGAGCGGGAAGTGGCTGTATAGCAGTATCGTTGAAGTTGGCATTGCCTCGGGCACGCGTGTGGGGGATCGACATCTCGTCTGTGGCTCTTCGTCAGGCCCGTGCCAATGCAAAGATGCTCGGTGCCGAAGTGGAGTATGTCCAGTCCGATATGTTGAATCCTGCAACTTTGCCCCATCTCAGTGCTGATGCCTTGGTGAGCAACCCTCCCTATGTTAGGATGTCGGAGGCGAAAGATATGGACCTTCGTGTCAAAGAATACGAACCGCGTGAGGCATTGTTTGTTCCCGATGATGCTCCTTTAGTATATTATGAGGCGTTGGCCCGGTGCGGAAAGCAGCTGTTGAAGCCGGGTGGACGTATATTTGTGGAAATCAACAGTGCGCTTGGAGCCGAAACGGCAGCTCTTTTCAAGTCGTATGGATATTCGGATGTAGCTGTCTGCCGTGACCGGTTTGGCAAGGAAAGGATTGTGACATGTCGCAAATGAAGAAGAATTTATCAGTGGATGAGGCCTTTCTGAGGCTGTCTGCCAGATGTGCTGTGGCCGAATGTGCCCCATTTGATTTGTTACGGAAGATGGAAGGCTGGGGATTGGATGACGAATCCCAGCAGGCTGTATTGCAACGACTCAAGGAACAAGGCTATGTGAATGAACAGCGTTATGCTTCGGCTTATGTACGTGACAAGTTCAACTATGCCGGATGGGGAAAGATGAAGATTGCGCAAGGATTGCGTAGGAAGGGGTTTTCTCCATCCGAATGCGACAGAGCGTGGCAGGAAATCAATGAAGAGGATTACCGCAAGTCGCTGATTCGCTTGTTAATATCCAAGTCAAAGAGCATCAAGGCTCAGAGTATCTTTGAACGCAAGGCCAAGCTGGCGAGGTTTGCCATTGGCCGCGGTTTTGAGCAATGGCTGGTGGTGGAGAGCCTTGAAGATTTGTTGCAAGACGGTTCCATCTGATGCATTCCAAATCGAAGTCTTTGTTGTCGTTCTTGTCGGGGCTGGTCCACGATATCGACGAAGTGCTTTTTCCCAGGGTATGTGTTGTATGTGGCAAAAAGCTTGTTGCCGCGGAGCCGTCGGTCTGTGCCGGCTGTTTGTCGAGGCTGCCTTATACATGTTATCGGGGCATGTCAGGCAATGCGACGGAACGTCTCTTCTATGGTGTGGTTCCTTTGGTCAGGGCCAATTCGTTCTTTTATTACTATCCCGGATCTGATTCCCACCGTGTTTTGATGGCTTTAAAGTACGAACGTCATCCCGAGCTCGGCCGTTTCCTGGGCTCGATGATGGCTGCCGAACTGCTCGAAACCGGCTTTTTCAATGATATAGATGCACTTGTTCCGGTTCCGTTGGCCTTGGGACGCGAGCGTCGGCGTGGCTACAATCAAAGTTATATGCTGGCAAGGGGTGTTGCCGATGTGACGGGAATTCCTGTCATGGACAGGGTGGTGAAGCGTGTGGTTGAAGGCATTTCGCAAACACGTTTGAGTCACAGCGAAAGGAGAAGCAACGTAGAGGATGTGTTTTCTTGTATAGATCCGCAGCTCATCAGTAAGCAACATGTTTTGCTGATGGATGATGTTGTCACCACCGGTGCGACGCTCAGCTCGTGCATGAGAGCCATGAATGTTTCTTGCGAAATACGGTTTTCGGTGCTTACTTTGGCTTTGACGGTCAATGATTTCTCTGCACCGTGCGGTCTTGTCTCTCCTTTTGATATATAGGGTGTGCCGTTAGGGCATGCACCTTCCATTGCCTTATTGGGCAATGGCTTTGGCTGTTGCGTGTACGGTCTGTATGATTGCTTTCGAGCTGAACGTGGCTCCGCTTACGGCATCCGGTGTATAGTTTTGTGCTTCCTTGAGCGTTTTGCCGTTCCATGCCTTCATCAGTGGCTTTGTCCATTGGAAAACGTCGGGCGATTCATGGTTGGGAGCAGCTGCCATTCCGATGATTTTCTGCCGTTGATCCACGGCAATGAAGAGCGGAGTAGGCCCGGAGAAGCCGTGAATGCCTTTGCCGTAGGGGTAAGAACTGTAGATGTGTGTGCTGCCGATGGTCCATTCTGCATCACCGGCCTTTACAGGCTTGGCTTTTTTGTATCCCAGTTTGTTCAGGATGCCGGCCGTCAGTGCGGGGCCTGCATCCTTGGTTTTCTTTTGGGCTTCGCTGCACGATGGCATGAGAGCCAGTGCAGCGAAGGCAATAGTAATGGAAATAAGCCTCAGATTCATTACCGCTTAAAGGCTTAGTTGCCCTTTTGTCTGATGGTGATGTCGTTGCTTATGCCGTTCAATGTGCTTAGCTTGTAGACGGCAGTGCGTTCTTTTCCCGTATTGTTTGCCTCGAATTCCAGCTTGACTGTGTGCATGCCGCTCTCGAAGTGCTGTTCTTTCGGTGTAATCCAGTCGGCATCAGTCGACAGTGTGGCTTCCTTGTCGTAGATGGTGAATACAATCTGTGCCGATGTCGAATCCTTGGCTGTCTCTTTCAGGAAATAGGCTCCTTGGTAGCTGCTGCCTCCGGGTATGTAGGCCATTCTGGTCGATCCACTGAAAGCCACGGTGGGTTCTACGATGTTGAGCCAGTAGGTCTGTACGTAGCTGCGAGCCACGGTGTGCTTGCTGTTGGTTGCTTTCAGCAGTGAGTTCCTGAGGGTGCTGTCTGTGTTGGGCGTGAAGTAGATGGGCATGGTGTGTGCTTCCACTTTTGTTCCGCTTTGTGTCATGGATGATTTGAGCGGATCCAGAGATGCGCCTTGGCCGTCAACGGTGGCTTTCCACGACGAGACAGAGACAATGGTGAACGAGTCTACGGTCTGGTCGGCATAGACGGTGGCTGCTCCGCTTATGATGGGATAGATGCCAAGCTCGTCATATTCAACGTCTTTCTTGTTGTCACATGCGGCCATTCCCATCAGGATGGCGAGCATACATAATACAGTTTTTTTCATGTGAATAGGTTTTACAGATTAATAATAGCTTGTGCCGTCGAAGCAGTGTGTGCACACCTGTTCCTTGGGCAGTCCGATGGCGTTGATGAGGGTTTCAATCTTGTTGAACCGCAGTGAGGTGAGTCCCAGCTGCTTGCGTATCTCTTCTACCATGCGTTCGTACTGGGGCGAGCCTGTCTGTGAGTACAGTTCGAGGTTTTTGTTCTCATCGCCTTCAAAGTCTTTTATGATGCGTCGCGTTATCAGTTCCATAGACGAGCGCGACGAGGTGAAGCCGATGTATTCGCAGGGATAGACCAGGGGCGGGCAGCTGATGCGTATGTGCACTTCCTTGGCTCCGTATTCGAAGAGCACTTTTACATTGTCTTTCAATTGTGTGCCGCGTACAATGCTGTCGTCGCAAAACATCAGTCTTTTGCCTTCGAGCATGGTTCTGTTGGGTATCAACTTCATTTTTGCTACCAACGAACGCCTCATCTGTGTGGCTGGCATGAAGCTCCTCGGCCATGTCGGTGTGTATTTGGTGATGGCCCGGTGATAGGGCACTCCTTTGCTTTCTGCGTAACCCAATGCTACGCCTATTCCTGAATCGGGAATGCCGCAGATGCAGTCTACATCCGAAGAATCGTCGTGTCCCATCTCAAGACCACAGTTATAGCGCACCTGTTCTACGTTGCGTCCCTCGTAGCATGAGTTGGGGAAACCATAGTAGACCCACAGGAACGAACATATCTGCATGTTTTTTTGCGGGGCAATCAGTTGCTCTATGCCGTCTGCGGTGATGCGTACTGCTTCGCCCGGCCCTATGTCGCGCAGGCATTCATAGTCAAGGTTGGGCAGCGAGCTCGACTCGCTGGTGACGGCATAAGCCCCCTCCTTGTGTGCCAGAATGATGGGTGTGCGCCCTCTGAAGTCGCGGGCTGCGATGAGTCCGTCCTCGGTAAGCAGCAGCATGCTGCACGAGCCTTTGATGTGTCTGTAGACATTTCGGATACCTTCGGCATAGGTTTTTCCGCGACTTATCAGCAGGGCCACAACCTCTGTTGGGTTGGTTCCCGACGAACTTTGTTCCGAAAAGTGCTCGCCTTCGTCCAAGAGTTCTTGCTCCAACTCTTTCAGGTTGTTGATTTTGGCCACAGTGACCAGGGCAAACCGTCCCAGATGTGTATAGACGATAATCGGCTGGGAATCGTTGTCGCTGATTACACCGATGCCGCTTGTTCCCTTGAACTCGTCCAGCTCGTTCTCGAACTTGCTGCGGAAATAACTGCTTTCTATGTTGTGTATGGCCCTGACAAAGCCTTGCTCCTTACTGTAGGTTGCCATGCCGGCGCGCTTGGTGCCGAGATGCGAATTATAGTCAGTTCCATAGAACAAATCACTGATGCATGGTGCCTTTGATATGACACCGAAAAATCCACCCATATAATATCTGTCTGTTAAGAGCCACAAAAGTACGAAGAAATAACGGTCTGCATTCATTCTTAAAAGGAAAAGTTGTGCATGCCGTCGCTACTTTTGCATGGTTGCAATGACGTTTTCGGGCTGCAACCAAGGCAAGAGCTTCACAATCTGCAAGGGTCGGGAAAGTGGCTGCCTGAGCCTCTCATCTCAGACCCTTGTAGATTGTGCGTGCGGTCTGTACACATCGAAAGTGTTTCATGTACATGAAACAGGTTGTTTCCTGTACAGACCACAATGTGTTTCATGTACATATAACAGGTTGTTTCACCTATAGGAAACACTCTGCAATCAGCCACATCGCAACCTGCGATATGTACACATCGCACGCACAAACTGTACACATCTGTTTTTGAGCTTTGCGGCACGTGCCTTCAGAATACAAAAAAACCTGTAGGCTGTGCCCGCAGGTTTCAATCTCTCTAAAGTTTGTTGTTGATTACTCAGCAGCAGGAGCTTCAGCGGCAACGCTGTCAGAATCATTGGCAAGTGAATCACCAGCAGCCAAAGAATCGTCAACAGCAGCGATAGAATCAGAGTCTGCTGCAGGAGCGGGCTGAGCTGTTTTGTTACCACATGATGCAAATGACATAGCTGCAACAGCAACAAGTACTAAAACTAACTTTTTCATTTTTCCTACTTTTAATTAGTAAAACAATCAATTGCTTATTAAACCGACTGCAAAGGTACGCACTTTTCCAAATGTAGAACAAGAAAACTCACATTTTTTTTGCCCTGATTTTGTAACTTTTTGTAGCTGCTTGATTATTAAGTCTCTACGGGCGCATATTTTTTAGCCTCAAAAGAGTGTCCTTGCCTGTTTGCCATATTTGATTGCCATTTCGGCCGGTTGGCAGCTCCATAAATAAAGGGCCGTGACCCTATTGGCCGCGGCCCTTTGCCTGTATCAGGCTTGAGAAGGTTATTGCTTGTTGGGGATGATCAGCTTGTAGCCCTTTCCATGTACGTTGAGGATTTCCACGTCTTCATCACCTTTCAGATGCTTGCGGAGCTTTGTGATATAGACGTCCATGCTGCGGGCGTTAAAGTAGTTGTCGTCTATCCATATGGTTTTCAAGGCAAAATCGCGCTGCAACACTTCGTTGGCATGTTGGTAAAGCAGTGTGAGAAGTTCGCTTTCCTTGGTGGTAAGTTTTGTCTTCTCGTCTCCGTGTGTCAGTATCTGCTTCTGTGTGTCAAAGGTGAAGCTGCCCAGGGTCAGTATGGTTTCCTCGGTCGGTTTCTTGCCTTGTACGCGGCGCAGTATGGCTTCGATGCGGAAGGTCAGCTCTTCCATCGAGAAGGGTTTGGTGATATAGTCGTCGGCTCCCACTTTGAAACCTTCAAACACATCGTCCTTTAATGTCTTGGCTGTCAAAAAGACGATAGGCATTTCTGCATTGGCCTGCTTGATTTCTTTGGCTAAGGTGAAGCCGTCTTTCTTAGGCATCATTACGTCGAGTACGCAGATATCATACTTGTTTTTCAGGAATGCTTTGTATCCGGCATCGCCATCTGCACACAGTTCTGTGTCGTAGCCCTTGGCCAGCAAATACTCTCTCAGCAGCATGCCGAGGTTCTCGTCGTCTTCGCACAACAGAATTTTCATTTTCTCAGTCATTGTCTTGTACTTTAGGTGGTTAATATATTATTGTTGTTATTTCTTGATGATAGGGAGTGAAATGATAAACTTCGTTCCTTTCCCTAATTCGCTTTCTACGTGTATTTTTCCGTGCATGGATTCCACAATGTCTTTGACGTAGGCCAATCCGAGGCCGAACCCTTTGACATCGTGCCGGTTGCCCGTGTGCACGCGGTAGAACTTTTCGAAGATTTTTGTCAGGTTTTCTTTCTTGATGCCTATGCCATTGTCTTCTATGGAGATGAATATCTCGTTGTGCTCGTTCCAGGTGGCTACACTCAGATGAAACGCTACTTGCTCGTTGCGATACTTCACCGCGTTTTCCATCAAGTTAAACAGCACGTTGGTGAAGTGCATGGGGTCGGCATAGATGTCTGTTTCCGTCGCCCTGATGTCTGTATCAAGCGTGCCTCCGATCTGCTTGACCTTCAGTTCAAAGGTGTTGACCACTTCGTTGACAAGCTTGTTGGCATCGAGTTCTTTGTTTTTGTAGGATACTTTCTGTCCTTCAAATACGGATGTCTGCAATACCTTGTCTATGAGCATGTGAAGCCGTTTGGTCTCGTCTTTGACAATCTTGGCCGCACTGGCTGCCATGGCCGGCGTTTGCTTGATCGACGGATCGGTGAGCATTTCAACGGCCAGTGATATCGATGCTGCGGGTGTCTTCAGCTCGTGAGTCATGTTGTTAATAAAGTCGTTCTTTATCTCGTTGATGCGCTTCTGCCTGAATATCACGTAAATGGTGAAGATGAACGTGACAAGCAATATCAATGTGAAGATGATGCTCGGTATGAGAAACTTGACCGACTGGAAGATGTAGTTCTGCATGTCTGGGAAGTGCAGATACAGAATCCCAACATTCTGCGGCGGATTATTGGGCATTAGCACCTGCTTGTAACTGTATTCCTCGCCTTCGGCCTTGTAGTCCGGACAGCGGTATATCTCTTCTCCCGAGCGTTTCTTTACGCAGAAATGGTAGGGGAGGTTAATGCCGTTGCTGATGAATTCGGCTTTCAGGTTCAAGTCAAGCATCTTGAAGTTGATGTTGTCTTCAAGGGGCTTTTCGCTCGCATTATATAATATGGTATAGATAACCTTGTCAAGAAGTACTCTCTGATGCAGGTAGCGCGACTTGATTTCGTTGCGCATTTGCTCGGAAATGCTGTTATACGAATTTGACTGGTTGTGCAGTATGAGCCCTTTTGGCAGTTGCGAGGGATGCATCAGCCGCGATTTGAGGCGTGAAGGAATGCTGTCTTGACGGCCGAACGGGTTTCTTCTCTTGCTGCGCAGAACGTCGAAGTCGTCGTTCATGCCTTTGTCTTCCTCAAGATGTGTCCGGCTGCCGCTTTCTTTATTGGATGCTTCCAGCTCTTCTTTCAGCCCTTTCATGGTTTCTTCCATTTCCATCTTTTGCGCGACCTGCGACAGACTTCTGCTCACAGAACTGTCGAACTGGTGCTTGCGCAGCGTGATCACCTGCTCGAAATAGCGCACCTGCAAGTATAGCAGGGCGGCAAAGCAGATGCCCATGACGGTGGAAATAATCCATATGGTCCTTTTCTTCATACCACAAAAATAGAAAGACTTATTTTTAGTCTTGAAATATTAAACCAGAAAATCACCCGTTTGTCCGATTAATTAACATGATAAAAGGGTGTAGTTGATAAATTGTCAATCTTATTTTCTGTAAAACCCTGTATTTGCCCCTGCTTTAGCTTTTGTTGCGTTAACGATTAAGTTTTTCTTCGTTTTTTATGGCCGCGCCAAACTTAAAAGAATGATAAACCTTGCTTTTCCTGCGGGGAAGTGGCCGAAGCCCTCGGAAATGTGTACTTTTGCACCATGATGAAGATGACAGACAATACGGCAACGCCCCGCATGCGTTACAGAGATTATGCTGCTTTTCTGCATGAACATTTTGACGGAAAGGTTCAGAAACTTTCGGTAGATGCCGGCCTTGGATGCCCCAACCGTGACGGGACGATTGGCAAAGGTGGTTGTGCCTATTGCAACAACCTGAGTTTTGTCCCCTCTTATTGCAGTGCGTCCGATCCGGTGGCCGTGCAAATTGAGAAAGGCAAACGCTTTTTCGGACGCAAGTATCCCGACATGCAATATCTGGCCTATTTTCAGGCGCACACCAATACTTATGCACCTTTGCCTGTGCTGCGTCGGCTTTATGAGGAAGCTCTTGGTGTTGATGGCGTTGTAGGTCTTGTGATAGGCACACGTCCCGACTGTGTGACCGATGAGTTGCTTGACTATCTATCCTCTCTCACGCATCATAGCCATATTATGATGGAGTATGGTGTGGAAAGTGTAAGCGATGAACAGCTCCGCTTTCTGAATAGGGGGCATACCTTTGCCCGGGCTTGTGATGTTATCCGGCGTACAGCGGAGCGCGGCATCTTTACTACAGCCCATCTCATTTTGGGCCTGCCCGGTGATACGATTCCCTCCATGCTGTCCCAACCTTCTGTGTTGTCGGAACTTCCCTTGGATGTCTTGAAACTGCATCAATTGCAGATTGTCAGCAATACACCTTTGGCCTTGCTCTACAACAAACAGCCGCAGATGTTCTCTTCCTTGTTTCAAACGCCCGAGGCATATGCATCGTTGCTTTGCGAATATCTGAGACGCTTGCGCCCCGACATGGCTGTTGCACGCTTTACGGCACAGTCGCCTGCCGAAATGCTCATTGCTCCTGTGTGGGGAATGAAGAATTATGAGTTTGTCGATTTGCTGAAACGAAAGCTGCGCGATGCTGATGCCTGTCAAGGCGATTTGTACACCGGCGGAGCTTGAACATTGGGCTTTTCCGCTCTTCTTCTACTTGAATGGCATGACGGGCTGCCTGTATTTACTTAATCTTTGGGATGTTTTCGGTCGGTATTTTCACAAATAACCTTTTTTAGACTTATGGGAAAGTCGTAACTTTGCACCAAAAAGAAAATCCATGAATTATATATCACTGCTGGTTTCTGCAAAGTCGCAAGGTCTGTTTCAAGAAAGGTTGGATGACTTGTTCTCGAGGGCAAAGTCTGAAATGTCGAGGCTCGGTCTGCAAGCTGCCAACCTTGCGTGGTCGCGCGTGTTCCTTAGCGATTCGGCCAATCAGTTGGAGCTTTTGAAAAAACATCCCTTGTTTGTATCCTTGCTTTCGCGCGCGGCGTTTTCTTATGTGGAGCAGCCGCCCTTGGATGGCAGCAAGATACAATTGTTGCTGAACCTGGTTCCTGAAGGCGTTGAGTGTTTGGGTACGCACGATAAGTGCGTGCTGCAAGTGGGGGGCAAACGGCATTTGTGGCAGAGCGTGCGTTTTAAGCTGGAGGAGACAAAGGGAAAAACGGCCTACGAACTGACACATGAAGCTTTCAGACGACATAAAGAGTGGTTAAGCCAGCAAGGGCTGACCCTAAAGGATAACTGTGTGCGCACTTGGTTTTTTGTGCGCGACATAGACCATAACTATCATGATGTGGTGGTGGCACGCAACGAAGTTTTTGCAGAACAAGGCCTGACCCCTAAAACGCATTTTATCGCTTCTACGGGGATTGGCGGGTGCAGTGAAAATCCCAACGCTTTGGTAAGTGTGGATTTCTGGTCGGTCGACGACGCTGCCATGGTACAGAAGTATCTTCAGGCACTCGACTATCTGAATCCCACACATGAGTATGGTGTGGCCTTCGAACGTGGAGTGAAGCTCTCTCAAGGACAAACACACAATGTGCTGATTTCCGGTACGGCCAGCATTGACAAACAGGGTAACTGTCTCTATCTCGGTGATGTATATAAACAAACAGAACGTCTTTTCCTGAATATAGGGAAGCTATTGGCTGATGGCGGAATGGACTTTTCCGATATTAAGAACATGATTGTCTATCTGCGTGATGTGTCAGACTATAATCTCGTCAAAGGTTATTTGGATACCCGTTTCCCCGATTTGCCGAAAGCCATCCTGCTGGCACCCGTATGTCGGCCGCAGTGGCTGATAGAAGTGGAGTGCGTTGCGTCAGACTGCTAAGGGTAAATTGATATCCTGAAATAAAAGGCTTTCTTTTTAAGGGAAAGCCTTTTGTTTTTGTACACGGACGCTTTCTTTTCATGATAGCTGCGTGCCTTTGCATCGTAGCCGGCGGATGCCGCTTCTTTGCTCCTTCGGGCTTGAAAGCGGAGGCGTGGAAAGCCTTAAAATGATAGGTTTCATGCCTCAAGCGGACTAAAGTACAGCCAATGTTGCCTATTTTGTATACTCGGCTTGAAAATTGGATGCTTTTTCGAGCTTTTTTTGAGG
Source organism: uncultured Bacteroidaceae bacterium (assembly GCA_934426255.1). GTDB lineage: Bacteria > Bacteroidota > Bacteroidia > Bacteroidales > Bacteroidaceae > UBA6382. Next base: position 139,232 of record CAKRYD010000002.1, on the reverse strand, counting down.
TTGTATATCCGAAAAAATGTATCTTTGCAAGGAAAAGATTCAATAAACCTGTATTGGGATTGAAACAAAGACCTTGAATGCCGGCAGGAAAAATGGAAGTTTGCCGTAGTATCAGATCTTTTTGTGTATTGACTGATAAGGTGCTTGAATGAATGACTCGTGATGGAAATTAGAGATTTGTTTAAATATGAGTAGTTTGACAAGAAAACTGAAGCTGTGCGTTGCGTGCTTGCTGTTGTCCTCGACAGTAAGTTTTGCAGCTAAAGCAGAGAAAAAAGCTCCTTGGTGGATGGATCCCACGGTGAACCGTGTCAACGTGATGACCCCGAGAGCTTCATTCTTTGCTTATGAGACGGATGATCTTGCCCGCAAAATGAAAAAAGAAGCTTCTTCTCGGTATATGAGCTTGGAGGGGAAGTGGAAGTTTAATTGGGTGAAAGATCACGACAAGGCTCCGGCCAACTTCTATGTAGCCGATTATGACGACTCGAAATGGGTTGAGTTTCCTGTTCCCGGGCTGTTTGAAATTAATGGCTATGGTGATCGCATATATAAGAATGTAGGTTATGCATGGGCTACTCAATTTGTGCCGAATCCTCCTTATATCGAAGAAAAGAATAACTATACAGGTTCTTACCGTAAGGAATTTGAAATCCCTGCCGACTGGAAGGGACAAAAGATTTACTTACATGTCGGTTCGGCAACGTCGAACTTGATGCTGTGGGTGAACGGTAAGTTCGTTGGCTATAGCGAAGACAGCAAGGTTGAAGCCGAGTTCGACTTGACAAAATATCTGATTCCCGGCAAGAAAAACCTTTTTGCCATGCAGGTGATGCGTTGGTGCGACGGCAGTTATTTGGAAGATCAGGATTTTTGGCGTTTCACGGGTATTGCACGCGAAGTGTATTTGTATACAACTCCAAAGGCTCGAATCAGCGATGTGTTTATTACTCCTGATTTGGTTAACAATTACCAGGATGGAACATTGGACGTGAAGGTGTCGGCCGAAAATGCCAATGGCAACAAAGTGAAGTTGGAGTTGAAAGACAATAACGGCGCAACAGTGGCTGCAGCCGAGGAAAAGGTGGCTGCAGGTAAGGTGCATCACGTGTTTAAAGTGAACAATCCGGCTAAATGGACGGCCGAGACGCCCAACTTGTATACCTTATATATAACACTCGCAGATGGTAAGTCTGTGAAATCTGTCATTCCTCAGCGCGTGGGTTTCCGCAAGGTGGAGATAAAAAACAGCCAATTGCTGGTGAATGGGCAGCCTGTGCTGATTAAGGGTGCAAATCGTCACGAGTTGGATCCCGATGGTGGTTATGTAATCTCGATGGAGCGCATGATTCAGGATGTACAAGTGATGAAACGTATGAATATCAACGCGGTGCGTACCTGTCATTATCCTGATGACCCACGTTGGTACGATCTTTGTGACGAATATGGACTTTACATGGTGGCTGAAACAAATATTGAAAGCCACGGAATGGGGTATGCTGACAAAACTTTGGCAAAAAATACGTCGTGGGCTAAGGCTCATATTGAACGCCAAGATAATAATACATTCGTAAACAAGAATCATCCGGCCATTATTATATGGAGCTTGGGCAATGAGGCCGGTATGGGCGTGAACTTCGAGAATGCCTATAAGCATGTCAAGGCGTTCGACCCGTCGCGCCCCGTTCAATACGAACGTGCCAGTTTCCCTGATAATCACTACGAAAACAAGGGAGACTTCAAAATGGCATATACGGATATATATTGCCCCATGTACGAAAGTCCGACTGCTGATGAAATTTATCTGAAAGCAAAATTGCCGCAGCCGTTGATTCAGTGCGAATATGCACATGCAATGGGAAATAGCGTGGGTAATTTCAAAGAGTATTGGGAGCTGGTACGAAAGTATCCTAATTATCAAGGTGGTTTTATTTGGGATTTTGTAGATCAGGGTTTGCGTGACTTCAATAAGGATGGAAAGGAAATATTTACCTATGGTGGTGACTATGGGCGTTATCCTGCTACTGACAATAACTTCAATTGTAACGGTTTGATTGCTCCTGATCGTACAATGCATCCTCATGCTTACGAAGTGGCATACTATTATCAGAATGTATGGACTACTCCTGTAGATTTGAAAACAGGAAAGGTGAAAGTCTATAATGAAAATTTCTTCCGAACATTGGATTATGTGACGCTGAAATGGGAGCTTCTTGCTAATGGCGAAAAGGTTGCTAAAGGTCAGACAGATGTAAATGTGCCGGCTCAAAAAACGGTAGAATATACATTGCCTGGTTATTCGATACCTTCGGATGCCAATGGTAAAGAGCTCATGTTGAATGTTTCTTATGTCCTTAAGGGTGATGAACAGTTGATGAAAAAAAGTGAGACAGTCGCTTATCAACAAATGCCTGTTGCTAAATATCAATATCCGACATTGTCTGGTGTTTTGTCTGCACAAGGTGGTCAATCAATAGAAAAACAGGAACAATTAGCATGTATAATACTGAAAGCCGGAAGACTTACCGTTTACTTTAATAAATCAACCGGATGGATTGATTATTTGGATGTCGACGGCAGGCCAATGCTCGAAAAAGGTTATTCCGTTAAGCCCGAATTTTGGCGTGGTCCGACTGACAATGATATGGGTGCGAATCTGCATCGCAAGTGGGTGGCTTGGAAAGATCCGCAGATGGAGCTTAAGTCATTTAAGTGTGAGCAAAGCGGAAATAACTATGTGGTAACTGCCGACTATAAACTGCCGTCTGTATCATCGCAATTGCAGATGACCTATACAGTTACGCAGAAGGGTGAAATTGTCCTCAATGAAAAATTGCAGGTGGATCCGAATGCTAAAGAAAAACCCAATATGTTCCGTTTCGGTATGCAATTGGTAATGCCTGAGGCATATAAAGAGGTTACTTACTATGGCCGTGGTCCGATAGAAAACTATTGTGATAGAAATAATAATACACTGGTTGGTGTATATAGAGATAAAGTCGCAAATCAATACACTAAAGACTATATACGTCCGCAAGAGAGTGGAAATAAGACCGATGTCAGGTGGTGGAAGGTTATGAATGAAAGCAAAAACGGCTTGGAATTCTATGGCTTGAAACCAATCGAATGTTCCACACTGAACTTCCTTACTTCAGATTTGGATGATGGTTGGGAAAAACATCAGCGCCATTCAGGCGACTTGGTTCCAAGGCCTTTCTCTGTGGTGCATGTCTCTGATCGCCAAATGGGTGTAGGTGGCATTAACAGTTGGGGAACTGTGCCATTGCCTCAGTATATGATTCCATATGCCAATCAAGACTTCACGTTTGTGATACGTCCGTTATAGAGTAGGTAGAAGAGGAGAGGATTCCACCGGGGAATCCTCAAACCGCTTTACGCGGATTCCTCATAAACCCTCTGAAAAGCGCTCGTTCTTGATACAAATATAAGCGAAAGGAATTCGGCGCATTCTCAGAGCTTTAAATTCGCCTGAAAATGGATTCAAGTTGTTGAAATAGTGTAAGCTGGGATGTGAATATTTGTGCTGAATTTTTAGGCGAAATAATTTTGCGAGCAGTAATGAGCCTACTCAGACCGAGTCTTTAGGATGGTAGAGGTGCTACATAAGTAAGAAACAAACAATGTAAATTGAAGGATATAATATAGATGATAAATAATAATGGTGCGAGGCCGTCTTTTTATAGCCGGCACAGATGTATAATTAAAGTTAAACAACTCCATTTTCCATTTGCAAAGTGCGGTGGAGAAAGGAAGAATCGCTAATTTTGTGTCAAACAGAGAAGACTCAGAAGTAAGGAAATAAATTAGAAATCATATAAAAACTAAAATTTAATGTGTATGAAAGACCGTTTATTCAGAATGCGCAGGCAGCTCACAGGGGCGTTTGCACTGCTGTTGATTGGCGGGTTGATGTACTCTTGTTCAGATGATTACGATCTGCCGGATAAGACTCCCGGTTGGTTGGGTTCGAGTATTTATGCATACTTGAAGGACAAAGGGAATTACACCAATACTGTCAAGTTAATTGAGGACTTGGATTATACGGAGGTTTTAGCAAAGACCGGTAGTAAGACGTTGTTCGTCGCTGACGATGACGCCTATGCTCGTTTTTTTGCGAACAATCCGTGGGGCGTCCGTAGCTACGAGGAGTTGTCGCAATCGCAAAAGAGATTGCTGCTGAATTCTTCTATGTTCGACAATGCCTATTTGTTGGAGATGATGCCCAACCTTTCTTCTTCTTCCATGGGCTCAGATGGAACGTATCTTGACAGGAACCGTTGCTTGCGTCAGCCTACTTCGGTTGCGGTTAGTGATTATATCGGATTTGTTAAGTGGGATAGTTTGTATAATGGCCAGACTGTTCTGCCTAAGACGGAAAATTTAGGTCGCAATAATGCCGGCGGTAGGGCTGATAAGGATTATTGGTCACGTTTCCGCGAGCAATCCAAAGGTGGAATCTACATGGTATCAGATGGTACTGCTCCTTTGATGGTGCATTGGATCGCAGGACAATTGGGTGAGCAAAAAATTACCAATGATGACTTTGCAAAAATCGTAGGTAAGGAGCGTCAGCCGAATGATGCCTATGTGTTCGGTAGCAAGGTGATAGAGCAGGATATTACTTGCCAGAATGGTTATATCGATGTGCTCGACAATGTATTTATTACTCCCGAAAATATGGCGGAGATGATTCGTACAAATGGTCGTACACAGTTGTTTAGCCACATGTTGGATCGTTTTAGCGCTCCGTATTATAATGGTTCATTGACAAGACAATATCAGCAGCTGAATCCGGCCGTAGACTCCGTATTTGAAAAACGCTATCTTTCTGCACGTTCACAGGGCGGAAGTGCTTTGGAGCGTGATCCGGACAACAATAGGGTTTCCTATTATTTGACCTATGACCCAGGATGGACAACATATTACAATGCAAGTCATGGTGTGCAGGTGGATATGGGAGCGATGTTTGTTCCTTCGGACGATGCCATTCGTAAGTATTTCCTTGATGGCGGCGGTGGTCAGTTCTTAATGGATGCATATGCCACTGATAAGCCTGTGACAGCTGAGAATTTGATGTTTAATTTGGATCAGGTGCCTTTGGAGGTTATTCAGGCCCTGATTAACAACCTGATGAAAGCTTCCTTTATAGAGACAGTACCAAGCAAGTATCTGACTATCATGAATGATGCTCGCGACCCAATGTTCTCAAATGCGGCCACTGTTGAAGAGTATAAAGCGAAGATTGATACTTGCTTGATTGCCAACAATGGTGTCGTTTATGTGATGAACGAAGTCTACACACCGGCTAAATATGCATCAGTATCTGCTCCTGCATTGGTTGGTGACAGCTTGCGAATTTTCAACTGGGCAATTACTGCGGATGATAAGTATATTACCAATCCTAACTCTGCTCCGTTGAACTCGTTTATTTCTACTTATTTGTTGGCGATGAGTACCAACTTTAGTTTCTTCGTTCCAACGGATAATGCTTTGCAGACTTATTATGACCCTGTATACATGTCGCATACTCAGCCTTATGTGCTGGCATTTAGGTTTGACTCAAGAAGCACATCTACGCCTGTTACGGCAAGAGCAAAGAAGTATGATCCACTGACAGGCGAGATAGATTCTGTATATGCATCGGTTACAATATCATCTTCTATTGTGAATAACCGTTTGAAGGACATGTTGGATGCTCATATCATTGTAGACTCATCAGCTGCCAAGTTGGGCGTTTATGATGGTAATGAATATTATATCTCTAAGGGTGGCGCTCCTGTTAAAGTGGCTCGTCCAAATGACGGTGTAAATGGTATGACTGTGTATGGCGGTTGGCAGTTGGATCATCCGGGTCAGGAATGCCATGTTAAGGAACTGTTTGATAAATCAGAGAAGACCAACGGATATGGTAATGGTATGACCTATGTAATAGATCGTCCAATACAGTCGACAGTTAAGTCTGTATATTCGATAATGAACGATAATGAAAATGAGGATTCTCCTTACCGTGAGTTCTTTGAACTCTGTAATGTTGATCCTGAAGTAATTGACAATTCCGGTTTCTTGGATGAATATACTAATATCAAGGAGAAAGACAATGCCCGTAACCGTTATATGGTATTTGTTAGCGGTAAGTGCATGGATCAGAATGTACGTTTCTTCAATACATATCGTTATACGGTATACATTCCGAAGAATGAAAGTGTTCGTGAAGCCATTGATAATGGTTTGCCTACTTGGGCACAGATTTCGGAATATATTGCAGGCAAGCAGGAAGTCTTGAAAGCACATGAAACTGATTGGTCAGACGAAGAGGTTGCTGCATTTACGGATGACTACAAGCAGAAAGCTCAGGCAATGGTTACTTGTCTTTTGAACTTTGTGAAGTATCATTTCCAAGATAATTCAGTGTTCGTAGACAATAATCCTATAGAAACTACGGCTTATGAAACTGCTTGTATCAATAATGTAACCAACCGTTATATTACATTGGAAGTGTCTTCTGCCAATGGCCAATCTCTTGACGTTAAAGACAAAGATGGAAATACACGTCATGTCATTACGGAAGAAGGTCAAGACCGTAACTATAATATGCTGACACGTGATATGGAATTTGATGCTGCCAAGGATAACTCCAGGACAATTTCGACATCGTCTTACGCAGTATTGCATCGTATTGATGGCGTTTTGAATTTCATGGAGCTCAATGGAGGTCGTTATGATGCTGAATGGAAGGATGCGGCCGGAGCCAAGAAATTTGTAGCAAAGTATCGTATTAGAAAATAAAATAGCGTACTATGAATAAGATAAAGTATCTTCTGTTGCTTATGCTATGTTGCAGTTTTACTGTGACATATGCACAGAAAAGAATTTCGGGCCGTGTTTGGAATCCGCAAGATGGCCCGGCTATGATGGCAAATGTGGTTGAGGTGGATGCGAATAACCGTATCCAATCAGCTACACAGACCGATATGAACGGTAACTTTACGATGATTATCAAGAATCCTAACAACATCTTGAAAGTAAATTACATCGGTTATCGTCCATGGCAAAGTAAGATTGGTTCAACAACCATGTTCAAAATTCAACTTGAGAAGAACACCCGTAACCTGAAGGACGTTAAGGTTCGTGCTGCCAAGAGGGTGAAGAGCAATGGTCTTTCTATCCCGCAGCGTGAGGTTTCTGTGGCATCTCAAACATTGGATATGGATGAAATGAAAGGTCTTTCGTTCGAATCTGCCGACCAGGCTCTTCAAGGTCAAATCGCAGGTCTTGATATTGTAGCTAATTCCGGTAACTTGGGCTCAGGTATGAGCATGCGTCTTCGTGGCGTAACTACTATAAGTGGAAACCAAGAGCCTTTGATTGTTGTGGATAATCATATTTTGGAAAACTACTCTTCAACGGATGTGGATCTTCAAGATATGGATAATACCGAACAGTTCGCCAATTTGTTGAATGTAAATGTTGAAGATATCAAGAGCATTGAGGTAAAGAAGGATGCTGGTGCTTGTGCTATGTGGGGCGCAAGAGGTGCAAATGGTGTAATTGAGATTACAACACGTCGTGGTGTAAAAGGTAAGACCAGAGTATCAGGTAACTACTATTTTACAGGTAGCTGGCAGCCGGCTGGTATGAAGATGCTGAATGGCGACGGTTATACCATGATGTTGAAAGAGGCTTACTTCAACCCTCGTCAGAGCGACCTTACATCTAACATGGTAGAGCTTTCTTATAAGCGTGACCGTACGGCTTATTATGCTAACTACAACAAAAATACCGATTGGATTGATGAAGTTACGCAGTTCGGTCAATCACATAAGTACTATGTAAGTATAACCGGTGGTGGTGAGCAGGCACGCTTCCGTGTATCTGGAGGTTATGACCATGAAACCGGTACTATCATTAAGCAAATGCTGGATCGTTTCAGTACTCGTATGACTTTGGACTATGATGTGTCTGATCGTATTAAGTTTAGCTCGAATTTCTCTTTAACTTATACTAAGAACAAGCAGAATTATACGGATATATTGGCAAGAGCTTATAAAGCGATGCCTAATATGAGTGTGACACGTTGGGCTTACGACACGTCTAATGATACGTATTATAATACGGGTGAATATTTCAAGATGTTCCCACGCTATGGAGCCGCAGGTATGGTGCCCGATGGTTATACTTCTTACTATTTGGAAGACATGATAGACAACGGTAACCCTGTGGCTATCGCCAATTTGTCGTGGAAGAAAGTGAGCAGTTATACCATAAGCCCTCAATTTGAGTTGGAATATAAACTCCTGGGAAAGACGGCTGAAAAGACGCAGTTGAATTATCGTGGTGAAGTTTATATGAACGCAACATCTAATGTTACGGATGGATACTATCCCGGAGCATTGTCTACCGGTACATGGTCTGATGATATTAACTTGAGTGCTAAGACAACCAATCGTGGTTTGACATTTACCACAACTCATTATATGACATTCATTCCTAAGCTGCCTGAAGATCATTCTTTCCAGACAATGGTACGTGGAGAAATGTCTACATATAATGGCAATGAGCAAAAGATAAGTTCTCGTGGTTTGGTTGGTGGTATAACCGACCCGACAGTGAATGCTTATTTGACAGGAGCAAGTACAAGTACGTCAAAATCGCATAGCTTGAACTTCTATGCTACGATGCACTATGCTTATAAGTCTAAATATGTGTTGGATGCAGCTGTAAGAGCAGACGGAAGCACCATGTTCGGTAAAGATAAACGTTGGGGCTATTTTCCAAGTGTTTCCGGACGTTGGAATATTAGCGATGAGTTGTTCTTCCGTCCATTGAAGGGAGTGATCAATATGTTCTCATTTGCTCCGGGTTGGGGTATCAATGGTAATTTGCCGGATCCAAATAAGGCAAAAACTACAACGATCCAGTTCAATGAATACAATAACAACGGTCGTTATGGATACAATGGAACCTACTTGTCTGCCATTGCCCCGGCGAACCTTCGTTTAACAACATTGCAGTGGGAAAAGACGCAATCTTGGAATTTAGGCTTTAACTTGAACTTCTGGGAAGATTTGTTGTGCTTCAATTTGAACTTGTATAAAAAGAATACCTCAGAGTTGCTGCAAGCAAATGTTAGAATCCCCTCGTCTGTTGGTTATTCTAAATTGGATTGGGCAAATGTTGGTCGTTTGAAGAACACCGGTTGGGAATTGAATGCTTCAACCAAAGATATTTTCAAGGTAGGTAAATTCTCTATGAAAGTGAAGTTCAATGCATCACAAAACCGCAACCGTATTTTGGAAATGGATGCTAGTGTATTGTCAAACATCAATGGAGATTTCGATTATGCCAATGAAAACTATCTTAGCCGTGTTCAAATAGGAAATGCGTTGTATTCGATTTATGGCTTCCGCTATAAAGGTGTTTATCGCTATAATTATGATCACTCCGGCTATTTTGCTGATGAGTCTAAGAATGCATTGTATGGCGAAAACACTGCTGCTGCTGCTGCTGCTCGTGGTGAGAATGCTACTTGTCCGATTGCGCGCGATGCCAATGGCAATATTATATTTGATGCCGATGGAAACCCACTTCGCATGTATTATAACTATGGTAATACGAACTACCAGTTTGCCGGAGGTGATGCTATCTACGAGGATATCAACCACGATGGCCAGATTAACGAGTTGGATATTGTTTACTTGGGTAACTCCAATCCTTCTTTCAACGGTGGCTTCGGCTTTGATTTCAAGTATGGCCGTTGGACGTTAAAGACAAGTTTCAATGTTCGCCTCGGTGCAGATATTGTTAACTTAGCCCGTATGTATGCAGAGGATATGCGCACTAATAAGAACCAAAGTGCTGCTGTAAGCTGGCGTTGGCGCAAGAATGGGGATATTACAGAAATCCCACGTGCGATGAACGAAAATGCTGGTTCTTCTTATAATGCTTTGGCCAGTGACCGCTACGTTGAAAATAGTGATTTCATCCGTTTGCAGTATATGCAGCTGAGCTATACTTTCGACAAGTCTTTCTTGAAGCGTTTAGGATTGGGACTGAGTGCGCTTTCGTTCTCATGCTCAGCAAACAACTTGTTCTTCCTGACCAAGTATAAGGGTGTTGACCCCGAGCATGCTGCAAGTGGTTACTCTCCCGCGTTTGATAGTTCTCAAACCCCGAGATCTCGTTCGATTACATTTAGTTTGAATTTCTCGTTCTAATGATAGTTGATTATGGAAAATAATGGAATATATAAAAAACTGATACTTCCCTGCTGCATTGCTTTGACGGGATTCTTTTCCTCGTGCAGTATGTTTGACGATTTCTTGACGGTTTATCCGACCAATCAAATCACAGGCGAGCAATTTTGGGAAGATAAAAATGACTTGACCAGTGTGCTGGCATCCTGCTATAAACAGTTTACAACAACAGATGTGTCACGCAGAATGTTTGTATGGGGTGAATTGCGCTCTGATAATTTCATCCTGAAAAAGGAAGATAATGAAAACATAAAAAACATAGTGAATGCCAACCTCCTCCCAACCAATAGTTGGTATGATTGGTCTTCTTTCTATGCCGGAATTGGCTATTGCAATTTGGTGCTCTCTAAGGGCGAAGAGGTTATTGCTCGCGATCCGAGTTTTACCGAAAGTGATTGGAAACCGATTGCTGCCGAATGTAAAGCGCTGCGTGCGTTGTATTACTTCTACTTGGTGCGTGCTTTCCGCGATGTACCGTTCAATGTGAAGTCTACTGATGTCAGTGAGGGCGCTCGTGATCCGATGCCTCAGGTTCGTTCTCAAGAAATTCTGACCTACTTAATCAATGATTTGGAAGGTTGTAAAGATGATGGTATGTTGGATTATGGATCGAGTGTGTTCAATACAAGCCGCATTACAAAAAATGCCATCTATACTATATTGGCTGACTTGTATTTGTGGCGTGCATGCAAGAATGCAAGTCCTGATTCTGCAGCAGTTTATCCCGGTCAGTCGCAGGCTGACTACGCCAAAGTGGTTGAGTATTGCGACTATGTAATTAAAGATAAATTGCATGAATTCCAAGAGGAGCGTGAGAGCTATTATGGTTCTCGTGATGCAACCAAACTTCCATTACCGTTGTATGCTTCGCAAACTATGGGGCGTGTTTCTGACATTCCATATAATGAGCTTTTCGGCAATAAGGGCTCTCTTGAAAGTATCTTTGAAATTGCATATGATGGAACATCAACACCTAATAATTTGGTGACTTACTTCTATGGTGGTGTTAAAGATGGTAATGTCGAAGTTGGATATGTAGGCGGTTCAAATATTACGCAGACATTAGATCTTAAACCGGATGGGGGTAAGAATATCTATTGTCAAACTGATTTACGCGCAGTCGAAAATCTGATGTATGACGGTGGCTCAACAAGTACTGAAACGTTCCAGGTGATTAAATACATTGCCAGTCAAGTAGAAGTAGTTGATGGAACTAATGTTCGCAAAAAAACGGATAATGGTAGTTCTTCTAATGTAAACTATTCAGGTCGAAGGTCATCTAATTCAATGGATGCCAACTGGATACTCTATAGAGTTTCCGATGTTATCTTAATGAAAGCTGAAGCAATGGCTTGTCTTGCGGAAGATGGTTCTCCTGAATTGGAAGAAGCTTTTAACTTAGCATATGCTGTGTTAGACCGCTCAAATCCTTTGATTGAAACAAAGAATAAGTTGAAATATTCTGCTTATGGTTCTGCGAGCTTGGTTTTGGACTTTATCATGAGAGAGCGTCAGCGTGAGTTCTTTGCCGAAGGTAAACGTTGGTTTGATTTGGTACGTATGGCCTTGCGCGACAATACAACTCAAAAAATGTTGAATCTGTTGACTGCCAAGTATGCAACCAATGCAAGTGCAATCAAAGCAAAGTTGGCAACGCTTAATTCTCTCTTCAGTCCTGTATTGAAGGATGAAATCAAGGTTAATCCTGCTTTGGTTCAGAATCCTGCTTGGGTAGTTGATGAAACGATAGAGAGACACTAAAATGAAATGTTCGGAGTCAATGTCTATAGATTGTCGCATCCTGACCAATGAATGGATGTTGATTCCGAATGCATTTGCCATAATGGATAATTAAAAATAAAGATATATGAAAAGAATATATAATAAATGGCTCAAAGGAGGATTGCTGGGCTTGCTTGCCGTCTTTGCCTTTGCTTCTTGTTCTGATGACCATTTTGATTTGAATACGAGCAATGCTTCCGGTACCTTGTGGGAGAATCTCGTGGCTACGCCCGGAACTGAGAACTTTGCTAAGATATTAGAGAAAACCATTGTCAATAAAAAGTCTTATGGTGTGCCAGCAACAATATCTTATAAGGACTTGCTGAACTCATCGCGTGTCTTCACCGTTTGGGCTCCCAAAGATGGAACTTATGATGAGCAAAAGTGGTTAACGCTTTTGGAACAAGGTGAAAACGAACTTGTAGAGAAACAGTTCGTGCGTAACCATATTGCATGCTTTAATTATAATGGTGCCTATGCTACTTCTGAGAAATTGCAGCTTTATAATCAGAAATATGCTGTGTACGATGCTGCGAAGAATGAATTCATGGGTGTTAAGATCTCTGATGGAGATTATAAAAACATTGCATCAGTCAATGGTACACTGCATCTTTTGGAAGGCGTTGCTCCCTATTCGCCCAGCTTGCGTGAATTGATTCAGATTACGCCTGAGACATCGGATTTGTATCAGTACATATTGGATAAGGATACTCTTGAGTTCCGTGAAAGCTGGAGTACTCCAGGCTCTACAGTTAATGGGCAAATTCAGTACGTTGACTCTTATTTTGTGGAAAGTAATAAGATTCTTCCTTATGTTGCCATGAATGAGGATTCACTATCAGCAGCCATTATTCCTTCTAATACTGCTTGGCAGGAGGCTATTGACAAGATTTCCCCGTTTTATAATTATAAGGAGACCTATGTTTACTATGATGAGGATGCAGCTAAGTATGTGACTGATACTATTAAAGCTGACTCATTGCAGGAACTTTACACAAAAGAAGTGATCTTCGATAATATGTTCTACAGTCTTCGCGAGCAGAGAGGATTTGACTATACAACTGCAGATGTAAATACTGTAAAGAATTTCTTTGAGACAGCCGACTCGCTGGTTTCAACGGCCTATTACTACAGCTCTCGTACTGGACATCAACATGCTCCTGATTGCCGTGTTTTGACTGAGGGTAAGACCCCTCTTAAGGGCAGTAACGGATATGCGTTTATTACTGATCATTTTAATTTCAAGGCTAATAAGGCATGGCAGTATGATATTATAGTGGAGGCAGAGTACACTAATTATTATAATCAACGTGAGAGTAAGTATTATTTGCCTGATGGTGGTTTGGTTTATCATAGTGTTACGGATGGCAACCGCAATGACTCTGTTCAGGGACGTGTGCGTAACAATGCTTATATTGAGTATGTTCCCGTTAACGCTTCTTCCAAGCAAACAGTATCATACAATTTGCCGTCAGTATTGTCAGGCACATATGATATCTATGTTGTGATTGTTCCTGAAAACATGACCGATCCTTCCAATACAAATCCGAAATGCAATCAGTTTAATGCGACATTGCAGTATGACTTGGATTCGAAGGGCAAGGCATCAACTGTTAAGTCGGATAAGACCTTTAAGTCAGACCCGTCTAAGGTTGATACAATCCTGCTCTTTGAAAACTTCAAGTTCCCTTACTGCTTTGACAATATTCGCAATTCCTACCCGGTTTTGTCATTGCAGGTGGTTCGCTCTGTTGCTGAGTTCAAGACAGTGACTACAACCATGTATATTGACTGTTTCATCCTTAAAGGTAAGGACGAGTAGTACTTGTTAATTTAAAATATACGACAATGAAAGATATAAGAAGAAATTATTATTTGAGAAGGGCCTTCGGTATTGGTTTCGGCCTCATCTTCTTGACCGGAATTTCTCCTATGTATGCTCAAGACATCGAGGATGGTGATGATGCAGAGGAGGAAGTAACGGAGCAAGTTGCTAAAAAACGCCCTTTGCCAGCCGGTCCTACTTATCAGATGAAAGAGATTTCCGGTCAGATTTTCGATGCTGCTACTCGAAAGCCGCTTAGTGGTGTTCAGGTTCAGGCATTGAACGATATTCGTTATACTGCAATGACCGAAGAGGATGGACGTTATAAGATATCTGTTCCGGTATTCGTCACGGCTTTATATGTTGCTGCGCCCGAATATAATCCGGTTCAAGTAGCTATCAAGGATGGACCAATTAATGTCAATCTCTACAGCTCTGTGTTCAAATCATTCTTCAAGAATGGAACTGACGTGTTCAAGTCTCAAACTGCAGTGACAGATAATTCTTCTGCATTGACAGTTGAGCAGGATATTGAAAGTCAGTTGAATGGTACTGTTCGTACTATGACACGCGGAGGCCTTCCGGCTCAGGGAGCAGCCATGTTTATCAATGGCTTCAATTCTCTCAATGCTACTGCTCAGCCGCTGGTTGTAGTAGACGGTGTCATTTGGGATATGCAGTATGACCGTACGGCTATTCATGCCGGCTTTATCAATAATGTTTTCGCTTCTTTAGATCCAGAGGATGTTGAAAGCGTACGCGTTCTTGATACGGGGACAGCTCTCTACGGTGCAAAGGGTGCTAATGGTGTCATTGAAATAACGACAAAGCGTGGACGTAATCGTGCAACACGAATTGGTGTTCGCATCTATGGAGGTGTGGAAACTACGCCCAAAACTTTGGATGTGATGTCGGGCAATCAGTATAGAAGCTATCTTACTGAAATCTTGGGAACATACGTTCCTACCAATCCCAGCGATCGCTTGACTTACTTGCAGTTGATTTCCAGTCGTCCGTTTATGAACGAAGATCCCAATTATACGTTCTATGACATTTATCATAACAATGAGAATTGGCAGAAAGAGCTTTATCATACTGCTATAACCCAGAATTACCGTGTTAATGTGCAAGGTGGTGATGATATAGCCATGTATGCATTGTCATTGGGTTACACCGGTTCTGATGCAACGGCAAAGGATAACGATTTCAACCGTTTGAATATCCGTTTCAATACAGATATCAACATGACAGACCGTTTATCCGCAGCCTTTGACATTTCTTATGCGCGTTCTGCTTATAATATGCGTGACAATGGTTGGGCTGAAGACTATTCTAAGTCAAACATAGCTTCTCCTAATGTGTTGGGGCTTATCAATGCTCCAATGATAAGCAAATACGCTTATTATGTATATTGGGATGAAGCTCAGCAGAGGAACCTTTTGACTCCTGCTAGCAACATCTATGCCGGCAAGAACTATAGTGACAGTAATAACCCGTTCCGCTTTGGCGAGGATTTTGGTACAGCAGCTTTGGCTAATCCTTATTGGATACTTGAAAATGGCCAAGGTGACAATAAAAACTATGAGGAGCAGACTCAGTTTACGTTGAATTTCAATCCTAAGTATCAGTTGAATTCTTGGTTGACCATTGGTGATCGTTTCAGTTACGTGATGAACCGTACTTCCGAGCTGTATTATATGCCTAACAATGGTACACCCCAAAAGTTTGTCGAAGGCTTAGGCTCTGTAACGAGTGCAGTTAGGTCTCAGTTTGCTGACGAAAGTGCCATTGCAAACAACTTCTATTTGCATGCTGATAAGCATATGGGCGAGCACACTTTGTCTGCAACCGCTGGCTTCCGTTTCAACACGTTTAATTTCTCGAACAGCTACACCAACGGTTACAATAACTCTAACGACAAGATGCCTAATTTGTCCTATTCATTGCAGTATCTTACATATGGAGGTACCAATGACACTTGGACCAATCTTGCCTACTACTTGGATGCTCACTACAATTACTTGAACCGCTACTTCCTTGACGCTACTGTAACAGCAGAGTCTTCATCTCGTTTCGGTAAAAACACTAAGGAAGGTGTTAAATTGTTTGGTGTGAAGTGGGCGACATTCCCGTCAGTACGTGCTGCATGGTTGATCTCTTCTGAACCATGGTTCAACTTCAAACCTGTAAACTACCTGAAATTGTCTGCTGGTTATGAAGAGTCTGGAAATGACAATATCGACTACTATGCAAGCCGTACTTATTTCTCCAATGAAAAGTTCCTGAACACCTCTACGTCTTTGTCGCTTGCTAACATTGCTAATTCTGAGATTCAATGGGAAACCACCCGTCGTCTTAATGCCGGATTGGAGACAAGCTTGTTGGACAATCGTCTGAATTTAGGCGTTAATTTCTTCTGGAGCAAGACATCCAATTTGCTGACCTTGCAAAATTTGAACTATCTGACCGGTCTACCATCCATGTGGTCTAACAATGGTGCTTTGAAGAATACCGGAGCCTCTGTCAATGTTAGTGGAATTGTCGTTAATTCGAAGAATTTCACTTGGGAACTTGGCTTCAGCGTAGGTCACTACAAAAATGAAATCACCGAGCTTCCCGACAACAACCTTATGAGGCTTTACAATTTGAATGAGGATGGTAGTAAGGGTGATATTTATAAGACGGTTCAAGGATATACTTCTTCTATCTACGGAACGAACAATATCCTTACAAGCATTGGCAATGCAGCCGGTGTCTTCTACGGATACCAGACCAAGGGCGTCTTTGTTGACGAAACTGAAGCTTCGACTGCCGGCAAGTTTGGTTATTTGAGATATCCTACCGGTTATGTTGGTGATTCTTATCGTAACTTCAAGGCCGGTGATGTACACTTTGTAGATCAGAACGGTGACGGTTGGATTTCAGAGGCTGATATGGTCAAGATTGGTGATCCTAATCCTGATGTATATGGTAACATATTCACGAGCTTCGGCTTCTTGAAGAATTTCAAGTTGGATGTCATCTTCAAGTATTCTTTGGGTAATGACATTTATAATTACCAAGCTTCCCAGTTGGAGCAATCCAGTAATCTTTGGAACCAGACGACAGCAGTTCTCAACCGTTGGACTCACAGTGGCCAGGTAACTGATATGCCTCGTGCCATGCTTACGTCAAGCACAGAATGGGTCAACAATGAGCGTTTCTCTGACCGCTGGATTGAAGATGGTTCTTTCCTTAAGTTGAAGAAAGTTCGTTTGACATACAAATTGCCTCTGTCGCTCTCTTGGTTGCAAGGATTTACTGTTTGGGGTGAAGCAAACAATCTCTTCACTATTACCAAATACAGAGGTTTGGATCCCGAGGTTTCTTGTGGTAACGGTGTATTATACCAAGGTATAGATTCCGGCATGTTGCCTCAGTCCCGTTCCTTCAACTTCGGTGTAACTATTAACTTGTAAAATTGCGAAACAATGAAAAATAGATCGTTTATATCAATATTCGCCATTCTGTTTGCAGTCACCTTTACGGCTTCATCATGTGATGACATGTTGACTCCTGAGCTGAAACGTTATTCTGAGAACTATGCGCAAGACTCGGTTTATTCTGCTTTCGGTATATTGAGGAGTCTTCAGAATGTGGGCTCACGTTCTGTGTTGCTTGATGCGGCCCGTAGTGACCTTTCCACGACTGGCACCTATACTTCTGACTCCATCAAGAATATAGCAGATTTTGAAAACCCTGAAGATGGAGACAATACGTTGCTGAATGCTGCCGATTATTATCACATCATCAATTCATGCAACTTCTATATGGCTCGTGTCGATACTTTGATTGAGAAGAACGGAGTACCCGAGATGAAGCGTGAGTATGCTCAGATTCAGGCCATTCGTGCTTGGACATATTTGCAGCTTGTGCGTTTCTATGGCAGTGTCCCTTTCATCACAGAGCCTATTGCCTCTACCGAGCAAGCTTCCTATTTGGAAAAGAATGCACCTCGTGTCAACAAAACTAATCTTGCTGATATGCTTCTTGAGGCCGGCTTGTACCGTGCTTATGAGTTGCAGAAGCAGTATGGCATGCCTAATTATGGTGAAATCCATAATGGTTCCAGCCGTTATCCCACTCAGCGTATGTTCGTGCCCATCCAGTTGGTGCTGGGTGATGCCTACTTGATGCAGAATCAGTATCAGAAAGCTGCTGAGACTTATTATGATTATCTGACTGATACAAAGATCGGTTCACCCTATGACAGAAATGAAGTCTACAAGGTGGGTTATGAGACCAATTACCGTGACGGGCAGATAACCAGCTATACCTTGAATGCACGTGACTGGGCTGACTGCATGGGGTTCAATAGAGACGAGCAGCTTTTTGTGACCATTGGAGCAGCCAATTCAACTATGGGCAAAATGTTGACTGACGTAGTTCAGACCTTTGGCTTCAAGACATCTTCCACTGTGAGCGGATCTTCTGGCTATGTGTCAGTTGAGCCTAATGAGAGCTACCAGCAGATACTTCCGTCAAAGAACTATTTGTCGTTGAACGAACAACAACATTATTGCAGTTGGCGTTCGGAGAATGGTGTTGAAACCATCATCTATTTTGATGATTTAGCCGATGGCCGCTTGTATGGTACTGCGCCCGAATATGAGTTCACTCGCGGTGAGAAATCACGCATCATCGACAAGTATGCTATTGGTTCGATGCTTTATTCTTCTACGTCTTTCGGTTCTTCGTTCAATCATTTCAGCATGCAGTATCATATCACCTTGTATCGCAAGGCTTTGCTTTACCTGCGCTTTGCTGAGGCCATCAACCGTATGGGTTTCCCGCAGATAGCTTTCGGTGTATTGAAAGACGGCCTTTGGCGTCAGACATTCCCGACATTGGACTATAAGACCATCGACGGCAATAAGTATTATATCAACAAGAAAGACACCTTGGGTATATTCCTTCCCAAGAAGGATGAGGCTGGCAATGTAATTGTTGACTCCTTGGGCGTGGCTGTTCTTGATACTTGCTTGTTTGCTGACGGTTATGCTGCCGACACAACTCTGATACAGAGGAATGTTCCCTATCTTTCTTCAGAGCCAAAAGCTTATGCAGGTGGTATGTACTACGTGACACTTGACGAAATGGTGCGTGCTGAGAAGTACAAGTTCCTCTCTGAGTTCTGGACCAAGGAAACGTGGAACAATCAGGAACTGGAAAACGGTTATTTCCGTGCCGGTATACATTCGCGTGGTTGTGGCCAGACAGGTGGCTATCAGGACACTGTATATACTTATGCCAAGATGGTAGCCAAAAAAGTTGCTGCCAACCGTGCCCGTCTGAACGGCCTGCCTTATCAGTCGCAGGTTGAGTTGGAAAACAGATTGCGCGTAGGTGATGTATTGCTGACTGAGTCGGCTGTGCTGCCTGATTCAATCGCAGCCCAATATGCTGATGTCATAAGAATCACAGATGATGAGATTATCAATGCTGTAGAAGACCTTATTATTGACGAGTGCGCCCTTGAAACAGCGTTTGAAGGTCACCGCTTCACCGACTTGCTCCGTTTTGCTGATCACAAGACTGATGCCGGCATGAATGGTAACGATTGGTTTGCCTGGAAGATGGCACGTCGCAACAATTCAGTCACCGACGATGCTTCAATCTATGATGCAGGCATTTATGCCAAGATGCAGGATGACACCTATAAGTTCTTCCAATTACCAAAGAAAAAATAAGAAAGTCCTTTTTCATATCATTTGACCCGGGCAAAACTTGCCCGGGTTTTTGGTTGGTTTGTAAGTAAGCACTTACCGGTTCAATGTGATTCTTTCTTTTAGCATACTTGCAGGGCATTCAGTTCGTGCTTGCGATGTGTACAGATCGCAGGGTGCGATGTGCCGCATTGCAGGGTGCGATGTGTACAGATCGTTGTATGCGATGTGTATAGATCGCAGGGTGCAATGTGCCGCATTGTAGGGCGCGATGTGTACAGATCGCAGGGTATGATGTGCCATTCTTTGATTTAGGCTGACTCGGATTTGAGCCGGGCTCAGGCAAAAGTTGACTCCGGCTTGACGTCATTACCGATTGAGGTTGCTTTCATCGTTGGCCCTGTTTTGGGTCGCTTCACCGGATATTATCCCGTTCTGGGGTTGACTTGATGGCGTAATGCGAAAGGGAGAACGACAGGACAAACAGTCTTTCCTTTCAGAAAAAAGGGCTTGCGCGTCTTTTGTGTAAGCAAAAATTATTACATTTGCAGGTGAAAGATTACAGCGAGCTTTCATTCACTCAGGATTCATTATTAATTCATAATATGAGAAGATACATTTATTTATTGACACTCCTGCTATTGTGCCCCCCCCCTTTTGAGTGCGGCTAAGGCAGACGACAATGTACCCAAGGCGGATATATTGGACGTCGTATTTAACAGTGACGGAACTGCCATCGACATTTCGCCGATGCAGAACGAAGTACAGGTAATCGGCCAGTCGGCCATCGAGGTCTATTTCAACGAGACCTACAAAATGAACATCCCTCGGTTTACCAATCCGTGGAGCGGTACGGCAACCCATTATTACAAGGTGGATTATGAAAACAATGAGGCATTCAAGTCGGCTTTGGCCGATGGCCATACCCTCGAGACTCTGGTCAAGGCAGACTATAGCGGCTCACTTCCTGATAAAGAATGCAAACCTTTCAGTTCGCACCAGACTGGTGGTACCGGCCTGATGCTTTGTAAAACGGGCAAGGGAGTAAATGGTGGAAATGAGTTTACTTTCCTTCCTTATATTGGCGAATCTTATCGTTATACAGTAAGCGGTGTAACGCCTCAACCTAAGATATTCTATCATGTTGTAGGCGTGTGGAACAAAGAAGAAGGCAAAACCTATATATACGTAGATGGTGAATTGAAAGGAACTGCCGATGTAGAAGGTGAATTCAAATTTCCTACTGCCAAAAGCGGCTGGTTTGGCATCGGTTGTGACCCGTCCGGCAACAAGGGCAACACATCTTGGACAGGCGAGGTGGCCATTGCGCGTATCTATAACGACCCTCTTACGGCTGACCAAGTGG
This sequence comes from uncultured Bacteroidaceae bacterium, assembly GCA_934426255.1. Lineage (GTDB taxonomy): Bacteria > Bacteroidota > Bacteroidia > Bacteroidales > Bacteroidaceae > UBA6382. The sequence continues at coordinate 118,280 of CAKRYD010000002.1, read as the reverse complement.
CTGCCCTATACAAGCAGGTGGATGTCGGTGTCGATTATTCGCAGAAGCTCCAGAACACGATTGACAGCATCAACGGTTTGAACCGAGAATATGTTGTAGGCGACAATCCCGGTTGCTATAAAGAGGATGTCTTTGCTAAGTACAAGGGCGCATATGACGAGGCACTTCTGAAAGCCCAAAATGCCGTTTATGACGGTATTTCAGAAGAAGAATATAACACTTTGCACACAAATCTGATTGAGTCCTATAATGTTTTGCAGCAACAGTACAATCCTGTAACTGACGGTTATTATTACATTATCAGCAAAAATGCAGATTTCAAAAACAGTCAGCCGGATGTACTGAAAGCCATGTTTGCCAAGTCTGATGGCAGACTGTATTGGGGAAATTTAGATGAGAAGCAGGCGCTGTATGCTTTCCGTCTATCTAAAACCGAAGATGGCAACTTTACCATCCAGAACGTTGCCACTAAAGAATATATCCGCTGTGTGACCGATGAAACAGGACATCATACTGATGCTTCCGGTGTTCAGGTAAGCCTATCCAAAGAACCGGATGCCGGGTACAGACAATTTGTCAGATTCCTCGGCGCCGGTCAGTTCAACATCGGCAATACAGGCAACTCCCGTGTGTACAACTCCGACGGTCATCAGAGCGGCAAAGGAGTGAGCGGCCGCATCACCACTTGGAACGGAACTCTCAATTCGGAATCGGCCTGGGCTTTTCAACAGATAACGGACGAAGCCTTGATAAAGGAACTTGAAGAGAAAGGCGGCAAACAGTTGCTTGCAAACCAGCTTCAGGAAACGATAGCTGCTTCTAAAATTTCCAGGGCAAAGGCGTTTGATAATCCAGCACTGATTACCGATGCCGGGCAAATCTCTGCCAATTCGCAGAGTCTGACTGACGGTTCCACGTATGCTGGCCTTATAGACGGGAGCAACAACACTATATTCCATTCCGTCTGGGATGCTAGCTTCGCCTCTCCACAAATAGAAGGTTCGGGTTGGCACAATCTGCAATTCAACATAGGCCGTGAGGTCAGCAAGATCAGATTCCATTTTGACGGTTGCAACAGCAGTTCCGGTTGGCATGACAATCCTACGCATATCACACTTTACGCTACGAACGATGACAATCTGGGTGCCAGCACGGCCAGTGCTGATTCGACCCTTTGGACTGAAATCGTGGACATGACAAAGAAGGAATACGGCTTCCCCGGCAACGATAATGCAGTGACATATACTTCGCCCGATATTGACCTGAATGGTTCTTACAAATATCTGCGCTTTGTGGTCAAGCAGACTTCAACTCTTGAACCCGGCGGCAACCGCTACAATAAATTTGCTTCTCCTGAAGTGACAGGCATCACTTTTAATTTGAGCGAGTTTCAGATCTATGATGCCGTTCCGGCAGCAACGTCTGAGTACTATAAAGTTGCCGGTATGAAAGAAGCCTGTGATGCGCTTGACGCACTCATTGCCGCCGCACAGGACAAGATAGCCAACCTCTCTGTAACCGTTGAGGACATTGAGGCTGTGAAAGCAGCTGCAGAAAAGATAGAAAGCCTTTATATAGACCGTGGTTCTTTGGATGACAAATTGGCTTCCCTGATTAAGCAGGCCAATGCTGTTTATGGAAAGGTATGTGGAACGAGCGTCCCCCAGATTACGGATGTTTCCCAACTAAGTACCAACAGCCTCAGTACTTCCGACTATGGAAGCCTGGAACATCTGATTGATGGCATGATAGACCAAGCCCACAACTTCCATTCCGTATGGATTACCGATCCGATGAAGAACCCTAACATCACTCCCGAAGAGTGGGAGGCTGCCATGACTTCTGCCGGTAAGACCTTTGTAGGTCACGGCTACCACAACCTCCAGATACGCCTGAAAGACCCGGTTTCCATGTTCCGTCTTGAATATTACGGACGTACAGGAGACAGCTATGTGGACAATCCTACCGACATCGAAATCTATGCCACCAACGATGACAATTTAGGTGCAACTCCCGACCAGGCCGATATCGATCAGTGGGACAGAATCACAGAACTGACCGAAGGCTTCCCCGGTGTTGTTCCCGGTTACCATTATCTGTCACCCGAAATCGAATTGGGCAAGGACTACAAGTATATCCGCCTCGTCATTAAGAACACGGCCATGGTAGGCACTGTTGCCAACCGCACTTTCGCCAATCCAGATGTGACGGGTATCACATGGAGCATCGGTGACCTGCAGCTGTATTCCCGTCTTTCAGCCGACCGCCAGCAATACAACTATATAGAAGGCATGAAGGAAGCCTGCGATGCCATGAAAGCTCTTTGGGATGAAGGCAGCAAGATAGGAAAGTTGGAGATGGTCAACAGTGAGTTTAACGATAAGTTTGAGGCCGCTATCAAGGCTGTAGAGGAACTGTATGTTGATACGACCGATTTGGCGACGCTCTACCAAGAGAAGAAACTCTATGGCACTTATTGCATTGTTAATCCCGAAGAAGTGGGCTGTCTGACCAACGAAGAGTGCATAGCCACCTATAATGCTGCACTGGATGCCGCTAAAGCCCTTGTCAGTGCTAAGCAACCGACCAAGGTGGCTGTCAACAGTGCCATCGAAGGCATCGAGGCTGCTTATACAGCTCTGATGGAAAACATGAACAAGGTAGAACCGGGCAAGTGGTACTATATTGTTAGTAAGGCCACGGGCGCCTATTGTGCCAATAAGGCCATCTATATGAAAACGGCCAATAATGGCTCAACCATCAACTTCGGCCTTTATACTGAAGACGACGGTGCCACCTATACAGAGAATCCTTATGCCATGTGGCGCATCGTTCCCATAGAAGGCACAAGCTACTATAGCATCCAGAATCTGGGCACGGCTCACAATTTCGGTCCGTCATTGGGCAAAGGAACTGACTATAAAGTTCTCGTGCAGAACGAGCCTTCTCCATATCGCATTGATTACATAGGAAAAGGCCAAATACAGATGGTGTCCATCAACGATGCCAACAAAGAGGGACATCAGATACATGCACAGGAAGACGGTAGCGTAATCGTTCCTTGGCCTACAGGTCTCGACGGTGCTTCCTGCTGGACATTCAAAGAGGTGGATGCCGGTAGCATAGCCGCAGCTTTCCCTGTAAAGGAAAACAGCATCCGCATCCAGACACTGCCTTATGACGTGCCTGCCGGCGTTACGTCCATTATGAACTTGAACGACGGCATCCAGACTTATGCTGTGAAAAACCTGACAATTGACGAAGCTGCCAATACTACAACACTTGAACTCACTTTGCAGGAAGAAGTCAAGGCTGGTGTACCATTTATATTGCAATGTGGCGATTATAAGGCTTACAGTGCTGACGCTTCAGAGCTGAGCTTCCTCACTCCGTTGCCCGAAGAGGTTAGTTCTGCGGCTTCCGAAGCCAACGGCCTTATAGGAACGCTTGACGGTCTGACATTGGATAAGTCCGGCTTCGGCTATATCGTCAATGACGGTTTGAAGGCTACCACATCTGCAGCATTCGACATTGCCGGTCAACGTGGTTATATCGATCCTTCCAAGGTCAAAGCTGCCGAAGGCTCCACCGACTTGGTTCTGACACTCGAAGGCGGCCTTATCAATGGCATTCAGGCTGCTCAAGTTATCAAGGCCACAGACAAAGTCAGTGTCTACTCCGTTGATGGTAAGCTGATAAAGCGCAATGTGAAAGCTACAGAAGCAAGCAAAGGCTTGAAGAAGGGCGTTTATATCATCGGCAAGAACAAAGTTGCCGTGAAGTAAGCCAGCATGATTATATAAAGAAGAGCGTGTCATTTTTGGCACGCTCTTCTTTGTATTTGTACTTGTCGTGATTACCAAGCCGCTTGGCAGGTCTTTTAATTTTCAGCCTTTCTCTTCCGATTGTCGGCCTTGCGTTTGTAAAAGGCTTTGTCCGAGTTGCTGCTCAGTGGCTATACCAAAGTTCTGATAGCCGTCTCGCGGTCACCCGGCAGGTAGTCTACAACGGGTATTTCTATCATGGTATAGCATCCTGGCTGTTGACGCATGGATGCTCTTGCAACATTTACCAATACTTGCCCTGTCAGTGCGGGATTGTTGATACTCATGTTAAACTCCATGCGTTGGTTTTGCGTTTTTCCGCTTACACCTTTTCTCACAAGGTGCACACCATGTCCCATGTCGCGGACATCATCCACCGAAGAGACCTGAAATACATGTGTTTCATCATTGGCAAAATACGGGTCAGCCTTGATGTCCTTAGTCACATCGTCAAGTTTTGCTCCTTCTTCTAATTCTACATAAACCATGCGGCGATGGATGCCTTCACCTTTGGGGATAGTCATGGACAGAGCATCTTTTACACCTTTTTTGCTCCTTACACATACAGAATGTCCCATACTCATTCCCGGCCCGAAGTTGGTATAGCTTAGTCCTTTAGGGGCAAGACTCTGCATGAGGGCTCTGACAACGCTGTCCGACCCCGGATCCCATCCGGCTGCTATGACAGCAACCGTGCCGTGTTGCTTGCATATCGGCATCAGGCTGTTGCGGTAGCCGAGTATCTGTGTGTGGATGTCGAAGCTGTCGACTGTGTTGATGCCCAATGCCAGTATCTTTTTTGCCTGCTCCTCACACGAGCGGGTCGGTGTGGCCAGAATAGCCACGTCGACATCTTTCAATTCACGGATGTCGCTAACGACTTCATATGTTGCCAGCTCCGCAGGCTTGTCTTGTGCTCCCTGACGGCGCACAATGCCAGCAATTTCAAAATCGGGTGCGGCCTCCAGTGCCTGGATGGCAAAGCGTCCGATGTTGCCGTAACCGATTACGGCTGCTCTTGTCTTCTTCATGGGGTGTTAGGTTATTGTTGTTTGTGGCGGCAGTTTTCGGCTGAAAGCTTCGTGCTGCAACCACATGATGGTATTACAGACTGCAAATTTCGGCATTTTCAAAGTAGCTGGTAGGTCGCAGGCCTTAAAAACGCTTAACTTCATATGGCTTTTGTCCTGCTGTTTCCACGAATGATAGAATTGCAGTACCTTTGCACTCTAAAAGTATTAATAAGACGATGTGGGTTGCTTTAGCTTTTCTTTCTGCGGCCTTATTGGGCTTCTATGATGTTTTCAAGAAGCATTCACTACGCGATAATGCCGTGATACCGGTATTGTTGCTGAACACCTTTTTCTGCTCTTTGATATTTGTGCCGTTTATCATCGCTTCGTCAGCCGGCTTTTTGTCGCCACACTCATTCTTTTTCGTTGAAAGTGGTGGTTGGGCAATGCACAAGTACATTCTTTTAAAGGCTGTGATTGTGTTAAGCTCTTGGGCGTTGGGTTATATGGGCATCAAGAATCTTCCCATTACCATCGTTGGCCCCATCAATGCCACACGGCCGGTAATGGTGCTGTTGGGAGCCTTGCTCGTATTTGGCGAACGGCTTAACCTTATGCAATGGATAGGAGTCTGTTTTGCTATCTTTTCCTTTTTTCTGCTGAGCCGCAGTGGCAAGCGTGAGGGCATTCGCTTTTCTCATAACCGCTGGATCCTGTGTGTGGTTCTTGCAGCCGTTTTAGGTGCTGTGAGCGGACTTTACGACAAGTACCTGCTGTCACCGGTAGAGCAGGGCGGCATAGGACTTGACAAAATGGCCGTGCAGGGATGGTATAACCTGTATCAGTGCGGAATGATGCTGGTAGTCTTTTTCTCGGTGTGGTTTCCTTTTCGTAAGAAGGCAGTGCCTTTTCGCTGGGATTGGTGCATTGTCTTGATTTCCTTGTTCCTTTCGTTGGCCGATTTTGTATATTTCTATGCCTTGAGCCTGCCTGATGCCATGATATCCATAGTGTCAATGATAAGGAGGGGCAGTGTTGTTGTATCGTTCCTTTTTGGTGCGATGTGGTTCAAGGAAAAGAATCTTCGTGCCAAATCCATAGATTTGTTGCTGGTGCTTGTCAGCATGTTGTTCCTTTGGTTAGGCACGAGGTAGGTGCTTCGGATGTAAGGAAAATGCTGTCGGGATATTCAATGTTTTCGAGAAACAAACCGCAGGCTGGCATGCTTTCTCCCGAAGCCCGACGGTCTCCGGCAAGAATGATTTGTTCAAAGTCTTCGAGTGTCAGTTTGTGCTTGCCTACATCGATAAGAGTTCCTACAACGGCTCGTACCATATTGCGTAGGAAGCGGTCGGCAGTGATTTCAAAGTACCAGGATTTCCGGCCGTTTTGATGCCAACGAGCTTGTGTGAGATGGCAAATGTTGGTTTTGTTGTCAGAACCCGTCTTGCAGAAACTTCCGAAATCAGTGTGCTTCATAAGCAGCGCGCCGGCTTGATTCATTATGTCGAAGTCAAGCGGATAGTAGAACCGGCACGAAAAAGGCCTGTTGAAAGGGTCTTTTGTGAGTGAAAGGTAGTAGTGGTATGTTCTGGCCGTTGCGCTGAACCGTGCATGTGCGTCAATTGTAACGGGGCATACCGAATAGATTGAAATGTCTTGAGGAAGCAGGCAATTCAGCTTGAAGCAGAGCCATTGGCAGTCTATCTGAGACTCACTATCAAAATGAGCTGCCATGAAGCGGGCATGGACACCTGTATCAGTGCGGCCGGCTCCCGTTATGGAAACCTTATGGCCCAATGGCACTTGCAGGGCATCTTCAATCTTCTCCTGTACGCTGACGGCATTGGGCTGTCGTTGCCAGCCGTGGTAGAGCGTGCCATCGTAAGAGAGCAATATGAAATAGCGATACATGAAAGTAGTTGTCTTTATCTTACAGTGACGTGATAGCAGCCTTGTTTAACCTCGTATTTGACATAGCAAAGCCCCTGTTTTCTCAAGTCGTTGAGCACTTCCGAGAGAATAAACTTCAAGGTGTCGTTGCGTGTTTGATATACGGGAGGAAGGTCGGGGTCTTGTACGGCGTGGTACTTGTTGTAGCTAATGTCAAAAGTGGTTCCATGGCAGTGGCAGCTGTTTTCTGAGGCATTACCATTGAAACGGCGCAGGTCGGCCACATCCTTTTTGGTGCGTGTGATGGAAGTCACCATGATAAGGCTGGGGCGCACGTGCTTCACCAATTGTGAATCCAAGAAGTTTCGCCCAATCTTTGTTAGGAGCAGTTGGGCGCGTGGCACAAGGTATGGTATGGAGTTGTAAAGTCTTTTGACATAATAATAAGGGCTGTTGCCGATATAGACAAGGCTGTCCTTGCAGTGCTCGGCGGCATTACGGTCGGCAACGGGAGCAACACCCAGCCGTTTGGCGGTGGCCAGTTGAATGTCGTTGATGTCGGGAAAGCATTTTGCATAGTCTGACACACTGTATATCTTGTGCTTGTTTCCCTTGCCTGATAAGGTCAAATCGGAATGCAGCCGGTGGGGGGCTTTCAGCAGAGAATCGGTGAAAAGCCCGTGATGAGTGATGGAGTCGACAACCGCTTTCTCTTTTTTTGCTTCTTCAGTATTCGCTGTCAATGATATGACGGGATGCGTGATGGATGGGAATATAAGCCGTACAAGGAACAATATGAATACTATTCCGAAAAAGAAATATGTATAGTGTTTTTTGCGAATGCGAAAAGGAAAGTTCATGGACTTCAGTGAAACTTTGAAAGGCAAAAGTACACAAAAATATGGTTTGTTCTAAAAGGAATTCCGTATTTTTGCAGAAAATAGGCCGAATGATAGAAAAGCATTTGATATTGGAGGACATTGATCCTGCGGTATTCTATGGCGTGAGGAATTCCAATTTGCGCATGGTGAAGTCGCTTTATCCCAAGCTGCGCATCATGGCACGCGACAATGTGGTGAAAGCCATAGGCGAAGAGGATGATTTGGCGCGTTTTGAAGCGAAAATGGGAGAGCTAATATCGCATTGTGCCAAGTATAACTCGTTGTCGGAAGAAGCCATATTGGATATTCTGCGCGGCCAAAAGACAAAAGACGAAAGTGCGGAGGAGGTGATTGTCTACAGTACCTCCGGAAAGCCCATCCGTGCTCGAAGCGAAAACCAATTGAGATTGGTGAGAGCCTATGAACACAATGATTTGATTTTTGCCATCGGACCTGCAGGCACCGGTAAGACATACACGAGCATCGCTTTGGCCGTAAGGGCATTGAAGCGAAAGGAGATCAGAAAAATCATATTGAGTCGTCCGGCCGTTGAAGCCGGCGAAAAGCTGGGCTTTCTGCCCGGTGACATGAAGGAAAAGATAGACCCTTATCTGCAGCCTCTGTATGATGCGCTCGAAGAGATGATACCTATTGCTAAGCTTACTGAGTATATGGATACCAATGTAATACAGATAGCTCCGTTGGCTTTTATGCGCGGCCGCACGTTGAATGATGCCGTTGTCATCCTGGATGAGGCACAGAACACGACGACAAGCCAAATAAAGATGTTCCTGACACGTATGGGAACCAATACAAAGATGATAGTGACGGGCGATCGTACTCAGATAGACTTGCCTGCCTCCCAAAAGTCCGGTCTTGTAGAAGCCTTGCGTATATTGCACGGTGTTCCTGATATCGGGTTTGTAGAGATGGACAAAAGAGACATTGTGCGCCACAAATTGGTCACACGAATCGTAGAGGCATACGAAAGGGAAGAGAAGAAGGATAAGAACAATTGCTAAATATAAGTAAGTATGAACAAGGCATTAGTAAAAACAGATTTCAAGTTTGAGGGCCTGACAAGCGTGTATCATGGCAAAGTCCGTGATGTGTACAATATCAATAACAAGGAACTTATCATGGTAGCCACCGACCGCATATCGGCTTTTGATGTGGTTTTGCCTGAGGGAATCCCTTTCAAGGGGCAGGTGCTTAATCAGATTGCTGCCAAATTCCTGGATGCCACGGCCGACATCTGTCCCAATTGGAAGCTGGCAACTCCCGATCCCATGGTCACGGCCGGCGTGCTTTGCAAGGGCTTTCCTGTTGAGATGATAGTCCGCGGCTATTTGTGTGGCAGTGCCTGGCGTGCCTATAAGAGCGGCGTTCGTGAGATATGTGGAGTGAAGCTGCCTGATGGCATGAGGGAAAACCAGAAGTTTCCCGAACCTATCATCACGCCTACCACCAAGGCCGAGATAGGGGAGCATGATGCCGATATTTCCAAAGAAGAGATTCTGGCCCAAGGCCTTGCTACTCCCGAAGAGTATGCCGTGTTGGAGAAATATACCCGTGCGCTGTTTCAGCGTGGTACAGAGATAGCTGCCAAGCGCGGCCTGATATTGGTTGATACCAAATATGAGTTCGGTCTGCATGATGGTGCAATCTACCTGATGGATGAGATACACACGCCTGATTCGAGCCGTTATTTCTATAGCGATGGCTATGAGGAGAAGTTTGCCAAAGGCGAACCGCAGCGTCAGCTGTCCAAGGAATTTGTGCGCGAATGGCTGATGTCTTGCGGCTTCCAAGGCAAAGAAGGGCAGAAAGTGCCGGAGATGACTCCCGAGATTGTAGAGAATATCAGCAACCGCTATATAGAGCTCTACGAGCACATAACCGGTGAAACCTTCCATGGAGAAGAGGACGGCAATGTGGCAGCGCGCATAGAAAGGAACATCGAAGCCTATTTGAACAAGTAATACAGAGCCATGGGCTACGCGCAGGAAAACATCATGCCATATGGCGATAATGCTCCGAAGGGAAAGCAGGTGGAGCGAATGTTCGACAACATCGCCCGCACTTACGACTTCTTGAACCATTGCCTTTCGTTCGGCATAGACAGCAAGTGGCGTAAGGCAACGATAGATTCGATCAAGCCCTTTAGGCATGATGATATTCTGGATGTGGCTACCGGAACCGGCGACTTTGCCATTCTGGCTTGTCGTCGGCTATCACCGAAGAAGATTGTTGCCGCAGATCTTTCAGAGGGCATGATGGACGTGGGGCGCAAAAAGGTGGAGAAGGCAGGACTGAGCCATGTCATTGAGTTCAGAAAAGAGGACTGCATGAGTCTTGAATTGCCCGACAACAGCTTTGATGTCGTCACAGTGGCCTATGGAGTGCGCAATTTTCAGGACTTGGATCGCGGTCTTCGTGAGATGCGACGTGTACTGCGCCCGGGTGGCCATGTGTTCATATTGGAACTTTGCACTCCCGTGAGCTTTCCCATGAAGCAGCTTTTTTGGATCTATTCCCATGTGGTGATGCCGTTATTGGGACGTCTTGTCTCGAAAGACGGCAAGGCATATGCCTATTTGCCTGCCACGATGGAAGCCTTTCCGCAAGGCGAGGTGATGCAGCAGATTCTGAGGAAGGCCGGTTACAAAGAAGTGTCGTTCCGACGTTTCACCTTTGGGTTGAGCACAATGTATATAGCATGTAAATAATCATGAAGCTGTTTGGTTTGATAGGATATCCGTTGATGCATTCGTTCAGCAAGGCTTTCTTTTCAAAGAAGTTCCTTGACGAAGGCATTGACGCTGAGTATCAAAACTTCGAGATACCTTCGATAGAAGAGTTCCCGAAGATAGTTTCCCGGCATGCCGATCTGTGTGGATTGAACGTGACGTTGCCTTATAAGCAGGCTGTCATTCCCTATTTGGATGAGTTGAGCAATGAGGCGCGTGAGATAGGAGCCGTTAATGTTGTGAGGGTGGCTCATGCCGGCACTTCGGTCAGGCTGAAGGGCTTCAATGCCGACGTTATAGGTTTTGTGCGCTCGCTTCAACCCTTGTTGAAGCCTTCCCACCGCAAGGCTTTGGTCTTGGGCACCGGTGGAGCTTCGAAGGCCATTGTATACGGGCTTCACAGCTTGTCGATAGATACGTTGCAGGTGAGCCGTCATCCCGAAGCCGGCATGATAGGCTACGATGGTATCACTGCCAAGGTGTTGGACGAATATACCGTGATAGTCAACTGTACGCCCTGCGGCATGTATCCCCACGTTGCCGAGTGTCCTGACATTCCGTATCATAGATTAGACAGTCGTCATCTACTGTATGATTTGGTCTATAATCCGGAGGAAACACTGTTCCTTCAGCAGGGTCGCAGGCAGGGATGCATAGTGAAAAACGGTTTGGAGATGTTACACTTGCAGGCTTTGGCCAGCTGGGACTATTGGAACGGAAAGGAATAACGGAGGATAAGTGGTGCGTCTTGTCAATATAATAATAGTGTCATTGGCCATGCTGTTTGCGCTCAACGCGAATGCGCGGGTGTGGACAGTCAACGATTTGCCCATGGACTACTTGCAGGACGAACGCAAGCATGTGTGCAATCCCGACGGTGTACTTTCACCTCAGACAACTGACAGCCTGAATGCCGTGCTCTACATGTTGGAAAAGTCAAAGGGAGTGCAGTGCATCGTTGTTGCCGTCAAACAATTGGAAGAAGGCGACACTTATACGTTTGGCATGGAGCTGGGGCGTAAGTACGGTATAGGAAGAAAAGACAAGAATACCGGTCTGGTGATAGTGCTGAGCACTGACGACAGGAGATACAGCATACTGACCGGGCTTGGTCTGGAAGGCACATTGCCCGATGCCATCTGTAAGCGTATCGAGAACCGTATCATGGTGCCTTGCTTCAAAAGAGGCGATTGGGACGGTGGAGTGATGCGGGCAGTTGTGGCCGTTAACGGCTATATCAACGGCGACAAGACGTTGGATGGCAGCGAGGATGAGGAATCCGAAGGGTGGGGCTTTCCGTTGTTGTTCTTCTTTATATTGGTGTTCGTGGTTGTCATAGCCTATTCGAGTGCCCGTAAATGTCCGCAGTGTGGCAAGAAGTCCTTGGCAAAGTCGGCAGAGAAGTTCCTCTACACGCGCGACGGCTGGGATTATTTTCAGGTAGTATCCTCGTGCCGTCGTTGCGGATATTCAGAGTCTTCCGTTGTGCGTCGCAGGCATGAGGACAACGATAGTGGCGGATTGCTGGCCGGGGCCATTATAGGGTCGATGCTGAGTGGCCGCGGAGGCGGAGGAGGTATCAGCGGAGGTAGTTTCGGCGGAGGCAGTTTTGGCGGTGGCGGAGCCAGCGGAAGTTTTTAAACAGTGACAGAATAATCAAAGACAAAAACAATATTATGAAATCAAAAACATTGAAGGTCGTTATTGCCATCGTGGCTGTCATCGTATTGATGGTCGGCTGTGGTGCCTCGCAATACAATGGCCTGGTAAGTGCCGATGAGGCATTAACGACGAAGTGGAGCAACGTAGAAACGCAGTATCAGCGGCGGGCTGACCTGATTCCTAACCTGGTAAATACGGTCAAGGGCTATGCCAAGCACGAGGAGAACACCTTAAAGGAAGTGGTCGAGGCACGCTCCAAGGCCACACAGATAACAGTAGACCCTGCCGGCCTTACGCCCGAGAAGATGAAGGAATATCAGGCTGCTCAGGGTCAGTTGAGTGCAGCTCTCGGCAAGCTGCTGGCCATTTCGGAGAATTATCCGCAGCTGAAGGCCAACGAAAACTTCATGGAGCTGCAGGCTCAGCTCGAAGGCACGGAGAATCGCATTGCCGTGAGCCGCAGGGACTATAACGAGGCTGTGCAAAGCTATAATCTGAAGGTGCGCCGTTTCCCCTCCAACATCTTTGCCGGAATCTTCGGATTTTCCGCCAAATCGAAGTTCGAAGCTGACGAAGCTTCCAAGAATGCCCCAAAAGTAGAGTTCTGACATGATAGACAGCAAGCAAAGATACATGATGCGTGGAGTCAGTGCCATGAAGGAAGACGTCCATAATGCCATCAAGAACATTGACAAGGGTCTTTACCCGCAAGCCTTTTGTAAAATCATTCCGGATATACTGGGCGGCGACCCTGATTATTGTAATATAATGCACGCCGACGGTGCCGGCACCAAGTCGTCACTGGCCTATGTCTATTGGAAAGAGACAGGCGACCTTTCGGTGTGGAAGGGCATTGCCCAGGATGCCTTGATCATGAATACGGACGACCTGCTTTGTGTGGGTGCTGTCGACAACATCCTGGTGAGCTCCACCATAGGCCGCAACAAGCTGTTGGTGCCGGGCGAGGTGATTTCGGCCATCATCAACGGCACCGATGAGCTGCTTGCGCAGATGCGCGAGATGGGAATAGGCATCTATTCCACCGGAGGCGAGACTGCCGACCTGGGCGACCTGGTACGTACCATTGTGGTAGATTCGACCGTTACCTGCCGCATGAAGCGCAGCGATGTCATTGACAATGCCAACATACGTCCCGGAGATGTGATAGTAGGTCTGGCTTCGTTCGGACAGGCCACCTACGAAACCCAGTACAACGGCGGCATGGGAAGCAACGGCCTCACCAGTGCGCGCCACGATGTCTTTGCAAAATACATTGCGCAAAGCTATCCCGAGAGCTACGATAAGCAGGTTCCCGAAGAACTGGTATACAGCGGCAGCTACAGGCTGACCGATTCCGTAGCAGGCTCATCCCTCAATGCGGGGAAACTCGTGCTGAGCCCCACACGCACCTATGCCCCCGTTGTCAGAAAGCTGCTCGACATGATGCGTCCCGCCATCCATGGAATGGTCCACTGCACAGGCGGAGCACAGACCAAGGTGCTCCACTTTGTCGGTGACGACTGCCGGGTTGTAAAAGACAATATGTTTCCCGTACCCCCATTGTTCAAGGCCATCCAGCAGGAAAGCGGCACAGACTGGCAGGAAATGTATAAGGTGTTCAACATGGGTCACCGTATGGAAATCTATGTTTCCTCCGAGGATGCAGCCCGTGTCATCGAGGTGGCAAAGAGCTTCCAGATAGATGCCCGTGTCGTAGGCCATATAGAAAAAGGCCGGCGCAGCCTCACTATAAAGAGCGAATACGGAGAGTTCGACTATTGATATCAAAGCCCGGACTTGCGGTCTGTACATATTGCAGGGTGTGATATGTACATATCGCAGGTTGCGATGTGGCTGATTGCAGGGTGTTTCATGTACATGAAACACCTTCTTCTATGTACATGAAACAACCTCTTCCCCCTATAGGAAACAACCTGTTTCATGTACATGAAACACTTTCGATGTATACAGACCGTAGGTCCGGATATGTATTATACGGGTTGCAGCCCCATGGCAGCAGCCTTTTTCATCATATATTCATAGGCCGCATCGTGTTCATTGGGAATCTTGCCGTCAAGGATGGCATCCTTGATGCTGCTTTTCAATGCACCTATTTCCCTGCAGGGTGTGAGCCCGAAGACCCTCATGATTTCCTCGCCGTCGACAGGGGGCTGGAAGTTGCGGATGCGGTCTTTTTCTTCCAGGTCTTTCAGTTTTTGACGCACAATGTGGAAATTGTTGAGAAACATTTTCTTGCGGTCCTCGTTGCGGCTGGTGATGTCGCATTCGCAGAGTGTCATGAGGTCATCAATGTCATTGCCGGCATCAAAGAGCAGACGCCTCACGGCACTGTCGGTGACCTCGTCATCTGCTATGGCAATAGGCCGCATATGCAGGCCTACAAGCTTCTTGACATACTTCATACGTTCGTCGGAGGGCAGCTTCAGACGTCTGAACATGCGGCCGGCAATCTTTTCGCCCACAATGTTATGGTTGTGGAAGGTCCACCCTAAAGTAGGGCTGAATGCCTTCGTGGCAGGCTTGCCCACGTCGTGCAGAAGTGCCGCCCAGCGCAGCCAGAGATTGCTGCTCTTGGCTGCCACATTGTCGAGAACCTGCAACGTATGATAAAAGATGTCTTTGTGAGTGATGCCATTGCGCGAGTCGCGACCCTGCAGGGCTGCAATCTCGGGCAGTATGATGTCGAGCAGCCCGCAGCGTTCCAGATCGATGAACCCTTTCGAGGGGATGGGTGAAAGCATTATCTTGTTGAGCTCACTGATGATACGTTCGTTACTGATGATCTTTATACGTTCCTTGTTGCGACCCAAGGCATCAAACGTCTCGTCATCAATGAGGAAATTGAGCTGTGTGGCAAATCTGATGCAGCGCATCATACGCAACGGATCGTCGCTGAAGGTAATGTCGGGGTCGAGAGGTGTACGGATCACACCGTCTTCTAAGTCGCAAAGCCCATCGAAAGCATCCACAAGACGGCCGAAGCTGTCTGCATTAAGGCATATGCCAAGAGCGTTAATAGTGAAGTCGCGCCGGTTCAAATCATCTTGCAGAGTGCCGTCTTCCACAATGGGCTTTCTGGAACTTCGGTCATAGCTCTCGCGGCGTGCACCCACAAACTCAAACTCAATGCCGTGCCATTTCACCTGCGCCGTGCCAAAGTTGCGGAATATGGCCGGCTCGTGGCCTCCGCCCAGACGCTGCGCAAAAGCCTTGGCCGTTTCGATGCCATTGCCTACAACCATGACATCCACGTCGTTGGTAGGCCTCTGAAGAAACAGGTCGCGCACATAGCCCCCTATAAGATAGCAGGGAAAGCCCAGACTGTCGGCAGTGCGGCCAATGAGGTGAAAAACTTCTTGCTTGCTGATTTGCTCAACGACTCTCTCTAAGGACAATAGTTGCATATGCGGTCATTTTGACTGCAAAAGTACGCAAAAACACCTAAATACACGCCTTTTGCACCTGTCAACCACCGATAAACCGGCTCGCCATGAGCCTGGAAGGCACAAAAAGCCGTTTGAGTATACAATGAAAAATAAAAATCATTATCTTTACAGCTCAAAAGAAACATCATGGAAGAAACCCGCATCATAGAAGCCAAAGCCATAGTCCACGAGTATGTGGCCGCCATCGACAGTCTGCTGAACCAGCTCACCCCCGATTCGCCTCCCTTTACGGAAAGCCATCTGGGCAGCATCATCGCATCGCCCGACAGTCATCTGTTCCTGCTCTTAAGCGGCTGGAAAATAATAGGGATGATGACGATTGCCACCTACAACTCGCCGACAGGCAAGAAAGCATGGGTAGAGGATGTCGTGGTAGACAAGGCATACCGCGGCAAACTGTTGGGCAGAAAGCTCATAACACATGCCGTGAACTATGTGCGCGAAATGGGTGACTGCGTGCTGATGCTCACCTCGAACTCATCGAGAAAAGCCGCCAACCGCCTGTATCAGTCAGCGGGATTCGAACAGAAACCCACCAACGTCTACCGCATGAAACTCTATAAGCCACAATAGCGGCATCACACAACAAAGACATCACTAACCCCAAAAAACATAGTCACATGAAAGCATTCATAGCAACAGTATTCTTCTTCTGTCTCTCTGCAGTGCTTCAGGCACGAGACATGAAACAGTTATTCGTACAGATGCCCCCAGAACTCTTGCCCGAACTGTCGGCCGACAACAAGTTGGACTGTATAGACTTCCTGGCCAGCGGTATGAAGGCAACGGTGCAAAACAATTTCGGGGAAAACAGCTCGTTGCTGGTGATCAACGACAAGTATGCCCTGATGAAAGTATCTTCGGCCCTGCAGTGCGAGATGCGCCTCCTCACAGACGGCAACGACAGCCTTATATGCTTCGTAAAGACCTACTATACACCCGGAGCCGAAAGCACCGTTGACTTTTATGACACGAAATGGCACAAACAGCCCTCGTCGGCCTACTTGACGATGCCCTCGCTCAAAGACTTCGAAATGGCCTCTCCCAACAATACGCAAGGCCCGAAGCCCGGCACCATACTGATACAAGCCCGGCTCTCAGAGTCGGAAGATGCCATCACCTTTACATTGGACTGCTGGGACTCCAATCCCGACCTCAGAAACCAGCTGGAACAATGCCTCAAAAAAGAACTGCCCTACCGGTGGCAGAAAAACCGCTTCGAGCCGTCATCCACCCGATGACAACCATGGATGCACCCTAAAAAAGCAGAAAAATAAGCCCTCAATCGGCAAAAGCCACATTATGTTCGTATCTTTGCATTTCATTGAATGATTAGGTAGAATGTCTTGCATCGTACATATAGAAACAACGACAACAGTATGTTCGGTAGCCCTTAGTCAGGACGGACAATGTCTGATGTCGGAAGAAAAGTTCGACGGTCCCTCACACGGCACCGTACTGGCTCCCTTTGTAGAGGAAGCCGTGTCGTTTGCCGACAGTCACGCCATCCCCATAGATGCAGTGGCCGTCAGCCGTGGTCCGGGCTCGTATACCGGTCTGCGCATAGGAGCCTCTACGGCAAAAGGCCTTTGCTACGGCCGCAACCTGAAGCTCATAGCCGTATCCACGCTGGAACTGATGTGCGTACCGTTGCTCCTGTTCCACGACGAGCTGCCCTATGATGCCCTGTTCTGTCCCATGCTTGATGCCCGCCGGATGGAAGTATATACGGCACTCTATACACGCAGTCTGAAAGAAGTGAAACCCGTCTCCGCCGAAATCATCGACGAGACCTCTTACCAGGACCTCCTGCAACAACACAAGATAGTGTTCTTCGGCAACGGGGCCGAAAAGTGCAAACAGACAATAGTGCACCCCAATGCCCTATTCATCGACGGCATCACTCCGCTGGCCAAATACATGTTTCCCCTCGCAGAAAAAGCATTGGCCCAAGGCATCACCGAAGACGTAGCCTATTTTGAACCCTTCTATCTTAAAGAATTCGTGGCCACAAAGCCCAGGAAACTCATTTGATATGGATTATAACACCGACAGAGAAAGACTGATATTGCCCGAATACGGCCGCAACATCCAAAACATGGTTGACTATGCCCTCACGATTAAAGACCGCAACCTGCGCCAGCGCAGTGCAGTGACCATCATCCGAATAATGGGGCAGATGTACCCTGCCATCAAGGAAATGCCCGATGCAGACGAAGTGCTTTGGAACCACCTGGCCCGCATGTCACACTATCAACTCGACATAGATTATCCCGTAGCCATAGACCAGGAAAAGGACGTAACCGCCCGACCTGCACCCATGCCTTACCCGATGACAAGGATACGCTACCGGCACTACGGCCATCTGCTTGAGGCATTGCTGAAAAAAATAGAAGAGATGGAGAGCGGAGAAGAGCGCGATGCACTCATCGGACTCGTGGCCAACCAAATGAAAAAAGACCTGTTCTATTGGAACAAAGACTCGTTGAACGACAAGAAAATCGCCAACGACATAGCCAACTATACCGACGGCAAGATACAGATTGACGTAAAGTGATTGTGACAAAACGGCACACGGCGCATGGCATCATTTATCATTGAAGGCGGTCATCGGCTGGAAGGCGAGATAGTTCCCCAGGGAGCGAAAAACGAAGCCCTGGAAGTTATCTGTGCCACCCTGTTGACATCAGAGAAAGTAACGATAAAGAACATACCCGAAATCCTGGATGTTCACCATCTCATAACCCTGATGCGCAAGCTCGGAGTCAAAGTCAAAAAGACTTGCAATGGCGAATATACGTTCCAGGCAGATGCCATACATCTGGACTACGCCCGTACACAGGAATTCCTCAACAAATGCGCAGCGCTGCGTGGATCCGTAATGCTTGCAGGTCCCTTATTGGCTCGTTTCGGCCAAACAGTCCTGGCAAAACCAGGTGGCGATAAGATAGGTCGCAGGCGCATGGATACACACATCCAAGGCTTCGAAAAGCTGGGTGCGAAGTTTCAGGTCGACACAACCAACTCCTATTATATAATAGAAGCAGAACAACTCAAGGGAACCTACATGCTGCTTGACGAGGCTTCCGTGACCGGAACTGCAAACATCATAATGGCAGCTGTGCTGGCCCAAGGCACAACAACTATATACAACGCAGCTTGCGAACCCTACATACAGCAGCTTTGCCACCTGCTCAACAGGATGGGCGCTTGTATAAGTGGGGTGGCATCCAATCTACTGACCATATCCGGCGTTAACTCATTGCATGGCACCACCCATAAGGTGTTGCCCGATATGATTGAAGTGGGAAGCTTCATCGGTATGTCGGCCATGCTGGGCGGAGGCCTTACCATTAAAGATACGTCTGTATTCAACTTAGGCATCATACCCCGGGCCTTTCAGCGTCTGGGCATACAATTGGAGTTTCAGGGCGAAGACATTGTGGTGCCTCCTCAGGAACATTATGAGATAGAAACCTTCATGGATGGTTCTTTCATGACCATCGACGATGCTCCCTGGCCCGGACTTACGCCAGATTTGTTAAGCGTATTGATAGTTGTGGCAACGCAGGCTAAAGGTTCCGTGCTGTTTCATCAGAAGATGTTTGAAAGCAGGTTGTTCTTTGTAGACCGTCTGATTGACATGGGCGCTCAGATAATATTGTGCGATCCTCACCGTGCAGTTGTTGTCGGCCATGACCATGAAATGCGGCTTCGTGCCCGCAGGATGGCATCTCCTGACATACGTGCCGGCATTGCATTGCTCATAGCTGCATTGAGTGCAGATGGCATAAGTCGCATTGACAATGTTGAACAAATAGACCGCGGTTACGAGAGTATCGACCGGCGGCTCAACTTATTAGGGGCTAATATAGGGCGCGAATGATACAGGATAACGACGTTTTCAGGATTGGAACCATACAGCGTCCTCATGGCATACACGGTGAGGTGGAAATGCGATTTACCGATGATGTGTTTGACCGCTCCGACTGCGAATACCTGTTTCTCAGGATAGATGGGCTGTTTGTTCCCTTTTTCATGGAAGAGTATCGCTTCAAGAGCAACGAAGCTGTCATAATGAAGTTTGAACGAATTGACGATGAAGCAGCAGCGCGGCGCATCAGTGGAACCGAAGTATACTTTCCTTTGTCCGAGACGGTAGGCCATTCCGAGGCTCCGCTCACGTGGAACTTTCTGACAGGTTTTGCTGTCTTTGACCGTGAGGCCGGCGAGATTGGCATCATTCAGTCGGTCGATTCGTCCAATGCCAACATACTTCTTCATGTGCAGAGAATAGACGGCACGGAGGTATTGTTGCCGTTGCACACCGATTTGGTCGTGGGCTGTGACGAAAAGAAACGCCGTCTAACACTCAGCCTTCCCGAAGGCCTGTTATCCTTAAACAACTGACTCATCCATGAAGAAACGCATAGCAATACTGGGTTCTACAGGCTCCATCGGCACTCAGGCCCTTCAAGTGATATCCGAACATCCCGATTTGTATGAAGCCGAGGTGCTCACTGCCAACAACCAGGCCGCTCTTCTCATCGAGCAGGCCCGCCGGTTCAGACCCAATATGGTAGTGATTGCCAATGAAGACCTCTACGAAACGGTCAGTCGGGGCTTAGAGGACTTGCCCGTCAAGGTCTATTGTGGCGAGGCTGCCCTTTGTGAGGTTGTCGAGAGCGATACGGTAGATGTCGTGCTGACAGCTTTGGTGGGCTTTGCCGGTTTGCAGCCAACCATTCATGCCATTCGTGCCCGCAAGCAGATTGCATTGGCCAATAAAGAAACCCTCGTTGTCGCAGGTGAGCTGGTCACACGTCTGGCCCAGCACTATAGGGTTCCTATATTGCCCGTCGACAGTGAGCATTCGGCCATCTTCCAGTGCCTGGCAGGCGAGGGCGACAATGCCATAGACAAGATACTCCTGACCGCATCTGGCGGCCCTTTCCGACGCTTATCCAAGGAAGAGCTGTCGCGTGTCACTCCCTCGCAGGCCTTGTGTCATCCCAACTGGCATATGGGGGCCAAGATCACCATTGACTCGGCCACGATGATGAACAAAGGCTTTGAAGTGATAGAGGCGCGCTGGCTTTTCGGTATCGGTCCGCAACAAATCGAGGTGCTTATTCACCCACAATCGGTGATACATTCGGCAGTTCAGTTTGAAGATGGCGCGGTAAAGGCCCAGCTGGGCATACCGGATATGCGTCTTCCCATCCAATATGCGTTGACCTATCCCGACAGGCTGCCGCTTTCGGGCCCGCGTCTCGATTTGTTTGAATTGGGGAGCCTCACCTTCGAGCGTCCCGATACCGACAGGTTTCCGTGTCTCAGCCTGGCCTACGAGGCTTTGGAGCGAGGCGGCAACACTGCCTGTGTGGTCAACACGGCCAACGAGGTGATGAACCGCGCCTTCAGGGAAGGCCTCATCGGCTTTGCCGATATTTACCGCAACATCAGGCGTGTCATGGATTTGATACCCTATGATGCACATCCTACACTTGATACATACATTGCCACCGATGCCGAAGCACGCAGGGTGGCAGCAAGCATAATCCAACAACAGTAATATTTATGGAAGCATTCCTGATAAGAGCATTACAGCTCATTTTGTGTTTTTCGATACTTATCCTTCTGCATGAGGGCGGCCACTTTTTCTTTGCCAAGCTCTTCAAGGTGCGTGTAGAAAAGTTCTGCCTGTTCTTTGATCCTTGGAAGACATTGTTGAAGTTTCGTCCCAAGAAGTCAGATACCGAATATTGCCTCGGCTGGCTTCCGTTGGGCGGATATGTAAAGATTTCGGGCATGATTGACGAATCCATGGACACGCAACAGATGAAACAGCCGCCTCAGCCCTGGGAGTTTCGTTCCCATCCTGCCTGGCAACGTCTGCTGATAATGCTGGGAGGTGTGCTGGTCAACTTTATATTGGCACTGTTCATCTATTCCATGATTCTCTTTTATTGGGGCGAGACCTACATCCCGCTTGACCGGATGTCGAAGGGCATGCAGTTCAATAATGAGGCCAAGGCTTTGGGTTTCAAGGACGGCGATGTGTTGCTCTCGACCGACAAGCGTGTCTTCAAGCGTTTTGACAGCAGCGAGAGCATAGGTTCGGTCTACCGTGACATCTCGTCGGCCCAGTATGTAACGGTGCTGCGAAACGGCCGCAAGGTCAACATCGACATACCGGCCGAGGGGCTCAATATGCTCAATATGTTTCGTGCCATGCCGCCCTTCGTGTCCACCTATGTGCCGTCTGTGATAGATAGTGTTGTAGCGGGCACACCTGCCGCCAAGGCAGGCATCTGCAAGGGCGACCGCCTGATGGCTTTCAACCAGTCCAAGGTGGTTACGTGGAATGACTTTAATGTGGCCATCCAACAACTCAGTGACCGCCTTGTGGGTGCACCTACCGACGACAGCCTTGCGGCACGTCATGTCAGCGTGGTGGTGAGCCGTGCCCGCACCCATAAGATAGATACTTTGAAGCTCATGCTGATGCCTTCCCTGACCATGGGGGTTATCAAGGCGAGCCCTTATACTATGTACAAGCCCGTCACGGTCAAGTATGGCTTCTTCGAGTCTATTCCGGCAGGCATCAATCACGGCATTAATGTGCTGGCAGGCTATGTCGACGACTTGAAATACCTGTTTACCAAGGAAGGAGCCCGCAGTGTAGGCTCGTTTGGTGCAATAGGCAGCATGTTCCCTACGTCATGGGATTGGCAGCGTTTTTGGGAGTTGACGGCTTTCATCAGCATCATCCTGGCCTTCATGAACCTGTTGCCGATACCTGCTCTCGACGGTGGGCATGTGTTGTTCCTGTTGTGCGAAATCATTACGCGCCGCAAACCGAGCGAAAAGTTTATGGAGCGCGCCCAGATGGTGGGCATGATTATCCTGTTGGTGTTGATGGTCTATGCCGTCGGCAACGATGTCTTGCGCTTCATCTTCCATATGTAGCAGGGTTGCGGCCCAACGGTTGGTATAACCATTCTTTAGTGTACTCTTATGCGATACAGATTTTTGCAGCTCTTGTTGTGTCTTGTCTGCATCCCATTGTGGGCAGGCATACGGGTCAATGGCCTGAAGCCTTCCTATGATTCCGTATGGAACATGTATCTCTATGCCTTGCCCGAGGGGTGTTTCCATGGCGATAGCTGTCGTCTGACCATCAAGGTCGACAGTGTGCAGCCCAACACTGTTTATCTTGTAGATGCCGAAGTGGTCAAGGGCGATTCTCTGACTTTGGATATTACTCCTGCGAAGGCACGGACAGGCTGCCGCATTCTTTCGGTGTCGGCCGATACATTGCTGATCGACAGACTGATGTTTACGTCGCTTCCGATAGTGCAGCTGGAGGGTGATTTCGGCTATGACTATATGCAGGGTCGTTTCGGCTTGCAGGCCGCTGATTCGCTGACTGCCGGCCGGCTGTTGGCCAAAATAAAGTGGCGGGGCGGCTCAACCAACGGTGAAGGCAGGCACAAACGCAACTATCATGTCAAGTTTCTTGCTGATACGCTTGGCGGGGAACAAGAGGTGAACTTCATGGGTTTCAGGTCGAGCGACAGCTGGATATTGGATGCGGCCCAGGTCGATTTGAGCAGAATCCGCAACAGGACATGCACCGATTTGTGGAACGATTTTGCACGCCGTCCCTATTATGCTGCCAAGGAACCCGAGGCACGCAGCGGTGCAAGAGGCCGTTTTGTAGAGCTCTTCCTCAACCATCGCTACATGGGAGTCTATTCTTTGGGCGAAGCCATCGACAGAAAGCAGCTCAAGCTGAAGAAATATAAGAATGAGGAGATAAGGGGACAGCTGTGGAAAACCAAGGCGTGGACGACAGATGTGACCATGTATAGTGTGCCCGACTATGATGATGAGCAGGAAAGCATGGGCGGATATGAAACCAAGTATCCGAAGCTCGACAAGGCTTTTCCCACTGACTATTCGGTCATTCACGACGCCATCAGGCTGGTGGCCGAAAGCAACGACAGTGTTTTTGAGGCATGTGTGGGCGACTTTTTCGACCTGCCTGTGCTGACCGACTACTATGTGTTTCTTCATACTGTCTATGCCATTGACAACAATGGCAAGAACATGTATTGGGCCTGCTATGACAAAACCGCCTCGCCTAAGCTGACTCCGGCCGTGTGGGACCTTGATGCTACAATCGGGGGTAACGTGGATTGCAATGAAATCAGGACAGAACCTTTGGCTCCCTGCAACGACTTTATGGACAGGTTTGGCTACTTCAATCTCTTTCGCAGGCTGTATCAAGGCAATCTGTGTGGCTTCCGCGATGCCGTAAATGAACGCTTCTGGCAGTTGCGTGAGGGATGTCTGCACACCGATTCCCTGGTGGCGCGCTTCATGGGCAATATAGAGACGCTGCAGCTTTGTGGCGCAGCAGGGCGTGAGGAACGGCGGTGGAGCGGTGATTCAGACTTATGTTTCAGGGAGCTTTGCCTACACGACGAGGCTGCCTATATGGCGGATTGGATAAAGCGACACATGCAGTTCCTCAACGAAGAAGTCTTTAATCGGAGTGCTTCGGCTGTACATTCCGTGAAGCGTGATGCGGCTCATCGTGATGTGGTGTACGACCTTTTCGGACGTCAGGTAGATACAACAAGAATGTCGCCGGGTCTATACATCAGGAACGGACGTCTGTATCAGAAGAAGTAACAGGGCTTGGCAATTTAAGTTGATATATTGGCAATTTGAAATACTTAATTGTTAATTTTAAGTGCCGGATTTGTGTGGAATTTTTGTGCAAAACAGCACATGAAACCGGCTTTTCCGACCTTTTGGAAGGCTGAAAATGCCGCTTCAAGCCTTGCAAAATGGCTCATAAGCCCCCTCAATCAGGCAAAACAGCTGTGAAAAGTCCCTTTTTCGGGTCTCATAAGATGCTTTTTGCAGCCGTCAACAGGTGGTTGCAAGGTGGGTTTTCCGCCTCGTTATGGCATGCCGTCACGGAGCATTGGGTGAGCGATGTGTACATGTCGAGGCTGCGATGTGTACAGCTTGTGCGTGCGATATGTACATGTCTCAGGTAGTGATATGTACATATCAGAGGGTGCGATGTGTACAGCTCGTGCGAGCGATGTGTACATGTGTGAGTAGCGATATGTACATATCGCAAGGTGCAATGTGTAGGGATTGTGCGTGCGATGTGTACAGACCGAAATGCAGAAAAAGCATATATATTGCTCATTCATAGCATGTTTGCCTATAAAGCTCCGCAGAGCTGCTTTTTCTGTGACCGATGTTTTCGGTTGCTTTCAGGCAGCATGGCATCCCGAAACAAGGTGAAGGTGCAGCCTTTTGTGCCTTTAAAGCCTCTGAGAAGCCCGTCGGTTGGTTGGAAAAAGCCCGTGAAGGCCATTGCAGGTGGTATAGGGAAGGTATCGAACTGTTAAAAGTGTTAACGCGAAATCACCCGAAAACAGGCTGCCGTTGCGGCCTCCCGAAGCCCGGCATGAGCAAAAAGAGGGTGATATTTGTCCAAGCAACTGAATTGTTGTACTTTTGCAGTAAAATCAACAGCATACAGATTCCCGATAGATATATGGCAGAAGAAAACTCGTTGCTCGACAAGCTCGACGGCTTGAAATCAAGGTTTGAAGAAATCAGTACGCTTATTACCGACCCCTCGGTTATAGGCGATCAAGGTCGCTATGTCAAGCTTTCCAAGGAGTATAAAGACTTGGAACGGCTGATGAATGCACGCACCGAATATGCCGCCCTGCTGCGCAACCTGAGCGAAAGCAAGAGCCTGCTGCTTTCGGAAGACGACCCCGAAATGAAAGAAATGGCTCGCGAAGAGATAGCAACCTGCGAAGCGCGCAAGCCGCAGTTGGAGGAAGAAATCAAGCTTCTGCTCATTCCGCAGGACCCCGAAGACGGAAAGAATGCCATACTCGAAATACGTGGAGGCACAGGAGGCGATGAGGCAGCCCTGTTTGCCGGCGACCTGTTGCGCATGTATACAAAGTATGCAGAGCGCAAAGGCTGGAAAATAGAGATATCAAGTGCCAGCGAAGGAGCCGTGGGAGGCTTCAAGGAAGTGATATGCTACGTATCCGGTCAGGACGTATACGGCACCCTCAAGTATGAAAGCGGCGTGCACCGCGTGCAGCGTGTGCCGGCCACCGAGACCCAGGGCCGCGTGCATACATCGGCAGCCACCGTGGCCGTGCTGCCCGAAGCCGACCAGTTTGAAGTGCAAATCAACGAGGGTGAAATCAAATGGGACACATTCCGCTCCAGCGGTGCCGGCGGACAGAACGTCAACAAAGTGGAGTCGGGCGTAAGGTTGCGCTACAACTGGAAAAACCCCAACACGGGCGAGGTGGAAGAAATCCTCATAGAATGTACCGAAACCCGCGACCAGCCCAAAAACAAGGAACGGGCCCTGTCGCGCCTGCGTACCTTTATCTACGACAAGGAACACCAGAAATATGTGGACGACATAGCCAACCGGCGCAAAACCCTTGTGAGCACCGGAGACCGCAGTGCAAAGATACGCACCTACAACTATCCCCAAGGACGTGTGACCGACCACAGGATAGGGTATACCATGTATAATCTGCCCGCATTCATGGATGGCGACATACAAGACTGCATCGACCACCTCATAGTGGCCGAAAACGCAGAACGAATGAAAGAAGCCGAATTATAAACAACAAAAATATGACCAAACAGCAACTCATAGAAAACATACGCATCAAGGAATCCTTCCTGTGTGTAGGTCTCGACAGCGATAGAAAAAAGCTCCCCCATCACCTCTTGGGAGACGACGACCCCCAGTTCAGCTTCAACAAAGCCATTATAGACGCCACCGCACCCTACTGCGTGGCCTACAAACCCAACGTAGCCTTCTACGAATGTGAAGGCATACAGGGATGGACATCCTTGGAGAAAACAGTGGAATACCTGCGGCGTTACTATCCCGACCATCTCATCATTGCCGATGCCAAACGCGGTGACATAGGTAACACCTCAGCCATGTATGCCCGTTGCTTCTTTGAGGAACTCGGTGTGGATGCCGTAACCATAGCACCCTATATGGGCGAAGACAGCGTTACGCCCTTCCTGGGCTATCCCGGCAAATGGGTCATACTGCTGGCACTGACCAGCAACAAAGGCTCGCACGACTTCCAGATGACAGAAGTCGAAGACAGCCATGAACGGCTCTTCGAAACCGTCATAAGGAAAAGCCAATCATGGGCAGACGAACAGCAGATGATGTATGTCGTGGGAGCCACTCAGGGACAACTCTTCGAAGATGTGCGCCGCATAGCCCCCAACAACTTCCTGCTCGTGCCCGGCGTAGGGGCACAGGGAGGGTCGCTCGAAGAGGTATGCCGATACGGCATGACCGACGAGTGCGGCCTGCTGGTCAACAGTTCGCGAGGCATTATCTTTGCCGACAGCACCGAACACTTTGCAGCAACGGCAGCCCAAAAAGCCAAAGAACTGCAGCAGCAAATGCGCCTGCAACTGCAGCAACGCCACATCGTGTCGTGACCTGAGCCGATGATCATCAACGATCCCGTCTTCGGGTTCATCGAAATACCCGAAGGCCTACTCGCACAACTCGCGAGACATCCCATCATGATAAGGCTGACCCGGCTCAAACAGTTGGGAGCCACACACTATGTATATCCCGGAGCCGTGCACACACGCTTCGGACATTCCATCGGAGCCTACCATCTGGTGACCGAAGCCCTCGGCACATTGGAGAAAAAAGGGGTAGTAATAACCAAGGAAGAACGCCTGGGAACGCAGATAGCCATGTTGCTCCACGACATAGGACACGGGCCGATGTCGCATGCACTGGAAAACACATTGGTCAAAGACATAGACCACGAAACCATTTCACAGCTGCTCATGCAACGCCTCAATCAAGAGACCGGCGGACAACTGGAAACAGCCATCAGCATCTTCAAAGACCAACACCCCAAGCATTTCCTCCATGAACTGATATGCAGCCAACTCGATATGGACCGCCTGGACTACCTGTGCCGCGACAGCTTCTTCGCAGGAATCAGGGAAGGAACCATCGGAGTGGCACGCATCATCAAAATGCTCGATGTCAGAAACGACCGCCTCGTCATAGACCACAAAGGCATCTATACCATAGAAAACTACCTGATGGCCAGACGGCTTATGTATTGGCAGGTCTACCTGCACAAGACAGCAATGGCCGCACAGGAAGTGCTCAGAATGACCGTAAGGCGGGCAAAAGACCTGATGCGCAAAGGCCTGCAACTGCCCTGCACGCCACAGCTGGCCTACTTCCTGCAAAGCGACATCACAGCAAAAGCAATGGCCAACCAGCCACAATGGGCAGACCGTTTCACAGCCATTGACGACAGCGACATGGAAAACGCCATCAAGCAATGGACCACCTGCGAAGACAAAGTGCTGGCACTGCTGGCCTCAGACTACATCGACCGGCATCTCTTCAAGTCAAAAGAGTTGACAGGACCCATAACAGGCCGGGCCTTGAACCAATTGCGCCGGCAAATGGCCTCACACCTCGGCATCAGCGAGCAAGAGGCCTCCTATCTTGTACGCTACAAAGAAACCGACCAAATGCTCTATTCATCCGATGACGAGCACATATGCATCTCATTTAAAGACGGTACCACCCGTGACATCTCGGAATGCTCCGAGTTATTGAAATCCAATCTGACCGACAAGAAAAGCAAACGCTACAATCTTTACTATCAGCGCAGCCCCTTACAAATACCGGCCGATTTTTGCTTGTCAGAGTGAAAATGTTCATACTACGTATATAATATGTCTGCATTTTTTGCGATATTTGCAGACTAAAGTGGATAAAAAACAATGGAATTTACAGCAAAACAAATTGCATCCCATCTCCATGGAACTATAGAAGGCAATGAAAATGCAACAGTACATACGTTCGCTAAAATAGAGGAAGCTCACGAAGGTTCAATATCCTTTCTGGCCAATCTCGCCTATGAGCACTACCTCTACGACACAAAGGCAAGCATCGTATTGGTGAACAAGGATTTCAAGCCTCAACAGCCCGTTGCCGCAACACTCATCCGCGTGGACAACGCCTATGAATGCATAGCAAGCCTGCTGGCACTCTATGAAAAGAGCAAACCGCAGAAAAAAGGCATCAGTTCGCTGGCTTCGATAGCTGCAAGTGCCAAAATAGGAGAAGATTGCTATATAGAGCCCTTCGTATGTATCGGCGAGAATGTAGTGATAGGCAACCACACACAGATCTACGCTCACTCGACAATTTGCGACAATGCCAAAGTGGGCGACAACACCCTGTTGTATCCCAACGTGACAGTCTACCACGATTGCATCATAGGCAGCAACGTCATACTCCATTCGGGTGCCGTGATAGGGGCCGACGGCTTCGGTTTCGCTCCCACGGCAGAGGGATATGAGAAGATACCGCAAATAGGCATCGTAACCATAGAAGACAATGTTGAAATAGGCGCAAATGCCTGTGTGGACCGCTCAACCATGGGGTCTACATTCGTCAAAAAAGGAGTGAAGCTCGACAACCTGGTGCAGATAGCACATAATGTGACAGTAGGCGAAAACACCGTAATGAGTGCCCAGGTGGGCGTAGCCGGCTCAACCAAGATAGGAAAATGGTGCATGTTTGGCGGACAAGTGGGAATTGCAGGCCATTCCACCATAGGAGACTTCACCAAAAGTGGGGCACAGGCAGGCATCGCAGGCAGCATACCAAAGGGCAACACCACAATCATCGGCTCCCCGGCCATCGAGGCCCGACGCTTCGCACGTTGCAATGCCGTGTTCCGCAACCTTCCACAGCTGTCGAAAGAAGTGCAGGACCTGAAAGCCGAAATAGAAGAATTAAAACAATCACTCAACCAAAAATAAAGCAGCATGCTAAAACAAAAGACCCTGAAAGGCAGTTTCTCCCTATATGGAAAGGGGCTTCATACCGGGTTACATATCACTGCAACGTTTAATCCGGCACCAGAGAACACAGGCTACAAAATCCAACGTATTGACCTGGAAGGCCAGCCAATCATCGATGCAATAGCTGAGAATGTGGTGGACATGACGCGAAGCACAGTCCTCGCCAAAGGCGAAGCACGATGCTCAACGGTAGAACATGCACTGGCAGCCCTCTATGGAATGGACATCGACAACTGCCTCATCCAAGTGAACGGTCCCGAAATGCCTATCCTCGAAGGTAGCGCAGAAGCATACATCGAAAGCATAAAAAACGTAGGCATAGTAGAGCAAAACGCCAATAAGGATGTATACATCATCCGTAAAAAAATAGAAGTGCGCGACGAAGCCACAGGGGCATCCATCGTGATACTCCCTGACGACAGCTTCAGCATTACGGCAATGATTTCCTATCAGTCAAAGTGGTTCTCAAGCCAGTTCGCTACATTAGAGAACGTCAAGGACTTTGACAAGGAGATTGCCCGTGCGCGTACGTTTGTCTTTGTGCGCGATGTCGAACCATTGCTTCAGGCCGGCTACATCAAAGGAGGTGACTTGGACAATGCCATAGTCATTTATGAAGAAGAAATACCTCAGGAACGTCTTGACAAGCTGGCCGACCATTTAGGCGTAGCACATGTGGATGCAAAGAAGCTGGGATTTCTCAATACGAAACCTCTGGTATGGGAGAACGAACCCGCACGCCACAAGCTCCTGGACATCGTGGGCGACATGGCTCTGATAGGACGCCCTATTCGCGGACGCATCATTGCCACCAAGCCCGGCCATTCCATCAACAACAAGTTTGCACGGCAGATAAGGCGTGAAATACGTGCACACGAGGTTCAAGCACCCATTTATGACTGCAACAACGCTCCTCTGATGGACGTTAACCGCATACGTGAGCTTCTTCCGCACCGCTACCCCATGCAGCTGGTTGACAAAGTCATTGAAATAGGTTCCAACTTTATCGTGGCAGTGAAGAACGTAACAAGCAATGAGCCCTTCTTCCAAGGCCACTTCCCACAGGAGCCTGTCATGCCCGGTGTGCTTCAAATAGAGGCAATGGCACAGGCAGGAGGCTTGCTCGTGCTCAACTCTGTAGAGGAGCCCGAACGCTGGAGCACCTATTTTATGAAAATAGACGGCGTGAAATTCCGCCAGAAAGTAGTGCCCGGTGATACACTCATCTTCAGAGTGGAACTGCTGGCTCCTATCAGGCACGGCGTTTCCTCAATGAAAGGATTTGTCTTTGTAGGTGACAAAGTGGTGAGCGAAGCCACCTTTACAGCCCAAATAGTAAAGAACAAGTAATTAAAAACCAATGAACAAAATCAGCCCGTTGGCTTATGTCAGCCCCGAAGCCATAATAGGAGACAATTGCGAGATAGGGCCTTTCTGCTATATAGACAAGAACGTGAAGATTGGAAACAACAATATCCTGATGAACAGTGTTACTGTTCTTTATGGCGCACGTATTGGAGACAACAACAAGATATTTCCGGGTGCCGTTATCAGTGCCATTCCCCAGGACTTGAAATTCAAGGGTGAAGATACTACAGCTGAAATAGGCGATGGCAATACCATCCGCGAGAATGTGACCATCAATAGGGGCACAGCGGCAAAAGGCAAGACAGTCATAGGCAACGGAAACTTGCTGATGGAGGGCTCGCATGTGGCACACGATGCAAAAGTAGGGAACCGCTGCATCATAGGCAACACCACAAAAATAGCCGGAGAAGTCACAATAGACGATAACGCCGTTATCAGTGCATGCGTACTTATCCATCAGTTCTGCCACGTAGGCAGCTACATTATGCTTGGAGGTGGCACACGCACGGGGCAGGATATACCGCCTTACGTAATGGTGGCCCGCGAACCTGCACAGTATTGCGGCCTGAATTTGGTAGGATTGCGCCGCCATGGCTTTACACCCGAGCAGATCGGAATCATACATGATGCCTATCGCATCATCTATGATAGGGGAATCTCGATGGAAGAGCGCATTGCCAAAATACGCAAACAGTTTCCCGACAGCCCGGAAGCCCGCTATATTACAAGTTTTGTAGAATCGTCTCAACGAGGCATTGTTTATGATAAGTAGCTATGTTGTTCAAGATTACTTTTATTTGTGACGAAGTAGAAGATTTTCTCCGCGAAATCACTATTGATGCCGATGCTTCTTTCCTTGATTTGAACAAGGCAATATTGGATGCATGCGGCTATTCGGATGACCAGATAACTGTTTTTTATATCTGCGATGACAAATGGGAAACCAAAAAACAAATCACACGCGAAGATATGGAAACAGGAAAATCCGACCAGGATATCTATATCATGGAAAAGGCTGTGTTGCGCGACTTTATACACGATGAGGGACAAAAGCTTATCTATGTATTTGATTCATTCTATGATCGCGTGCTTTATGCAAAGGTAACTGAGGTGATTACCGGCAAGAACTGTGAGAAACCTGTATGCAGCCGCTCTAAGGGTAAAGCACCGGAGCAGATAGCTCTTGAAGATGAGAACCTGACAAAGTTGGCTCAGACCGATGATGACCTTATGGATAATGACGATTTCTATGGCAGCGATGAATACGATCAGGACGACATAGACACCGATGGCTTTGAAATAGAAGAACGTTGATGCATGCCCGATGAAGGCGGCAAAGAAAGTGTGAAGACGTTATTTGTATTACTTGGTCCGACCGGCGTTGGAAAAACAGATTTGAGTTTTTCCATCGCCGGTTTGCTTCATTCACCAGTTATCAGCGCAGATTCGCGACAGATATATAGGGAGATTCCCATAGGGACAGCGGCACCGACCAAGGAGCAGCAACAGGCCGTGAAGCATTACTTTATAGGAACGCGTTCGATACTTGAGGACTATAGTGCTGCACAATACGAGCAGGATGCAATGCAACTGCTTTGCCGACTTTTCCGGCATCACGACAATCTGCTGCTTACCGGTGGCAGTATGCTCTATATAGACAGTGTTTGCAACGGCATTGATGACTTGCCGACAGTGGATGCTGCCACACGTTTGCACTTTAAGCAACGCTTGGAAACGGAAGGACTGGCTACCTTGTCCCATGAATTGGCAGAGAAAGACCCTGTGTGGGCACGGCAGGTGGACATGAATAACCCGAGGAGGGTAGTACATGCACTTGAAATATGCCACATGACAGGCGGACGCTATTCTTCATTGTTAGGACAACAAAAGGCAGAACGCCCTTTCCGCATCATCAAAATAGGCTTGCTGCGACCGCGCGAAGAGCTCTATGAACGAATCAATCAGCGGGTCGATGCCATGATGCAATCGGGTTTGCTTGACGAGGCATCGCGGATGTTCCCCTATCAAGCAGCAAATGCGCTCAATACGGTTGGCTACAAGGAACTGTTCTCTTATTTCAAAGGTGACTGCACTTTGGACTATTCCATTGAAAAGATTAAGCGAAACACACGCGTCTACTCGCGGAAGCAACTTACTTGGTTCAATCGCGATGGATCCATTGTCTGGTTTCATCCGGACAAAAAGCAAGCCGTTCATCACTTTATATCAGATATTTGCAGTCGCGATTAGTGCATGAAAACGCTGCGTTACTGCAACAAAACTCATGCTTTGTCGTATAATTCTCTTTGTTTGCGTGTAAACTTCTTCAGTACTTCGTTGTAAGAGTGATCTACCAAGCTGAGATATAGCTTGTCGGGTACGTCACATTGGAAGTACACCTGATTCCAGAATTTCTTGTTGAAATGGAAAGCTCCTTCAATACCTGCAAAGGTCTCACGCAGTTCTAAGGCATAGTCGGGCGCGCACTTCATGCTTGCACAGTCGGGATGCTCTAAATCTATGCAGAGAAACATGCGGTCAAGGACCTTAAAGACCAATGTGGTGTCGTCGAATGGAAAGCATTCCGTGACAGCCTTTTTTGCTAAGCAGTAGTTGCGTAATGTCTCGATGTCCATATAGTATATTCATGAATCAAATTCAGATAGCTCAAGCCAACGCATCGATTTGGCATCCAGCTCTTGCTCCAATTCGGGCAGCCGTTTGCTTTTTTCCGTGATTTCTTCAACAGAAAGGGCACCGCTGCAGAAAGCCTCTTCGATGTCTTTCTTCTCTTGTTCCAGGTTGCTGATGTCTTCCGTCAATTGTTCCAGCTCTTTCTTTTCTTTATAGCTTAGCCGTTGTTTGACATTGGGACGTGTACGTTGCCGGTTGCTTTCTGTAACCTGGCTCTTTTCCGAACGTGCCTTTTCACGTTCGGCTTCGGCCTTTGCTTCTGCCCATTCACGATATTGGCTGTAATTGCCCGGAAAGTCTTTTACTTCGCCTTGCCCCTTGAAGACAAGTACATGGTCAACAACCTTGTCCATAAAGTAACGGTCGTGGCTTACAACAATGACACATCCTTGGAAAGCCTGAAGGTATTCTTCCAGTACTTGCAGAGTTACGATATCCAAATCATTGGTAGGTTCGTCAAGTACAAGAAAATTAGGGCTGCGCATCAGCACCGTGCAGAGATGCAGGCGCCTGCGTTCTCCTCCACTCAATTTGCAGACATAGTTATACTGCTTTTCGGGTGGGAAAAGAAAGTATTGCAGAAATTGCGAAGCTGAGAGTTTGCGGCCGCCTCCAAGGTCAACATATTCGGCAATATCGCGGACCACATCAATCACCTTGATTTGATCGTCAAAGGCCATGTCTTCCTGTGAATAATAGCCAAAGCGTACGGTTTCTCCTATGCTTATACGACCACTGTCGGGCTTTTCCAGTCCCAACAGCATCTTGATAAAAGTTGATTTCCCTGTACCGTTATTACCGATGATTCCCATCTTTTCGTATCGGGAAAAAACATAGAAGAAGTCTTTTAAGATGATTTTTGAACCAAAACTCTTACTGATGTAATCCGCCTCGAATACCTTGTTTCCGATATAAGCACTTTTTACTTCAAGTGTGGCCTTGCGTTCTTCCATGCGTTGCTTGGCTATCTTTTCCAGATTGTAAAATGCATCTTCGCGGTATTTGGCTTTGTGGCCTCGGGCGCAAGGCATTCTGCGCATCCACTCCAGTTCTTTGCGATACAGGTTATTGGCTCTGGCAATCTCACTGTTGCGTGCACTGATGCGTTCTTGCCGCTTTTCCAAATAATAGCTGTAGTTTCCCTTGTATGAGTAGATGGATTCGTTGTCAAGCTCTAAGATCTCGTTGCAGACACGGTCCAGGAAATATCTGTCATGAGTCACCATCAGCAGGCTGAAAGAACCGGCTTGCAGAAAACCTTCCAGCCATTCAATCATTTCTAAATCTAAATGGTTGGTGGGCTCGTCAAGAATAAGCAAGTCTGGTTGCATCATCAGTACATTGGCCAAGGCGACACGTTTGATTTGCCCACCCGAAAGGTGGCTGATAGGTTCATCAAAGTCGGTGACCTTCAGCTTTGAGAGAATCTGTTTTATGCGGGCTTCATAGTCCCATGCCCCGGCATGATCCATTTGCTCTATCAGGTCGGTCAATTGTGGATTGTCTGGTGTGTGAAGACTCTGTGTATATTTTCTGATAAGTTCGGTAGTAGGATTCCCATGTTCAAAACAAGCTTCAATCACCGTCAATTCGGGTGAAAAATAAGGGTGTTGCGGCAAATAACCTATGCGGATATTGTTGCGGAAGGTTATTCTCCCTTTATCATAGTCTTTGTCTCCGCATAATATGTTCAGCAGGGAAGTCTTTCCTGCTCCGTTTTTAGCAATAAGCCCCACATGATGGCGTTCGGTAACGCTAAATGATATGTCGTCAAAAAGCGTCAGGTCGCCAATAGTCTTTGTCAGGCCTTGAACATCAAGAATCGTATTTGACATAATACCGCAAAAGTAAGAAAAAACTTTTCCGGGAGCAAAAAAACGGGGCAAAAGCGAACGGTGTTCAATAAATAAATACTACTTTTGCAACTCGTAAGCCGTTATCCGGCTCACTTACCGAAATATTTACTACAAGTATAATCAAAACAGGAAAGCCGTCGTAAACGAATTTTTACGAGAGGCATTTCACAATTACAACAGTTTATATATGACAAACTTCAACAAGGAGGAATTGTTGGCAAAGAATGATTCTGACATCCGTGATATCGCTGCCGAATTAGGTATTGAAGCCGGTGCGGCAGAAAGCAAAGAAGAGCTTATCTATCGTATTTTAGATGAGCAAGCTATTCAAAATGCTGCAAAGCCAGCAGCCAAACGGCGTCCACGCATCACGAAAAAAGCAGCCGAAAAAGTAGTTACGGCAACAAAAGGTAGTACCGTCAAGGAAAAGACGACGAAAGCGAAAACGGCTGCAGAGGCAGATAGCACGGAGGTAGAAGAATCGAAGAAAAAGACAACTAAAAAGACAGCTGCCAAGACAAAAAAAGCAACAAAGAAAGTAGCTGACAAGCAAGAAGATTTGGAAGAAAAACCGATTGCAACGGCTGAAGTTCCTGAAGTAAAAGATGAAATTCAGGGAGAAGTAACCGAAACTATTATCCCGCAACCTGAGCCGCAACCTGAGCCTGAGGTAGAACTTGAGCCAACAGATGATGCAGCTTATAAGACAGATTCCGAAGTTCCTGCACAACCCAAACAAGACGAAGTGTCGGCCGAAGAGGAAGAAGGGCCGGATTTTATCACCATCGAAGATATTCCTGTAGAAGAAAATACCATAGATGATGAGTTGTCGGGCCATTTGCTCAATAAGTTTAATATAACGCCAGAGACAGTGGCCGGTCAAACCCCTCCGTTTATGGATGCCGAAGTGCCCGACTACTGGCCTAAGGAAAAGATGGAAACCGCATCACCGTCACCGGCTTTTCCTGCGGCTAATCGTGTTTCACCCAAGCAGCCAGTACTAAAGGAATATGATTTCAATAATATTTTGACCGGTACCGGTGTGTTGGAAATTATGCCAGAGAATTACGGGTTCCTTCGTTCATCCGATTACAATTACCTTCCTTCTCCCGATGACATCTATGTTTCCCAGCAGCAAATAAAGTTCTTTGGACTTAAGACCGGCGATGTGGTGGAAGGCGGTATCCGTGTTCCGAAAGAAGGAGAAAAATATTTCCCGCTGGTAAGTATCGTATCCATTAATGGCTGCCAGCCGGAGCGGGTTCGCAATCGTGTGCCTTTCGAACATCTTACACCATTGTTCCCCGACGAGAAATTCAAGCTTTGCAAGGGCAGTGGTGACAATCTTTCTGTGCGTATTGTAGACCTCTTTACCCCGATAGGCAAAGGGCAGCGTGCTCTAATCGTGGCTCAGCCAAAAACAGGAAAGACAATACTTATGAAAGATATTGCCAATGCCATTGCCGCCAATCATCCCGAAGCCTATTTGATGATGCTCTTGATTGATGAACGTCCAGAGGAGGTTACTGACATGGCCCGTACCGTAAAGGCTGAGGTGATAGCTTCTACCTTTGACGAACCTGCGGCTCATCATGTGAAAATTGCAGGTATAGTATTGGAAAAAGCAAAGAGAATGGTAGAATGTGGCCATGACGTTGTCATCTTCTTGGATTCTATTACTCGTCTGGCCCGTGCCTACAATACAGTGGCACCTGCCAGCGGAAAGGTGCTGACCGGTGGTGTCGATGCCAATGCCCTGCAAAAACCCAAACGCTTCTTTGGTGCTGCACGCAATATTGAAGGCGGTGGCTCGCTCACCATTATAGCCACGGCACTGATTGATACCGGCAGTAAGATGGACGAGGTTATTTTTGAAGAGTTCAAGGGAACGGGCAATATGGAACTGCAATTAGACCGTACGCTCAGCAATAAACGCATATTCCCTGCTGTGAACTGCATTGCGTCAAGCACTCGTCGTGATGATTTGTTGCACGATAAGACGACGCAAGACCGCATGTGGATTTTACGCAAGTACATTGCAGACATGAATTCAATGGAGGCAATGAACTTGTTGCAGCAGCGCATGAAAGGCACGCGCAACAATGAAGAGTTCCTGATGTCGATGAACTCTTGACGCCTTTATCAAGTGTATATACAGACAAGGCCTGCAGCTGTTAACTGCAGGCCTTGTCTGTATATACATATAATTGTGCTTCTATCTTTTGCTGGAGATAATCTTCTTCTTGTCCTTTATGTGAATTACCCCAATAGTATTCTTAGTCACCTTTATGCCTTGCAAGCCATAGGCTTCACCCTTGTTCGAAGCATTGTTGTTGCCTTGTAAGGATTCTACCGCTGTGGGAATGGCCGGTGAGCTTTCCCTTAGCAGAACCTGCGTCATGCAATGGGCAGCACCGTAGCCGTCTATCAGGCTTTCCAGTGGTATCCATTCAGCTTTAACGTCGTTGTTTTTCAAGGCAAGTTCCAGTTCAGATGATTGGCCGCCAACCATCATTACGTGCCGTGGTGAAATGGTAAGGTAGTTATTGGCGTAGTGCAATTCATCGCTCTCATTGATTGGTATGATGGAAAAGCCTTTGTCTTTAAGGAAGTCCACGAATGGAAGGTCTTTTGAGATCAATCGATACTCCTTCGTGCCGTGTTCACGTGCATATACATCGGCTGTCACATATTCGGGTTGGTCGGGTTTGGCATTCAGCCTGCTGCTGACCAATGTGCACAGGTCTTTGTCCATGATGTTGAAATATGTGTCCAAATGCATTTGCATCTGCCATAGCTTATGGTCGTTGACAACTACAATGGTGTCGTGCCCGAAGGCATCAGCTTCCATAATTTGCCTGATGGCCTCCATGTTGGTGCGCATTCCACATCCTATCAGTGAAAAGGTGCCTGCGGGGATATAGTCACCGCCTTCCAGCCTTCCTTCGCCGTTGATTTCAAGTATCGGTGACAGCCCGAGGTGGGTATAGCAACTGCGGATAATACGAGTTTCGGGCAGGCGTTGTGCAGAGTTCATGTTGGAAATGATGTGCCCACGGGGTGTTGTGATGCTTTGGTCACGTGTAAAGTAAAGATTCATCAGCGAATGGTGGATGTAGTCTGCCTCAATGCCCGTGTTATTGTTGATGCTCCTCATTTTTACTGTAGGTTGGAACATTAGGCATCGAATCAGATCTTTCCGTGTCATTAGGCCTAAGACTTTCTGCTTATATACTTGTCCGCATGCGGCTGTGTCGCTTTCATTTACTTCACTGATGTCATAAGTCAGCGTCTTTCCTGCCAAAGCACGTAGGGTATCCATGTCGAGCTCTTCCAGAATGTCGGCTACGTTGTATACCTTTATGCCGTTCTTTTCTAACTGCTGGATGTAGTTCCTGTGTTCCTTGGCGGCGGCATCCACGTCAAAATAGTGTTCAAACAGTCCGGCCGTTGGGTGAATTACACCGTCAAAGAGTTCTTCGCCGGGTGTATGCATCAGGATTACTTTAGCTTTGTCCCATTCTGCTTTGGGATAGGTAGGCTCGTTTTGAGCTTGAGCCGTTGCGATAGTGCCCGATATGATACCGAGCATTATCAGATTTTTAGTGATAGTCATGTGTAGATAGTTGAGTTCTTTTTTTAGTGCCGCTTTATAGCAGCTTTGTCATGCTCCAGCTTTTTCAGGAAGAACTTGACCTTTTGTTGTGCTCTGTCCAAATTGATACCCAAGGTGTCGCGTTCTATATTCGACAGATTCGGCCTGTTGGCCTGCCGTTCGCTTTCCTTCAATTGTATGCGTGCTTCAGCCAGATCTATCGAATCGAGCAGCAGTATGCCTTCTTCGCGCGCATTAAGAGCCAGAGGGTATTCCTTGCGCAGCCTGTCAATGCAGCTTTTAGCCTTTCTGAAGTCGTTGATGCTTAATGCTACACGGGCATCTGACAGACAGGTTTGTCCGGCTGATTCGACATCGTTCTTATCTTTGCATCCTGCTGCCGAGGCAAGTAGTATGGCTGCAAAGGTCATGTACATCATTGTTTTTTTCATGGGCTATATGTTTGAGAGTTGTAAAAGTACGAAATTACTTTCGTTTTTTCTCTTAAATGCTGATGTTATTTCGTATACGAATCTGTGTTACTACAATTATGATTCCATATTTGCTTGGTCAGAGACTTTAAACGAAGATAAGTCTGCACAAAAACACGAAAATGCTTTGCCGGCAAAGAAAATTGTTATACTTTTGCACCCATAAAGCAATGGTACCTTGACCGAGTGGTTAGGTAACGGTCTGCAAAACCGCTTACAGCAGTTCGAATCTGCTAGGTACCTCACTCCTTTCAACAGCCGGACGACACATTAAGTGCAGTCCGGCTGTTCTTGTTTTTGTGGTGCTATACATTAATTAATAAGGAATCCGCATTCACACAATTGCGAATGCGGATTCCTTATTAATAATAGTGGTATTAAAGCACTTTCTTGTAGAGTTCTACAATGTCTGCTTCCGTTACGTCACGTGGGTTACCCGGAGTGCAGACATCTGCAATTGCCTGTGCAGCCAATGCCGGGATGTCGCTTTCCTTGATGCCGAGCTCGGTGAGGTGCTGTGGAATGCCAACCTTTATGGCCAGTGCGCGTACTGCATCGCAAGCTGCTTGTGCAGCCTGTTCGGGTGCCATTCCTGTGGTGTCGACTCCCATGGTGCGTGCTATCACTCCGAACTTCTCGATGCATTTGGGCTTGTTGAATTCCATGATGGTGGGCAACAGCAGTGCGTTGGCTACGCCGTGTGGTATGTCAAACAATGCTCCCATCGGGTGAGCCATGCCGTGCACCAGTCCGAGACCTACGTTGGAGAATGCCTGTGCAGCTACATATTGTGCCAATGCCATTCCTTCGCGTCCTTTGGGGTTGCGTGGCTCTTCTACGGCTGTAACAAGGTTTTCGTTAATCATGCGAATGGCTTCTATTTCGAACATATCACTCAGGGCCCAGGCTCCTTTGGTAATATATCCTTCGATGGCATGGGTCAGAGCGTCCATACCGGTTGCAGCGGTAAGCCCCTTCGGCAAGGAATACATCAATTCGGGGTCTATGATAGCCACAGCGGGGATGTCGTTGGGGTCAACACATACCATCTTCTTTTGTTTCTCTTCGTCTATGATAACGTAGTTGATGGTCACTTCAGCTCCGGTGCCCGCAGTGGTGGGAAGTGCAATGATGGGCACGCTCTTGTGAGTGGTAGGTGCGCAACCTTCCAATGAAACAACATCGGAGAATTCGGGGTTGTTGCATACAATACCGATGCCTTTGGCTGTGTCCATCGAGGAACCGCCCCCTATAGCAATGATGCAATCGGCACCCGAAGCTTTGAATGCGGTGACACCCTGCTTAACGTTCGTTACGGTAGGGTTGGGCTTGATTTCACTATAGATCTCATAGGGTATCTTGGCTTCATCGAGCACGTCGGTAACCATTTTTGTGGTACCTACCTTTATAAGGCCTTTGTCACTGCATACCAATGCTTTCTTTAAGCGCAGAC
Organism: uncultured Bacteroidaceae bacterium; assembly: GCA_934426255.1. Classification (GTDB taxonomy): domain Bacteria; phylum Bacteroidota; class Bacteroidia; order Bacteroidales; family Bacteroidaceae; genus UBA6382. Next base: position 77,368 of record CAKRYD010000002.1, on the reverse strand, counting down.
GCTTGAGAACTTCCGGTAATTCTTTTCTTGCTCCCGGACCGAAGTAGGAAACTTCGTTTAAGATAAATCTGTTAACCATAGATGTGCTATATTTTGAATGTTTGATGATAACAAAAGTACGAAATATTCTGCTTTTAGCAGCTTTGTTGCAGAGATATTTCATGCTTAAATTATCAAGGTTCTAAGATGGGCTCTTGGAGACAAGAAAAACCCGTTGCATCATCTGTGCAGACAATGCAACGGGTTAGTATGTAAGCAAGAGTGCTTGCAAAAGGCGTTATCTCACTGCAATCTTCTTTTTACCTACGATGTAGATGCCTTTCTTCAGGTTCTTCAGTGCATCGGCAGCCTTGATGTTGCGCTTGAAGAGCTTGCCATCGATGGTGTAGACATTGACAAGCGCGTCATTGCTACCGGCAACTTGCTTGATGCCAAGTGCACCTTCGGTGGTCAGTATCAGGTCGTATTCGCCTTCCTGTGCCTTGATGAGCGATGGAACTATATAGCCCGACTGTGAGCCGATGCTTGCAGACTTGTCTTCGGCCAGCACTTTCAGCACGGCATTATCTATGAATCCGTAGCCGTTGCCCTTGACACTGCGTTGGCTGAGTACGCCCACAAGGCCGTTGACTGTGTCGGCCTTTGCAGTTGCGCTTGCCGGCAGCACGATGGAGATATCCATATTGCTGTGGTCATCTTCATACTGTGTCAGGTCGCCGATTGTCATGATGAAAGGTTCACCGGCAGCGAACTCGTCCTTCTTGATCAGTGCAAGTTCGGTGGCCGATACCTGACTGTGTATGGCATAGGTATGCACACCTTCGTTGATAGCGCCTATATTGCTTACTGCGTAAGGCAGTGTGACAATCTGTACGCTGTTGCTTGGATAGGTCAGCGTGATGGCATCGATGCTCGGGTCTATTGGCTCAATGGTCCATGAGGTGCGCTGGTTAATGCCTGTCTTTGTTGTCATGTCGCCACGTATCTGACGTGCATTGTCACCGGCTCCGATGGCACCCGGATTGTTGGCATCACCGATGGCAACGATGTTGAACTGTCCGGCTCCGATGGGGTCAAGGCGGAACGGCATGGGTTCTGCACTGTCATAGTAGTAGGGGTCATAGGGGTTTGTCGAGCCGTTGGAGTTGCCAATGTACGAGCCCTTGCGCATGTTCTGGATATAGTAGACGTTTTCTCCCTGTTCGGGTGCAGCTATGAATTGCCACATGGCATCGGGGTCTACAGCCATTTCCTTGAACTTCACGTCGTCCATGCCCCAACGGAGCTGGTTGCCGTATTTATAATCTCCTTCAACCGAACCGAAGCCGTCGCCGCTGCTGGTTACGTAGAGTGCGGCACCTCTCACTTCGCGTGCAGGCAGCACTGTCTCGACTGCCTGATCGCCTTCAGCGGCAGCACTTAGGATATGATACCATTTGCCGGCTTCCACTTTGCCGATGTGGCTGTCGAAGATACTATATGCTTCAGTGATTTTTGCCACGGCAGCATCGATGCTTGCCTTGGTGGGCTGTATGGGATCTACTGTGGTTTTGGCTTCCTTGATGACGGCTGCGAAAGCATCAACAGCCTCTTGTGTGTCTACATAGCCTACACCGGTGCCTATGACAGCTGTGTTAATCAGGGTGTTGTATTTCTTGTACAGTTTGGAAAGTTCTGTGGAATCGGCATAGAGGCTCAGCACGAGGTCGATGGCAGAGCGCAGGGCTGTCTGCTTGTCATTGTTGAGTACGGTCTTTTTCGAAGTAGCTTCGGCATCGTCGATGAGTGCTTTCATGGCATCTACTGCCTTATGCATGTCTTCGTTGTAATTATATTGTACGCGTTGCGGGTCGAGTCCGTTGTACATCTGCCAGCAGGCTACGTTCCAAGTCATGCCGGTCACGTCAGGGTTGGCATAGGCTCTTCCGTTCCCGTTCATTGCAGTGTTTTTGATGACGAAGCGTACATATTTGTACTCGCCACCCAAGTCAATTACGGGTGAGGTGTACTTGCCTCCGGGCTCTGTTCCCGGGAACCCTTCGGTCAGCTCTGTCACTTTTGTCCATTGCTCCACATTGGCCTGGTCGGGATCGGTGCCTAAGGCGTCATCATTCGTTGCATATACTTCGATGTCTGTGGGGCTGTCTATCACTTTCGTATCTGTGCGGCTGGTGTATTCGAGCCAGAAGTTTTTGATGGGTTCGTTCAGCCTTACTTGCAGGTTGTGGTAGCCGTAGCCCACATATTTTGCTCCTCTGGCGGCCAGTGCCTGCATCCATTCGTCGGGGGTGATGTTGGGATTGCTCATGGCATCGGCTATGAAGAACGAGTGATAGTTGTAGTTGTAATGTGTTTCGGGTGTCAGCAGATGTTCGAAGCTTGAAAAGTCGCCCGACGAACCGGGTCCTTGGTTGCTACTGAACTGTGAGGCATCAGTGATGAGTGCCTGTTTGGAACCGAGGGCATCGCTGTAGGCCTTTTGGGCTTCGGTCACGGTGTTGGCCAGTTCCGTATAGAGCGAGTCGCGGTTGATGTAAAGTGCGTTTACGGCCTTGATGGCGGCATCGAGGGCCTCGATGTCGGCATCGGTCACGGTGTTGTTATTTACCTTTTCTTCACCGGCAGTCATGAGTTGCAGCATGTTGTCGGCAGCTTCTTTCATGCCGCTTACGTTGCTGTATAGTGATGTTTCGGCATAGTCGGGCTTGTAGAGCTGCAGTTCGCTCAGGTTGAATGTGATGCCTGTGCCGTAAGGATTCATGAATGTGCGCTCCGAATGTTTGCCCTGGTGGGTGGTGTGGCGCACTACCAGACGTATGTATTTATAGGCATTGTCGAATGTGATCAGCGGTGAAGTATATCTGGCTTCCTTGATGTCGCTGGGGAATCCTTCGGTGAGGTCGGTCACGTGAACCCACTTCGTTGAGTCGGCTGCGGCTGTGCTTGTACCGAGTTCGTCGTCGTTGGTCACATAGATGCCTATGTTGTTGGGGCTGTCGTGGAAGTTGGTGCCTGTCACGCCTGTGTATCTGAAGAAGAGTTTGTCTACAGGTTCGTTGAAGGCCACTTGCAGGTTGTGATATCCTACGCCTTCTCCCAGTTCCGATTTCATGAGGGTTGCGTCCCAGATGGAGTGGAACACGGTGTTGACATTGCCGTCAATCAGGTTGGCATAACTGCCGCTTTGGAGGGCGTTGGATGATATCTGCTTGCCGTCGGTGATGAGTTCGGGATAGTCGAATGCCTTGTCTTTGGCTGTCTGTGCCGAGGCAAGGGTCACGTTCATCTTGTCGTTGAGGATGCGTTGCGGTCCGGCTTTGGCAAGGCTGTCGATGAGCTGCTGGTTGGTTTCCGGACGAACATACCAGGCAGATGCTGTGGTTGAGCCTCCGTCGACTGTATAGATGGTTCCTCCCAGGCCATATCCGTAGTCGTGGTCATTGGTACGGTAGGCTATGGGGTTGGCTTTGTTGGCCATGCTCCATCGTGCCGTGCCGTCAAAGTAGCTGAAGGTTTGTGGTGTGATTTGTTCGGCCGACATGGGCACGATTGCTTCTTTTCCCTCAACAGTGTTGATGTATTCGCCCGTAGCCACGTTTTGGATGGAGTATTCTCCTTCGGCCAATTGGGTTACTTTGAAGAGCTGCGTGGGGTCTTTTGTGTCATAGTTGCCCCATGCCAGATGGTGTTCGGTGTCTGCTTTCAGGCTTTTTTCGGTTCCTTGCAAGGTCATCCAGTTGCTGTAGGCACTGACAAAGCGATAATAGCCGTCGGTTATCTTGATGTAGCCGTTCTTGACATTGTCGTAGGCAGCTGTCAGCCGGTCGTAATATTTGGCATATTCCTCTTCGATGTCTGCACCATCAGCGTAGTATTCGTCAGCGTCAAGGAAGGCTGTTTCATAGGTGGTTACCAGTTCTTCCGGGTAATATCCGGGGTCTGTCCCTATAGGGAATGTGGGTTTGTCTGCCTTGATTTTATCGATGAGGGCTCCCAGTTTGGCCTTTGCACTCTGGTCGTATGCAGTGTGATATATGTTCCATACGATGATGTCGGTGGCAGTGCCGTAATAGGTGTAGCCATAGTTCCAGAAGGGTCCGAAGTGCAATTTCTTGTCTCCTTCATAGTGGGTAAGCACGGCTGTTTCATTGTCAACGAGGCCTGTACTCTGCCATTGTGCATGCGGCTCATAGTTGTCAAGTGCGCCTTCAACCTCAAAGCTCGTAGCCTCGGCTATGTTATCAACGAGGAACGATTGCATTCCGTTCTCTACTCCCTGTACGTATTTTTTTGTGTCCTTGTGCTGCAGGTAGTAGGACGGAACCCCTTCGTGTTGTTGGGGAGCCTCTACTACAATGTAGATGTTGTCCGAGCTCAATGCTGCCATCGAGCAGTCGAGCTGGTGGGTGTCGGCATTACGGTTGTAGTTGTCGGCAACGCCTTGCAGGAAGCAGATGGTCAGGTCGGTGACCACCGAACTGTACTGGAAATTCCATGTGCCGCTTGCGTTCTGTAGCAGGATTTCATCGCCTGCTTTCACTGCACTCCAGGAAATGCGGTCGCCTTTCACCAGGGTGCCGGGTGCGTCCTGAGCCATCATCGGAACAAGCCCGAGAAGCATCAGCGCAAACAAAGATAAGAATCTTCTCATAATGTGTGGTGTTAGTTAAACAATGTGTGGTGTTATCGGGCATCAAAGTTAGGCATTTTTTTGTTGGGGGGGGGAGATTTTGGCACTTTTCTGCCTACTAAACGTTGAAAAAGTTCATTCGGGTGCCAATGTGGCTGAATAGATTGTGCAATTGATACTTTTGAAGGAAAGAAGCACCATTTTGCAGCAATAAAGGTTGAAATCGGTGCAGGCTGTCGTTCGGGTGTGTCTCTTCGAAGGTTGCGATGTGGCAGGTTGCAGGTTGTTTTCTGTACATATCACACGCTGTTTCCTGTACAGACCACAATGTGTTTCGTGTACATGAAACAGGTCGTTTCCTGTACATATCACAGGTTGTTTCCTGTACAGAGAACAATGTGTTTCATGTACATGAAACACTCAACAATCTGCGGGGTTGTTGCCTGCAATGTGCCGCATTGCAGGTGGGGTCCTGCCATTGAATTCTGCTGGAGGTGGGATGTATGTTGTCGGGCTTTCGTAATTTTGCAGTAGCAAAGAGATTCTTAAAAGCGAAAAAACATGAAGAAGATGGATACGGTGGTCTTTGATCTGGACGGCACGTTGCTGAATACGTTGGACGATTTGTCAAACAGTGTGAACTATGCCCTCAGGGCATGCGGATGCAGGGAGCGCAGCCGTGACGAGGTGCGCCGCTTCTTGGGCAACGGTGTTGCCAATCTGATGCGCAAGGCAGTTCCCGAGGAGGCCGGAGAGGCATGCTATGCCGAGGCTCTTGCCGTGTTTCGCCGTTATTACATGTCTCACTGTCTGGAGCTCACGGCTCCCTATGAGGGCATTTGCCCTTTGTTGTCATCGCTCAGTGAAAAGGGCTACAGGCTGGCCATCGTTTCCAACAAGCCGCAGGCGGCAGTGAGCCAGCTCAACGAGCGTTTCTTCAGTCGTTACATCCGTGTGGCCATAGGCGAAAGCGAGGGAATCAGCCGCAAGCCGGCTCCCGATACGGTCAATGCGGCTCTGCGACAATTAGGCAGCTCATCCCGCGATGCGGTATATGTGGGTGATTCGGAAGTAGACCTCATGACGGCCCGTAATGCTGGAATGCCCTGTATCAGTGTGACATGGGGATTTCGCGACCGCGACTTTCTTGAGGAACATCAGGCGGAACATATTGCCGACAATCCCGATGAGGTGGCTTCTTGGGTGGCACGTCTGTCGGGTGAGTCACCGGAAAGGCAGCCTTAGCATGTAGGGCTACAGGTGCCACTCTTTAAGGTCAGACCGGCTTTCGAGCCTTTTCTGCAACGATGGGTCCAATGTATCGTAGAGGTCGTAGCCGGTGAGCTGCTCTACTGAATCTATGGTGCAGACGTGCTGCTCCATGGGCTGGTCGCTTGTGTCGTTGCTGAAGATGAATGCGATGCCCTTTTCCTGTCCTTTTTCAAGACACAGAAGCGTCTTGAAAAAACAGTCGGGAATGCCTACCCTTTTGTGTAGTTTTCTGTTGTGGCCTTTGAAGACGGGGCCGCAGATGATGTGGATGTTCTGCCTGTTTTTGCCGACCCATCTGCGGCAAGCTTCCTCGAGCAACCTCCAGTCGCCGCCGTTGAGGGTATGCTTCTGGGGGCATACGTTGGAAAGATAGAAGGATCCTATCATGGCCGTGTGGCTCCATTTGTTGTCGCCTGCCGGACACATGTGGCCTCGGTCATAGCCCGAAGAGCGATAGTCGTCTAAGGTGGAACGCTCGCTGTCGGCCAGTTCGGGGTCTTGAAAGAAAGTGGAGCAACGTTTGGCCGTGCCTTTGATGCGGCCGGGAGTCAGCACCCATGCCACATAGTTGGGCTGCTTCGTCGAGATGTTATACGACACAACGTAGCCTTCGCGCTTCAGCATCTTTTCCCCTTTTATGGGGGCTGCCGTCAAAGGTTTTGCCACATCGGCAGGCTGCTGCACGGCTTCTGCGGCAGGCTGTGCGGGGTGTTCGGCCGTGAGTTCGCCGCTTTTCCAGGCATAGGAAGCCAGTGCCACAACGGCCAGCAGTGACAGGCGGATGAGCCGACGCATGCTTTTCATGGTTTAGAAGCTGATGTCGCCGTTGTCGTTTCCGCCCAGTTCGCGCTCAATCTCTTCTTGCGATATTCCGGAATGATGCATGTGGATGGAGTCACCCACAAAGGCCCGGTGGATGGAATCGAGAGTGGTCGAATCGATTTCCTCGACAACGCGGGGACGATAGTTGGGACAGTTGTAGCAGCTGGCGGGGATTTCCTCCAGCGGCTTTTTGAACTTCTGCCTGTATTTGGCAAACTTCGGGTCGTTCAATACGTCTTGCATGAAGTAGCCAAATATGGGGAGTGCAGTGCGGCTGCCCTGGCCCAGAGCTCCCGTTCTGAAGTGAATGCTGCGATATTCTCCGCCAACCCATGCTCCGCCAACAAGCCCCGGAGTTACACCTACGTACCAAGCATCCGAGTGATTATTAGAGGTTCCGGTCTTTCCCCCGAAGTCAGTGGTGCGGTCGAAACTGCGGATATACGACCACAATGCCATGGATGTGCCCCCCGGTTCACTGAGACCTGCCTTGAGCATCTGCTGCATCAGGAATGCCGTGCGGTAGGGTAGGGCCTGCACGGGTGTAGGCAACTCTTTCTTGGAATCGTAGATAACTTTGCCCTCGCGGTCAAGGACCTTGGTCACCATTACGGGTTCCTGCTCCTTGCCGTCGGCCACAACAGTGGCATAGGAGTTGACCAGCTCGAGCAGCGAAACGTCTGACGAGCCCAACGTGAGTGCAGGCTGGTTGTCCAACGGTGAGTGAATACCCATGTCGTGAGCTACCTTGACCACATTGTCGATGCCTACTTCCATACCCGTCTTTACGGCTATGCTGTTGACGCTTTGTGCAAAGGCCGCACGAAGGGTCATTGAATCTCCGGTGAAATAGCCGTTGGCATTGTGGGGTGCCCACAGCACTTCCTTGTTCTTTTTCTTGTCGAACACCTGCATGCCCACATACTCATCGCGCTTCATGTCACAAGGCGAAAGACCTGCGTTCATGGCAGCGGCGTAGACGAATATCTTGAAGGTCGAACCCGGTTGGCGCATAGCTGTCACCTTGTCATACTTCCATGATTCATAGTCAATGTCGCCGACCCAGGCCTTGATGTGGCGGGTGTCGGGCTCCATGGCCACGAACCCTGTGTGCATGAACCTCACCATGTAGCGGATGGAATCCAGGGTGCTCATCACGGCCTTCTTGGGACCGTCGTAGTCGAAGAGGGTCACTTCGTGGGGCAGGTTCAGGTAATAGTCAATCGAATCCTGGTTGCCGTCGTATTTCTGGTATAGGTGCTTATAGCAGCCAAGCCGCTTGGCTTTGTCTTCGATGAAGCCGGCTATCACCTGATGGTGCTCATCTTGCCATGGCTCCTCCTTGCCCCAATGGTTGTTGAAACGCTGCTGTATGATGCGCATCTGCTTATTGACGGCTTGCTCGGCATACTCCTGCATCTTGGAATCGAGCGTGGTGTAGATTTTCAGTCCGTCGGAATAGAGGTCCACATCCAAGCCTTTTTCCTTGAAAATCCGGCGCAGGTTTTTCGCCAGTTCCTGACGGAAATAGAGAGCCTTGCCGTCATAGATATTCTCAACGTTAAAGTTAAGACGGATGGGTAATGCCGACAGGGAGTCAAATTCGGCCTGGGCTATGTGCCCGTGTGCAAGCAGGTTTCTGAGCACTACGTTGCGGCGAGCCAGGCTTCGCTTGGGGTTGATCTTGGGGTTGTATGAAGACGTGGCCTTGAGCAGCCCCACCAGCACGGCCGCCTCCTCGGTCTTTATTTGCTTCGGTGTGGTATTGAAGTAGGTCTTGGCCGCCGTCTTGATGCCATAGGCATTGCTGCCGAAATCCACCGTGTTGACATACATGGTCAGGATGTCTTTCTTGTCGTAGAAGCATTCCAGCCCGATGGCCAGAATCCATTCCTTGGTTTTCATGATGACCATCTTGACACCCGGAATCCTGCCCAGCAATCCCGTGGAATACTGTGTGCGCATCCTGAAGATGTTCTTTACCAGCTGTTGGGTGATGGTTGAAGCACCGCGCGCATTGCCGTGAAGCATATCCTTGGCAGCGGCCAGCAGACCTGTGAAGTCTACTCCGTGGTGGCTGTAGAAACGTTCATCCTCGGTGTCGATCAAGGTGCGGTAGAACATAGGGTTGACGTCCTCGTATTTTACGGGCGAACGGTTTTCGTTGAAATACTTGCCCAGCAGAACACTGTCTTGCGAGTATATCTCGGAAGCCTCATTGTTCTGGGGGTGCATGATGGTATGTATCGACGGTGATTTGCCGAAAAGCCAGAACAAATTGAAGTAGACGGCAAACAGGTAGACGATGAAAAGCACAATAAGCGAGACAATGGCCGTGATGGCACGCTTGTACCACGGACGGTTGATGTAAAGCCCTTTATACCATGCAAGAAAGCGTTTCAAAGCTTTTGCAGCCTTATCTATACATAGCTTGATCTTTCCCATATACATATCTTTAGATGACATAGCATCATTATCTGCAAAAAATTAAAGGCCAAAATTACACATTTCAAGCCTATTAATCGGAATTCTCAGCCTTCTTTTTTATAACTCCCACCAAAAAATCACTGCATTCAGCCTCTTTTCAACGAAGAATGAATAACTTTGCAGCGACACAAACACTATAATTACAGATGAAAATACAGATTTCTGCGCTGTTGCTATGCGCAGCCACAGTTGTAAATGCAGATGTCCTCGATACCTATAACGACACATGGGTATGCGCAGACGAACTGGGGCGCAACGTGGCCTATGCAGGGAAAGGCGTGACACGCACCAAGATAGACTCTACCTTGCAGATAGGCATGTTCTATTATATATGGCACGGACAGCACGGTGATGAGATAAAAGACATCACAAGACTCCTTGAAAACAATGCCGAAAACCCTAAGTGGGGTGCCGTAGGCCAGTTTCATTGGGGCGGCAAACCCGTGCTTGGCTACTACAAAGGCAACGACAGATATATTATAGCCCGACATATGCAGATGCTGATGGATGCGGGGGTTGACTTCTATTTCTTTGATGTTACCAATGCTTTTACCTATGATGGCAACGTGAAAGCTGTCATGGCCGAGGTTGACCGACGTACACGCCTGGGGCTCAAAGTTCCCAAACTGGCATTCATGACCCATTCGTCTACGGCATCGACAGTCCAGCACCTTTACGATACATTCTATAAGGACAAACGCTACGATAAGTATTGGTTTATGTGGGAAGGTAAGCCACTTATATTGGTCGAACAAGCCGAGTTCAAGACCCTGAGCCAGGAGGTCAGAGACCGCTTTACCTATCGTCACAGCTGGGCATGGGACACAGGAGAAAACAAATGGTCGTGGCTTGCCAACTATCCTCAGGCAGTAGGCTATGCCTATGACAAGAACCATAAACGCGTAAACGAACAGATGTCGGTCAGTGTTGCCCAACATCCGTCGTCCAAAATAGGCAAAAGCTATCATGGAGGCAAGCAACCTTCTTATGACAAATACGGACTTTGCAAGGGTACACCCTACGGATATTACTTTGACGAACAGTGGAAACGTGCCGTCAACGCGCGGCCCAAAGTGGTCATGGTCACACAATGGAACGAGTGGATGGCGCAACGTTTCTTGATCAATTCAGCCAATGAGTATTCTCTGGTAAGGCCGGGAGCAACGGCCAAAATAGGGGAAACCTATTTCGTGGATGTCTACAACCAGGAATTCAGCCGCGACATAGAACCGAGCAGTGAGCCTCTGATTCGTGACAACTATTACCTGCAGATGGTTTCGTATAGCAGGAAATACAAGGGCGCACGCCCCATACCCATACCGACAGTCAGCAAGTCCATCACCATCAATGACGATTTTTCGCAGTGGGACAATGTGACACCCGAGTTCATAGACGAGCCGGGCGATACCTACTATAAGTCATCGACCGCACAAAGCAGCGAGAGCCTGCGCCGCAAGACCAACGACATTGTAAGTGCCAAAGTCACTAAAGATGCCGACAGCCTCTACTTCTACGTAGCCACAGCTGCCAATATTTGCAGCCCCACGGCCGTGACAGGAGTGAGGTGGATGTCTTTACTACTGAATGTCGACTGTGTATACAGCAACGGGTGGAATGGGTATGACTACATGGTCTCAAATGACGGGAACGTGATGAAACTCTACCGCTATGACGATGCCTGGAATGAGGGAAAAGAGGTTAAGATGCGCCATCAAGGAAACAAATTGATGCTTTCGCTGGCCAAGAAAGATGTAGGCATGACAGACGAAGCCGACTTTGATTTCAAATGGATAGACAACATATCCAAGGCTTCGACCGATATACTTGACTTTATCAAAGATGGCGATGTGGCACCCAACGGACGCTTCAACTACCGCTTCAGAGGTTCGCAGCTGGCATCTGTTCCCACCGCAATCAAGGGCATTGCAAGCAATAGCTCTGATATACAAATCCAGTCATTGGGAAGCAAGACAACACTCAGCCTGCAATTGCCTCAAGGAAGTGATGTGCACATTAATATATATAATGTACAAGGGAAAAAGGTTGCTGCAAAGCATGTCCGGCATGCCGCGGCAGGAGCATTCAGCATGGCTTTCGACCTGATGCCCGGCAACTATATCGCAAAAATCAAGATGGGCAACCGTACGTGTGTCAGAAAGTTTTCCAACATAAAAGGTACAAGTAACTACATTGCAGAATAACCTATGATGAAAAAACTCTGTGCGTTGCTGCTCCTGTTCCTGGTAACAACCGCAAAAGGCGATATCTACGATACCTATAGCGACACATGGGTCTGCACCGATGGACTGGGACGCAATGTGGCTTATGCAGGAAACGGTGTTGAACAAACAACCATAGACACGACGGTGAGCATCGGCATGTTCTATTATATATGGCACGGGCAGCATGGTGATGAGGTCAAAGACATCACAAAGCTGCTCAAGGAAGATGCCGATAACCCCAAGTGGGGGAAAGTAGGCCAGTTCCATTGGGGTGGGGAGCCTGCATTGGGATACTATGAAGGCAATGACCCGTTCGTCATATCCCGCCACATGCAGATGCTGATGGACGCAGGGGTTGACTTCTACTTCTTTGATGTTACCAATGCATTTACCTATGATGGCAACGTGAAAGCCGTCATGGCTGAGGTTGACCGTCGTAGGGGGCTCGGACTTAAAGTTCCCAAACTGGCATTTATCACCCATTCGGCCACAGCCAAAACTGTGCAACACATCTATGATGCATTCTATAAGGATGGAACTAACGATGCCTATTGGTTCAAGTGGGAAGGCAAGCCATTGATATTGGTAGAACTGAATGAGTTTATGACGTTGCCCAAGGAGGTTCGTGATGCATTCACCGCACGGCACAGCTGGGCCTGGGAGTCAGGAGAAAACAAGTGGCCATGGCTTGAATTCTATCCACAGCGGCCGGGAACAGCAGCCGGCAATGACGGACAGGTGATAGAGCAGGTATCGGTAAGCGTATCACAGCACCCTTACTCCAAGATAGGCAAGAGCTATCATGCAGGGAAGCAACCGCCATTCGATAAATACGGCCTATGCAAGGAAACGCCTTATGGCTATTATTTTGAAGAACAGTGGCAGCAGGCCTTGAAGCTCCACCCGAAAGTGGTGATGCTGACACAGTGGAACGAGTGGATGGCACAACGTTTTCAAATCAATAATGCGGAAGAATTGGATCGTGTCCGCCCCGGTGGCACAGCCAAGATAGGGGAAACCTATTTTGTGGATGTCTACAATCAGGAATTCAACCGCGACATCGAACCCAGCCGTGAGCCGTTGATACGTGACAACTATTACCTCCAGCTCGTTTCAAATGCACGCAAATATCATGGCGCACGTCCCATTCCTATACCGCAGAAGTGCAAGACCATACGTTTGAATGGCAGTTTTTCGCAGTGGAGCGATGTACAGCCCGAGTTTCGCGATGAGCCGGGAGACTGTCATTATACTTCGGAGAATGCACAGCATCCTTCAACTTTCGAACGTTGTACCAACGATATAGTCAGGGCCAAAGTGGCGAAAGACAAAAAGAATCTCTACTTCTATGTAGCCACGAATGAGGCAATTCTTCCTTCATTGCCAGCCGGAAAGACGCATTGGATGACATTGTTGCTTGATGCGGATTGCGGTCATTCAACAGGTTGGAACGGCTATGACTACATGGTTTCGTGCAACAATGGCACAATGGAACTGTATCGTTATGACGATACTCAAGGAGCATGGAATGTCGTGAAGCCTGTACGTTCACGCTGCGAAGGCAAAGAAATGATGCTGTCAATTCCCAAGAAACTTTTGCAGATGACTGCGGATTCGGATTTCGATTTCAAGTGGGTGGACAATGTACCCAAGGCAACTGCTGATATTCTTGACTTCATTGTCAACGGTGATGTAGCCCCCAACGGCCGCTTCAATTACCGCTATAGAGGTTCGCAGCTGCTCTCTGCTACCAAATAATGCTAAGTGAAGTTTTAATTAAGCCTAAAAGGAAAGCCCTGAAGCGATAAAAGGGAACGTCAGGACTTCGTGCTTGTAAACTAATTTGTACCTTTGTCGTGCCTCGAAACATTAATTTACCAGCGAGGCTATTAAAGAGCAAGTACATGAAAATTAAGATTGGCTTAATCGGCTTCGGGCGGATGGGACGTTTCTACTTGGAAGAATTGCAGAAATGTGGCCGCTACGAAGTGGCTTACATCTGCGATGTAAATGAGAACGCACTCGCATTGGCTCATGAAAAGAGCCCTGAGTCGAAACTGACAAGTGACGAAAGTGTTATCTTCAATGATCCTGATATTCAGGTTGTAGCCCTTTGTGCTTTGGCTAATTCCCGTAGGGAGCAGATAGAACGGGCTATACAGGCCGGCAAGCATGTTATATCGGAAAAGCCGATAGCAGACACTGTGGATAGAGAGTGGGAAGTGGTAGACATCGTTGAAGACTCCGACAGATTGACAACCGTGAACCTATATTTGCGCAATTCATGGTATCATAATACGATAAAGGACTTTATACAGTCCGGTGAGATAGGAGAGTTGGCCATCATACGCGTTTGCCACATGACTCCCGGCCTTGCTCCGGGCGAAGGGCACGAATATGAGGGACCTGCGTTCCACGACTGCGGCATGCACTATGTAGACATCACCCGCTGGTATGCAGGCTGTGAGTATAAGACGTGGCATGCACAAGGCATCAACATGTGGAACTATAAAGAGCCTTGGTGGATACAGTGCCACGGAACATTCGAAAACGGTGTGGTGTTTGACATCACACAAGGCTTTGTCTACGGTCAGCTGGCCAAGGACCAGATACACAATTCATATATAGATATCATCGGCACCAAGGGGGTTGCTCACATGACACACGACTTCCACACGGCTAAGGTGTCGCTGCATGGAGTTCACGAAACGCATGAGTTAGAGAAGCCCTTTGGCGGAAAAAACATTGACCGCCTGGTCACCTTGTTTGCCGAATCCATAGAGAGCGGACAGCGAAGCCCGCGTTTGCCCGAGATGCGTGACTCAGCCATTGCATCAGAATATGCATGGTTGTTTCTTGAAGATGCTCACAAGCACGATCTTCCCGCCATCGGCAATCTGAAGACATTAGAGCAGATACGTGAGCGTCGCAAGCATATGAAGAATGGTTACGGGCTGTTGCCTCAACGTTAGTAGCGAATACACATATACAATAAAACTCAATACAATTTTTTATGTCAGACATTACAAGAAGAGAATTCCTGAAAGCAGGTGGGGCTGCCATGGCTGGTTTGGTCGTTGCACCTAACACTATTCTGGGCAAGAAGTATGGTCACGTTGCCCCAAGTGACAAGATGAACATCCTCGGTGTTGGTATCGGAGGCCGTGGTGCTGCCGACCTGGCCGGCATGGAAACCGAAAACATCATCGGTTTGTGCGATGTTGACTGGAAGTATGCCAAGCACATTTTCGACAAATATCCCAAGGCAAAGCGTTACAACGACTATCGCAAGATGTACGATGAGATGCTTAAGGAGGCCGATGGTGTAATGGTTGCAACTGCCGACCATACGCATGCCATCATTGCAGCCGACGCAATGACAGCCGGCAAGCACGTGTATGTTGAAAAGCCTATGACGCTTTACGTGTATGAATCACGCTTGTTGGCCAAACTGGCCAAGAAATACAAGGTGGCCACTCAGATGGGTAACCAAGGTGCATCCGGCTCAGGTACACGTCAAGCCTTGAATTGGTTGTGGAACGGTGAGATAGGTGAGGTGACCAAAGTTGAGGCATTTACCAACCGTCCTATCTGGCCGCAGGGTATGGCTGCACCGAAAGAGAAGATGGCAGTGCCCAGCACCTTGAACTGGGATGCGTTTATCGGTCCGGCCAAGTTCCGCGACTACAATTCTGCTTACACGCCGTGGAACTTCCGTGGTTGGTGGGATTTCGGTTCGGGAGCACTGGGTGATATGGCCAACCATATCCTGCAGGTGGCCTTCAAAGGTTTGAATTTGGGTTTCCCCACTCAGGTTCTGGGTTCGTCAACGATGCTGATGACCGATGCTTGTCCTACAGCCGAGAAGATCACCTATAAGTTCCCTGCACGTCCCAACCTGCCCAAGCTGGCTCTTCCTCCCGTAGAGGTAACATGGTATGATGGCGGATTGAAGCCCGATATCCCTTTCAATATGCCTGCCGACAAGCACATGTTGGCCGATGGAGCCAGCATCTTCTATGGTACCAAAGATACCATGGTAGTAGGCAGCTGGGGTCAGAATCCGTTCCTCGTATCGGGACGTAACCCCAAGGTTCCCGAGTTGTGCCGCATTGTAAAGGGCGACCATCACCAGCAAGATTGGATACGTGCGTGCAAGGAAAGTCCCGAAAACCGCATCGAGACCACTTCATGTTTCGCCGAGGCCGGTCCGTTGAACGAAATGGTAGTGATGGGCGTTGTTGCTTCACGTCTGCAAGACCTCGACCAATGGCTCGACTGGGACGGACAGAACATGAAGTTCACCAACATCCCTGCTACGGCTAAGATTCGCAGCATTATCGAGGACAAGTTCAAGATTACTGACGGTAATCCAACCTTCGACCGCACTTACAGTGAGCCGGTAGATGCAAACGAGTTTGCTGCCAACCTCATTAAACCTAAGTACCGCGACGGCTGGAAGCTTCCTGAGATGCCGGCTTAATCGGAAGTGAATGACACGAATATAAAGACTTGATATAATGAAAAAATTATTTTGTTCAGTAGCATGCTTGCTTATGATAGCAGGTGGCTCCAATGCCTTTGCCGCCAAGAAGGCTACGAAGGCCAAGAAGACTGTTGAAATCATATGTTCACAGGGCTTCCAAGGTCCCGAGTTGTGGGACAAGCACAATTTCCCAATCGACAGTAAGGGCTATATCACCATCTTCGACGGTCAGACAATGAGCGGCTGGAGGGGTTATGGAAAATCGTATATCCCCTCGCGCTGGGTGGTTGAAGATGGCTGTATTCACTTCATCGGGAACCAGGACCCTGAGAAGGCAAAGGGCAAGGAAGGCGGTGACATTATCTTTGCACACAAGTTCAAGAACTTTGAGCTTTCCATCGATTGGAAGATATGTAAGGCCGGTAACTCCGGTATATTCTACCTTGCACAGGAGCTGGCCAACAAGGACGGTCAGTTGGAGTCTATCGTTGTTTCCGGCTTGGAAAGCCAGGTGTTAGACAATGCCAATCACCCCGATGCTAAGTTGGGTAAGGATGGAAACCGCCAGTCTTCATCTTTGTATGACTTGATTCCGGCCCGTCCACAAAACCAGAAGCCCTATGAGCAGTGGAACAATACGGTTATCCGTGTGGACAATGGAAAGGTTACACACTTCCAGAATGGAAAGCAGGTAGTGCAATACGAGTTGTGGACTCCCGAGTGGATTGCATTGCTGCAGACCAGCAAGTTCAGCGAAAAGGCATGGCCTGCTGCTTTCCAAGGCTTCAGCAAGGCCGGTGGCCCCAACCATGAAGGCTTCATCGGTTTGCAGGATCATGGCGATAATGTATGGTATCGCAACATCAAGGTAAAGGTGCTCGACTAATCAGACATCAGTGCTTTTCAATAGTGCATTCCCTGCCCGTTGGGCAGGGAATGCTTGTTTTTTGCCTGAGGGCTGTGGGGTTGCGGCTTTTGCCGTTTGCTGTTGAGGCTATGGTCTGGCGGGTTTATACCAACAAAAAGGGCATGCCGTTAATCGGCATGCCTTTTTTGTCTGAACGGGATGTCCGTTCGTTATTTCTTCTGTACCTTGGCGTAGCGGCTCATGAACTTGTCTACACGACCTGCTGTGTCTACCAGTTTGGACTTTCCTGTGTAGAACGGGTGTGACGTATTGGAGATTTCTACTTTGATTACCGGATAGGTCTCACCGTTGAATTCGATGGTTTCGTTCGACTTGGCTGTTGAGCGTGTAAGGAACATATCACCATTGCTCATGTCCTTGAATACTACCGGGCGGTATTCTTTTGGATGAATGTCTTTCTTCATTATATGATTCTTTTGTTTGTTTTATCGAGCTTTGCGTGTAATGGCCGCGATTGCGGCTGCAAAGTTAAGGTTTTTTGTTTGAACAGAAATGTTTTATGTGGATATTTTTATCCGCGGCTTTATTTTTCTTGTCTGCGGGTTTTTATTTGATGATGCGGTAGTAGTTGTCTTTCCTTGGCTTGGCCTGTGGTATTTCTGTGTTCCAGTAGCCCAGGGCAAGTGCTCCGATGCCCCCTAAGTCGTCGGGCAGCTGTAGGTCTTTCATGAGTGCTTTGCCCTCGTCGGTGGCAAACATTTCTATTTCGCGGTTTATCCAGCACGAGGCCAGTCCTATGGCATGTGCGGCAAGCATCATTGTGCCCAGCACCAGACTTCCGTCTTGTATGTAGTTTTTCCATGAGGGGTGGCCAAACACAAGTACTATGGTGGGTGCACCGTAGAACGGGTCTCCTGTGCTGCCCATTACTTTGGCGTTCAGTCGGATGATTCTTTCTTTCAACTCCTTGTCCTGCACGGCCACGATGACGGGATCCTGCTGGTTTCTTGCCGTCGGGGCATAGGTGCCGGCTTTCAGTACGGTTTCCAGTTCTTCGTCGCTTATCTGTTCAGGTTTGTAGTTGCGGCAGCTGCGCCGTTCGCAGATGGCTTTCAATACTTCGTTGTCCATATATTCGTGTTTTATGGTTTGGATATGTTGTTTTACGTGCGCAAAGTTACGAATAAAAGTCTTGCGGCTTTGCCGTTTACGTGTGCTTTTTTGCTACGGTTCCCACATAGACCAGCAACACTACGTTCATTACAAGTGCATAGATGATGGCCGGCACGGCTATCTCTCCGTTGTCAAATATAAAGGGGCTGCATGCCACGGCTATGGCCTGTGCGGCATTCTGCATGCCCACTTCAATCACTATGGTTCGTCGTGTGCGCTGTCTCATGCCTGTGAGTCGCGACAGGAGTGAGGCAAACCCTGTGGCCAGCACTACGAGCAGTGTGACACAGGCTCCCAGTCGTCCGAAGTTGTCGCAGATGACCTGCCGGTGCTGCACAAAGAAGATGGCGGCCAGCAGCATCAGGGCCGGAAAGGCCAGTCGCGACAGCATGCTTTCAAGCCTGAAGGCAAGGCCGGGGCGCAGGCATCGCAGCACGATGCCTGCCAGTATGGGCACGAGCATGAGCAGCAGGTTTTGCACCAACAGGCTGCCCACGGGGAGCCGGATGGCCGTTTCGCCCTGCATGCCTTGCATGCTTACGGCCATTGCCATGAACAGCGGCAGGGTGAAAAGTGTGATGATGCTGCTCAGGGCTGTAAGCGACACCGACAGGGCTACGTCGCCTTTGGCCAGCATGGAAAAGATGTTAGACGAGCTGCCACCGGGGCAGCAGGCTATCAGTACGAGGCCTATGAAGAATACGCCCTGCAGCCCGAAGGCCCATGCCAGTGCGGCTGCGATGAGCGGCAAGGCGATGATTTGCCCGAACAGTCCCACAAGTACGGGCTTGGGGTTTTTCAGCAGCAGTATAAAATCGTCTCTCTGCAGGGTAAGACCCAGCTCGAACATCAGCAGGGCGAGTATCGGAAGAACTATGAAAACGGCATTCATCAGTGTGCTTTTTGGTATATCCTGCAAATTTAGCAACTATCTTTTGATTCCGAAAGCCGGGCATGCAAAATCACTATATGCCGCATCTGTTGTTGCGATGTGGCTGATTGCAGGGTGTTTTCTGTACATGAAACAAGGTGTGCTATGTAGGGGAAACAACGTGTGTCATGTACATGAAACAACGTGTGACATGTACAGGAAACAATGTGTTTCATGTAGGTGAAACAGTGTGTGTCATGTACAGGAAACACGTTTTTGTCTCAGGCATCGTTCCTGTCAATGCCTTTTATGGCATGATGACATCCTGCAGCTGTTCGGGTGTGGCATCCTTCAGCACCACCTTTTTGTCCTCGTCAAGCAGGTAAAAAGCCGGTGTGGCCGGAGTGTAATAGAGTTGCTTCCGTTCTATTTCGGGGGCATGTGCGTCCATCCATCCTTCGGGCAGTTGTATTCTTTCCTTGCGCCAGGCTTCGGTGTCTGTGCCGGCATAGACGGCCATCACCCTCAGGTCGGGGTTGCTGTTGAGCCGTCCGTTCTGTATCACTTCGGCCAGTATTCGGTGGCAATTGTCGCAATCGGGGTCATAAAACACCAGCAGCAGCCTCCGGCCTTTGGTGGTGTGCAGGGTGCCTTTTTGCCCTTTGCGGGTGGTGTAGGCAAAGTCTGCGGCTTGCTGTCCCGGCAGGTTTTTCGACAGTTGGTGCGACATGTAGAGTGCCCTTTCGCGTTGTTCGAGGGCGAGAGACGGCAGGGCGGCATATCGGCGCAGGAACATTGTGTATATCATCTCGTTGCGTACGGGTGACTGGGGATGCCCCAGATAATGCCGGGCCAGGCTCATGATGCGTTCACGATAGCTGGCATTGTCACTTGCGTTCACGAGTTTTGCAATGCTTTTGTCGGCACAGGTGCTGTCGGCCAATGGCAGCACGGCGGCATAGTCCACAAAGGCCTGCTCCAGAAAGGTGGAGTCTTCGGCCTTGTGCTCTCTGCCGAAGTCATAGCGTTCCCAGTAGTGTTCCACCACATAGTCGGCCCTTTCTTTGGGCTCTTTCAGTGAGGGCGGCACTGCGGGCATGCCGTAATGCAGCCTCTCGGCTTTCGGGGCATTCGTTGCCGTGGGGCTGTTGCGATGCAGGCATGCCGTCAGCAGGAGCCCCGTCAGCAAAGCTGTGATGACAGGTTTCATGCTCATTGCTGGCTGAAGTTTAGGGGTGTTCCGTTCAGCAGGTCCGACAGCTTGGCCGTGGCAGTATAGGTGTTCCACCAATCGCTATAGGTGAATTTCAGTTCCGTATCCTTGTCTATCTGCTCCGACAGTACTACATCGCTTGTAAATCCGCGGCTGTTCATGGTGCCCGAACCGATGCTTTGATTGCCTTTGTAGATGGTAACGTTTTGGCTCCGGTTGCGGTTTAAGCTTGTGCTGAAGGCATAGCTCTCGATGGTATTCCTTTCACCGCTTGCCGTGATGCTGTAGTCCGTGCCGTTGAGTGTCACTGTGGCCGTGACTTTTCCCCCGAAGGTCTGTGTGGCGTATGTGTATGAGGTCTTTCCCGATTGCCAGTCAATGGTGGTCTCGGTGCCGCCTTCTTCCTGTACCTTGATGGTGAGGGGCAGGGCCTTGTCGGCCACATTGATGTTGATCGTTGCCTGTTGGTTCTTGCCGTAATATTGCGCATCGAGCGAAACGCCCTTCAGCACCGGATTGATGAATGCGGTGGTTGCCATGTGGCAATATTCGTTGTCGGCATATATCCTTGCGGCACTTTCGGCAGTGTTGGTCAGGAAGTGGCAGGGCAGCTCCTTATAGTTCTTGCCCTCAGGGCTGTTCAGGTTGAGATAGTCGTCCCAGGTGATGGTCTTTTCATACCAGAAGGAATTGACGGTGTTGTCGGCCAGACTTTTTCCCGTCTGCACCGGCAGCCGGTTTTTCTGTGTGTCGGGATAGAGGGTCTTGGGCGACGGTTCGATTCTGAAAGTCAGCGGAAATATCTTTTCGCTGAAGTCTTTTGAGATGTGCAGTGTAACGAGGACCTGCTCACCGATCTGTGCGTTTACCATCGGCGGACATGCCACATCGAGTGTGTAAGGTTCCCTGTAGACAACCCTCACGTCGCGTGACAGCATCTCGTCGTCGGTGTCATCGGGGGTCACGTAGAAGTGGATGGTGTCTTCCTTCACGGCTCCTCCGTGGGGCACATCTCCGGTGGGCGTGATGGTGAGTGTTCGCCATCCTTCTGTATCGTCGCTGCCGTTGTTGCCGAGAGTGGCAAAGGCAAGGCTGTTGTTATACGTCACTTTGCCGTTGTCATAGCTCTCTCCGTCGGCTAAGCTGGGAATATACCTGTATTTCACTGTGGTTGCTTCCCTGCGTGTCATCAGGATGAATGTGGTTGAAACAAAGATGCGCTGCTTGCTGTCGCTGATGTTGGGCACTCCTTCCGTTGTGGTCGACGATGAAATGTTGTTGCTGGCAGCAGCCTCAGATGCCTGATAGGCCGTGGAGTAGCCGTCGGCCACCACCTCGTTGATGCTGCCTTTGTAGACGATGTTGCGCAATATGTCATAGTATTCCATGCCCGTTGTGCCCCTCTTCACCAGGTCTACCTTGTAGTAGGTTGACTTGCCGATGGCACCGTTCCCAGTATACCTTCCTTTCACGATGACATAGGTGCGGCCCTTGGATGTGCCGAGTGAGTTGGTGCTCTCGTAGAGGTATTTGGGCCGGGTGTCGAATGTCAGTCCACAGTCGGCCGTGCCGTCGTCTTGAGGCACGTTCACCGAGCATTGGCTGCCCGTGGCTTCCACCCCGTGATAGTGCAGCTCGTCATAGTTTTTCGGCGTTTCCCCGTTTTTCAGATAGTCAACAAAATCTCCGTCGGATGTATGGTAGGGAGCCACCGTTCCGGCATCTGCCATGTTGCATACCGCAAACCCTTCAAGTTCGAAGCCGGTGAGCAAGATGTTGCCCTCACTGTCTTTGCGAGGCTCGATGACTATCTGTGCAAAGTTGCGCACCAGGGGAACCCTCGTCATCTTGGTGTCATCGTGGATGCTCTTCACTTCTATCCGTTGCCAATAGGCATCGGTGGGATAGTCCACCTTCAGGGCTCTGACCACTTCGGTCTCGTGGCCGTAGGGCAGCGTCCTCATGGATGCGTTCCATGCAATCGAATCGTTGATGCCGTCATGGTCGGTATCGGCATCCGTAAAATCAACGGCCACGAAATGAATGATCCGCTTTTCTGTCGACCGGCTCAGCTCCACCTTAAAGAGGGTTTCGTCGGCTTGGTTGCTCTGCTCACGTGCCATGGCCGTTTCAACCAGAAAGCCGTCTTCGTCGAATACCACCAGCCAAAGGTCCAGCCCCTTGCGCCTGCTGTCGGTCATCTCACCCAACGAACGTGTGCCTGCGGCCTGTGCTGCCGGAATGCCGGCAGCAAAACAAAGTTCTACCTTGCCTTTCTGCGTGTCGTCCCTCCTGTAGAGCTCCTCGCTGCATGAGGCAAGGCCGGCAATCAACAATAATATCCAGATGATGCGCTTCATAACTATTTGTCTCCCCATGTAAAACCGTTTGCCTGATGTTCCTCGCCCCAGTACCAGATGTCATAGACACAACGAATATAATTTTCCTCAGTCTCTCTTGCTTCATCGAACCTTTTATTATAGGGGTAGTAAGCCCTCTTGCTGGCAGCCCAGTATTTTGTACTACTGTCTCCGCCGAACAGTGTTGGAAACACCTGGTTGTTCGACAGCCCTACGGCAAACATGATTTCCCCCTCTGTAGGGATGCGCCATCGTCCTGCGGGATAGCCGTCCTCCTGATAGGTGGCACAGCGCTTTTGGGCCTCACTGTATGTCAGTGTCATTGTCTTTCCGTAGGATGATGCCACTATGAAGTTGGGCGACAGCATGTATATGCCGCTGTTCTGCTGCTGTGTAGGGAAATAATTGGTGAGGTTGGTGATGCCTAAGTTGTCGGCCGCGGTTTGTCGTGTGTCACCTATGGAGAATGTTCCGTCCGACAGCGAGGATATGTGTATCATGTAGATATTCCGGTTGTTGTTGTCACCGTTTCCTTTGATATTTTCATCATTGGAAATGGTTCCGTAATCTACATCTACATAGTCATTTCCCCAATAGCTGTTATTATCATAGTTCTTGCCGTTGACCCACACATTGGCTTGCGAACGGTGGCCCACTATGTAGATGGGAGGATAGATTCTGAACTTGATCACCTCGTTGGCCAGTCCGCTTTTCCTGACCGATACCGAAACTGTGATGGGAACATATATCTTTGTGAGGTCAAGGTCGGTTTTCAAGGTGATCTTGCCTCCCGTTTTGTCGATGGTGAAGTTGCTGAGGGCAATGGTCACCCTATCCTTATAGAGGCTCATGCTGTTGCCGTTATTGGGAAGAATCTTGGTGACATAAGTGTCCAAAGAGTTGCCATAATAGCTGACAAACGAGACACTGTCGATACGGACCTCGGTCTGCTCGATGTCGGAAGTGACATAGTCAACGCTGCCTTCCGTTTCGTTGTACATGTTCACCTCGTCGGCTGCAATGGCCAGATAGTTGATTTTCTTCATGGCAATGGGCAGGATGGTGCCTTCGCTCCAGTCGGCTATGATGTAGCTGTTGTCGGGGAGAGCAACGGGCTCCAGCGGGTCGAAGCTGCCGATGATGCCCACCGAGATGTTCATCTTATAATAGGCATTGGCAAAGATGCCTTTGGCATTGCTGACAGGAATCTGATAGAACGTGCTGATATATTGCCCTGAAATCTCGTAAGTGCCGTCGGCCTTCATGATGGGATGGCCCGATTCGTCGTTTTTGACCCGCGCCCAGGGTACCACAAGTGTTGCATAGGCTTCCCTGTCTGTGCCCGAATCCCAGTTGGAGGGATACGAATAAAACGGGAACTCGTGTATATAGCTGCCGCTCTGCCCTGTATAGGCCTGCATGTCGGAATAGCCGTTGGTGTTGAAATAGTCTGCCTCATCCACCTCTTTGGTCCCTGATATGTCGGTGGCTTTTACGCCATTGCTCAGCTTGATTTTCATAGATGTCGGATTGGGAATCCAGCGGTTGCCTACGGCATCATCTATGTAGTCGCTCACCTTGGAGATGCAGAACTCCAGCTTGGCTGCCACGCGTTTCAGGGGAATGTCTGCCGAGAGTGTGGCTCCGGCCTGTACAAACCGGCCTTTCGTCTCACCCGTCATGACAAAGTCATTCTGCTTTCTCTCTTCGGCCGAAGAGTGGGCAAACGATGTGGCTTCAAGCCTTTGTTGCTTGATTTCGCCAATGGTCATGGCATCATTCTCCAGACTGACAGGCGAATTGGCCACGGCGTAGATATAGCATTCATCACCGTCGTTGGTCAGACCAAGTGCATTCATCGTGCCTTTCGACAGCACACCATCCTTGATTTCATGCCGTCCGTCGGCCGACAATCCGGTGATGGCCATGTGATAGACAGCCGCTATGCCATCCTGACTCTCGCCGTTGGCAGCAAGAGGATAAAAGAAAATGTCGAGCCGGTGCAGCACATCCTCGTTGTAATCCTTTTCGCCCGGTTGCACCACAGGCACACGTGTCTGCATGCCACTTGTATGGAGCGACAAGGAGAATCTGGCCGAACCCTGAGGCAGGACATTGGCAGATTCGTCTTCGGAACAGGAGACCGTCAATGCCAACGTCAACGACAGGAACACAAGGGCTCTCAGGGCGCACCTCATTCTGTCAGAAATCGTTCTTCTCTTGGCTGATGAAATAGGGCACATCTCCGATGATATTGTCTTGTACGTTTACTATCTGTTGATTTAAATCGCGCTTGATGGAAAACTTCAACCTGACGCGGTTCAATACGGTGGTCTTGCCAGCGCGCGGCCGGATATAAATCTTGCATTCCTTGCCTACGGGGCCGCTTGTGGTGGTTGAATAGGTTTTGTTGCCGCTTTCGTCGGTGGTCTCAAACACAATGGCGCCTTCAATGCCTTGCTGATGTATCAGAGACGCATACCAGGTGGCGGGACGTGGGGAATCGAAAGTGAAGGTTCCTTCCATGGGAAGATAGTCACCTCCCGCGTCGGTCACAAAGCTGTGTTCGTGCTGCACTAGGGTTGTTCCCTCATAAATGTCGTTACCGTTGAAGGTGCTTCTTGTCCATTTCAGCTGGTTTCCGTCCAACACGGCGGGCACATCTGTGTAGTCGATGCTTTCTTCATAGTAGTCCCATGGCTGCACTGTGGCAGTCAGTTGCAGCAGTCCCTTGTCGAAGTAGCCGAAGACCAGCCACGAATGGTTGCGGGGCAACAGGCTTGCTACCAGCGAGGTGGAATGACCTAAGCTCACGGTCAGGGTCTTTTCGGTTTGTTCGCAGCGATAGGTGACCACAGCTTTCAGCGGGGCGTTGGCCTCGCGTATATAGGTGCGGGCATACTCTGTGGCTTTTCCTTCTGCGAGGGCTGCATTGATGCGTGTCTCATATTGCCCGGCTGTTTCGGCCGATGTCTTTTTCAAGACATCGAGGTCGTTGCACTCGTCGATGGGTTTTCCTGAAAGGTCGTAATTCAATGTCCAGCCTTCCGTGTCACCGGTTAGGGCTGTGCTTTCTTCGTTGTCGGCAAACAGCATTTCCTGCTTGTGGATTTCGTTGCCGTCGTTGGTCACACGGATGCTTTTAATTTCCACATCGTGCAGGCCGGTTGCCCGTGAAAAGACAAAACGGTATCTGGATACGGCACGTAGAAGCTGCATCGAAATCAGTCCTTTGCTCAGTTCCTTGACTCCGCCGTTCGTGGTGGTGACGTTCTTGGTTCCCTTTTTTGAACAGGGCAGTCCGTAGGTAGTCACGTTCCATTGTGCGGCATTGCCGGTCGTACTTCCGCCAAAATCATCGGCATTGCCTATATGACCGAAAACGAGTTCTCTGACACTTTTGCGGCTGGCCTGTGCATCGGGCAATGTCAGGGATGCCATGCCGGCAGTGTTGGTGACAACGTAAAAATCCACATCTCCGCTGGATGCCAACAGCTTGTCTATGTCAGTCTTGTCTATGGGCATCTGTAAAATAATGTGGTCTGTGTTGATGTTGCTTCTTTCGCTATAGCACAGTGGCAGGTCATCGTCGGCACCCCCACTCATGTAAGCCCATACATGGATGTCGTGGATCTGGTTCTCCTTGTCGTCGGCTTCCACCACATCGTGTGCTCTGGTCTCTGACTTCGGCTGTGGCGAATAAACGCTTATCGACAGAAAATCTGCAGGCTCTTCAGTCGATGAAGCATGATCCTTGCCGCAAGCTGTCAACAACAGGCAGGCAAGGATGAGGACGATTGGGCATGTCAAACAGTTAGATCGCTGCATTTTCATCGTCATATAGAAGGATGGTATTCGCCGCCCTGCTTCCAATCGAGTGTGACACTGATGCCGACATCCGCTGTTATCATTTCTGCTTCTCCTTTGTCTTTCAGCCGCAGTTTGATGATTTTCAAATTGCCGGCAAGCAGAGGTTCATGTACTTTTAGCAGGTTCTCCGTGACGGTTCCGTCGGGCAATGCCACGTAAAGCTTCATATGCCAAAGGCCGCCCTCTCCACGAGTGGCGCGCACTGTGTGGCTGTTGGCATTGCGCGAAGGAAAACACACGCCTGCAAAGCAGGTCTGTTTGCCTGAAATTGCATGAATCTCGTCTGTCTTGATAATGGGATTATCGTTGAAGGTGTAGATGCTGTCTCTCAATAAAAAGCCGTCGGCCATGTCTGTGATATAGGCTTTCATGCCTTTGACATGGCAGTTGGTGGTATCGACCACCAGGGCAACGGCACTGTTGGCCATATAAAGAGGAACATAAAAGCTTTGGTCTTGCGTGTCTGACACTGCCATGGGCAGGCGTGCGGTGAATAGACCTGTGTGGTGGTTTTCTACCGTATCTCGTCTTGTCTGCCCTATATACGATTGGGCACAATGTGCAGCGTTGCGATGCGTAACAACCGTTTCCTTGGACATGTTTGCCAGGGCCAGATGCATGTACTCCTTTACAGGCAGGTAGATGGTGTAGGTGCTTTGGGTGGCATTCATGGCTTCGTTTTCGTGATGCAATAAGGCCGAATCGGCCATGATGCCATAGAATGAAAGATCCACATCGTAGGCATAATCGCTGAAGATGCCTTTCAGCTTTGCATGCAAAGCGGTTGCCATCGGTTTGTCGGCTTCGGCATTCAGTACGGTCTCCAGCTCGGTTGTCATGTTCGTGATGAGTCGAAGGCTGTAGTCCAGACGGTAATCCTTACCGCAGTCGCTCAAGTCTTCGTCAATGGTGTTGCATGCCACAGGCAGCAAAAGTCCTGTCACGATGCACATCCCCCGGCATATCTTCTTCAGCAGTTTCATGGACACGATGTTCTTTCTTTCGGTTATTGGAAAAGCATCATCCCTGGCTCGCAGGGCAGGGATGATGCTTCGGTGATGAGTCTTAGTTGAGATTGATATCAAATTGCAGACCCGGAGTCCATTTAAGGTCTACAGAAAGACCCAGTTGCATCTTGGTAGAACGCAAGTCGGGTATGGTAT
This sequence comes from uncultured Bacteroidaceae bacterium, assembly GCA_934426255.1. Taxonomy (GTDB): domain Bacteria; phylum Bacteroidota; class Bacteroidia; order Bacteroidales; family Bacteroidaceae; genus UBA6382. The sequence continues at coordinate 49,931 of CAKRYD010000002.1, read as the reverse complement.
TGTAGGCGTTCTTTAAGGATGTTATGGTCAGAGTTGCGGTGGTCTCGTAATCGGACAAGAATACATCGTTCACATTTGTCACACTTGTCTTGGGTGCTGTCGGGTCAAGTGTTCCTACTAAATAAAAATGATCTCCGGCAGGGATGATGCCGTCTTTGCCACGGAATTCCATGCCCGTGTTGTTTTCCAACTCGATGGCGATATTGACTTTTTGGTGATTTGCAAACTTGTTGGGCAACACCAAAGTATAGTTAGTTCCACCTTCTGCATTGTATTGGGCCTTGATGTTGACATCGCGGTCATAGACTGTCTTGTTGAACTCGTTTTCATCTGCGACCTGCGGTTCGAAGTTATAACCCACCTTTATCGGCTGTCCGCCAATCAAGACACCGGTTACGGGGAAACCTTCTGTGGGCACGCTGATACTTTTAGAACCATTAGCATCTGGATTGTCCTCTAATTTGGCTGCGGCGCATTTGACTGTCAGTTTCAAACTGGCCACACCATATTGTATGTTATCTATCAATGCTATGGCGCGTGTTGAAGAACTCACTTCACTACCCCAGGTCCCTGTCCATTTGCCATCGGTAGACCAGTCTGTTGTAGTTTTAGGCCAATCATTAAATTCATTGTCGGAAGTTCTGATATCCGTGTTGGCATAATAATATAATGAGGCAGGGTAGCAAAGAGATGTGGCATCCAAACCTGTCTGTCCCATCAGACTGCTGCTTGATTGGCTGCTGAATGCACCGTTATTAAACGCGATGCTTACTGCACCATCGGGCAGACCTAAATTGCGTGGATACCAATCCTTTGTGTCTGTTTTGGGACTGTATTTCAATTGATTGGGATATGTTGCCCCTTGACTAACAGAGAAAACACCTCCTTCTGTTATGGCTGCGCGTATGTTGGCTACCAACGTGGGATAGGCGGTCTTGTAGTTCTCAACTGCGAAATACAGCTTTTCCAATGCAGACTTGATGCCGGCAGCAGAACCAGTCTTCAAGGTTATGAAGTCTTCATATAATTTCTTCGGATCGTTGTCTGTGATCTTACTCCAAGCCTCACCGTCTTTGTATTCTGCTTTAGCTACATTATTGAGTACATCAAGCAACTTAGTGAATTGTGTATCACCGTAAACATTGGTGGGCATGATGGCTCTCAAGTTGGCACTTATGTCACTGACATTGTTGCCCGAAGTGAAATTCAAGGTGCCTTTGGTGAACTTCTCATCGTAGGTGTCGCTTTCTGCACCATAAGGAGCTACAGCATAAAATAAAAAGCTTTTGGTACCTGTTGGCACGCTGACATCACTATAGATCTTTGATGATTGGCTCTCTGATAATTCGTTTCCTGATATGTCAGATAAGTTGATTTTTGATGTGATGGCAGAGCTTGTACTCACATTTTTCGCATTATCCGGGAATGGAATCAAGAGCACGTCTTCCATTCCGAGGAAATTGCTGTTGTTTTGTGTATTGGCGGCAGTCATACGTGTCTGTGATGCGGCTCTCGGAATGTTGATGGCAAACTGAGTTTTAACGTTTTTACCATCAAAAGTAGGGTTATTATCCGCTACATTTTCATCCGATGAACAAGCTGAAAAGCTTGTCATGCCCAGGAGAGCGATTGCTCCCGGCAGGGCTACTTTCTTGAATTGTTTTAGTTTCATGTTTTTCTTGTGTTGTAATGTTTGTTTATTTGTATAATCTTATTCCAAGGGTAAGTCGACTGTGCCTGCAGAACTCCATGATGACACTACCGAAACTCCCAGCTCCAGATGAGGAGCCCGCAAGTCGGGTATCACGTTGTAGGCATTCCTGAGGTTCTCGATTTCCAGATTTGCTACCGTTTTGCAGTCTTGTTCAAATACTTTCTTGCTGGCCGCGGGTGCCAATTGTCCTACCAAATAGAACTTGCTTCCTGCATAGACTATCTGCCCGTTGTATCCGGTGAATGAACGTCCCGTGTTGTTTTCAAGCTCTATGGCAATGCTTAAAGACTGGTCTGCCGCGGTTTCCAAGACCAAAGTGTGTGTGGCCTCTGACTGGATGCCCGCCTTGGCCGAAATGCTAACTTGGTTGTCGTAGATGATGCTATCTAACTTTTTTGTGTTGACTTGTTCAAACTTCCAATCCACATATTTCTGTCCGCCGATAAATACCGCCGTGACGGGAAAGCCTGCAGTAGGAACACTTACTGGGGCATCATTGTGGTCGTTCAGCTCTGCATTCTTACATTTGACGGTTACGTCGAAACGTCCTACGGCATATTGCACAGGTCGGGAAATGGCTACCGCCTTTGTGTCATGGGCGACTGTTCCAGTCTCGTAATATTGCTTGATGGTTTCCCAATCGTTGTTACCATTATATTTGTCTTGCTGTGTTTCGTTTGATATTAGGATGCTGCTGTTCACGAAATAATACAGGCATGGCGGATACACATAGTCCGACAAATTGGCTGTTTGGTAACCCAGGTTGCTGGTGTTGGGGTGTTCTACAAAATTGTTGTTTACGTCATCCCATTCCATGTAAGCTGCGCCATCGGGCAACCCGATTTCGGAAGGATAGCCGCTTAAATTGTCTTTCAGTGTAAGGGCTCCTTGTGCATCTATATTGGCTCCATCTGATATGGCTTGACGGATTTTAGGTGTAATATGTTCAGATTCATAAGCCGACAATCTGTTGTACAGGTCTTGCAGGAGTGCTTGTACAGAAAGTGACGAGCCGGCCTTGTTGGATGTGAATTCTTCCCATAAGGCATGGAGTTCTTTGTTGGGGTAATTGTACCATGTTTGCGTGAGAATGCTTGTATTGGCAATTTTGGTCATGTAATCGGCTAAAGCACGGGCTTTTTCCGTGTCGGGTCGGGAGTTGATTCCTTCCAAAGCAAAATGTAAATCGCTTGCCTGGACATAAGAACTGCCGCCCAACTTGACATTCAACCGGCCGTAGCGGTGGTGGTAGTTGTATTCAGTATCACCCGAGAGCATGGCCGGTTGCGTTGCTTTCCCATAGAAAAGGAATCCACCGGTTTTGACAGGCAGATAAACGTCTTCGTATAAAGCCGTGTTTCGGGTTGTCATGGCAGGCAAGGAGTTGGATACGTTTTGTTCGGTAGGTTTGAGCATCGTTGCCATGCCGATGAAATCACCGGTCTTCTTCGTTGTACCCGTTATGGTTGTTTCACGAAAAGGAATCAGCATGATATTGTCGATGCCGCGAAAAGCATGACCCTCTTCTTGGATGACATTGTCATTCATTCGGGTGACAGCTGTTGACGTCCCTAATGAAAGAGAAAGTTGCACCGGCGTGTTGTCGTCCGTGAGGCTGCGAGTGGGCAGGTCCTCATCGGCCGAACAGCCCACGAAAAGCAGAACGGCAATGGTAAGGATTGCTGTATAGAGTTTGTTTGTTTTCTCTTTCATCTTTTGACGAGTATCGGTTGAACCAATAGAGTGCAACATGCGAACCGGCTTAATCGTTTGCCAGTTGTTCCAGGTTTTTACGTGCATCTGCATTGCCGTCGTGAGCTGCCTGCTGGAAGCAGGTGATAGCATCGGCTTCATGGCCGGTCATGTATAGAGCTACACCGAGTGCATTCAGTGAACGACGGTCAGTTTTGACTGTTTGCAGCAGAGCAAGTGCTTCGGCATATTTCGCCTGTTTCAGTAGATCGCTTGCCTTATTGATGGTAGCGGCAGCCTTATCGGGCACATAATCGTAATAGATGCGCAGATAACCTGAATTGCGTTGGTCTCTCAGTACATTGTCGCGCAAGTATCGGTAGGCACGTCCTTTGTCGTATTGCTTGATCAGGCGTTCTCGCTTGTCAGGATCGGCTTCTGTATCAATGATGCGCAAAACCTCGTTGCGTCCTTCAAACTCGATGTCGTTTACTTGATCGCGCAACTCAGTCCATGCTTCACCTCCATTGACTGTTTCAAACAAATTGTCGGGCAATGATAATCGTTCTTGCACATAGTCTTTCAGAGCTCGTGCACGCTCACCGGCCAGCCATCTGTTGTGCTTGATGGAACCTTCGACCGAAGCCAAACCTATTATCTGAATTTTCTTTACAAGGCTGGTTGTGTCGGCTTTGATTTGTCGTGTGATGTCAATGATACGGTCGAGCGTGCTGGCATTTTGGCGGAAATCATGTCGCAGCTCTATCTTGTCCAACGGAAAGTGCACATACAGCATGCCTCGCTCCTTGCGCAGTATGCGAGTGCTGTCGTAAGGACGGTAGGTTGAGATATGTGCCAATACTGGATTGTCTTTTTGGAGCTGTCCGGCTTTTCCTGTATTGTCGGCTACAGGAGCGAATATCGGAGTAAATGGGGTGCGATAGACTACTTCGCTGCCTTTCTGCATGGCCACAGTTTCGACTTTGCAGCAGCCTTCGCGTTCTACAAGAACGCAGAGAGACAACGGTGAACGACGCGCCCAAGGATGTTCCTTTAAAGATATCTCTGCATGACCTTTAACTGTGGCCGGCATTTCAGACGCTTTGATATAGGGAGGCTCGGTTCCTTTGTGCCCGAGTACGAAATCGCGATGGACTTTGCTAGCGTTGCGCGCACCGCGTATCAAATAAGGCTGTAGGCGCAAGGTGTCGGATGTGCCGCACAACATGGGGATTACTATCATTGAGTAGTCGGTGGCAGGCTTTTTAAGGGATACTTCGTAATCAATGACCAAAGCGTCTTTGCGGCATTCGGTTTTTAAAAGGTGTTGCGCCTGTGCCGATAAACAATATCCCAAAAGGATGGGCAATGTAAAGCGTATTCTGTTCTTCATAAGCGCAGCATTATTTGATGTTGTATATGATATTCACGCCTACTTTCGGCATCAGGAAAGCTTTCTTGTCTTTACCATAATAGGTGCCGCAATGGGCACAATCATATTTCTTAAACCATGTATAACCGACATCCAATCCGGCTTCAGCTTCTAGACTCCAGTGTGGGCTCAAAATCCATGAATAGCCGTAGGATGTTCCGAGTGCCACCATGTCGCCCTGGTGGCGCTTGTGACGCAGTGAAGGGTAAAGGCCGAACGGGAAATGTACCTTGCCTACATTGTAGTGCCCATACATGAAATTGAAACCTACGAAATCACGGCTGAAAGCAGAGCAAAACCAATAGCGTGCCTCGGGAGACAGAAGCAGGTGCTTCCATTTCTTTTCCTTGCGTGAATCAGAAGGCCATGGCATATAGGCCGCGTTGAAACCCGCTGTCCAATGGGGCGACAAGTAGGCCTCAATGCCGAAATTCGGCGTAAATGCCGGACTGCCGTTTCTTGCAGACATGGCAAAATCATAAAACAGATTGTTTTTGACAATCAACTTTTGTGCTGTTGCCGTACAACTGCAAAGGAGACTTGCTATGGCCAATGTGACAGACCGTATTTTCATCGTCAAGTTGTTTTTGCGTGAATCGCATAATATTACGGCTATCCATCACAGAAGTAATGATATAACCGTAAAATGCACCTTATTAATTTCTTTCCTAATGCAAAATTAAAAATGAGAGTGCAAAATTACCCCCCCCGAACGTTAAAACAGGTAAACGGTTGCGTGTTGATGCAAAATAACAAGGCTTGGAAAATTATCGGTGATATTTTGGCATCTCGGGTTGCTAAAACCTCTTTTGCATAGTGAGCGTGGAAGGCTGCTTTTATGACAATGGGTATCGGATTTCAATTGATGAGTGAAAAAGCACTTGATGGATGTGAATTTCTTATTGACTTATTTCAGATTCTCCTTGTTTCAGAATAGTCCTTGTTCCAAAACAAAAGAACAACTTTTCAAGAAAAAGCGGATTTTGGAAAAATCAAGGAAGCTCCCCAATCTTTAAAATCAAGAACAAAATAGAGGTGAAACAAGAGCGTTTTCAATGGCAACTTTTGCGAGTGTGCGTAAAAAGGTGTAACTTTGCGAGGTTCTGCGTTGTTTTTGATTGGAACACACTTTGACGCAAGTTGAAATAATAACCTTCTATATAGATTTATGAAACTAAAATTTTTTCTGCTCATGACCATGACGGGATTGATGACGGCCTGCAGCGATGTGAAAAAAGCGGCCGATGATTTTCAGTATGCCGATGAAAAGTTTGCCGACATTCAGATGTTGCGCTACAAGGTTGAAGGCTTTGACAAACTTACTTTGAAACAAAAGAAACTGATCTATTATCTGCAAGAGGCGGCCCTGTATGGACGTGACATCTACTTTGACCAAAACGGACGTTACAACCTGCGTATCCGGAAAATGCTGGAGACTGTCTATACCGATTGGAAAGGCGATCGTGAAAGCAAGGACTTTAAAGCTATGGCCGAATATCTTAAACGTGTTTGGTTCAGCAGTGGCATCCATCATCATTACGGATCAGCAAAATTTAAACCGGAGTTCACGGAAACGTTTTTTCGCGATGCTCTTCGTTCGGTAGATGCTTCCAAACTTCCTTTGTTACAGGGGCAGACGGTTGACCAGCTTTGTGACGAGGTGTTTCCTGTTATTTTTGACCCGTCAATTATGAAAATGCGTGTCAACCAAAAGGATGGCGATGACTTGCTGCTCACTTCGGCCGAAAATTTTTATGGCGAAGGTGTGACACAGGTCGAGGCAGAAAAGTTCTATGACAATTTGAGAGACAAAAACGACCCCGAGCCGGTGATGTATGGCTTGAACAGCCGGTTGGTGAAAGAAAACGGCCGGTTGGTTGAAAAGAAGTGGACTACCGATGGCCTGTATGGATCGGCTTTGACAAAGATTGTCTATTGGCTGGAAAAGGCTATTCCTGTAGCTGATACGGAAGAGCAGAAAGAGGTGATTCGCAAGTTGATAGAATATTACAAGACAGGTAATCTGAGAACCTTTGATGAGTATGCCATTGATTGGGTGAAAGACACAAAGGGACTCGTTGATTTTACAAACGGATTTACAGAAGTATACGGTGATCCCCTTGGCTTGAAAGGAAGCTGGGAAGCCATTGTCAATTTCAAGAATCTGGAAGCTACAGCGCGGACAGAGAAGTTGAGCAAGAATGCCCAATGGTTTGAAGACAACTCACCGGTTGACAGTCGCTTTAAGAAAGAAAAATGCAAGGGTATCAGTGCCAAGGTAATTACGGCCGCGATTCTTGCCGGAGACCTTTATCCATCGACGGCCATAGGTATAAACCTGCCCAATTCAAATTGGATTCGCAAGGAATATGGCTCCAAGAGCGTGACCATCGGCAATCTGACCGATGCTTACAACAAGGCAGCTCATGGAAATGGCTTTGGTGCTGAGTTTGTTATCGATAAAGAAACACTTGATTTGATAGACAAGTATGGTGATGAGTGTGATGACTTGCATACCGATTTGCACGAATGTCTGGGACATGGTAGCGGCAAGCTGCTGCCCGGCGTTTCTGATGATTCGTTGCGTGCATATGGCTCAACCATTGAGGAGGGACGTGCCGACCTCTTCGCATTGTATTATCTGGCAGACCCGAAAATGGTGGAGCTCGGATTGGTTCCCGACGCTGAGGCATATAAGTCAAACTACTATACCTATATCATGAATGGCCTGATGACTCAGCTCGTTCGCATCAAACCGGGCGATAACATTGAAGAGGCTCATATGCGCAATCGTTCATTCATTTCGCACTGGGCTTATGAGCAGGGAAAATCCGATAAGGTGATAGAGCTTGTTAAAAAGGATGGCAAAACTTATGTAAAAATCAATGATTATGAGGCTCTGCGCGGTTTGTTCGGAAAACTGTTGGCCGAAGTACAACGCATCAAGAGCGAAGGCGATTTTAAATCGGCTCGCAACCTGGTTGAAACTTATGGTGTAAAGGTTAACCCAGAGCTCCATAAGGAAGTGCTGGAACGCTATGCCAAACTGAATATCAGTCCCTACAAAGGATTTATCAATCCCGTTTATACGGCTGTTAAGGATGAAAAGGGCAATATCACCGATGTAACGATTTCGTATGACGAAAGCTATGAAGATCAAATGCTTCGCTATAGCCGCGATTATTCGGCATTGCCATTTATCAATGAGTAATCTTTAGAGCGTCATGATCGAAGAGACTGAGAAGCAGGTGGCCTTGTTGAAACGCGATTTCCGAGCCATGATGAATGGCCCTGTCAGCACTTCGATGCGCGAAAAGGGATTAGGCTACAGGATAATCTTCGGTGTGGAGTGGCCTCGTCTTGTGAGTATGGCTCATGAGATGAAAAAAGACCATGCTTTGGCTCAGGCTTTGTGGAAGGAAGATATCAGAGAGTGCCGGTTGATGGCCGGGCTGCTTCAACCTGTAGAAACCTTTTACCCTGAAATTGCTGATATCTGGGTCGAAAGTATGCGTTTTCCTGAAGAAGCGCAATATACGGTTCTTTCACTTCTCCAGTATCTGCCGTATGCTTCCGAGAAAGCTTTTGCATGGATAGCAGACAGCCGGCCAATGTTTCAACTTTGTGGGTGGTTGCTCATGTCGAGGCTCTTTATGAGAGGCGCCCCGCTTAATCAGCGCTCTGAAAATGAATTTGTGGATCAGGCAGAAGCCGCTTTGGCTTCTGCCAATCTTCCGATTCGTCAGGCAGTGCGTAACGCTCTTCTGAAATATAGTATGATAGGTACACGCGAAAAATTGCGTGTCAACAAAATTCTCGGTATGGTTGATTTTTAAGTGATGTATATAATAGCATATACTATAAAAGTCCTAACTTTGCCGATTGGTTAAAAAGTAAGACAACAATGACATTAGGAAAAGTTGATGCCCTCTTGGGAATAGTATTCGGAGACGAAGGAAAAGGAAAAGTTGTAGATTATTTTACTCCGAAATATGACGTAGTTGCTCGTTTCGCAGGTGGTCCGAATGCCGGCCATACAATTATCTTTGACGGAAAAAAATTCGTTTTGAGATCTATTCCGTCGGGAATCTTTGACACTTCAAAAGTAAACATAATAGGAAATGGCTGTGTGTTGGCTCCCGATTTGTTTATGGCCGAAGCACAAGAATTGGAGAATGCCGGTTATGAATTGAAAGACCGTCTTCATATCAGCAAGCGTGCCCAACTGATACTGCCGACCCATCGTTGTCTCGATCATGCTTACGAAAGTCTGAAAGGTGACAACAAAATAGGTACTACCGGAAAAGGCATAGGGCCGGCCTACAGCGACAAGGCTGCCCGCATAGGCTTGCGCGTCGGTGATATTCTGAATGATTTTGATTCGAAATATGCAGCCTTGAAAGCCCGTCATGAACGCATCTTGCATGATCTGCACTATGAGTATGACATTGCCGAAGAGGAAAAGAAATGGATGCAAGGCATCGCTTATATGAGGAAATTCCAATTGACCGACAGTGAAGTCGAGCTGAACAAATATCTGGATGAAGGGAAAAAAGTGCTGGCCGAAGGCGCACAAGGAACGATGCTTGATATCGACCACGGCACTTATCCGTTTGTAAGTTCGTCAAGCACCACCTGCGGAGGTGTTTGCACCGGTTTGGGAATTGCCCCTTCACGTATAGGTGATGTGTTCGGTATATTCAAGGCGTATAGCACTCGTGTTGGGTCAGGTCCTTTTCCTGTTGAACTTTTCGATGAAACCGGAGACACTCTTCGCCGTATCGGCAATGAGTATGGTGCCGTGACAGGCCGTAACCGTCGTTGCGGATGGTTGGATTTGGTGGCATTGAAATATGCCGTGGTAGTCAATGGCGTGACACAGCTGATTATGATGAAAAGCGATGTCTTGGATACATTTGATAAAATCAATGTATGTACTGCTTACCGTAAAAGCGGTGAAGTATTCACGGAGATGCCTTACGACACCGAAGGATGTGAGGCTGTCTATGAACAGCTTCCCGGCTGGAAGTGTGACCTTACGGCTATGACTTGTGAGGAGCAATTCCCGCAAGCACTAAAAGACTATATAAAATATATTGAGGGTTATGTGAAGGTGCCTATACGAATCGTATCAGTAGGTCCAGACCGCAATGCCACTATCATCAGGGAATAAAGATAAATCTCTCACAAAAGCCGAAGCGCAGCAATATTCTGTAAATGTGAATGTTGTTGCGCTTCTCTTTTTAATGTGAGTTTGATGAAATATAAGAGTCTATAAGTTGGCTGATTAGCGAAATTATTGCGTCTTTATAGTATGAAATAGAAGAAGGACGAATAATAATCGCTATGAATACCGAGAGCAAAGTTATAGAGCCATTATATTTGTAGAGTCAAACAAAGAAAGGCTTTACTGACCTGTAGATTCCGCTAATCTGAATTTGCATAGGAAAGAGACAGGACGTCTACTTTCCTATGGAGTAACTCGAATACCTGTCTATCTTTTCAGTAGCCATTTTGTAGATATGACAACCTTTTTAGGAGGAAATCACAAGCAGTGTCTATTGATTCAGTTTATCAATCTAAAAACCGTCTATTAAAACTAGGAAAAGACAAGGTACTATCTGAGAGATTGCCACATGGTATCTGAGAACTTGCCGGATACTATAAAAGAAGTTGCCATATAGTACAAGAGAAGCTGCCAGATACTATGTGGCAAGTTCCAATCCTGTATATCAGAAAGCACAAATCCGTATGTCGGACTTGTTCAGATACAAGATAATCTTCCGTTGGCTCAAAACAATTAAAAATGCAGTGCGAAGCAACAACTTTGTACTTTCGGTGAAAACTTGGATAGAAAAATCCAATGCAATCGGCATCCGTTCAATGGCTGGTTGCTATGTATCACGATGCATGTCGGGATATAGCGAAATACAGACACAATACAGGTAATAGCAATATCAGTAAAGCCCAATTGCATGCTTCAAGCTCTGTCCCATTCACAATCAACATAACAAAGAGAAGACAGAACAATAGACAACCGCAAAGTGGCGTCATTGCCTCAAAAATCCAAAATCGTTTATCTGTCAGTTTTATCATCCACCTCCTTTAGTCGTTTTATGAGCTTATAGATGTCAATGCTATCAGGATGGGCATAGCTTATCTCACGCGATATGGTATCGGTTAGTTTAATTTTACCGTGAGTATAATTTATCCGTGTAAAACCGTCAGGAAGAATAAATGTAGCATTATCGTTATCAATCCACTCGTCATGAGCAGAATATAGACTGTCAATCAAATGATACACATATTGTCGGTGTGTTGCATATTTCCTCTTATCGATGGGAATAACCCATATATGCGAGCCATTTTGAGCGATACGGTAAGTTGTACCGTAAAAATTTCCCTTTTCCTTGTCAAAACAATAGCTACCGTTTTTCAGTCGTCCTCCTTCGTAGGGATATAAATTAAAGATTGTTTCTGTCAACAATCCTGATTTACGAGCAAGGTAAGCATTCCTGTTTGCAACAATACCATCAATACGATAAACGATATATTCATCATCCTCAGCAATAGTCGTTGGTAGAAAAGCCGAACAAATAAAAAGTGTTGGCAGCATCATAATCAAGGTAAAAGTAAAATCTATACGCAGCCACCACTTCAGAAATCGCGGTTTGTCAAGTTCTTTGCCAACAGGTAATGCCACCGCACCAAGCATAAATCCGGTAATGAAAACCCAAGTGTCCAGTCCCCAACGCCATGACTGATTATGGTCAATAAAACATTCCATACATAACCATATCGGAAAGAGCGCAATCTGCACCCACACTATCCATACCAATATTTTATATCGTGTAGAATCAGGCATAATTCGCTCTTGATTATGGTGCTTTGCTACAAAGTTACTATAGTTCGCGTAAAGACGCTTGTGTTAAGGATGTCTTTCTTCCAACGCTCTTGCAAGCGCAAAAAAAGATGAGCGCATGTTTCATTAGTATGACTTTTTTCTCTACTTTTGCTATGAAAAAGAGGGAAATCGTAATGGAAAAGCTAATTACCCAAATTTTGAATGGTAAGATCCTGACACCTGCAGGTTGGATACAAGGTGGTTCTGTGGTTGTTGAAGGCAATAAAATTTCCGAGATACAAAAGAGTGCATCATTGATAGATGGTGCACAAGTTGTAGATGCCAAAGGGGGCAATATAGTTCCCGGTGGCATAGACTTGCATATACATGGTGGAGGCGGACGTGATTATATGGAAGGAACGGAAGATGCTTTTCTTGAAGCGATACATGCCCATATGCAGCATGGAACGACATCCATTTATCCTACATTGTCTTCTTCCAGTCCTGAAATGATAGAGCGTGCCATACGGACTACAGAGAAGCTGATGGCAGACCCCAACAGCCCAGTTTTAGGGCTACACTTGGAAGGGCCTTACTTTAACCCCGAAATGGCCGGCGGACAACTGCCCGAGTATATAACGCCTCCTATAAAATCAGATTATGAGCGTATTATTTTAAGTACAAATGTCGTCAAACGATGGGATGAAGCACCCGAGCTTCCCGGAACAGAGGAGTTCGGTCGCTTTTGTACGCAACATGGTGTAATGCCTGCAATAGCGCATACGAAAGCCGAGTATGCCGATGTGAAAAAGGCCTGGGACAGCGGATTCCGCCATGCTACGCATTTCTATAATGCCATGACAGGCTTCCACAAAGTGCGCGAATACAAACATGAAGGAACGGTTGAGAGTGTTTATGCCATTCCCGAAATGACTGTGGAGATGATAACCGACGGCATCCATGTTCCTCCTACGATACTCCGCATGATCTATCTTGTAAAAGGTGTTGAAAGAACGGCCCTTATCACAGATGCTTTGGGTGTTTCTGCCAGCAATTCAAATAAAGCTTTTGACCCACGTGTCATCATAGAAGACGGTGTCTGCAAATTGGCTGACCATTCGGCTTTGGCTGGTAGTATTGCAACCATGGATCGATTGGTCAAGACTGCCGTGATGAAAGTGGGCATACCTTTGGAAGATGCTATCAGAATGACCTCTGAAACTCCGGCTCATATCATGAACGAGGATCATCATATAGGTACAATCCGAAAGGGCTATGATGCAAGTATTGTTGTGTATGATAACGATATTGTTCTCCGATTTGTCATGCAAATGGGTAAAATAGTACTCAATGATTTGTAATTAAGTCAATAGGCATGAATAGAATAAAGACAGTTGCTTTAGGCTTTGTATCGCTTTTCGCTTTTTCCTGCTTGGTAAAAGCACAGTTGCAAGTAGAGGATTTGCCGCGACGCATATATGTGGAAAATACGGATAAAAGTTCTCATGTTCAAGGGATAGCAGTAGATGTAAAGCGCGGCTATGCTTATTTTTCATTTACTACCAAGCTCATCAAAACCGATTTAAAGGGAAATATCCTTGGCTCTGTATCTGGCTTGACCTGTCATCTTGGCTGCATAGACTTGAATCCTGAAAACGGAAAGCTGTATGCGTCCATCGAATATAAAGATGATGAAATAGGCCGGGGCATCTTGCAGCAAATGGGACGTAAATTAGGCAAACGCGAAAACACCTTTTATATAGGAATTTTCGATACTGAAAAGATAGACCGTGTAGATATCGATGCCGAAACCGGTGGTGTGATGAAGACTGTTTTTCTTCCTGAAGTGGTGGCCTACTATGAAGATTCCGTTATGAATCAAGGCAAAAAAGTGGCTCACCGCTATGGTTGCAGTGGCATAGACGGCATTGCCCTCGGACCGCAATTCGGCAAGACATCCGGCAAGCTTTATCTGAATGTCGATGCTGCCGTATATGGCGATGTTACGCGTACGGACAACGACTATCAGGTCCTTTTGCAATTTGACCCGGAGAAGATTGAAAAGTATGCTCGTCCTCTCGATCAGGCCAACCCTCATCATGTGGGACCGAAAAAGGCTGACAGGAAGATTTTTATATTTACAGGAAATACGGAATATGGCATACAGAACCTCGAATATGATGCGGCTACTCATTATTGGCTGGCATCAGTCTATAAAGGAAAGAAAAAACAATACCCTAACTATTGCTTGTTTGCCATTGACGGCACCAAGAAGGCAGTAAAACAAAGCCTGAAAGGTTTTGACAAGCCGGAAAAGGGCTTGGTCGTTCCTTTGGCCGAAGCCGGTTTGCGCGATGCCGGAAGCGGAGTCCGTGGTTGGAAACAATACATTGGCTCAACCGGACTTGAATCGTTGGGAAACGGCTATTTCTATGTTTCACATAATGGAAAGACAGACGCAGGCCATCAATATTGCGACATGCGCCTGTACAGATGGACCGGCAATTCCGAGAATGCCTTGGAAGAAGTGAAATAAGTTCGCAGGCCTTATTCCAAGTAGCGGCTGAAGAATTTCCATATTTCTTCGCCTGTGTCCAAGTCGTCGGTGCACCAGCAATGCGTTGCCCCTACAACTTCGTATAGCCAAACATCATTGTGGGTCTTCGGATTGCTGTAGCGATGATGTATTACCCGATGGCCGTTCTTTTCAAACGATTTGCCCGGAATGGTATCAGTTTCGATTTGGGTACAACGATTTTTGGCAACGAAATAGTTGATGGCAAGAGGTACAGACAAGTAGGCTCCCCAACCACCTTTATTGGTAAGGTCGCCCCACCATTCGGAAGTTCGATCTTCCGTTCCGTGTATTTCAAGGAAAGGGATGGCTTTGGGTGCTTCCAGCGTTTCATACATCCATACCAATGTAAGGCCCGCCAACGACCCTAAGGCCTTAAATGTGTTTTGCTTGGAATAGGCCAGCAGGTAACACATTTCCCCGCCGTTTGACATGCCGGTTAGGAAGGTGTTCTTCTTACTGAGATGGTACTTCTTCTGTACAAATTGTGCCATCTTACACATCACTTCAATGTCATTGACCTTCCAACCTTCTTGGAATGGGTAGCCAACATTCCAGCTCCGATGTTTCGTGGGGTCTTTCAAACCAAGCGGTACGCACAAGGCAAATTTATGCCGTTCAGCCGCATCGTTCATCCAGGTATTAATGCTTCCATTACCACCATAACCGTGAAGGACAAAGACGAGAGGCGCATCTTCGGGCAAACCATCAGGCAGGAACATTTTGAAGTGTCGTATGTCTCCTCCGATTTTTGTTGAATCGTTGATGGTTCTTTGGGCATA
Source organism: uncultured Bacteroidaceae bacterium (assembly GCA_934426255.1). GTDB lineage: Bacteria > Bacteroidota > Bacteroidia > Bacteroidales > Bacteroidaceae > UBA6382. The sequence goes on along the minus strand of CAKRYD010000002.1, from coordinate 34,892 downwards.
GGTGTCGACAGTTGCCGGCACAATGGACAAGAGCAGTATAAACAGGATTGTAGAAGTCTTCATTTATGTGGTTTAGTCCTTAATAGTAAATAAATATCCGATGGAAATTTGTATGCTTCGGTTTTGCGAATCGAAGTTCTTCAAGCACTTGGTCAGTCCCAAAGCATAGCGCGCATCAAAGAAGATTCCATTGGCCATTTCGAAGCCAAGTCCTGCAGCAATTGAAAAGTCAAGACGTTTCTGCGGCCAGTCTGTCACTTCCGGTGTGTCCTTCAGTTTGGTGGTATTATCAATCAAGTACGAAATTTGAGGCCCCAATTGCAGACAAAATCCCTTTTCCCCTTGTGGATAGAATTTGGCGATAAGCGGCATACTCAGGTAGTGGCTGCGATTCTTTAAGTCTTGTTTATCGTAGCTATAGATATGCACCGGCGTTTTGAATCCCATCTGGTTATAGAGCAATTCTCCCTGAAAGCCCCAATGTGAGTTGATGTCATAGGCGGCTACGGCTCCGATGCGTGGCCCGATGATGCTCTTCAACTCTGTAAAAGCAGGCTTTTGTTCAGTGACGTGCGACCAGTTGGCTCCAATCTTGCCACCGATTTTCCATTGTGCGTGTACCGGCAAAAATGCAGTGCTGAAGATGGTTATACATAAGAATGCAATGCACCATCTGTTCAATTTCATTCCCATTTCCATTGTAAGTGTCTTTGTCCTGTTAGTATTCTTTTTAAATCAAAACGACGTTTGCAGTTTTTTATTGTGCAAAGTGGCGGTGAAGCATTCGTTGAGCGTGAACAATAGCAATAGTTGACGGATGTCAGCCTGTAGAGCATATTCCTTACTTTGTTGCAGAGCTCAAGACTTGCAATGCTTCTTTCTGTATATTGTCAAACCGCTTTGATTTAATCTTGGGACGCATCTTTACTATTCTGCGTGCCATGTCTTTCATCTTTTTGTGTTCTCCTGTTCGTTTGTAGATGTTCATTGTCAGGAACAAAGGCGTCACCTTATGCGGAATACGATAAAATGCTTTCATGTAGCATGATTCGGCTTCGTGCCATTTTCTTTCTGCTTGATAACATTGCCCTTCAACCACCCAAAAGGCGGCATCGCCGCATCTTTGTTGAGCGACATTCAGTATTCTGCGCGCTTCTGTGTAGTGTTTCAGCTCATACAGAAATAAGGCATAATCCAAGGTGAATGACGGTTCATCTAAAAGGTAGGGGAATAGATTCTTATAGCATCTTGCCAGTTTCTCGGACTGCCGGTTTCTCTGTATGTTTTCGATTTGAGCATACTGTTGCATGGCTAATTGGTGGAGGCTTGTTTTATCAAACTTCTGCATAAGGAAATAGTGGCAACAGCTTTCTCCCATAGCGATAAAAGCAATTTGCAACCATTGTTTTCTAAATGACAAAGACCATGCACACAGAAAATATAGGCAAAACAACAGGCATGGTGTATAACATCGTAACGGGTAGGAAAATAAAGCTGCCGCCAACCATGCAGACAATCCTCCTATCAGAGGAATAGATATTGCAAGAGAGGATTTCCATAGATTGTGGAACGTCAAAAACAGAAGAGCCGAGAACAGCAAGAATACAGGAAGTCCTTGTTCCACTATTATCTGTAGAAATTCATTGTAGGCATAGTCCGGCGCACCGGCCAACATTCTTTCGCGTTCAGAACGATTCTCTGTCTTGAAGTAGTTTTCTTGTGCCTCTCCATAAAAAACGGAAAAAGTCGGATGTCTGCTTATTGCAGCCAAAGGATTGTCGACCAGTTCTTTTATCGTGACTTTCCAAATCAGACTGCGTCCGTCTGCCGAATCCTTTTTGAATTGATACACACCGGCTATTAGCAGCAGGATTCCCATACACAGCCAAAGAAGATGTGTTGCTTTAGGCTTGAACAGGGCAAGCTGCTTTGATAGGAACATATACAAGGAAATCATGCAACCGAATGATGCAGCAATCCATGCTGACCGGCAACAAGTTACCACAATCAAGGCACTAATAGCTATAAACCCCAACAGAGATAAAACGGACAAAAGTCGATTGAGCCAATTTTGCCTTTTCCAATCTAAAAGCCATAGTAGCCTGTAAAATACTGCCGGCAAGAATATAGCTAACAACAAAGCAAATTCAGTTACAGCATGGAATGAACCGGAAATGCAGATTGCTTTTGTCGCTGATATGCCGCTCCAATACCATTGTCCGTATGCTATTCGACATTGGTAAAGACAGTAAAGAAGTATGAGCAAATAAATGCAGTCCGCCATCCATCTGCTCATACTTGCATGTATTCTTTCGGTCTTAGTCAATTTTTACTCGGAAAGTGACATTCTTGATTGTTTCCGTTTTACGTTCTCCTGTAGGAAGCGTATAGACCAATTCTCCATGGAGACCATTGTAATAAGAGTCGCTATGGAATCTTTCTTCACTTCCATCATAAGTGTCTTTATAGTCTACGGTCATACCCGAAAAACTTACCGGGCGCAGAGTCGTTGATACTACTTTGTTGCCGTCATAGACGATGGTCTGCTCCAAATGGGCATCGTATCCGTCCATGCTCGAATAGACGATGGCTTTTACGGTCTTGACATTTCCATCTTTTGTTACAGAGAAAGGCTTTATTTGTCTTGTAAATAGCAAATCCAATGTCCCCTGCCCCTCTTTTGTGGCTTGCTTATGACTTTTATAAGCCTTTTTGTCCTTTTTCAATTCATGGATTTTGTCTACGGTAGTTTGTAGCATATCCATAATTGCCTCTTCTTTTTTTAACTGTTCCGGCATCAGATGCCTGCATTTCAGAAGCGGCTGACGCTCGAAGTCAATGACATAATAGTCGTTGATTTCTTCCCACAGCTTGTATTCTGCGGGTGATACTTTCTCCTTGACCCATGCAGGAATCTTATCCGCTTTCTTTCCTGAAGCACTCAAAAGGGAACCAATAATGATAAATAAAAAAACAATACGTCTCATGGCTTGACCAATTAAAATGGTATGAAATACTTTACGGTATTATCTACCCTATATGAGTAAGAGGAGTTTTTAATATATCCATTTGAATCTATATACAGATAGGGGTATTTACCATTTGTTACATAGACGATGGGACTTCCTGGAGCTTTACTGCCTAACGGATAGAATTTTGCGAACGAAGGTGAAAGTTGAACTATATGGCTACTCAAATGGTATGGGGCAGATGTTGAGACCCATACACAAATACTCATAGAAACATTTGTATTACTAAAAGCCGTATGTTGTTTGTACTGATAATGGACTTCTGAATTATTCGGTTCTTCTACGGATAAAAGTGAGATGGCGCGAGTTTCAGCAGGAGTGTTTATTACTAAAATTGTTCCCGTTTTGTCCGCTTCATTGTAAGCATTAGCTAAACGGCGCAGCATAGAATCTCTCATTTCTGGATATCTTTTTGAATAATAAAACGAGTAATCTATGCGATACTTTCTGCTTAACTTTTTAAATATAGACAATTCTTCAGGAGTTGCTGATGCTTCAATGTCTATAGGGATCTCTCCCAATTTGCCCAATTTAGGCTGAAACTCCGAGCTTGCAAGAATCTTGGAGTTTTCAACTAATGCAGAGTTTAATTGGTTCTCTTCATCGCTGCTGCATGCTGTAAAAGCGATAAAAGTGCACATCAAAGCGCACATTAAAATTAATCTGTTCATGGCTTTTGATTTTTTTGTTTTGCATCGCAAATGTACGAATGAATAATGATACGACAAAATATTTTGAGGAAAATAAATAATGAAAGAGGTATTTTTTGTGTTAATGATATGAGGGGAAAACGCAAGTTTCTATGCTGTGCGGCTTTCCTCTCGCTGTTTTTTCGTAAGTTTGCACCGATATTTATTCACCAATACAGAGATATAGGCTGATGAATTATGGATTTGTAAAAGTGGCGACGGCCGTTCCTTCTGTGAAAGTTGCCAATTGTGAGTACAACATCTCACAAATGGAAGAGCTGATAATCCAGGCTTGTGAAAGCCACGCAGAGGTAATCTGCTTCCCAGAGCTGTCAGTGACATCGTATACGTGTCAGGATTTGTTTCACCAGGAATTGCTTTTGGAAGAGGCCGAGTTGGCTTTTATGAAGCTTGTCGATGCCACACGTTCAATGAATATCATCGTGATAGTCGGGTTGCCGATCAGCTTTAACGGAGTGCTTTATAACTGTGCCGCCGTGTTTTTCAAAGGGAAGATACTGGGTTATGTCCCTAAGAGCTACCTTCCCAATTATCAGGAATTTTATGAAAAGCGTTGGTTCTCCTCTGCCTTGGATTTGCCAAATTCCACGATCTATTATGCAGGCCAATCGGCTCGCATAGGGTGTCATCTGCTTTTCAAGACCGGCTCGTTTACGTTTGGAATAGAGATTTGCGAAGACTTGTGGGCAACGGTTCCTCCCAGCAGCCATCAGTCGTTGCATGGTGCAGAGATAATCTTCAATCTGAGTGCTGACAATGACGGGATAGGCAAACACGAATATCTCAAAGGTCTTATCAGCCAGCAGAGTGCGCGTTGTCTGTGTGGTTATGTCTACTCGGGCTGCGGCTTTGGCGAGAGCACCCAGGACATCGTGTTCAGCGGAAAAGGCTTCATCTATGAAGAGGGGGTGCTGTTGGCTGAGGCGCGTCGCTTCAGCATGGAGCCTCAATTGACGGTGAGTGAGATAGACATAGAGAAGCTTCGTCACGAGCGTCGTCTGAATACGACCTTTGCAACAAGTGCAAGTCGTGAAGCAGGTAACCAGTCGTATGAGATCATCGACAGCCATGCCATTTTCGATTATACCGGTTTTGAACTGAGCCGAAATATAGATGCTCATCCCTTTGTGCCCCGTGGTGCAGCCTTGGACGAGCGTTGTGAAGAGATCATCAGCATACAGGTGGAAGGTTTGTCCAAGCGTTTGCTCCATACCAAAGCCCAAACAGCAGTTATCGGCATCAGTGGCGGCTTGGATTCCACGCTGGCTTTGCTGGTCTGCGTGCGTGCCTTCGACCGGTTGGGCATGAGCCGGAAAGGCATTGTAGGTATCACGATGCCCGGGTTCGGAACCACTACACGAACCTATACCAATGCCACCAATCTGATGAAATTTCTGGGCACAAGCATTCGCGAAATAGCTATTGCCGATGCCTGCATCCAGCATTTCAAGGACTTGGGCATTGATTCCTCGGTGCACGATGTCACTTATGAAAACAGTCAGGCTCGCGAGCGTACACAGATATTGATGGATGCTGCCAACCAGATGAACGGCATTGTGGTGGGCACGGGCGACTTGAGTGAACTGGCTTTAGGCTGGGCCACCTACAACGGCGACCACATGAGCATGTACGGAGTCAACGTTTCCGTGCCCAAGACTCTGGTACGTCATCTTGTCGTTTGGTTTGCAAGTCACATCGACGACCGCAACTGCAGCACCACTTTGCTGGACATTGCAGACACTCCCATCAGCCCGGAACTGCTCCCGGCTGATGCATCCGATAACATAGCACAAAAGACAGAAGACCTTGTGGGCCCTTACGAGTTGCACGATTTCTTCCTGTATCATTTCCTGCGGTTCGGCTTTTCGCCGGCCAAGATCCACTTTATGGCATGCCGGGCTTTCGACAATTATGATGCCGATACCGTGAAGCACTGGTTGCGTGTCTTCCTTCGTCGCTTCTTCAGCCAGCAGTTCAAACGCAGTTGTCTGCCCGACGGTCCCAAAGTGGGCAGCTGTTCGTTGAGTCCGAGGGGCGATTGGCGCATGCCGAGTGATGCCGATTCGTCGGGTTGGCTCAGCAGGTGTGACGATTTGTAAAGCCTCATACATCATGAAACAGATAGTCACTTGCTTTGTTTTGCTGCTGTTGCTGGCCTGTCCATCCGTGATGCAGGCAAAATCGGATGGCGACATCTTTGCGAAAGTTGCGGCACCTGACAGCGGACGATTGTATAAGGGCGACAGTACAGTTGTGTCGATTTACGTCTATTCAAGGTATCCCATCAGCAGCATAGATATAGAAGACAAGCGTCTGCACATAGCCGGATGTGAGGTAAGGAAGCTTTATGCCCGCAAACGCCAATCCGTTACCCGCATCAACGGTCAGACCTATTATACAGTGCTTTGTGCCATGTATTCCGTGGCTTCCGACAAGAAAGGAAAGATTCATTTCCCGCAGTTGTCGCTCACGGCCAACCTGCTTGTCGAGCAGGAAGACGAAAGGGAACGCAGGCCAGACCCGTTCTTCGGACCTTTCGATGACTTTTTCAGACAGCCGTCCTATAAGAAGGTGAAAAGGTCAATCCGTACACCTCTTTACAAGATGGAAGTAGTAGACGCACCCCGCAAGACCATGCGTGAGTTGCAGCGAAGCGGTAAGACGATAATATAGAAACGTAAGGATAAGATATGATGACAATGGAACTTGAAAAAGGACTTAAGGGCGAAGCAACGCTCGTTGTGTCGTCCAAGGACACGGCACTCTCGATGGGTTCGGGCGATATGCAGGTGCTGGCCACTCCGGCCATGCTGGCCCTGATGGAGCATGCCGCCATGACGGCCGTTGCAGGTGCTTTGCCTGAAGGCAGTACCACGGTGGGAGGCTATATCGAAAGCAGCCACCTGCGGCCCAGCAAGATAGGCAGCACGGTTGTTGCCAAGGCTGTTCTGACCGAAACGGATGGCAGGAAACTCACTTTCACCATCGAGGCTTACGATGGTGAAACCTTGATAGGATCGGGAAAGCATCTGCGCTTCGTTGTAGACAGAAAGCGGTTTTTGGAAAAACTGTAGCACGAAAATACATTACATCAACAGATAATCGGATATGAGTGACGGACACTTTAACCGAAGCCTATTGCCGCGCACGGACTATCAAAGCGGATACCGTGCCGGTCAGGCTGCCTCGCGCAGACAGGCCGAAGCCGTATTCCGGCATGTCGTGCAGACGGAGCTTTCCCATCTGTCTCCCGAAGAGCAGGAAGCAGTCTGCCGTTCATTTAAAGAAGGTCTGTATCAATAAAACAAACAATCCCATGAAGAAAAACTTTTTAGTGGCCGTATTTGCCGGTGTTGGTCTGTTGGTCTCCAACCCCCTGCCGGCCAATGTCACCGGTGATGAAGCCGATGCGACCGGCTTCATCTTCAAGAAGAAAAAGGCAAAGACCGCGGCCAAGACCAAAGAAACCCCCGGGCAGCCTGTGCAGCCCAAGGATGTGCAGGGGCCTGTCAACCCCTCCATACGTCAGATCGTGAGCAACAAGGAGAGCATGTTTCAGGTTTCCAAGGACAAGGACAACTGGTATTTCACTCTTCCCGACTCGCTTTTGGGGCGTCTCATCCTGGCAGTGACACGTTTCACCTCAACCCCTGCGGGCTACGACCAATACGGAGGTGAGGAAGTAAGGGAGCAGACCGTATACTTCGAACTGTCTCCCGACGGCCGCAATCTATTCTTGAAGTCGGAAATCATATATAGTCGTTCAGATACGCTCGATGCCATCAACAAGGCTGTAAACAGCAGCACTGCCAATCCCATCCTGCAATCGTTCAGGCTGGAAAGCGGTGCCCCCAAGGGTCACTACAAGATAAATGTGAGCAGCCTGTTACTGGGAGAAAACAGTTTTTCCCTTGACAAAGACACCCGCCGTGACATGGAGCTTGGAGGCATGATTGGCGGAGGAGCCTCCTACATCGAGAGCGTTCATAGCTATCCCATCAATACCGAGGTGAGGACGGTGCGCACCTATTCGGGCAATTCCGACAAGCTTCTTTCCTCGGCCATCGCCAATTCGATATCAATAGGCTTGAACACCTCGTTCCTGCTTCTGCCCAAGGAGCCCATGCGTGCCCGCATATACGACCCTCGTGTAGGCTATTTCACGGATGCCTATAACGTATTCAGCGACAACGATCAAAAGATGACTGTCAAGCGTTTCATTACACGTTGGCGTCTCGAGCCCAAGGACGAGGATATCGAGAAGATGAAGCGCGGCGAGCTGGTTGAGCCGAAAAAACAGATTGTCTACTACATAGATCCGGCCACGCCCAAGCAGTGGGTGCCCTATCTCATTGAGGGTGTCAACGACTGGAACAAGGCCTTTGAGCGTGCAGGCTTTAAAAATGCCATTGTAGGTAAGCCATGGCCCGACTCGTGTAAAGATATGAGCTTAGAGGACGCTCGCTTTGCCGTGATACGCTATTTAGCATCACCGGTGGCTAATGCCTATGGACCCCAGGTGCACGACCCGCGCAGCGGTGAGATTCTGGAGAGCCATGTTGGATGGTACCATAACGTAATGACGCTGGTTCACGACTGGTATATGTTGCAGACGGCCAATGTGGATCCGCGTGCCCGCAGTGCCAAGTTCAGCGACGAGCTGATGGGACAGCTCATCCGTTTTGTGTCGTCTCACGAGATAGGACATACCTTGGGCCTGCGTCACAACTTCGGGTCAAGCAGCACCGTTCCGGTAGAAAAGCTTCGCGACAAAGCCTGGGTGGCAGCCCATGGCCATACACCCTCCATTATGGACTATGCGCGTTTCAACTATGTGGCCCAGCCCGAAGACGGCATGACCGAGCATGAATTGTTTCCACGCATCAACGATTATGACATGTGGGCCATACAGTGGGGCTACATGCCTGTCTTTGATGCCACCGATTCGGAAAGCGACCGGTACCTGCTGAGCAAGGTGACCACCGACAGCATTGCTGCCAACCGCCGCCTGTGGTGGGGCGATGGAGAGGGTTACCGCAGCGACCCACGCAGACAAACCGAGGATCTTGGTGACGATGCAGTCAAGGCCGGCGAATATGGCATCAAGAACCTCAAGGCCGAGATAGGCCATCTTCAAGAGTGGAACTATTGGGGCAGCGACACCGAGGAGCGCAACCTTAAAGGCATCTATAACCAGCTTCTCAACCAGTTTCTCAGGTATTGCGGCCATGTGGCCAACTATGTCTCGGGTACCTACTATGAGGTGAAGACCCCCGATGAGCCGGGCAATATGTATTCACCCACGCCGCGCGAGAAGGAAAAATCCGTGTTGCCGTTCTTCGACAAGTATGTATTCACGGCTCCCGAATGGTTGGTTGACGTACCCTACATAAGCCGCATCACCGACGACAAAGAGGCTGTGATGGAGCGCATAGGCAACTTTGCAGTGGATATGCTCACTATAAGCGGACGCCTGCAAGGCCTTAATTCCAACTATCCGGTGCAGGAGTTCCTGCCCGAAATGTCCGCGATGATTTTCCGCGAACTCGACACAAAGAAGCCCGTCACACGTTATCGTCGCAACCTTCAACGCAGGTTTGTCAACCGTCTGACACGCAACTTCAATACCTACAAGGCTGATGACCCGAGCGACCAGATTGCCGTGACACTGATGATACTCACAGACCTTCAAAAGCGCACCAAGGCAGCAGCAGCCTCCGTAAGCGACACAATGACCAAGGCCCACTACCGGCAGATGGCCGATCAGATAGAACGTTCGCTGGCTGTGTCGGCAGGGGGAGCCAATGCCAATGCCTCGTCGCGCATCGTCATGAGAGGCTTGAACGAAGACAACGAAAAGGGCACCAACATCGTTCCTTTCGAGTCTGACTGCTGCTTCCCCGTGGTGAATTACGACCTCTGTCCTTAGGCCTGCAACAGAGCTGTGCTTGACCAAAATGGCAGACCCCATACATTGCAACCTGTTTCATGTGCATGAAACAGGTTGTTCTGTGTATAGGAAACAAGTTGTTTCCTGTACAGGGAAGAGGTCGTTTCATGCGGGGAAACACATTGTGCTCTGTACAGGAAACACGTTGCGATGTGCCGCATTGCAACCTGCACGCTGAAACATTGCAGTCTGCACATCCGCCAAAGACGCAAAAAGAGCCAATGTGTCAGAAATGCGTTAGATTTGTACACAAGACAGTACAAAAAGATATCCTGAAAATGAATTTTTCTGTTTCTTAGGGCTGCAAACCGGGCCTTATGTACAAATAGCATTGCAAAAGCAAGAAAAAAGTGCGAACTTTGCAGCGTATAAAGTAAATGTCATATCTTTAGATCAAAGCCAAAGCATGAAAGATCGGTTAATTCTTCTTGCGCTGTTCATAGGGACATCATTGCAATTAATGGCGCAAAACAGGCTCTTCACCATAAAGGGCACCGTCACAGACGAGAAAGGGCAGGGCATCGAGCTTGCGGCAATCAGCCTGAACGGTGACCTGGGTACACACTCGGGCATCAAGGGAACGTATGTTATAAAGAACGTGCCCAAAGGCATGTATGTGTGTCGTGTTTCATATGTAGGCTACCAGACTGTGACAGACACCTTGGACATTAAAGGCGACATGACCTACAATGTGCGGCTTGTGAGCCGTGGACTTCAGTTGAAGGATGTCGTGGTAACTGCCAATCAGGTAGCCATGGGTTCAAAGTCTGTTGTCGGTGAAGATGCAGTGCGACATATACAGCCTAAAAGTGTAAGTGACTTGCTTCAGCTGGTGCCGGGTAACCTGACCGAGAATCCCAACCTCAATAATCTGTCGCAGGCAAAGATAAGGGAAATCGATCAGAATGACAATAATTCGCTGGGCACAGGTGTCGTGGTTGACGGCACACCTCTTAGCAACGATGCCAACCTGCAGGCACTGGCTCCCACGAAATACGGAAAATCGTCGGGTCAGGGCTACGACGGCATGGAGGATCAGACCACGGCCGGACGAGGTGTAGACCTGCGCACCGTCAGTGCCGGTAACGTGGAATCGATTGAAGTGGTAAGGGGCATTCCGTCTGTGGAATATGGCAACCTCACCTCAGGACTGATGATTGTGAAAACTAAGTCGGGCAAAACTCCATGGGAGGCCAAAGTGCAGGCCGACCCCTTCTCCAAACTGGTGTATGTGGGAAAAGGCTTTGCACTCAACAAAGGCGGCGCAACCAATTTCAGCGTAGACTGGTCACAGTCGTGGGGAGATACCCGGAAACACTATCTGGGCTATGACCGCATCACGGCCACTGCCGGATATTCCAACATGTTCGGTCCGCTGACTTTCAACGTAAAAGGGGCATTCTATTCCAACATCAACAGCAGGAAAGATGACCCGCAATACGAGGAACAAGACCTGCACTACAAGAACAAGAACATAGGAGCCCGCCTCTCTCTGAACGGAAGCTACCGTTCCGACAAGAGCTTCATCACACGTCTCGACTACAACCTGTCGGCACAGGTATCCAAGACCTCGGACGAACACTACGACCTGGTATCCAACCCCGACGGTATCATCACTGATGTCAGAGTGCCGGGTCTGCATGAGGCCATCTTCAAAACCAAGAGCTATCATTCGGAATACAAGATTGACGGACTCCCCGTTAATCTGCATGCACAACTCATAGCCAACAAGTATCTGCAACTGGGTGAAGACAACCATACCACCTTTAAGTTGGGTGCCGAATACGACTATGACGCCAACAAGGGTGACGGCCTTACATTCGACATGGCCAATCCTCCCCAGTCGATGGGTGCACAAACACTGCGCCCGCGCGCATTTAAGGATATTCCTTCACTGAAAACCCTATCGGGCTTTGTCAGCGACAAGCTGTCTCTGACATTGGGAACCGTCAGGACTGATATTGAAGGTGGCGTGAGATTGAGCAACCTCTTCCTGGATGCCGGTAAGAGTGACGGACGCAACGGCATCTTCGTTGCCGAGCCTCGTGTCAACGCATCTGCAAGCCTGTTGAACAAAAAGAACAACACCCTGTTCGACGACCTGTCGCTGACCGGAGGCTTCGGTCTGAGCAACAAAATGCCCACCTTGCTCTACCTCTATCCCGACTACGTATATTATGACAATCCCAGTCTGAGCAAATACAGCGACAACGAAAAGGATCGCTTGGCACTTATCTCGACAGATGTCATCACAGACACCAAAAACAGAAACCTCAAGCCGGCTCATTCGCGCAAATGGGAACTGGGACTCTCTTTCCGCATAGGCAAGACCAAAGGCTTCCTGACCTATTTCAACGAGAATCATCAGCACGAGTTCGGATTCAGCTCCCAGCTGTACTGGTCGAAATACATGAGATACTCCCTGCCTCCCACAGCCACAGACCCGATGTTTAACGAAACAACCGGTGAAGTGACCTATAAGGAAAACGGCATGACTGTTACGGCCAACCCTACACAGATGACCGACATGTATACCTGGGGCAAGCCGTCAAACACCACACGCTCCATCAAACACGGAGTGGAATACGGACTGGACCTCGGTACCTTCAAGCCTCTGCAGACATCGCTAAGCATAAACGGCGCATGGTTTCATGTGGACAGACGTCACGAAACAACCAGCCTGAACTACATCAACAAAACCTTTGACTACGTATCCGTATTGCCCTCAGGCTACGGCAACGTACAGGACCGCATCAACACCAACTTCCGTTTTATCACCCACATACCCGCCGTCAGAATGATATTCACCACTACGGTACAGGTGGTATGGTATGAGAGCGAACAAGCCAGATACCTTGATGAAAACGGCAACGACAGGCGCACAATGATCAGCTACCAAGGCAAAGACTATTATGCCGTTGCGCCGCTTGGCTACTACACACGTGGCGGAGAATATGTTGAATGGCAGCCGCAAATGTCACAAGACACCCAACTGGCACTCCTGATGGACCGCTACCAGACCTATGCATTCGAGAAAGATGTGGTGAAGCCCTGGGCTCTGCTCAACTTCAGATTTACCAAAGAACTGGGAAATGTGGGCGAACTCTCGTTCATCGCCAACAACTTTACCAACACCAGCAAATGGCACGTCAACAAACATTCTAAAGCAAAACGCCAGCTCTACCCCGACATGTATTTCGGTGCGGAACTAAAGATAAAACTATAATCAACCCAATATTAAAGATTGAGACAATGAAAAAAACAATTTTCAAAACCCTGTGGGCTTTATTGGTTGTAGCAACCATAGCCCCTCTGGCTTCATGCTCGTCAGACGATGATGAGGGCGTGAAGAGTTTTAAAGTGAACGTGACTATCGGCCTTCCCGAGGGAGTGGCAGCCGACAATGTGGAAGGACTGCAGCTCATTGCCACCAAAGGAACGGTTAGCGACACAGTGGCTATTGCCAACCCTGCAGCAACCGAGATCACACTGCCCCAAGGACAGTACACCTTTACCGTAACCGGCAAAGTCAAGGATGAGGCAACTGCCTACCTCACAGGAAAGGCTTCGGCCGACATCTACAGCGAGAAAGCTGTAACCGTTGCCTTGAGCAAAGTGACAAAGTCGTCGCTCATCTTCAAGTCGTTGTTCACCACCGGCGGCTACCAATACTACATGTTGGACAGCTACTTTGAAATCGTCAACAACTCCGATGAAGTGCAGTATTTGGACGGTGTCATCATTTCTGCTCCTCAAGGAAACCAGAGCGAAGCCAATGCCTGGCAGGCAAACGGCGTTACAGACCTGTACGCCTCAGGCCAAGGTGCAGTACTCGCATTCCCCGGAACCGGCAAAGACTATCCGCTGGAGCCCGGCAAGAGCGTACTGATTGCCAATAACGCCACCAATCACAAAGAGGCAGCTCCCGAAGGAAACATTTGTCCCGATTTGTCGAATGCCGACTGGGAAGTATATCTGGACAATGTCAATGGTGAGATAGACTACCCGGCTCCCAACTTGAAAGTTATATACACCAACAATACCTATATGAAGGCATTCGGACTTGGAGTCATGGGGCGCGGATACATACTTGCCAAGCTTCCCGAGGGCACAACTCCTGAAGCGTATGCAGCCGACTCAACGAATATTCAAACAGAGCCCGGTTCTACAGGGACTATGCAATACTTGATGATTCCAAGCAAATATGTGCTGGATGCAGTTGATATCTGGAATGGTAAAAACGATACTCACTATGGCACATTCCTTCCCAAGGACGATGCTCAGGGCGTACTCGCTTCTGAAACGTGGGAAGGCAAGTGCATCAGAAGAAAGGTAACCGAAATAAAGAACGGACGTCCTTACTATCAGGATACAAACAATTCGGCAGCCGACTTCCTGAACAACCAGGAATGCACTCCCGGAGTAACTCCGACGCAAGTTGATAAATAACAACAATAACCTTCAGGACTCCGGACAGATGGGATAAACCTGGCCGGAGTCCTGTCTTTATAACAACAAGACAATGAAATCGAGTAAGAAACATTACGGAACACTATGCGCTTTGCTTTTTGCCGTCTCGGCATATGGCCAATCGACATTCGTGAACAGCCAGAACAAATGGCATGAGGGATATGTCAACGAACAGTATAACATCCGCTACAACAGCATCAACCCGACTCGATTGTCATACAACAAAATGCGCACTGTCGGCACGGCCTTGTTCAGCTATCGATACGGACGGGGAGACTATCATGCCGTTGATGCGCCCAAACAAACCAATGACCTTAACGTCTACATTGGCGGATTGCAACAACTCGGCAAGGCGAACTTGTCGGGCTACCTGAAATATAATAATACAAAATCAAAGGACATTCATTGGAATCCAACGCTTTATCTGGATGAAAACAACCCGTTTGTCCTTTGTGATTCCGTAATGAACGATGCAATAACCGAGGCCTTCCAGATGGAAGCAACGTTATCCTACGACTTTAACGATCGCATAAAAGGAGGCCTTTCTTTGGGACTCAAAACAGGAAGTCTGAGTGACCAGACAGACCCGCGTCCCAAAACAAACACATCGGTATTCCCCATCACAGCCGGCGTTGACTATCATATCAACAAGCCATGGTCTGTAGGATTGACGGCACAAATAAGACTGTTAAGCAGCAATATCTCCTATTCGGTGGTCAACCCGTTGAATAACCACCGCTATTTCGTGATGAAGGGAATGGGCGATTACTATGGAACATCTACAAGCGCTGAATATAATTATAAACGCGACTATAAGGGCAATACATTCACCGGGGCATTACAGGCCGTCTATCAACCCGAAGATGAAAAGCTGCAGAACTTTATTGAAGTTGCCGTGAGCAAAGGAAATGAAAAGGCAACCGACGGAGGCTCTTCTTATGTCTTCAAAGGCGGTGATTATTATCAGACTGAAATAAAGGCAACGGACAGGCTTATATGGAACCAGTCAGAAAGGTTGCGCCACAATATCATTCTCTCAGGACAAATACAGAAAGGAGATGCTGACTGGTATGACCAGAAAAGAATGACTGACACTGAACATGGAAACATTATATACTACGAAATACTAAGCAAGACACGTGTGCAAAAGTCGCAATCGATGACGGCTTCTGCCGAATACAGAATTGACTTGTTGAAAGATGGAAAGACCGACTTTTATGCCGGAGTCAACGCAGCTCTGAATAGAAATGAGCTGAAGCATTATAGCGATGACGGACTGCACAAGCAAGAGTGGAATCTTTTGTCTTTGAATGTTACGGCAGGAAAGACTTTCAATCTCGGCAAAGGACAGCTTGCAGCATCGGTCAACGGCGGCTATGTCATGCCGTTGCAGGACAGCAAGTTCGCTACAGGCACGAATGTGACCGGTGAAACCGACATTACAAGTGCTTATGTTCTTCCTCAATTTGAATATGAAACATCTAAGCGCATAGTCTTAGGCGGCATGATTGACTATAGTCTTCCAGTTGTAAATAAGGTGAAAGCCGGCATCTATGCCAAGGTGAAGAGCCTTATATATAATGGCGACGCCGAATATTATCAGCCACTGAAATCTACATCATATACGTTGGCCGACATGGGTCTATACTTAAACTTTTAAACAAATGAAGAAATACAGCAAGAAGATATTGCTCCTGTTCCTGCTCTTCGTGGCAGTAGTGCAGGTTCAAGCCAGGCAAGGGCTGGCCATAGTCATTGACCCTGCCAGTCAGGAGGCGGCAAAGCCTGAACTTGACGCTTTCATTACAGCGCTTGAGAACAAACAGCACTATAAGGTATATACCATCATTGACAAATGGCAAATGCCGGATTCAATCAGAAACGCACTGATTAAGCTGCATGCTGCTAAAAAGGATCCGATTGTAGGTGTAATATTAATCGGCGACATACCTATACCTATGGTGCGCGATGCACAGTATCTCACCAGTGCATTTAAGATGAGCCAAAAATTTGATAGAAAAGAATCGTCGGTGCCTTCCGACCGCTTCTATGATGACTTTGGCCTTACCTTTGACTACATAGGAAAAGATGATGATGCACCCTATTACTATTACTCGCTTACCGCTTCAGGACGGCAATATCTGAAACCGGATATCTTCAGTGGCCGTATACGCCCTACAGATACCAAGGAGTCAACAAAATATGAAAAACTGAAGCTGTATCTGAAGAAAGCAACAGCGGCAAAAAACTCCCCCGATAAGTTTGAATCGGTTTTTGTCTTTACAGGTGATGGCAGCATATCAGAATCAAAGCCGGCTCATATAGACGAATTCCGTGGCCTGATGGAGCACTTTCCGCAGTTGGCAGCCACACCATCGGCATTTAGCTATATGGACTATTCGGACGAGTCTCCCGTCCGCTATCGCGTGATGGATGAAGTGATGCGTCCTGATTTGAGTCTGGCCATGATGCACCATCATGGCGATTGGGATACCCAATACTTGAACTTCGCGACAAAAGACAACATTACGCTTGACGAAATAACAAAATACAATTATCGTCCCAATGCTCGGGTGGTATGTTTTGATGCATGCTACAACGGCTCGTTTCATAGAGATGACTGCATAGCCAACGAATATATATTTCGTCCAGGCAAAACAATAGCGACAATAGGCGGTAGTGTAAACCTGATACAAGACAAATGGTATGACAAATTCATTGGCTTGCTTGCCGATGGTGTGCCTGTTGGATATATCAATCAGCATGCCATTTATCTGGAATCTCATGTAATAGGCGACCCAACCTTTGTGTTTGAGAATTCCGGTAAGAAAGAGCAGACTGCCGACAGAATATGCCGAGAGATGGAAGAACAAGGCAAGAAGTATAGCGATGACAAATTAATATCTGTCTTAAAGGAGTCGCCATATGCCCTCGTTCGTTTGCAGGCTTATTCCATGTTACGCGACCGCATCAGCAAACGCCTTACAGATGCAACCATTATTGCTTTGCAGGATAACTATGAAATGTTGCAGCGGTTTGCTGTCAATGTTTTATCGGCCAGCGGAGATCCGAAGCTGATACCGTCTTTTGCCAAGATACTTACTAATCCGAACGCTTCCAAGAGAGTGGCATTCAATGCCGTTCAAGCTATTCAATTCTTCGACAAGAATCAATTGCTGGCAGCGGTGAATGCGGAATTGGAGAAAATGACATCGAGGTTGTCGCGTCCAGATACTTTTAAAACGAAGATACGTGCTGAGGTTGAAAAGATGGGACAACGTTGGGATGATGACATCAACAAATTGACTTCGGGAAAACTGGATCAGAAGCATGCCATGCAACAAATCAGCTTTATGAAGATTTACTGCCCGGCCTATTTGTTGAAGGATGTGGCCGACTATACACTTCGGTGCAGCGATACCGCTCAGAAGAAAGCTTTATTGGATATACTTGGATGGCACAAATTGGCTTACAATGCCGATTACTGTGCTGACATAGCATTGAAGATAAGCCGTGACGGCAGTCTTACCGACGAGGTTTGCAACGAAGCATTAAAAGCATATAAGAGAATTACAAAACAATAAACAGATGATAAACATAAAAAGGTTGATATTTGCGGCAATAGTTCTTTGCCCATGTTTATCTATACAGGCGAAGGACGGCTTTGCCATCGTGATAGATAAAAACAGCTACGAACAGGCTAAAAAAGAGGTGGAGGCATATGCTCAGACAATTGAGAATCTTCACGGCCTTAAAGTGTATACGGTTATAGACAAATGGCATGTTCCTGACTCTATTCGTGCTACGCTTATTAAATTGCACAACCAAAAGAATAATCCTATAGTCGGAACCGTGCTTATCGGTGATATACCTGTTGCTATGGTGCGTGATGGGCAGCATATGACAAGTGCATTTAAAATGGATCAACGGCGCGACCGTCGTGAATCATCTGTCCCTTCCGACCGCTTTTACGATGATTTTGGCCTCCGGTTTAAGTCACTTGGAAAGGACGAAGAAAAGCCCTACTATTATTACTCTGTGACAGCTGATAGCCGACAAAGGCTTCGCCCGGATATTTATAGTGGCCGTATCCGTCCGACAGATGCTGGTGGCGTATCGCGTTACTCAAAGTTGAAAAGCTACCTCGTCAAATTGGTTAAGGAAAAGAACCGTCAGCAAAAGCTGCAACAACTGTTTTATTTCAGTGGCCACGGCTATATCTCAGAGTCTAAAGTTGCCCGTATAGATGAGAAATCTGCGTATTTTGAGCATTTCCCTAACTTGAAAGGACGCAGTAATAGCATTGGCTATATGGATCATACTGACCGCAATCCTATCAAAGAAAGTTTGATGAATGAGCTGATGCGCAATGATCTCAGTTTAGCTGTACTGCATCATCATGGGTATTGGAACACTCAGTACCTTAATAATTTGGATTTGCCAGCTACTGTAAAAGAAGCAAAGAATTTTATCATCAAAAATTGTCGTGAGCATTTGTATTCGGCCAAGCAGAGAGGAAAGAATGCAGATTCGTTGCGCACTGTTTTCGAAAAGAAATTTGATTTGCCTTCTACGTGGCTGGAGAATGCTCTTGATGAGAAATTGGCAGAACAAGATTCTCTGTCAAGCGCTGCGCTTGACTTATACATAGAAGACTTTGCCGGCTATGGTTATCATCCCAATGTTCCTGTTGTGATTATCGATGCATGTTTTTGCGGCTCTTTTCATTTGGACGACTGCATAGCTGACGAATATATATTTCAACCCGGACGCACAGTTGCATGTGTCGCTAATTCAGTTAATGTACTTCAAGACAAGTGGAGTGACCGCTTGATTGGACTAATCAACAATGGTGGTTGCATAGGCGATGTTGTAAGATATAGTTCTTATTTGGAGTCGCATGTCATTGGTGACCCGACATTCCGCTTTGCTTCTTCAGAAAAGAAAGTGCTGGATATAGATCATATTATTAATGAGAACAAACCTGCCGTATGGAAACGACTGCTGAAAGATTCTCATCCTGATATTCAGTGTCTGGCTATGGAGCATCTTTGCCGTTTAGGTTCGTTGAGCTCTAAAGATTTGCGTAACATATACGAATCTTCTCCGGCAGGAATCGTAAGGCTGCAAGCTCTCTTAAAATTAGCCGATTATAAGGATGATAACTTCATTGACGTTCTGATAATGGCATCTCAGGATAGCTATGAATTGGTTCAGCGCCAAGCTCTCCGCCTGATAGGAAGGAGTGGAGACGAGAGATTGATTCCTTCTTTGATAAAAGTGTCGATAGCCAACAATACATCCGAGCGTTGCAATTTCAATGCCATGTCTGCGTTGGGCTTATTCCCAAAAGATAAGCTTTTAGCTGAATTTGCCAAGCAGTTTGATGATCCATCTATTTGTTATTTGCATAAAGATAGTGTACGTGCAACCATTAAGGATGTCATTGAACGCAGTGCCGACCGATGGGTAAAAGATACAAAGGAGGTCATGAATCCCGAACTTACAACGAAGAAACGCATAATGTTGATTCGTCAGCTCCGTAACTTTATGAATCATTCATTGATGCCTGACTTGTTGAACTACTTGCCGACAATGAAAGACGATGAAGCTCAGGTAGCCTTGCTCGAAGCATTTGGTTGGCATGAGCAATCCTATATGGTACCGAGAATCTCGGAAGTCGTGCTCAAGATGAGTAAAGACATGAATTATTCCGAGAGCGTTAGAAACGAAGCATTGAAAACCTATAATCGATTGAATGGTAAATAACAAAAACACTATCGCAATCTTGTTTTTGCTCCTGTGTGGCATCTTTGCTGCACAGGGGCAAAATGTTAAGCGCCGCATATATCCGGCTCCAAAGCTTACTCCTGAAGTTGAGCGCATCAGGACAACCATGCGCCCATTTAAGGCCAACCGCAATGTGGTTGTATTACCAAAATATGTGGACAATTCTACTTCGAAGTATTTTCCTCCTATAATCAATCAGGATGGCGGTTCATGTGCTCAAGCTTCAAGCATAGGCTATTTGTTTACCTATGAAATAAATCGTTTGCTCGACCGTGATGCATCAGAAAGTGCAATGAACCGTTTTTCCTATAAATTTTCCTGGAATATGGTTAATGGTGGTGAGGATCAAGGCGGATTTGCAGAAGAAGGTTTGTTCCTATCTAAAAAGTATGGTATGATGACCGAGGCCGAATACGGCAAATCGGGCACTTATCAGTTTAAGTGGGCGACTGGTTACAGCAAGTACTATAACGCCATGAAATATCGAACCGAAGAAATACTGACTTTTCCCGACAGCATAGAGTTGCTCAAGCGTTATCTATATGATGCCGGTGACGGAAGTCACCCGGGAGGACTTCTTGCCTTTTCTGCACAATCCGGTAATTGGTCGATAGATAATTATTACGATGGACCTTCGGGTACAGGCTATCATTCATTGCTGAAAGGACTGGCTACTACAGGTGCTCATGCCATGACAATAGTTGGTTACGACGACTTGGTTACTTATACAGACAATAATGGCGTTGTCCATAATGGAGCTTTTATTGTTGCAAATACGTGGGGCACATATTCGCACGACAGAGGCCGCTTTTATCTTCCTTATGACTTCTTCCGAGATGCTTCTGTGCCCGAAATCCAATTATCAAATAAAATGCAAGGTGCCAAGGTCTGCACTTATGAGCCTAAAGTCGTTTTCAAAATCCGTTTAAAGTACACTTCGCGCAATGATCTTTCGTTCGGAACGGCGTTTACGGGTGATGGCAAATCAGATCATGCTACCTTGTACAGTTATGCATCGGCTTTTCACAATCAAGGGGGCGATTATCCTATGCAAGGTCAATACTTGAGTGATGAAATCGAAATCGCAATAGATGCAACTCCATGTATTATGCCTGCCGAGCCGCAAAACGAGGTGTTCTATTTGGCTGTGAGAAAGTCTGCCATAGGTGCACGAATGGGTAAAGGGCAGGTTGAGAGTGTCTCTCTGATAGACTATCGTAGTGGGAAGCCGATGGAATATCCTTGCCGTTCAACAGTTTTTCCTGCGGATATAAAACCCGGCCTCACTGAATTCTCGGTCGCTCCTGGAGCCTGTATATTGGCTTCAGCTTCTGCCTACAAATACATAGAAGACAATAATGCCACTGACAAGGTGTTCCTCATTAGAACGGCAGACGGCCAAAATGCGAAATTACGTTTTTCAAATCTTGATTCTGAGAACGGAACCATTGATATCAGATACAATACAAAATGAAACTTCCGATAAAAACATTCCTGTTCGGTTTTTTCCTTGTGATGTTTGCTTTTGCTTCGTGTGCAAGTGAAAACGATAACGGTGCAGCCCAGTCAGATAAATTGCTGACAATAACTTTTAAGAAAGACCATTGGACATACGTGTCTCTTCGTGAAGGAAGGGTATTAGGACTGGCCTCTATTAGTGATTCAACGGCTGAAAAATCCTGGAAAGCTCGTACAGATTGGGATATAGCCATTTGTAATGGTTATATCCGTACTAATAGTGGTGCTTCCGGTTCCGGCCTTGGAGGCATTACAGTCAGCTCTTTGCCTTATGACGAAACAGATGCTTCATCGGCTTCCGGATTTGTTGTTGACGCGGATACCATTTGTTTCGAAAAAGACTCATTTTGAGCTAACGCTTTCCGGCATTCATCGTTAACTTTCGAATCCAACCACGGTGACACATCATCGCCCTGTTTGAGCTTTTGGCGAATTTCTGTAGAGCTGATAGGGTAGAGCTGTAAATGTAGAAAAGTTATATTTGCTGGGACTTTTGGTGTTTTTGTCTGAAAACCAGCACGCGGATAAACTATGATGGGATACTCTTTAAGTATTTCATCATAGTTTTTCCATTTGTGAAAGCAATTCCAATTGTCGGCACCGATAATCAGTGTGAACGAATGTTGCGGATAAGTTTTCTTTAAAGCTCTTAGTGTACAGTATGTGTAAGAAGGACGTGGCATTCCAAATTCAAAATCGGATACTTGAATGTTTGGATGACCGACTACAGCTAATCGTGCCAAGTGCAGCCTAAATTGGTCATCCCACAAATCATTGTTTTCTTTTAGCGGATTCTGTGGTGATACCATTAGCCATATTTCGTCTAAAAGGCCTAACTGCAATATTTGTTCGGCCAAGGCTATGTGCCCTTTGTGAACAGGGTTGAACGACCCACCGAATATGCCTGTTCTGATAGCCATTTTAATTGTTGGTTAGTGGTGCAGAAACTTCCCAACGGTTTCTATCGCTTGTCTGACGGCAATTTCGAGTTGGTCATTTGTAATGATAACATCAAAGTCTTTTGCGAATGAAAGTTCGTATTCGGCTTTCTTTACTCTGTCTTCTATGACTTCGGCACTGTCTGTGCCGCGTTTCTGCAAACGCTGGCGCAAGGTCTCGACCGAAGGAGGTTGTATGAAAACGAGCAAAGCTTGATTGCCATAAATCCTTTTTACGTTTAAAGCTCCTTTTACATCGATGTCAAGCACAACGTTTTCACCGTTCTTGAGCTGTTTTTCAACTTCCGATTTCAGCGTTCCATAATACTTGTCATGATATACTTCTTCGTATTCCAAGAAAGCGTTTTCCTTGATTTTTTCTTTGAATTGTTCAGGTGTAAGAAAAAAATATTCTTTTCCGTTTTGTTCTTGTCCGCGTGGGGCACGGCTTGTTGCGCTCACCGAGAAATGCAAATTGAAATCATTTTGCATTAGGTAATTGATAATGGTGCTTTTCCCACTTCCGCTTGGAGCCGAGAATACGATTAATTTTCCTTCCATTTCAATTTGGTGCTATTATAATACGTTTAATACCTGCTCTTTGATTTGTTCCAGCTCGTCTTTCATCTTTACGACTAAATTTTGCATTTCTGCCTGATTGCTTTTGCTTCCTAACGTGTTAATCTCTCGTCCCATTTCTTGAGATATAAATCCCAGTTTTTTACCTTGCGGCCCGTTCTTTTCCATGGTTTCCCTGAAATACTTCAAGTGGTTGGACAGACGTTGTTTTTCCTCGTTGATGTCAAGCTTTTCGATATAGTAGATCATTTCTTGTTCCAGGCGTCCTTTGTCATAATCGATTCCTGGCAGCTCTTTCAGTTGTTGCAGAATCTGCCCTTTTATCTTTTCGATGCGGGCATTTTCGTATAGTTTCACATTGTCCAGGTAGGAGGCAATATTGTTGAGCTTTTCCTCGAACTTGCGTTTTACAGCTTCGCCTTCTTGATGCCTGAATTCAATCAGTTTGTCGATGGCTACGTTAATGGCATCCTTGATGGTTTGCCATTCTTCGTCCTTCAGTTCTTCATTGGCTGCTTGGCCACTGATGTTAGGCAAGTGTACAAGGATATTCCACCAATTGTCAGGCTCTTCGATGCCTTCTTCACGGCTAATTTCGCGTATTTGCCCGATATAGCCTTTGATGGCTTCTTTAGAAAGAATGCCCGGCTGTGCGCCGTTTGTTTCTTCAACCCAAAGGGTAAAGTCTATTTTCCCACGTTTCAGGCGCTCAGTGAGCATAGTACGTATTTCCAAATCTTTTTCCAAGAACATGGGCGCGATATGCGTAGAGATGTCAATGTTCTTACTGTTGAGTGATTTTATTTCAATGTGTACTTTTTTGTTTTCGCAAATGGTTTCGGCTTTTCCGAAGCCTGTCATTGATAGAATCATGGCGTTTTAATTGTAATGAATTACAAAGTTAGTGATTTCTCACCTATATCTTTTCTTGCTTACTTTTGATTATTGCCGCTTTTTCTTGAAGAAGTCCTGCATGAGGCGGCTCGCTTCGTCGGCCAGTACACCGTGGCATACTTCAGTCTTCGGATGCAGCGCATTGGGAGCATATCGTGTGAAACCACGCTTTTCGTCGCTTGCGCCATAGACCAGCCTACCTATTTGTGACCACCCAATGGCTCCGGCGCACATTGTACACGGTTCAACGGTGACATACAATGTGCATCCTGTAAGGTATTTCCCACCTAAAGTGTTGGATGCCGCTGTAATGGCCTGCATTTCCGCATGGGCGGTGACGTCGCAGAGATGTTCTGTCATGTTGTGCCCGCGAGCAATGATGGAATCATTCGATACAATGACAGCTCCTATAGGTACTTCGTCTATCTGTTCGGCACAACGTGCCTCTTCCAACGCTTTTTTCATGTAATACGTATCATCCATGGTATTGCCATTAATTTGCTGCAAAGGTATTATTTTATTTGCAATAAGCAGCAAAAGCCGTAAATTTGCACCGAAAACTAATGATGTCATGGCTGTTCATAACGAAATCGGTACATGGGGTGAAATGGTGGCTCAGCGCTATTTACTGCTTCGAGACTATCATATCCGTGATGTGGATTGGCACTGCGGCCATTGCGATCTGGATATCGTAGCTGAGAAATTAGGCTTCATTATCTTTGTCGAAGTCAAGACAAGAACATCTGATGATTTTGCTGCTCCCGAAGATGCTGTGGATCGTGATAAGATACGCCATCTGCTTGCCACAGGAAATGCTTATATGGGAATGTATAAGTTGGATATGCCATGTCAGTTTGATGTGATTACCATTGTAGGCAATGAGCAATCCCATCGTGTGCACCACATAAAACAGGCGTTTGATGCATTCAACTACCATGACACGTTTGAATATAAAGGCCGCTATGGCGGACCACTTTCTGCCGAAAACCGGCAAGACGGGTTTGCAGCTCACAATACGTCTTATCATAATGAATGAACTGTTTCCGTTTCACCTTATAGAACTGCCCGAAACTACTTCAACCAACGATGAGGTAAAACGTCGCCTGTCTTGCTATGATGACAAGATTCTGGTCGTTTCTGCCTTAAGCCAAACTGCAGGAAGAGGCCAAAAAGGCAACAAATGGGAGAGTAATCCTTGCGAAAACCTTCTCTTTAGTATCGGCATAAAGCCTCGTTTTTTGCCGCCGCGTTGCCAGTTCATATTGTTGCAGGCCGCTTCTTTAGCCGTTTGTCGAGCTTTGAACCAATATGCAAACGGATTCAAGATAAAGTGGCCTAATGATATTTATTATGGCGAACGTAAGATTAGCGGCACCCTGATTGAAGTAGAATTGCATGGTAACAACATCTCTCAGTGTGTGCTTGGAACTGGTATCAATTTGAACCAAACGAGTTTTTCATCTTATCCACCTAATCCTATATCCTTGAAAATGATAACGGGCCGCCATGTTGAACCAAATCAAGTGCTGTCAGTTATTGTTTCTTACTTTGCTTCCTATTATAGCATGTTGGAACAAGATGAGGGCGATTCCATTCGTGAACAGTATTGCGGTCTGTTGTTCAGGCGTGAAGGCTTTCATGCCTATCGCGATGGCAACGGTGTGTTCAGCGCCCGTTTGGAACGTGTTGAACCTGATGGCTATCTGCTTTTGCGTGATACCGACGGTCATTTAAGGCGCTATGGTTTCAAAGAAGTGAGATTTGTGTTGAATTCATTGGAATGCAATTAAGACATCTGACTTTTTCCGGTACTTTCGACAAGGCAATTCTTCGCATAGCCTTGCCTGCCATCGTTTCTAACATCACTGTTCCCTTGCTAGGCTTGGTCGATACTGCTATTGTCGGCCATTTGGGCTCTTCTGTCTATATCGGAGCCATTGCTGTGGGCGGGATGATTTTTAGTGTGGTATATTGGCTGTTCGGTTTTTTACGTGCCGGGACAAGCGGTTTTGCCTCGCAGGCATTGGGTGCAGGCTGTCGTGGCAATGTGGCAGTCGCTCTGTATCGCTCTGCTTTTTTTGCCCTGTCAATTTCGAGCCTCATCCTGCTATTGCAGCATCCTGTCGGAGAATTGGCTTTCTATCTTATCAATGCTTCTCTCGAAGTTGAGGCGGCAGCACGCACTTATTTTAATGTTTGCATATGGGGAGCACCGGCGGTGATTCTTTTATATGCGTTTAACGGCTGGTTTATTGGTCTTCAGAGTACAACCGTAACCATGACCGTGGCTCTTGTCCAAAATGTGGCGAACATTGCCGCCAGTTTGTTTTTTGTCTATGTCCTTGGCATGCAGGTGGCCGGAGTTGCCTTGGGCACAGTTCTTGCTCAATATGTAGGGCTTGCAGTGGCAATAGCTTTATGGCTGAAAAAATTTGCACTCTATCGCCATGTGGACTCTTCTGCAAGCATTTTCGACGGTCGTGAGTTGCTGGCCTTCCTTCGTGTCAATCGCGATATCTTTCTACGCACTCTTTGCATCCTTTCAGTTACGTCATTCTTTACTGCTGCAAGTGCGCGTCAAGGCGACCTCGTGTTAGCAGCCAATACCGTTTTGCTCCAGTTCTTCTATCTTTTTTCTTATTTCATGGATGGCTTCTCGAATGCAGGCGAAGCATTAGCCGGGCATTATACCGGAGCGCATGACGTCAAGTCTTTTAGAGCTACGGTAAGCTGCCTTTTTAAATGGGGCATGATTGTTGCCATTGCTTTCACCATAGCCTATGCTATTTTCGGTGATTCCCTGTTGTCATTGTTGACCAATAATGGCGAAGTCTTGGTACGTGCTCATAGTTACTCCTTGTGGATGGCCGTCATACCTTGTGCTGGTTTTGCAGCGTTTTTGTGGGATGGTTTTTTTATCGGCATCACATCTACAGGACGCCTTTTTCTATCCATGCTGTTGGCTACAATCCTGTTTTTCCTTTCCTATGCCACATTGTTTCCGCTGATAGGCAATCATGGCCTTTGGATAGCCTTCTGCTTGTTCCTTTTGGGACGTGGCTTGCTTCAAACAGTGTTATTCCCCGCTGCTGTTGCTAAAAAAATAGCTCCTTTCAGATAGAAACCCGAAAGGAGCAAAAACGATATGGCAGGCTGAAAGTTCAGCCTCTTGTGCTATGAATTCAATCTTTTACGCGTTTGGCTTTTTGCGGAATGGTTTCAACGAAAAATTGCTTGATGCGTCTTCCCTGTTCGGGCGTAATGGTAAGGTATGAATGAAGCCCGTTTGCTTCTTGTGTGAAATCAGTGTGCCCTTTTTCATCAACAACGATTGTACCTTTAGACGATTGTGTCATGAATTTGCCCGGCTCCAACACTTCTAAAACGGCCGTCAAGTCCCATGTGGGCCTGTCGTAGGGCATTTTTGCGTAAGCCTTGTAAGCTTCAACCATTGGGTGGCGTGTAGTCCAGCCAAAATCGTTTTCGATGCTTTTGCCCGGATATTGTACGGCTTCTCCCAATTCAAAGGGCGAAGTCACGATGGGCACAGGACTTTCCTTAAATAATTTGGCACATGCGGCAATGTCTTTGACAACGTTGTATTCCGTAAGATGCCGTTGGTCAAAATTACCGGCCATGAGCGAAAACAGCTTCACTTTCTTACCAATCAGCTCTCGTCCGTTTAGAGATGAGTATGAATCGGGCTTGGTATCAAGCAGACGAGCCAAGTTGGTGGAGAAACCAACGGAAATGATGACAACGGAGTTGTCTGGCTGCTTGGATAGTATTTTGCGGTACAGTTGTTCCGCATCCGGTAGTTTGGTAACGTCTTTGACGGAGGTCTTAAATGCTGGCTTTCCGTTAGCTTTCATATTAGAGACGGCTAACGTATAGTCGTTTGGGTGATTGCACTCTGCTCCATTGCGAATGATGCCAATGGGGATTTTCGGATAGCCATACCATGTGTTCATGATGTCGATAAAATGTGCGGAGCTCGCACCTTCCTTGTTTGTCATAATGGCCAAAAGCTTGATTTTTCCCTGATCCATATATTTATAGAGAAGATCCAAGGCGAGAGCGTCGTCAATATCATTTCCCATGTCAGTTTCGAAAATGACCAATTGGGCTTTGTCCTTTGTTTTTGCTGCTGCTTTTGTGGAGCCGGCAAGGCTTGTTGTGAATATTAGCAAAGCTAAAATGGCAAGAAGTTTTTTCATGTTGCTATTTTGATGTCTGTTGTGAAAAGCAAAGATAGGCAGTTTTTACGATAATAAGCCTTGCTTGAGGCGGAAAGTTCAAAAAAAATTAAGTTGGCCAATAAAATTGCGGCCAACTTAATTATATGTTTCTTTAAATCGTGAAAAGAGCGCGCCTTATTCTGCGGCTGTAGTATCGGCTGCGGGAGCTTCACCCTCGGCTGTTGCTTCGGCAGTTGCGGCCTCAGCAGCGGCTGCAGCTGCAGCTTCTTCTGCTGCTTTAATAGCTTCGGCTTTCTTTTCAGCTACTTTCTTTGCAATTGTTTCGTTGATTTTCTTTTCAGCTTCCAAACGATTTGCGTTGGCCGTCTTTTTCTCTTCGGCAGCCTTGGCAATGGCTTTGTCTACTTTCTGTGTGCGTTCGTTTTTCCAAGCTTCAAATTTGGCTTGGGCGGTTGCTTCGTCAAAAGCTCCCTTACGAACACCACCACGCAAATGCTTCATAAGAAGAACGCCTTCGCGTGACAAAATGTTACGGACGGTGTCCGTGGGCTGTGCGCCGACCTCTAACCAATAGAGTGCGCGGTCAAAATTCAAATCTACAGTTGAAGGTTGTGTGTTGGGGTTGTATGTGCCCAATTTTTCTGTGAACTTTCCATCTCGTGGAGCGTCCGAATTTGCAATAACGATGCTGAAAAAGGCATAGCCTTTGCGTCCGTTGCGTTGCAATCTGATTTTTGTTGCCATTTGGTCTTTAAATTATTTATTAAATAGGTTTGAATACGCTACCATCACGTGATAGCCTCTGCAAAAGTACGACATTTATTTTTATAATAGGCATTTTGCAGGGCAAATCTTGACTTCCGATCCTTTTAGGGATGGCAATTATGCTATTCTTGATATGAAATCATGGCTGCAGCGGTGCAACCTCACTCATGTATTTGTTAAGTTCTTGTTCGGTGGGGGTATAATCTTGAAGGTCACCTTGCAAGTAGCGTTCGTAAGATGCCAAGTCGATAAGGCCATGGCCGCTTAAATTGAATAGCAGGACTTTCTTTTTGCCTTCTGCCTTGCATTTCATGGCTTCGCGTACTGTGGCGGCAATGGCATGGCAGCTTTCTGGAGCCGGAATGATACCTTCAGTACGTGCAAAGAGGATTCCGTATTTGAATGTCTCAGATTGAGGAATGTCTACACCGTGCAAATAGCCGTCTTTCAGCAGTTGTGACAGTATGACACCGGCACCGTGGTAGCGCAAACCGCCGGCATGTATGCTGGCCGGTTGGAAATTATGCCCCAGGGTATACATGGGAAGCAGGGGTGTGTAGCCGGATTCATCTCCGAAGTCGTATTCAAATTTTCCCTTGGTCAGTTTGGGGCAACTTTCGGGCTCAGCAGCAATGAATTCGGTTGTTTTTCCTTCTAAAATGTTATGACGCATAAAAGGGAAAGCAATACCGCTGAAATTGGAACCGCCTCCGAAGCAGGCTATTATCTTGTCGGGATATTCGCCGGCCATCTCCATTTGCTTTTCAGCTTCCAAGCCGATAACGGTTTGGTGAAGACTTACATGATTGAGCACTGAACCTAATGCGTATTTGCAATTTTTTGTTTGTGTGGCCAGCTCAATGGCTTCCGATATGGCAATGCCCAATGAGCCGTTGCATTCCGGGTCTGTTGTCAGAACGTCTTTTCCTGCACGAGTTGACATGGACGGGCTCGGAGTTACCTGTGCACCGAAAACATGCATCATACTGCGGCGGTAGGGCTTCTGTTCGTAGCTGATTTTAACCATATAAACGGCCGCATCAATGCCGAATAAACGACAGGCATAAGATAGGGCCGTTCCCCATTGGCCCGCGCCGGTTTCTGTTGTAATGTTGCTTACGCCTTGTTCTTTGTTGTAATATACTTGTGCTAAGGCACTGTTTAATTTGTGGCTGCCTACGGGGCTTACGCTTTCGTTTTTGAAGTAGATGTGAGCCGGAGTGTCGAGTGCTTTTTCCAATCCGTATGCGCGCACCAAAGGTGTGCAGCGATAATTCTTGTATTGTTCACGAACTTCTTCCGGTATGTCTATCCAGGAATGTGTTTGATCAAGCTCTTGATTGGCACACTCTTCGCAGAAAATGGGATATAAATCTGATGCCTTTAGCGGCTGTTTTGTTGCTGGGTGCAAGAAGGGCAGAGGCTTCGTTTTCATGTCGGCCTGTATGTTATACCATTGTGTAGGTATTTCGCTTTCGGGCAGCAAGAATTTCTTGATTCTATTACTCATGACTGATATATGTTTTTTCGGTTTGTAATTGTATTTGCAAAGGTATCAAAAAACTTCCGTTTCAACACTTTTAGGCTGAAAATCTTTACAACTGTTCGGATTTTTGGTGTTGATTTTTACTTTTTGTTGTGTTTGCGAATTTCGGCGATAAATTCCATTCCGTATTTTTTAAGTTTGAATGCACCGATACCTGTTATGTCTTCCATTGTTTCGAGTGAGCGTGGTTTGACACAAGCCATTTCGTGCAGGGTGCGGTCGCTGAAGACGGTATAGGGTGGCAAGCCTTGTCGGTCGGCTATCTGTCGTCGCAGAAGTCGCAGGGCTTCAAACAGCTCTTCGTCTTCTTCCTGCTTATGGGGCTTGGCGTCAAAAAGCAGTCGTTCTGGGCTGCTAATCTTTTTGGCGTGTTTTTTTATAGGCTGGTTGTCGTGTTCCAAAACTGTGAGCTCGGCAGTTTTTCCATTAAAAAGGATGTCGTGTCCCTGCCTGGTTACTTTCAAATGATTATTCTCGTCATATGCCAATTCGATGATGCCCATTTGTAGCATTTGCAGCAAATATCGGTGCCAATCGCCGCGCGGAATATTATGGCCTACACCGAATGTTTTCAAACGGTCATAACCGTGGGCTTTTATGTCGGGTGAATATGTCCCTCTCAGGAGATCTATCACGACATTGAAGCCTATGTGTTCTTGTGCGCGTAGGATGGCGCTAAGAGCTTTTTGGACGATTGTGGTTCCGTCGAACGTTTGTGGCTGATTGTTGCACACATCGCAATTGCTGCAATTCTTTGATGTCGTTTCACCGAAGTAGTTCAATAAGATTCGCCGACGGCAGATTTTGGCTTCGGCATATTCTTGCATTCGTTTCAGGCGTTCCATGTTGATTTCGTGTTGACCGCTTTCGCGGGCGAATGTAGACAGTTGTACCACATCACCGTAGCTGTAAAAAAGTAAAGTGTCTGCGGGCATCCCGTCGCGTCCTGCGCGTCCTATTTCCTGGTAGAAATTTTCGATACATTTGGGCAGGTTGTAGTGGATAACCCAGCGGATATTGCTTTTGTCGATGCCCATGCCGAAGGCAACCGTAGCACAGATTACTTGTATGCGGTCGCGCACAAAGCTTTCCTGGATGCTTTCGCGCATTTCTAATGGCAAACCGGCATGATAGGGGCGCGACATGATGCCGTTTTCGTTTAGCATGGCCGAAACCGCCTCAGTGACTTTGCGGCTTAGGCAATAAACGATTCCGCTTTGATTATGGTGCTCGCGGATAAAGGCTTGAATCATTTTGTCTTTCGATTTCTTTTGCATGCCCTGAACTACCGACAAACTCAGGTTGGGACGGTCGAAGCTGCTGACGAACACCTGTGGGTTATTCAGCCCGAGCTGTTTCAGAATATCGCTACGCGTCACCTTATCGGCTGTTGCTGTAAGGGCTATCATCGGGATACTCGGAAATTCTTTTCTCAGCAAATGCAATTGGGTATATTCCGGACGGAAGTCGTGTCCCCATTGGCTGATGCAATGTGCCTCATCAATAGCAAAAAGTGATATCCGGAAATCGTGTAGCAGGTATGCCGCTCGTGCCAAAACCGCTTCGGGTGACATATATACTATTCTTATATTTCCGTTCAGGCAATCGCGTGTGACTTGCAGGCAGTCGCTTTCGCTCATTGAGCTGTTGAGCGTAGCTGCTTGAATGCCGGCGGCGCGAAGGGCATCGACTTGGTCTTTCATCAATGAGATGAGCGGAGAAACGACAACGACTGTTCCTTTCATTAACAGGGCGGGCAGTTGATAACAAAGGCTTTTGCCGCCACCTGTGGGCATCAACACCATGCTGTCGCGTCCCGAAAGTACGCAACGGATTATGTCTTCCTGTCCGGGACGAAACGTATCATAACCGAAATATCTCTTAAGGGTCTCAAGTAAAATCCGATGCTCCATAATTGCTCTGCAAAAATACTCAGCAACTTGTTGGTTGAATTAATTTCCTAAAACATTCACAATGCAAAAGCTGCGCTTACACACAATTTCATCGTAAAGTTCGGAAAAATCCTCGATATATTCAACGAATTTGCCGGAAATCGTGTCACCGTCCTCGAGGACATGCCTCGCAGAGGTGTGGTTCCCAAGTTTTCAGACTTGGCAACCATAGCTCTTTCCGCCACAGCCGAAGCCTTCGGAACCGACAGCGGGAACAACATCTTGAACGCAATGATTACGAGAGGGCATCAGCATAGAGATATTGCGCTTCTCAAAACATTCATTTTTTATTGTAAATCGAGCGCGAATACGATTTTTGATGTCTGTTTTTTCGCTTTTAAGAAAAAAACTCATACCTTTGCGTTGAATTTAAACTATAAACCAATAAAAACGAAAAGAACAATGACAATTTACAAGTTAAAGGTTATGCTCCTATTGGCAGTAATGCTTTGCAACATTCCCGCATTTGCGGATGAACTATCGCAAAATGATTTGAAATTCAAGCTTTATGATAGTGGCACCGCAGAAGTCAGCAGCAGCAAAATCAGCATCAAAACCGCCGACATTCCCGAAAAAATAACCTATGAGGGAAAAGACTATACCGTTAATAGCATAGGAGACCGGGCTTTCCAGAATTGCAGCAGCCTTACCTCCATTGACATCCCGAATTCCATCACGAGCATAGGACGAAGCGCATTCTCCGGGTGCAAGAGCCTTGTCTCCGTCACCATCCCGAATTCTGTCACGAGCATAGGATACCGGGCTTTCAATGATTGCAAGAGCCTTGTCTCCATTAGCATCCCGAAATCCGTTACGACCATAGACGGCCAGACTTTTCGGGGTTGCAGCAGCCTTACCTCCGTCGCCATCCCGAACTCCGTTACAAGCATAGGAGACGATGCCTTCTCGGGGTGCAAGAACCTTGCCTCCATTGACATCCCAAATTCCGTTACAAGCATAGGAGAATATGCTTTCTGCGATTGCGAGAGCCTTGCCTCAGTCATCATTCCGAATTCCGTCACGACCATCCGAGACGATGCTTTCTCGGGGTGCAAGAGCCTTGTCACCGCCACCATCCCGAACTCCGTTACGACCATAGGGCTCCGGGCTTTCTATAATTGCAGCAGCCTTACCGCCATTGACCTCCCGAATTCCGTTACAACCATAGGCGACCAGACTTTTCGGGGTTGCAGCAGCCTGACCACCGTCACCATCCCGAAATCCGTCACGACCATAGGAAACGGTGTTTTTTCGTATTGCAGCAGCCTTGCCTCCGTTGACCTCCCGAACTCCGTTACAACCATAGGAAGCGATGCTTTCTATGATTGCGAGAGCCTTGCCTCAGTCACCATTCCGAAATCTGTTACGAGCATAGGAAACGGTGCTTTTAAGGGTTGCAACAGACTTTACTTATACCAATATAAAAAGGATGGAACAGCCACACTTCTTAATGCGGGAATTTATTCCGATGAAATTTACAGAAAGGAGATGTTTAATATTCCCGAAAAGGTTTTGTATAAAGATACATATTATACTGTTACAGGCATAGGAAGCGATGCATTCTCGGATTGTAAGAACCTTGCCACCGTCACCATCCCAAGCTCCGTTACGACCATAGGGTTCCGGGCTTTCTATAATTGCAGCGGCCTTACCTCCATTGACATCCCGAATTCCGTCACAAGCATAGCTGACCGGGCTTTCCAGAATTGCAGCAGCCTGGCCTCGGCCATCATACCCGGCTCCGTTACGAGCATAGGGAAAAATGCTTTTAAGGATTGCAGCAACCTTGCATCGGCTATCATCCCCGCTACCGTAACGAGCATAGCTGACGGTGCTTTCTCGGGTTGCGACAAACGCATCGAATACAGACTGAAAAGCGATTATACGGCCTACATTTCCGGAGTGGGCAAATCTGTAAAAACAGCCGATATTCCCGAAAAGATAACTTATGAGGAGAAAGACTACACCGTTACAAGCATAGAGAACGATGCTTTCAAGGGTTGCAACAAACTTACCTTCGTTACCATCCCCGGCTCCGTTACGAGCATAGGCAACAATGCTTTCCGAGATTGCAGCAGCCTGGCCTCCATTGCCATTCCTAACTCCGTTACGAGCATAGGCAACAACGCTTTCCGAGATTGCAGCAGCCTGGCCTCCATTACCATTCCTAACTCCGTTACGAGCATAGGCGACAACGTATTCCGAAATTGCAGCAGCCTGGCCTCCATTACCATTCCCAATTCCATTAAAAGCGTAGAAGAAAGCATATTCTGGAATTGCCGCAGCCTGACCTCCGTTACAATTCCAAGCGCTGTTACAAGCATAGGGATAAGTGCTTTCTATGGTTGCAGCAGCCTGGCCTCCATTACCATTCCTAATTCCGTTACGAACATAGGAAAAAGTGCTTTCAGACAGAGTATTTAGAGCCTTATAACTAACCATAACTTACTATGATTAACCAAACATAAAACATTGGTTTTCAATACTCTTTGATTTTTAACACTTTCTGAGTGCTTTTTGGCAGTTCCCGATTTTCCACATATTTTTGCAGC
>CAKRYD010000001.1 GCA_934426255.1 uncultured Bacteroidaceae bacterium | reverse complement strand
CCTCTTTTTTCAAACTTTTTTCGCTACACTACATTACACTCCTGTAAAACACATCGTTAGAAAAATAAAAAAAGCGCCTTCAAGCTCATCAAGAAACACAGATGGACGGCTACGCGCTATAACAGCCATCCATTCTACGCATTTTCCTTATGAATATGATTGGCAAAATGCGTATTTTTGCACTCAATATCTATATAAACGATGCGTATTGGGAATATTGACTTAGGCGAGCGCCCTGTTTTATTGGCTCCAATGGAAGATGTAACAGATATCGGATTCCGCCTACTATGCAGAAAGATGGGAGCGGCCATGGTATATTCGGAATTTGTATCATGTGATGCACTAACCCGAATGATTGAAAGCACACTCCGCAAGCTGCACATCTGCGAGGAAGAGCGCCCCGTTGCCATTCAAATCTACGGGAAAGACCCGTCTGCCATGTCTGAAGCTGCGCAAATCGTTGTCGAACAAGCCCACCCAGACATTCTTGACATTAACTTCGGTTGTCCGGTAAAACGCGTCGCAGGAAAAGGCGCAGGGGCTGGTTTGCTGCAAAATATACCCCTCATGCTCGAAATTGCCCGTACAGTTGTCGATGCCGTAAATATTCCCGTTACCGCAAAAACGCGTTTGGGATGGGATCATGACCATATAATAATAAAAGATCTGGCCGAGCAGCTACAAGATGCCGGCATCCAAGCTCTCACAATACACGGAAGAACTCGCTCACAAATGTATACAGGAGAAGCTAATTGGGATTACATCCGTGATACAAAGCTCAACCCACGTATCAAGATTCCTATTATAGGCAATGGTGACATTGACTCGGCCGAAAAAGCCTCCAAGGCTTTCAACGACTATGGGACGGATGCAATCATGGTAGGGCGCGCATCGTTTGGAAGACCGTGGGTTTTCAAAGAAATCCACGACACGTTACATCCGACCAACTATATTGAAGCCAAACAAGCCATCAAAAGTAATTATTTGCCGATGACTCCAGACTGGAAGTTAGACGTTCTAAAAGAACAAGTCCGTCAAAGCGTAGAAAGAATCGGTGAATATCGTGGAATCCTGCACATCCGCCGCCACCTTGCAGCAACTCCTTTATTTAAAGGTATACCCAACTTCAGAGATCACCGTATTGCCATGCTGCGTGCGGACACAATAGAGCAGCTATTTCACCTAATGGAAGAAACACGTCCACTTATTCGCCTATGAGCACACATTCTAGGATTCTCCTTTATACTGCTGTCATAATCTGCATTATGTTTGGCACAAGCTGCACAAACTCCCCAAAAAGAAACTTTCAAAAGCCGAACTTCCAAACTGCCATACTCCTGCCTCACACCCCGCCCAAAGACCAAGGCGAATGGCCTGCCGGCTGGATTTATGCCACATTGGCCTTAATTGAAAGCGAACGGATTTCGGCCGGCGACTCGTTGGAATTGTCTGAGACATATCTCATCCGTAAATTCCTTGAAGAAAACGTGAGCAGTAACCAGTGCGATTCCACTTTCAGTGGGAATCCGTTCAGCTGCCTAAGACTGCTTGAGCGTCAAGGCCTGATTACTTATCAATGCTATCGCAACCGGCCCACCATCAATTGGAATGATTTCCACCGCCTTGCCAATAAAAGGAACCTTCAAGTAATTTGCGACACGGGATTTGCCTATCTGCCAAAAACAATTGGCCTCTACGGCGCATCGTATACGCCACACGACCTCATGGAATCTCTTTTCATACGAAACAATTATATTGGTTTTATCTCTGATGCGTCATTCCCGCTCGGACAACAAGTGCAATGTACATTTCCTGGCGACCGGCAAGAAGAAACGTATTTCAACCTGTCACAGGCATCGCTCATACGTATCATCGAACAATCTCTGTATAAAGGGCACACGCTTGTATGGATGGGCGACACAACAGAGACATGCTATTCGGGGAAAGCCGGATATGCCTATTGGCCGTCCAGCAGCGACAATTCGCAGCAAGCCAGGATGCAAGGGCTGGCAGCCAAAAAGACTACGCCAGACCATTGCATGCAAATTATAGGCAAAGCATATGCCATCAACGATCCAAGTGATAAGGATGCAAAGCCTGACAACACATACTACATTTGCAAAAATTCAACCGGAAGCAATCCAGCCAACAACGGGCTTTTTTATCTGTCGGCCGACTATATAAAGATGAAGACCGTGGCTCTCTACAGACATCGTTGATTTTGAAATTCAAATACAATGGGACTATTCAGTAAAAAAACATTCGAGCAACTTCAAAGCGAGGCTACCGAGCATGGATGCAGCTCTTTGAAACGCGTGCTCGGCCCAATCAGCCTAATCGCCATGGGCATCGGTGTCATTGTCGGTGCAGGCCTTTTTTCCATCACGGGACTTGTAGCAGCCAACTACAGTGGGC
This sequence comes from uncultured Bacteroidaceae bacterium, assembly GCA_934426255.1. Classification (GTDB taxonomy): domain Bacteria; phylum Bacteroidota; class Bacteroidia; order Bacteroidales; family Bacteroidaceae; genus UBA6382. Next base: position 167,698 of record CAKRYD010000001.1, on the reverse strand, counting down.
CCGCCATCACGCTATCCTTTGTTATCGCTGCTATTTGTTGCTGTTTCGCCGGACTATGCTATGCCGAATTTTCTTCCATGATACCGATAGCAGGAAGTGCCTATACCTACAGTTATGCAACAATGGGAGAGTTTATTGCCTGGCTTATCGGATGGGATTTAGTCCTTGAGTACAGCGTAGCTGCTACAACCGTAAGTATCAGCTGGAGTCGCTACGTTGTTGTCTTCCTTGACAGCATAGGTATAAGCCTGCCGACCCAACTGACCACATGCCCATGGAACGGCGGCATTGTAAACATTCCGGCTTTCTGCATTGTAATCGCAATGAGCCTGTTTTTAATTCGCGGCACCAGGGAAAGCTCCATAGTCAACACCATTATTGTCATATTGAAAATCAGTGTAATCTTTATTTTCATCTTCTTGGGATGGAAATACATCAATAACGATAATTTCACGCCCTACATCCCCGACAATACCGGTCAGTTCGGTCATTTCGGCGTTTCGGGCATTTTCAGAGGTGCCGCCATAGTGTTTTTTGCTTTTCTCGGTTTCGACAGTGTCAGCACAATGGCTCAAGAAACCAACAACCCCAAACGCAACATGCCTATAGGTATCTTAGGTTCGTTGTTTGCGGTGCTTATCCTTTACCTCGGTTTTTCGTATGTCATGACCGGAGTTGCCAACTACAAGATGTTCAGCGGGCACGACGGGATAGCCCCTGTAGCCATCGCCATATCCCAAATGGGAACAGCCGGAGCCGATGGCCATGTGGTTCCGGCCTACCCCTGGTTGAACCGCGCCATTCTAATGGCCATCCTCATCGGTTATTGCAGTGTCATCATGGTCACACTCATGGCTCAAAGCCGCATTTTTCTCAGCATGAGCCGTGACGGGTTGCTTCCGCCATTCTTCAGCAAAATACACCCCCGCTTTCGCACACCGGCCCACAGCAATATGCTTTTCATGCTGCTTGTAGGCCTGCTGGCAGCCTTTGTACCGGCTGAAGTTGCCGGTGAAATGACCAGCATCGGCACCCTGTTTGCTTTCATTCTGGTATGCATCGGCATCATTATTCTACGGCATACCATGCACGACCAAGAGCGAGCATTCAAGGTTCCGCTTGTTCCGCTCATTCCAGGCTTAGGTGCTATCAGCTGCTTCATCGTTATGATGTCACTTCCTGCCGACACCTGGATCCGCCTGTCCATATGGATGGTTGCCGGCATTGACATTTACTATTTTTACGGCATCCGCCACAGCCGTAAAAGCTCGGCAGATCCAATCAAGAACACATACATCCTCCATTTCATCGGTGCCGCTGCAAGTCTTTTGTGCTGTATTGCCGGCTTCTGGCATCAGCAAGTCATTGGATGGGGCGAAAGTAAATGGTTGTTTGTCTTCTCCTTGATTTTCGGCTTGTCACATTTGATTTTTCATTTGATAAAAGGGTTGAAAAACCTGCGAAACGCTCCTCTCTGACCCTCTTTTTTCATTTCAAACATTTGGGCGTTTCTGCCTCTTTTCGTACTTTTGTCACTGTAAGCACCGTTGCTTGCACGTAATCGATTTCCTATGAAAGAAAAAAAGTTTGTACGAAGAAACATCGGGCTGGTCGCCCACGATGCCATGAAAAAGGACTTGATAGAATGGGCTCTATTCAACTCCGAACGCCTGATAGGCCACAAATTCTATTGTACCGGAACAACGGGAAAGCTCATCCTTGATGCTTTGCAAAAGAAACATCCCGATGTTTTTTGGGACTTTACCATTTTGAAATCGGGGCCTTTGGGCGGTGACCAGCAAATCGGCTCACGTATCGTCGACGGTCTGATTAATTACCTCTTTTTCTTTACCGATTCAATGACTCTGCAACCTCACGACACCGATGTAAAGGCTCTTACCCGACTTGCCGGAGTAGAAAACATTGTGTTCTGCTGCAATCGCTCAACAGCCGACCACATCATCACAAGTCCGCTATTCAGCGACCCCGACTATCATCCGCTGAAAAAAGACTACTCCACATATACCAACCGTTTTTCGAGCATCAACCTGGTTGCTGAAGCGATGGAATACGACCGCCAGCACGCTGCGCAAAACACCAACGCAAATAACGATAGCAACGGCACAAATTCTGATACACAGAAAGCCTGACACTTTCGCTTTTATTGCCATGCCCTGTATGTCTGCATAATGATGTACAAGGCATGGCAATAAAAATGCTCCCCACGAAACCGAATTTACTGCGTTAGGAGCCGAAAAGCAAAGCCACGAAAAAGAGCGGCCCCTGAAACGGCCTGCGGCTACCACCTTATAAGAAAAGTCGCCGAGCCTTTTGATTTCTAATAAAACTTTTGTAATATTGCATCAGAAATATCCTTTTTACGCAATCTCACCAGTAAAATTATATATGAAAAGATTCGCCACAACACTCTTATGTATTTTGGTTTTGTTCATGAGTTCAAAAGCTGCAAACAGATGGATGCTGCTACCAGACGGAAGTATCGAATGGAAGCCTTTACAAAATCTTCCACACAATGACCATATAGAAATGAGCGGCAAACAAGTTTCGACCGTTCTGAGATATGGTGTAGAAGCCAACGGAAGCTTTAACCTCGATTACAGTATGGTTTGGCCTATGCTCCGCACCATACCTAACAACACACATGGCAGTCTGATGCGCCGCATTGACTGGAACCCGCTCAAAGGCATCTTGGCCAACAAAAAGCCGCTTGGCAACGAGAAAGTCGAAAGCATCAGGCTAAGCGGCATCATGCACGTGACCAGTTCCTTTAAGGATGCAGGTCTGAGAGTTGAGCGAAAGCTTTTCCCTTCGACAGACAAACCGGCCTTTCTGACACTCGTTACGCTGACCAATATAAAGAAAGACAAAGCTGTCGCTTTAGAAATGCCAGAAGAAAGAAGCACTTTGCAAACACCTGCCGAACAAGGCGTAGACGGTGTCTACACCATCGTCAAGAAAATACAAGATGCTAAAACCTTGCTGCTCAATGCAGGTGAAAGCATCACCATCACAGCTTCCATCCAGGCTTTCGGCAACAAAAAAGGCGAAAGAGAACTATCGTTCGACGGTAGTAACGAGCTGAGTAAGCGAACAGCATTGATAGACACATGGGAAAAGAATCTTGTGCTCGAAAGCCCCGATGCCACGATAAACAGCATGTTTTCTTTTTCAAAGATACGTGCCAGCGAAAGCATCTTTGAAACTGCAGGTGGTCCCATGCACGGCCCAGGAGGAGAGAGCTACTATGCAGCCATTTGGGCCAATGATCAGGCTGAATATGTGAATCCGTTTTTCCCTTACCTTGGTTACGAATATGGAAACGCCTCGGCAATGAACAGCTACAGACACTTCGCCCGCTTTATAAACGACCAATGGAAGCCCATCCCCAGTAGCATCATAGCCGAAGGAAAAGACATCTGGAACGGAGCCGGTGACCGCGGTGATGCAGCAATGATTGCACACGGTGCAGCACGTTATGCCTTGGCACGAGGCTCCAAGGACGAGGCGCGACAATTGTGGCCGCTCATCAAATGGTGTTTGGAATATTGCCAACGCAAATTAAATAAGGAAGGAGTTGTCGCGTCAGACAGCGACGAATTGGAAGGGCGCTTCCCTGCAGGAAAAGCCAACTTATGCACGTCAACACTTTACTATGACGCCTTGCTTTCGGCCGCAAGCCTATGTAAGGACATGGGCGAAAGCAAGAAAATGGAAAAGCAGTACCTAAAACAAGCAGAAGAGCTGAAAAGAAACATAGAAAGCTTTTTCGGAGCAGATATAGAAGGCTTTCACACCTACCGTTACTATGAAGGCAACAAACTGCTACGGTCGTGGATATGCATGCCTCTGATTGTTGGCATCAAAGAACGCACCGAAGGAACCATAGAAGCACTGTTCTCGCCTAAGTTGTGGACACAAAACGGATTGCTGACGCAAGAAGGCAGTAAAACGTTTTGGGATCGCTCAACGCTATACGCTTTACGCGGCGTCTATATCGCAGGACATCCCGACAAAGCCACAGAATTTTTGCATTTCTATTCCAACACACGCCTACTCGGAGAACACGTGCCATACGCCATCGAAGCCTGGCCGGAAGGCAACCAGCGTCATTTGTCGGCCGAAAGCGGGCTATATGCACGCATCATCATTGAAGGACTTTTCGGAATGCGCCCCACCGGCCTGCGCTCTTTCACATTAACGCCCATGCCGCCCAAAAGTTGGAACAACATGTCCCTGCGCCATATTCGCGCCTTCGGAAACGACTTCGACATAGAGATAAAGCGCAATAAGGCAAACCGTCTCGACGTCATTGTGACGAAAGCTGTCGGAAAAGCGCAAAAATACACCATAAAAGAAGGACAAAACATACATATCACACTTTAAACCACCATTCATTCAAGCATGAAAAAAGCTCTTACAGTAGCAGTTATCATAGAACTGATACTCTTTGGTCTTACAATCAACAAAACACAAGCACAAAGCTTTCAAAATCCAATCATCAACGAGGATGCCCCCGACCCCACCTGCATAAAAGCACGCGACGGCTATTACTATCTTTACGCTACCGGAGCCAAGACATTCAAATCGGCGGACATGATTCACTGGCAAAGACTTGACAACTTCTTCACACAAGAAGGGCGTCCTTCTTTCGTTCGAGGTGTCCGCTATATCTGGGCACCTGACGTTAATTACATCAACGGACAATACGTCATGTACTATGCTCTCTCAAAATGGGGCGGCGAAGACAGTTGTGGCATCGGCGCCGCCTACTCCAAGACGCCACAAGGTCCCTACACAAACATCAACGGCAACGGCAAGCTCTTCAGAAGTTTTGAAATAGGCGTAAGAAACAGCATAGACCCTTCCTACATCAAAGATCATGGCCGCAATTGGCTCATGTGGGGAAGCTTTAGCGGAATCTATGCCGCTGAACTCAGCAAAGACGGACTTTCACTCAAAGAACCGGGCAAGAGCCCCATTCAAATAGCAGGAAAAGCCTATGAAGGAACCTACATTTACAAAAGAAAGGGCTATTACTATTTCTTTGGCTCGATAGGAAGTTGCTGCGAGGGTGCTAAAAGTACATACAAAACAGTTGTAGCCCGCTCAAAAAAACTATTAGGCCCATACGTTGACAAGTCCGGGCGCCCCCTATTGGAAGACAATCACGAGATTCTACTACATGGCAACAACCGATGGGCCGGAACCGGACACAATGCAGAACTCATTCGAGACAAGAAAGGACGGACTTGGATGCCCTACCACGCCTACGATATGCAAAACCCTAAAAAAGGCAGAGTAGTACTTTTGGATGAAGTCAAATGGGATAAAGACGGCTGGCCGTATGTTGAAGAAAGTCAACCGGCCACACATGCTGAAGCCGACTTCTAATCTTTATTTCCGGCTAAAAGCTCCAAAGCCTTACGCACCGTAGGGCTTTCTTCATTCATAATTGAAAAATATTCGGACATATCCCATAAATCTCGCGCCGTCAAAGCCTTGAGTGTAAGGCGAAGCTTGGGCAAAGTCTTCTGAAGCTCCGCATCATCTTTGGGCTTGACATTAGCTTTCTCGCCTTCCGACAAAATTTCATCAATAAGAGACTGAGGAACATCATAGTCTCTCTTAAATTTCTCAAAGTCCCTATACTTTGCACGCAGCTCGCCACGGTGTTGGTCCGAATAATGGAGGTATCTGTTCAGGATAATATTCTTTAAACTCAACTGACGGTAGAACTTGGTATACGCAGTAGTATCTAATGGAACAAAATAGTCAGGCATAATGCCTCCTCCACCATAAACGGTACGCTGTTTCCGCAATGTTTTAAACTTCAGCGAGTCAGAAAAATGTATGCTATCGGCATGCATCAATTCGCCAGCCTTTAAACGCTGCATTATATCATCCTCATACTCTTTCTTATTGCCTTTCTTATACGGCTTTTGGATGCAACGACCAGAAGGAGTATAATAATGTGAAACAGTAATGCGCAACAAAGAACCGTCTGGAAGTTCAACGGGACGCTGAACAAGCCCTTTGCCAAAAGTCCGGCGGCCAACTATCACACCACGGTCCTGATCTTGCACTGCACCACTGACAATTTCAGCAGCAGAAGCCGTATAACCATCTACCAGCACGACTAATTGTCCTTCTAAGAATTTTCCACCTCCCTGCGAACGGTACTCGGAATGAGGAACCGCACGCCCGTCAGTATATACAATCATGTCTCCTTTTTCTAAGAACTCACTGGCAACATCGGTGGCGGCTTGCAAATAACCGCCAACATTCTCTTCCAAGTCAAGTATGAGACTTTTCATACCGGCCTTCTTCAATTTTGTCAAAGCATCCTCTACCTCTTTTCCCGTAGTCGCTGCAAAACTGCTGATACGAATCATTCCGATTCCGGGACGTATCATATAAGCAGCATCAACGGAATGCAAAGGAATCTTATCGCGCACCACATTAAACTTGAGCATTTCAGATACGCCACGACGCACGACCCCAAGACGAGCAATTGTCCCTTTCGGGCCGCGCAGGCGCTTCATAATGTCAGCACGGTCCATTTTAACTCCGGCTATTGCCGTATCATTTACAAGCACTATGCGATCACCCGGAAGAATGCCCACTTTTTCAGATGGTCCCTTTGCCACAGTTTGTATTACGACAAGTGTGTCCTCCAGAATGTTAAACTGAACACCTATTCCTTCGAAGTTCCCGTTTAACGGCTCATTTAATTTTTTCGTTTCCTCTGCTGTTGTATAACTACTATGAGGATCTAACGATGAAAGCATCCCTTTAATCGCTTCATCCGTCAGCTTTTCAATATTTATAGTATCCACATAAAGAGACTTGATGGCTATTTCGGCCATCGTGACTTTGCTCAAAGCTTTTTCTACATCCTTTGGCATGCGTTGTGCACCTGCCTGTTGCAGCAAGAACAGCGTAAGCATTAATATTACAGCTTTCTTCATTTGTTTGTTTACCTATTTTCCAATGACCTTGTTGCTTTTGGCAGATAACCGCTCACATCTTTCCCATAGGAGATTAGCTCGCGTACTGCACTCGAACTGATGCAAGCATACTGATGTTCTGTAAAGAGCAATATGGTTTCTATTCCAGATATTCGGCTATTCATCTCTGCTATGTCGCGTTCGTATTCAAAATCGCGTACCGATCGCAAGCCGCGCAATATAAAGCCGGCACCTACCTTCTTGGCAAAATCTATAGTCAGAGTCTCATAGCTTTGAACATCTATTTTTCGTTCGTTGCTGTATAGTGCACGTATATCCGAAAGGCGTTTTTCCACAGGGAACAAAGTCTTTTTGGATGCATTGATTCCCACAGCTATTATTATTTTGTCAAACAAAGGCAAAGCCCGGCGCACAACACTGTCATGGCCGATAGTAAAAGGATCAAAACTCCCCGGGAATATTGCAATTCTTTCCATTATGGCACTGTTTTCAAGATTCAACGAAGTCATCGTCTGGGCGTTCCTCTTCTATTACCAGATTATTAATGATGAAGTCCTGGCGTTCGGCAGTATTTTTACCCATATAATAATTTAGCAATTCGTCCACCTGATCATCTTTATGTAGCGACACCCGCTCCAAACGCATTTCGGGACCGATGAAATGCTTGAACTCCTCAGGAGAAATCTCTCCCAATCCTTTAAAACGGGTTATTTCGGGATTTGGTCCAAGCTCTTTTATGGCCTGTAGCCGCTCTTGTTCGCTATAGCAATAACGCGTTTCAAATTCAGCACGACCGCTACTTTTTTGTTGTTTCAGAATAGCAGCGCCAGCCGCCTTTGAAGATATTGTGGCCGTCTTTTCCGAATTCTTTCGTGTTTTTTTTATTTTGTTACGCACGCGAAACAGAGGGGTCTGCAGGATATAAACGTGCCCTTTCTTTATCAAATCCGGAAAAAACTTCAAGAAGAATGTTATCATCAGCAGCCGGATATGCATTCCGTCAACATCTGCATCGGTAGCGACTATTACCTTATTATAACGCAGGCCGTCCAAGCCGTCTTCAATGTTCAAAGCCGCCTGCAGCAGATTGAATTCTTCATTTTTATATACCAATTCTTTCGTCTCGCCAAAGCAATTCTTGGGTTTTCCCCTCAGGCTGAACACCGCCTGTGTGCTCACGTCGCGACTTTTTGTAATGGAGCCGCTGGCCGACAAGCCTTCTGTAATAAACAAAGAGCTGTCTTCTTGTCTGTTGCCACGTGTGTCGTTAAAATGTATGTGGCAATCGCGCAACTTATCATTATGCAGATTTACTTTTTTTGCACGTTCGCGCGCCAGTTTGGTCACCCCGGCCAAAGCCTTCCGCTCGCGTTCAGAATCCTGTATCTTTTGCAGCAGAGCTTCGGCCATCTCAGGATTGCGGTGCAAGTAATTGTCTACGTTTTCCTTGATAAAATCGCCTACGAACTTGTTCACGCTTACACCGCCCGGCGACATTGTGAGCGAACCGAGCTTTATTTTCGTTTGGCTCTCAAACATGGGTTCTTCAACATTCAGGGAGATTGCCGCCACTATTCCGTTGCGAACATCTTGCACTTCTATGTTTTTCCCATAGAAGTCCTTTATAGTTCTGGCTATATGTTCCTTGAATGCGCTTTGATGGGTACCGCCTTGCGATGTATGTTGGCCGTTCACAAACGAATAGTATTCTTCGCCGTATTGATTGGTATGGGTAAAAGCGATCTCTATGTTCTCGCCTTTCAAATGTACTATCGGATATAATACCGGCACTGTCAGATTGTCGTTAAGCAAGTCCGCCAATCCGTTGCGACTTACAATATGATGTCCGTTGTAATAGATGCTCAGTCCGACATTCAGATATGTATAATTCTTCAGCTTTTCTTCAATATAGTCGTCACGAAACGCATAATTCAAGAACAACGTGTCGTCCGGCGTAAAGCTGATTTCCGTTCCGTTTGGTTCGTCGGTCTCTATGGTAGTATCGTTCACCAACCGTCCTTTTTCAAATGAGACACGCCTTACCTTTCCGTCACGATATGATGCAGCTTCAAAATGGGAACTAAGCGCATTTACAGCTTTCAAACCAACTCCGTTTAAGCCTATGCTCTTTTGAAAGGTCTTGCTGTCGTATTTCGCACCTGTATTCAGCTCACTCACGGCCTCTACGAGTTTTCCCTGTGGTATTCCACGCCCATAATCGCGCACTCTCATGCCGAGGCGGTTGCCAGTCATGTCAACATCGATTCGTTTTCCAAACCGCATGCGAAATTCGTCAATACTGTTGTCTATCACCTCTTTTAAAAGTACATAAATACCATCTTCGGGGTGTGAACCATCGCCCAAACGGCCGATATACATACCGGGACGTGTACGGATATGATCCATATCACTGAGATGGCGTATACTTTCCTCGTTATATTCCGCCACTTTATTTTCAATATCCTCTGCCATGGCTTCCTTAAATTTGTTTTGAATAGCACCGACGCCGCTTATGTATCTTACCATCCAGATACTGCCACTGCGACTGCACCTTTTCGTTGACTTCCAATTCTGGATTTGTCTCGCCCCACTTGAAGCCTTTTTTTATGTAAATCGGTATCAAGTCGGCAAAAAGCAAGGCATTCACACCTTTGTTCTGATATTCGGGTTTTACGGCCACCAATAGCAAATCCAAGATAGGCGGCCGCTTGATATAAAGTGATTTCAGCAAATAAAACCAGCCGAAAGGAAACAGCTTCCCTTTGGCGCGTTGCAAAGCTGTCGACAATGAAGCCATTGATATACCAACTCCGACAATTTCGTTTTCTTCGTTTTCAATCAGGGTTACCATATCCAAGTCCAAGATAGGCAGATACTCGTTGATATACTGGTCTATTTGACTTTTTGTCATCTGTGAATATCCGAATAGCGGTGTATACGCCTCATTTATCAAATCAAAGATTTTATAGCCCAAAGCGTCCTTACGCACTTCTCTCATGCTTTTCAGCTTGCGCACATGTAGCCGGCATTTGTTTTTCACGACTTCGGCTATGCGCTTATACTTTTCAGGTACAGCATCGGGCACTTTCAGCTTCATCTCAATCCAGTCCATTTCCTTTTGCAGCCCCAGCTTTTCCATGTGCTGCGGATAATAGGGAAAATTGTAGATGGTAGCCATTGTACTTAATTGGTCAAAGCCTTCTATCAGCATGCCCTCCGCGTCCATATCCGTGAAGCCCAACGGTCCTTCCATCATATCCATGCCACGTTCCTTGCCCCAGGCCGAAACGGTCTCGACAAGAGCTTTGCTTACTTCCTCATCGTCAATGAAGTCGATCCACCCGAAGCGTACTGCTTTCTTATTCCATGCAGCATTGGCTCGCTTGTTGATGATAGCCGCTACCCGACCGACTATTTTTCCATCGCGATAAGCCAGAAAATAATCGGCTTCACAGAATTCAAAAGCCGGATTCTTGCCTGGCGACAAGGTCTTCAGCATATCTTCATACAGGTCGGGCACTGAAAAGGCATTACCCTTATACATTTCATAATTAAAACGGATAAAATGTTTCAGGTCTGCCTTGCAACCAACTCTCTTTATCGTAATTGTCATGCGTTGCTGTTTATAATGTGTGGCTTAATCGTAAAACCACACAAAGTTACATCTTTTTCTTTTACCGTAAAGGAAGTTTGCCACAGAACATGCCGTCAGCACCCATTCCGGGCATATAGAAACGAGTATGAAGCCCTGCATTCGACATGGCTTGCAAATTGTGGCAAATAGGCAGCAAATTGCAGCTCGTGGCTTATAAAAAATCGCTATCAAGCAAAAAAGTAGTAACTTTGCACCTCGTTTCAGAAAAGGAGTGCTCCTCCGACCGTGAATAGGAGCATAACATCCTTTTCTACAATTCAATACTAAACATATGAACGGTTTCAAATTCTCGCCGCGCCTGATAACGGACCTGCGGCACTATTCTAAAGAAAAATTCAGTGCAGACCTCGTAGCCGGAATCATTGTCGGCATCGTAGCCCTGCCCTTGGCCATTGCATTCGGAATAGCATCGGGCGTATCACCATCACAAGGCATTCTGACAGCTATCATCGGTGGTTTCCTCGTTTCAGCACTTGGAGGAAGCAGGGTGCAAATTGGAGGGCCAACAGGAGCTTTCATTGTCATCATATTCGGTATCGTGAGCGACCCTGCACTGGGCATTTCCGGTCTGATGGTTGCCACCATTTTAGCAGGTCTCTTTCTTATTCTGCTCGGGTTCTGCCAATTAGGTACCATCATCAAGTTCATTCCATATCCTATCGTCGTAGGGTTCACAAGCGGCATCGCAGTAACCATTCTTACGACTCAAGTAAAAGACCTGTTAGGACTAACCATCACAGGAAAGATGCCCGGTGACTTTCTATCGAAATGGGAGGTCTACGCCAGCCATCTCTCAACCATCGATTGGCCGACCACTGCCATCGGTCTGCTCAGCATTGCCATCATTACCCTGACTCCCAAGATATCCAAGAAGCTGCCCGGATCGCTTATCGCCATCATCGTAATGACCATAGTTGTCTTTTTCGTTAACCGCCAAGGCAACATTCACATCGCTACCATTCACGACTCCTTTGGTGACATCAAAGCCGAAATACCACCGCTGCAAATTCCCAATCTGAGTTGGGAAAATGTCAAGCGGCTATTTCCAACGGCTATGGTTATAGCTGTTCTTGGTGCCATTGAGTCACTGCTTTCAGCGACAGTAGCCGATGGTGTGCGCGGATACCATCACAATTCCAATCAAGAGCTCATAGGCCAAGGCTTTGCCAATCTGTGTACGCCTCTTTTCGGAGGCATTCCGTGCACAGGAGCCATCGCCCGCACCATGACTAATATCAACAACGGCGGCCTGACCCCTGTTTCAGGCATTATACACGCCCTCACTCTTCTGGTCATATTCCTTTTGCTGATGCCACTTGCCGGTTACATCCCGATGGCCTGCCTGGCCGGAATCCTGGTCGTTGTGGCATACAACATGAGCGGATGGCGCACATTCATGCAACTCATGAAGAACCCCAAGAGCGACATAGCCGTGCTCATCGTCACATTCTTGCTCACTGTGGTTTTCGATTTGACCGTAGCCATTGAAGTTGGTCTGCTCATAGCATGCCTGCTCTTTATGCGCCGCATGGCCGAAACAACCGAGATAAGGGTAATAGCAGACGAAATAGATCCCAACGAAGAAACCGACGCAGAGCTGCACGAAGAACACCTCATTATACCGCAAGGCGTTGAAGTGTATGAAATCAACGGCCCATACTTTTTCGGCATTGCCAATAAGTTTGAAGACCTGATGACCACCATGTCCGACCGTCCCAAGGTGCGGGTCATACGCATGCGCCGCGTACCGTTTATCGACTCAACCGGATTGCACAACCTGCAAAACCTCTGCGAAATAGCACAGCGCGAAGGTACTCACATCATACTTTCGGGCGTACAGGATAACGTACGTACCGTATTGGAACACGCAGGATTTTACAAGCTTCTTGGGAAAGACCATATTTGCCCCAATATTAATGTTGCCCTCGAACGAGCAGCTGCATTGATGCAAACGATACGTGAAAAGGAGCGAAAGCAATGAAATTTATTGCCAATCAGAGCAAAACTGATTATATTTGCAGTCTAAAACCACGCACAATGAAACAGAAAAGATTTATCGTGGCTATAACTGCCACCGCAATGATTGCAGCTTCGTGCTCGCCCAACAAACAAAAAACCGAAGAAGCACAGCAAAACGTTGAAAACGCCCTGCAACAAGTAGAACAGCTCAACGACCGACTTGCACGTGAATCTGCCCATTTGGACAGTGTGCAGCATATCATCAAATATGAGACACCTGAACAGCAGGAAGCTGCGATAGCAAAAGCACAAGAAGAGGTTGATGGGACCAAATCGGTTTTAGAAAACGCACAGCAGAAAGCCGAAGCAGCCAAACAAAGCTTCAAAGATATCACAGGAAAAGAATTCTCAAACGTTATCAATGCTGTAGCCGATGAAGCCGCAGATGCAGCGACAAAGGCCGCAAGCGGTGAAGCTATTAATGTTGAAGAAAAAGCAAACAACATAGGCGAAAGTGCCAAAAATGCAGGAGAAACCATCAAAAATGCGGCCAAACAAACGGCAGAGGACGCGAAAAATGCGGCCAAACAGACCGTAGAAGATGCTAAGAATGCAGCAAAAGAAAATGCTGAGAAGAAGGTGGATGAAGCCAACCGGAAAGCCAACGAAAAAATCAGCAAAGCTGCCGCCAAAGCCAACGATGCCATCAACAAAGCAAAAGAAGATGCCAATAAAAAGGTGGATGAAGGATTAAACAAACTATTAAATAAATAGCTGTATCAGGCAGCTGCGCTCCTTGATGAATTATTTTCCCCCCCTAAGCACACCTTCGGAAAATGAGGACCAAATTATTTCTACTGTCAATCTTCGTTTGTATCATATCTAACGGAGCAGAAATATGGCTTGAGACTGAAAATTTCAAACATAAAGGCGGCTGGGTAGTAGACCAGCAGTTCATGGAAGAGATGGGATCGCCCTATCTGTTGGCACACGGCTTGGGAAAAGCTGTCGAAGACGCTTGGACTGAAATCGAAGTCCCATCATCAGGGACCTACCACTTATATGTGCGTACATTTAACTGGACTTCTCCTTGGCACAACGGCAAAGGGCCGGGCGCATTCCAGCTACTTATAAACGGGAAAAGCACAAAAAACGAATTAGGGAATGAAGGTTCAAGCTGGATGTGGCAGGATGCAGGCACCCTGAAGCTCAAAAAAGGGAAATTACATGTGGCACTCCACGACCTGACCGGATTTGAAGGACGCTGCGATGCTATTTATCTGACGACGAAAAGTAGCTGTCCGCCTCCTTCCGATAAAACCGAATTGAAAGCTTTTCGCCGTAACCAATTAAAGCTTCCGAAAACAGCGCCATTACAAGGAAAATATGATTTCATCGTTTGCGGAGCAGGCACAGCAGGAATCAGTGCTGCAGCTGCAGCTGCAAGATTGGGTTGCAAAGTGGCTCTGATAAACGACCGCCCCATAATCGGCGGCAATAACAGCTCAGAAATACGCGTACATACAAGCGGCCACATCAACATAGGGACGTACACCAAATTGGGCGACCTGCAAAAGGAATTTAATCCAAGAAGAGGAGGAAACGCACAACCTGCAGATTTCTATGAAGACCAAAGAAAAATGGACTTCGTAAAAAACGAAAAAGGTATTGAGCTGTTTACTAACTACAGAGTAACAGGCACCGAGAAAGATGGAGATTTGATCAAAGCCGTCATTGCCACCCATATCGAGACTGGCAAGGAAATTCGCCTGGAAGCTCCCTTGTTTTGCGATTGTACAGGCGACGGAACCGTAGGATTCCTTGCCGGTGCCGATTACAGAATGGGGCGGGAAGCACGGAACGAGTTCAACGAGTCTCGTGCACCCGAGCAACCTGATTCAATGACTCTCGGAGCTTCGGTAATGTGGTATTCGGTAGATTTGGGCAAAGCTTGCAGTTTTCCGCTATTTGATTACGGCATGCATTTTACCGATGAAAGTTGCGAAAGAGTCACGATGGGTGAATGGACATGGGAAACAGGGATGCAAATAGACAAGACAAAGCATTTCGAACAAGTACGCGACTACGGAATGCTGGTTATTTATGCCAATTGGAGCTATTTAAAGAACAAGCTAAAAGACAATGATACATTCAAGAATAGAGACTTGGGTTGGGTAGCTTATGTTTCCGGGAAACGCGAAAGCCGCCGTTTGTTGGGCGATTATATCCTAAAGCAAGAAGATATCACGCGCTATGTAATGCAAGAGGACGGTACTGCCGCAACATCCTGGCCCATGGACCTGCACAGTCCTGACCCTAAAAACTCCAAGTTTTTCCCGGGAAAGGAATTCAAGGCAATCAACACCAATACGGACATCTATCCATATCCAATACCTTATCGTTGTCTCTACTCAAGGAATATCAACAACCTGTTTATGGCCGGACGCGACATCAGTGTGACACATGTGGCACATGGCTCCATCAGAGTGATGCGCACAACGGGCATGATGGGCGAAGTAGTAGGCATGGCAGCTTCCATTTGTAAAGCTCACGGCATCTCACCAAGAGATGTCTACAGGCATCATTTCGGAGAATTGAAAAACTTAATGCAAAAAGGTGTCGGAAAAGGGAACTCTGACGACAACCAACGATATAACTTGAATTACATATTGCCCAAGAAGCCCAAAATCGCAGAGCCATAAATCTAAGATATGCGGCAAAAATCGTAACTTTGCATACTTGATATCATTAAGCAATGAATATAGACAAAATTATCGCCTCGTCAGTGGTTCGCGCCATCAAAGAAATCTATGGCACAGAAATAAAATCAGAACAAGTCCAATTACAAAAAACGAAAAAAGAGTTCGAAGGACATTTTACCCTTGTAGTATTTCCTTTTTTACGTATTTCACGGCAAAAGCCAGAAGACACAGCAAATGCCATAGGAGCATGGTTACAGCAAAATGAGGAGGCCATTGAAAAATATAATGTCATAAAAGGCTTTCTGAATTTAAGCATAGCTCCCGCATATTGGATAAGACTTTTGAATTCCATCGAAGCCAATGCACAGTATGGCATAGAAAATGCGACCGAGGACTCCCCTTTGGTGATGATAGAGTACTCTTCGCCGAACACCAACAAGCCTCTACATTTAGGGCATGTGCGTAACAATCTGTTAGGATGGGCTCTTTCAAATGTAATAAAGGCCAATGGCAACAAAATAGTACGCACTAACATCGTAAACGATCGCGGCATACACATCTGCAAGAGCATGTTGGCTTGGCAAAAGTGGGGAAACGGCGAAACGCCTGAATCATCGGGAAAGAAAGGGGATCACTTGATAGGTGACTACTATGTTGCTTTCGACAAACATTATAGAACAGAGGTAAAAGATCTCACTGCACAATATATCGCTGAAGGTCTGAGCGAAGAAAAGGCTAAAGAAAAAGCAGAACAAGAAGCACCCTTGATAAAAGAAGCCCATGAGATGCTGGTCAAGTGGGAACACAACGATCCGGAAGTACGTGCCCTTTGGAAAAAAATGAACAATTGGGTATACGCAGGCTTCGATGAAACATACAAGGCTTTAGGAGTAAGCTTCGACAAGATTTACTATGAATCGGAAACTTACCTGGTAGGCAAGGAGGAGGTTGAAAGAGGCTTGCAAAAAGGTCTCTTCGTACGTCACGAGGATGGATCCGTATGGGCCGACCTACGAAAAGAAGGACTTGACGAAAAATTACTTTTGCGTAAAGATGGAACTTCCGTCTACATGACCCAAGACATCGGAACAGCCAAGTTGCGTTTCCGCGACTACCCCATAGACAAAATGATTTATGTCGTAGGAAACGAGCAGAACTATCATTTTCAAGTGCTCAGTATTCTGTTGGACAAATTAGGATTCAAATGGGGTAAAGACCTAGTGCACTTTTCTTATGGAATGGTCGAACTCCCCAACGGCAAGATGAAAAGCCGCGAAGGCACCGTAGTCGATGCTGACGACTTAATAGCAGAAATGATACGCACAGCAAGGCAAACAAGCGAAGACCTGGGCAAGTTCCAAGACATGAGCACAAAAGAAAAAGACGAAATAGCTCGCATCGTTGGTCTGGGAGCACTAAAATACTTTTTACTCAAGGTCGACGCACGAAAGAATATGATGTTCAATCCACAAGAAAGCATCGACTTCAACGGCAACACAGGCCCATTCATACAATATACATATGCTCGTATCCGCAGTGTGCTGCGCAAAGCTATTGAAGAGAAATTTGAAGTGCCCAGTTCATTATCAGAAACGATAGCCGCCAACGAAAAAGAACAAGATTTGATACAGCATCTTGCCGACTTCAAAGCTGTTGTAAAACAAGCAGGAGAAGATTACAGCCCAAGCGGAATTGCCAATTATTGCTATGACTTGGTGAAGGAATTCAACCAATTCTACCATGACTACAGCATCCTGCATGAAAAGGACTGCGGCAAAAAACAATTGCGCCTACTATTATCGGCCAATATAGCCAAAATCCTCAAAACCGGCATGGGACTTTTAGGCATAGAAATGCCTGAACGTATGTAACGGCCAAAGATCTGCACGTGGCTCATAAGTACTATGTCGTTTGGAACGGGCGGGAAACAGGAGTCTTCGATTCCTGGGAAAAGTGCAAAGAGCAAGTAACCGGCTTTGAAAATGCACAATACATGAGCTTCAAGACTCGCGAGACTGCCGAAGAGGCTTTCTCCATGGGCTTTTCCCCGAACTATTATAAACGCAAAGCCGAAAAAAGCATTGTTGCCCTACAAAATCCTCCTGCATACAGAAACGATACTGTCTTGCAGCTCCCTTTAGGAGTAGAAGCTAAAGCATGGGCTGTAGATGCGGCTTGCAGTGGAAATCCCGGCATGATGGAATATCGTGGAATAGACTTAAGCACCGGCGAATGTGTCTTCCATTATGGCCCAATATTTGGAACAAACAACATTGGAGAGTTCTTAGCAATCGTACATGCCGTAGCAAAAATAACGCAGGAAGGCAGAAAACTGACAGTTTACAGTGACAGCCGCAATGCACTACTGTGGTATAAGGCTAAGAAGTGCAAAACAAAACTGCCTCTCAGCGAAAAGTCAGAAAAAGCTTTTGACATGATACAACGAGCCGAAAGATGGCTAAACACGCATGTCTGCAATATAAAAGTTTTAAAATGGGATACAGAAAAATGGGGAGAAATTCCGGCCGATTTCGGCAGGAAATAATTAATCATTCAGCAATTCAATGAAAGACTTCATCCAAATATTACGAACTTACGCCTGGCCCTACAAATGGTTTATGGCAGGAGCTTTATTTTTTAACTTGCTATCTGCTATCTTGAACGTTTTTTCATTCATGTCGCTCATGCCAATGCTCAACCTACTTTTTGGCATTGACAAACAAACTTACAGCTTTATTCCATGGGACTCGGGGAGTTCAATAAAAGACATTGTTATCAACAATTTATATTACTATACCCAAGTACTTGTACAGGACAACGGAGCATCACTCACCTTGCTATATATAGGTATTTTCTTGGTTGCGTCTACTTTTCTCAAGACAAGTAGCTACTTTGCCTCGGCAGGGATGATGGTGCCACTACGAACAGGCATCATCCGAGATATTCGCAACAGCATTTATCGAAAGATTGTATCTTTACCTCTTTCCTTCTTTTCAGAAGAACGCAAAGGAGATATCATTGCACGAATGAGCGGTGACGTACAAGAAATAGAAAACAGTATTACAGGCTCACTTGAAATGCTGGTAAAGAATCCCATTCTCATATTATGCTACCTGAGTGTTCTGTTCTATACCAGTTGGCAACTAACATTGTTTACCATCATTATCATGCCATTGCTGGTTTGGTCTTTAAGCTCCATCGTAAGAAAGCTGAAGCAGCAAAGTCTAATGGCACAAAACAAATGGAGCGAAATCATGGCTCAATTAGAAGAGACTTTAGGAGGAATGAGAATCATCAAAGCCTTTACTGCTGAAAGTAAGATGATAGACCGTTTTGAAGAATCGACCAATGAAAATCGCCGCATGCTCATCAAAGTAAACCTAAGGCAATCCATGGCTCACCCGGTCAGTGAATTTTTAGGAACAGTACTTATTGTATTAGTACTCTGGTATGGCGGTACACTGATTTTCTCAAACAAGTCTACGATAGATGCTCCCACGTTTATATTCTACATGGTTATACTTTACAGCGTAATACAACCTCTGAAGGACTTTTCAAAAGCGGCCTATAACATTCCCAAAGGAATGGCTTCCATTGAACGCGTAAACAAGATTTTGAAAGCACAAAACCCCATCAAAAATATTAAGGCTCCATTACCTATCCATCCTTTGAAAAAGGAAATCGAGTTCCGCAATATCACTTTCCGGTATAGTGAAGATGGGCCTAACATATTAGAGCATATTCAGCTAACCGTAAAAAAAGGACAGACAGTAGCTCTTGTAGGACAATCCGGGGCAGGTAAATCCACTTTGGTTGACCTGTTGCCACGCTACCACGATGTGCAAGAAGGAGAAATTCTATTTGACGGTGTGGACATACGCAAATTCAAAATCAGTGACCTAAGAAGTCTGATAGGTAATGTCAACCAAGATGCTATTCTTTTCAACGACAGTTTTTTCAACAACATAGCCTTCGGGGTCAAGGATGCCACACTTGAACAAGTCATGGAAGCAGCAAAGATTGCCAATGCACACGACTTCATTATGGCTTCCGAACAAGGCTACAATACTTTGGTAGGTGACCGCGGATGCCGCATCTCCGGAGGACAACGGCAAAGAATAAGCATTGCCCGCGCCATACTTAAAGATCCTGATATACTGATTCTTGATGAAGCAACTTCCGCTCTCGACACAGAAAGCGAAAGATTGGTACAAGAAGCACTAGAAAGGCTGATGAAATCGCGCACCACAATAGCTATAGCACATAGATTGTCAACCATTAAAAACGCAGACGAAATATGTGTACTTCACGAAGGACGCATCGTAGAACGTGGGACGCACGACCGGCTACTGGCTCTCAACGGCTACTACAAACGTCTGAACGATATGCAGCAACTTTAAAGAAGCCCTAACATGTTCAACCACTGCCGCTATGTGCTTTACGTTTATTTATCGTTTCTGTCGACATTCTTGTTGGCAAAGCCATTCTTCATCTTATATAACCACGAAAATCATCCATTCACAGCTCACGACCTCATAGACGTGCTCTTGCATGGGCTGCCGCTCGATCTCTCCACATCTGGATACCTCGCAGCTGTTCCTTTGGTAGTCATGCTTATTTCCTGCTTTTGGAAACATCCATTATTGAAACGTTTCTTGTGGATCTACTACGGCATCATCGCCATTCTGCTTTGCACCATTCTTCTGTCAGACTGTCTGTTGTATTCTTTCTGGCAGTTCAAGATAGATGCCACTGTCTTCACTTATCTCGACTCTCCAGCCCAAGCATTTGCAAGTGTTTCGATTTGGTACATCGCAAAAGCACTTATAGTACTGCTCATCATGGCGGCATCTCTGTTCACTTTGCTAAAAAGCATACCACTGCCTTCATTTGAAAACAAAAAAGTGGCATGGTGCCCTTTGATTCTGCTTACATTCTGCGGCGGACTTCTATTTCTTGCCATACGTGGTGGGACAGGCAAATCGACCATGAACATCGGGACAGCCTACTATTCAGATAACCAGTTTCTCAACCATGCGGCTGTCAATCCGGCATTCAGTTTGTTGGCATCCACACTAAAAGCCGAGAGCTACGAAAAACTATACCGTTTCTACTCTGAGAAAGAAAGAGCTTCTATTTTTGACAAGCTGAACTACAGCACTACATCGGTCAACGACAGTACCATTTTAAACACACGTCGCCCTAATATTGTCCTGGTTATTTTGGAAGGGTTCGGTGCTACTTTTATAGAACCATTAGGAGGAAAACCGAATATAACGCCCAACTTCAACCGGTTGTCAAAAGAAGGCGTATTGTTCACTCAATGCTACGCCAACAGTTTTAGGACAGATCGTGGAACCATATGTGCACTCAGCGGTTACCCTTCCTTTCCGAGCATCTCCGTAATGAAGTTACCGCAGAAGTCACGCACATTACCTTCTATTGCTGCATCGTTAAGCCAAGAAGGCTACCAAACCGATTTTCTCTATGGAGGTGATATCAACTTTACCAATATGAATAGCTATCTGCTTTCCACGGGTTATCAGACGGCAAAAGGTGATACGTACTTTCCCGCCTCAATACGAAAAACTCACGCATGGGGAGTAACCGACATTATTGCGTTTGATACCCTGTATAACCAAATAACATCCGTAAAAGACAGCACTCGCAGATTTACCACTTTCCTGACGCTGGCCAGCCATGAACCTTGGAAAGTGCCTTATCATCGCATCAAGAACGATGAAAAAGCCAACGCCATGGCATACACAGACCATTGCATAGGACGCTTTGTAACACAGTTAAAGAAATCAACGGCCTGGCATGACCTTCTCCTTATTTTCATTGCAGACCACGGCATCACCTATCCAAAAGGTCTCACCGAAGCTGACAAACGGCGCTACCACATCCCCATGCTTTGGCTTGGAGGAGCAGTCAGCAAATCAATGCATTTCAACAAAATCTGCAATCAAAGTGATTTTCCGGCAACACTTTTAGGGCAGCTCGGCATCAAACACGACCAATTTAACTTCAGCCGCGATGTACTGAGCAAAACCTACACATATCCGGTTGCCATTCACACCTTCGATGAAGGAGTTTCGTTCATAGACACTACCGGGTACAGCGTCATTGACTTCAAATCCGGAAAGACACTTACCGACAAACCCACTCCGTCTGAATCGAGAAAAAACAAAGGGAAAGCATTTCTACAAACTGCCATAGACGACCTTTCCAAACGTTAGGCTATCAATATTCATCCATGACTGTGCTCCTTGAGTACGCAAACAAAAGAATGGTTGATACTCAATGAGCCATCAACCATTCTTTGTACCCAGACCCGGGATCGAACCGGGATGGATTGCTCCACTGGTGTTTGAGACCAGCGCGTCTACCGATTCCGCCATCTGGGCTACATTGTCTTTCGAAATGCAACGCAAAATTACAATTAATAATTGTCCTGACCAAGTTTTTGCTCACATATTTTACGACTACCTTTCTTTCACGGCTTTACTTGTGAGAATCCGACAAGAAGCACACCGGATTTCAGCAGCAACAGCACAAACTATAAAGAACTTCATGATAATGACTTTCCGAACTTCACATCAGCGTCTGTCATCATTCTCCGTATTTGTGCCGTATCGTCTTTTTTGCAGATAATCAAAAGGTCGTCTTTTTCGGCTACCAAATAGCCATGCAAATCTTGCAGCATGACTTTTTTCCCATTGGGCGTTGCCACTATATTGTCCTTACAATCGTAAAAGACCGCATTGGCACCGGCCACCATATTTCCATCGTTGTCTTTCGATGAGATACGATAGAAGTCCTGCCAACTTCCAACGTCCTGCCAACCAAAAGCACAAGGTTCAATATAGACGTTCTTGTTATGCTCCAATATGAGCATGTCTATGCTCTGGAACGGTGTTCGCGGATAATGGTCGCGAATATACGAGTGCGCGTCGCTCCTATCTTTACCATTGCGCAACATGTCAACCAAATCGGAAATATCGGGATAATCAGTCGCCAATGCCTTAAAAAGCGTCTTCACATTACACATAAAGAGGCCTGTAGACCAATAGAATTCTCCGCTTTCCACAAAGAAACGTGCAAAATCGATATTAGGCTTTTCAGTAAAGCTTTTTACGGTGGAAAACCCGTTTTCCAGCTCTTCACCGGCTTGCAAATAGCCATAACAAGTGGCTGGCGAAGTAGCCTTCACGCCCAAGACCAGGAAGCTTGGTTTCTTCCCGACGAAT
The DNA here is from genome assembly GCA_934426255.1 of uncultured Bacteroidaceae bacterium. GTDB lineage: Bacteria > Bacteroidota > Bacteroidia > Bacteroidales > Bacteroidaceae > UBA6382. Next base: position 145,143 of record CAKRYD010000001.1, on the reverse strand, counting down.
TCAAAGCCCGAAGAGACTTGCTCACAGAACATATCATTGTTTAATACCATTTGGTCGGCTGGCGAAATGATTATATTGGCTTTTTCACATTCCGCAGCGATATAAGCCACTGTAAGTGCAATGGCCGGAGCCGTATTCAACTGCACCGGCTCTGCTACGAGCCGTGATAGCGGCATTTCGGGCAGCTGCCTACGCACCAAATCGGTATAATCTTCATAAGTACTGACAAAGACGTTTTCTTTTGGCAAGAACTTTGTAAAGCGCTTGTAGGTCATTTGCAGCATTGATTCGCCTGTGCCCAATAAATCCAAAAATTGCTTGGGTCGCTCGTTGCTGCTGAAAGGCCAAAGACGGCTACCTATACCGCCCGCCAGAATAATGCAATAATTATTGTCAGATCTCTTTTGTTTGCTCATATGCACGGTTTACTTTCTTAGACGATGGAAACAACTCTTTGTTTAATGTGTTAATGGCAGAACTTAGAACTCAACTTGCCTATCAGTCAGATTCAATCTCCACATCGGCAAATATACAACTAAAATAAGTCTTTGCCACCATTGCATGCCCTATTTTCTATTCGTCCGCATAAAACTTTGCCAGTCGTGCCATCATTTCCGCGTATGCAACCTGTGCAAGCAACCACCTTTTTCCCTCTTTCTTTTCGGGCATCAGTCCGGTAGCCGCATCCCTCCGTTCCCAAAGGTTTTTAAGGCTTTTCCGGTAGATTGCAAGCAATCTGTCAGCATTGCGAAAACGTGCATACTCCAATATTCCACGCAAAAGGATGGCATCAAACCATATATTGTCAAGCTTCAAACAATATCCCTCCTCCCTTTTCGACATAAAACGCGCCGCACAGGCCTCTGACAAAGTATCAGCTTCCGCCAAATAGCTTTCTTTTCCTGTCATCTCATATAAAAGCACGGCAGCTTGAAGCATCTGACCTGTATTATAAGAATACTTTGCACCACTTATTCGCCCCTTCAAGTTAATGTTGTCAGAATACAGGCATTCCTTTTCGTCATATAAGTTGCGCCGGGTCCATTCATAGAGTTCCACAGCCTTCTCCAAGTAAAGGCGTTGCGACGTTGCTTTATAAAGCTTTAGTGCCATCACTGCTCCCGGTGCATTGGAACAGGTGTTTTTGGACTCTTTCTTCTGCTCACACCAGTAGATGCCACCGCCCAGCACACTGTCATTGCCCGACATGATGAACTGCCACACTTGCATAGCACGTTTCAAGTATTTCCTGTTTTTTGTGACACAATACAAGTCTATGAAATCGAGCCCTATCCACACATTGTCATCATAAAAGCGATCGGGAAGCGGATTTGTGGGCAGATATGAAGCATAAGCTGCGGGATATCGTTGCTCATCCCAGTAGAACTTCAACCCGGCAATGGCTTTATACTCAATTTCTTTCAGAGCTTTTCTATTATGACCGGCTTCATAGATGGCCACTTGAGCCGAAAAAGAGCCACTGAAAGGCCACAGGTAACTATAACGGTGGGCACTACTATTGGAATCAGCCAGATAAGTGGCCTGCTCACTCTGCGTAAAAGGATAGTATTCATGCAATAAAGGAGTGTTCATCTCTCCAAAGTATCGATATACACATTGCATCAGTTCGCAGCTCCGCTCCAGCCATTCACTCTTGCATGCTGCGGTTGCTTTGCCCATTTGACACAGGCAACTTACACCAACTATAATGACTATGCAGACCTTGCTTTTCATCTTTCTACGCTTTTCCGAAATTACGATGAGCAAAGATACAAAAAAGATGGCTTTGCAAGAGCCATCTTCTTTGTTCCTGTTAAGAAAGTAAGCCTACCACAAGAGATTTACTTCGTCTTGCGTAAGGGCTTTTCCGTAAATGCGTTCCGTAACAATCTGCCAGTTGCCACTCTGTTCTCCCTTAGAAGGATTGGCATCGCAGCCTATTCCAAACCACTGAGCCGCCTCTGCGGGGAAGTGCAACTCACCTTCTGCTGCAACGGTCTTTTTCAATTCGCCATTGACATATATCGATGCTTTGCCTGCATCCTTATCCCACACTCCTATTACATGATAGAACACATCCGACTGAGGCACAACACCACTGTTTGCCCAAATCCAATTGCTCTTGCCATTAGTCGACACATTAGGCAGGAAGGTTATTTCATTCTTCCGTTCACCACTTGTCTTGCAAATCAGGAATCCTGTGCCGCCGGCCTGGTGGCCAGCAAACCATTTGGCTTCAACATTGGGCAGCTCGCCTTCGTAGGTCACCTTAAAGATTGTTTCCAATGTATGGCCGTTAGCCAAAGCTTTTTTGAAAGCCTCATTGCCGGCATAGTCTACACGGGCATAGGTTGCAGCATCGCCTCCATAAGGATTGTTGAACGAAGCCACATAGGCCTTTCTGTCTTCATCGTATGCAACGGGCACAGTCTTGTTGTCTGTAGAAACGACTTTCACTTCATTGTTCATCGGAGAAGCATCGGTAACAGTTCCATTTTCATTGAAAACGATGTCAAGAATGTCAGCTTTTGGCTTCTCTACGGGCTCGGGCTCGGGTGCTTCACCACTTGTTGCATGGTTGGCATTGTACAAGGCTTCTATCTGCTGTGCCAGCAAAGGTGCATTGGTCGTAATGAAGTCTATGCCCATGTTGGTCATTTCAATCATGGTTGCAGCATCATTGATGGTCCATACATTCGTTGTCATGCCCAGCTTCCTTGCATCTGTGGCCCACGAAGGATTGTTTCTGTAGGAATTGGCTGTATAGTCCAGTCCCATGATTCCGTAACTGTACAAGGTTTTGGGAGCTATATCTCCGTTCAGATATGCAACATGTGCTGACGGATCCTGCTTAACCAGTTCACGGCAAAGGTTCAGGCTGAAGGCGATATACTCAACCTTGCTCTGCAAGTTTCTGTCTTTTACCTGCTTCACCACCGAGTCAACGGCAGCTATACCGCGACGTTCATCACTGTGCGTCTTGATTTCTATAATCAACTTGGTTGAGTCTTCTTTGGCCAGCATCTCCAGGAACTCTTTCAATTCCGGGATAGATTCGCCATTGCTCAGCTTGAGGTTCTTCACTTGTGCGTATGTGCTCTTCTGTATCTCTACGCCGTTCAGCGTTGCATCATGATTGACCATGACACGTCCGTCCGTGGTTATCCACACGTCAATTTCCGAGCCATAGCATTTGGCATCAAATGCATTTTGCAATGAAGAGCGTGAGTTCTGAGCCGAACCTGCCTTATCCCAGAAGCCGCGATGAGCAATAACGCGCATACCGGCCGGTATATCTTTTACCACCTGATATTTATTGAGTCCAAGGTCTTGTTGCTTATCTCCGCGCACCAAAATCATACGATAGTTGCCTGTGGTGAGTGTTGCCGGCAAGTTGATTGTCAGGGTATCGTTCTTGACTGCTGTAGACAACGTATCGGGCTCTATGCCTGACTTGAGGGCGACAAGTACTATCTTGTCACCTTCAGCAAAGCCTTTTCCTGTCAATGAGTATGCACCACCTGCCTTTACGGCCATGCCGGAATAATAGCTTACTTCGGTTACCATGTCAGGTTCGGCTCCTGCCTGCAGACGCTTCACTTCGTCCCAAAGCACTGCCACATTCTGCTTGTTCAGGGGCTTGTCGTAGACACGTGCCATCACTACATCGCCGCACCAACCGTTCTGGCCACCCGAAGGACTGGCATCACCACCAATGCAGAACCAGTTGGATCCGTTTTCTGCGAAGCGGAAGTTACCGTCAGCTGCTATAGTGTTCTTCAGTTCTCCGTTTACGTATATGTAGGCTTTCTTGGCATCCTTATCCCAAACGCCGATAACGTGGTAATAGGTTTGGGGCTGCGGAACGACACCACTCGTGGCCCATTTCCAAGAGCTGTTGCCTGTGGTCGTTACATTCGGCAGGAAGGTGATTTCGTTCTTGCGGTTTCCACTGGTGGTACTGATCAGGAATCCTGTGCCACCGCCCTGATGTGCTGAAAAGGGTTTGGCTTCTGCGTTGGCTATCGGCGGAGCGTAGCTTGCCATAATGACGGCTTCCAAGGTATGGCCGTTGGCCAAAGCTGCGCGGAATTTTGAGTTGCTTTCAAAGTCTACGCGATAGTAACCTGAGGCATTTCCGGCCCAGGGGTTGTTGAACGATGCCACATATCTTTTATAGGTATTATTATAATATGTAGAGGCTGACGAGCCGATTAAGCGTACTTTGTTTTTCATCGGCGACACATCTTCGGCTGTTCCATCGCTTTTAAAGACTACATCCAACAGGTCGGCAACAGGTTTGGTCTGCAACTCTGCAACCGATTCCCACAGCAGGTTTACATCTTCCTGATTCAAGGCTCTGTCGTAGATGCGGCTTGTCACTATTTCCCAGTTGCCGCTTTGCTCGCCGTTTTTCTTGCTGGCGTCGCAACCGATGCCAAACCACTGGGCGGCTTCTGCGGGGAAGTGGAACTCGCCTTTTGCTTCAACGGTATTTTTCAGTTCGCCGTTCACATAGATATATGCCTTGCCTGCTTCCTTGTCCCACACGCCTATCACGTGATAGAACACCTCTGTTTCGGGTACGATGCCGCTTGTTGCCCATATCCAGTTGCTCTTGCCGTTGGTCGAAACATTCGGGAGAAAGGTTATTTCATTCTGGCGTTCACCGCTTTTCTTGCTGATGAGGAAGCCTGTGCCACCGGCCTGATGGCCTGCAAACCACTTGGCTTCCTTGTCTTCCAAGTCACCTGTGTAGGTTGCCTTGAACAGGGTTTCCATGGTATGGCCGTCGGCCAGGGCTTTCTTCACGGCTTCATTCTTGGAGTAGTCCACCTTATAGTAGGTACCGTTCTCCTGCATTCCGCCCCACGTATTGTTGATTTTGGCCACATACCTTCCATATATCTCATTATAATAGGTGGTAGTTTCGCCAAACGACTCTATGGTGTTCTTCATCGGCGATATGTCTTCGGCAGAGCCGTCTTTCTTGAATACTACATCCAGGATGTCGGCAACCGGCTTATAGTATTTGAAGGTAATACTGTCGACCTCTGCTGAGGGTGCCGTAAAGAGCTGTGCATGCTGTTTGTTGTATAGGGTAACCTTGGTCTTGTTGTCTTCCAGTGCCACGCTGTCAACTTCGTCGGCCAGGCATTTGAAAACCAGGTTTCCTTTGTGAAACACATAAAGATTGTCTGCGGCCTTGAGTGGGCACACCAACAATAACAAAAGAGCCGTCAGGCTTGCAAGTGTAAAGATTCTTGTCATGGCCGTTTACTTTATGATTTTCTTAGTCAGTTCTTTACCATCCGAAACCACCTTGACGAGATATACGCCCGGTGCATATGAGGAGGTCGATATGGCGTAGGACTTGGTGCATGGCCTGGCCTGAGCCACCAAAATGCCTTGTACCGAACATACCGATATATAGTCTATTTCACTGCTGCTCTCTATACGCAGGTTGTTTCCCTCAAGGGCTATCGACAGAGCGTTGTCGCTGATGGCATCTATACCTACAGGCACAGGTGTCTTGTAGAAGCGGAAATAATCCATGTCGGCAAAGGCTGCCGTGGAGGTCTTTCCATACTTGTTCTGAAATTCAATGCCGGAAGCATTGAATACAATTTTCTTGATGTTTTGCACTGTCATCACGGGGCTGTAGTTGCCGGTGAGGTAGGCATAAACATTCCGTGCATTACCCGGCAAGCATAGAAGTGCCGCGGCAAAGCTTGTGAGTACTGTTTTTCTCATATAAAATAGATATTATAAGAAGTTCGTATTAAGGAGTGGCTAAAAGTTCCACTTGACACCGAGGCATGGACGGCACTTGAATCCTGCTGTCGACCCAAAATTGTTGGTCAGTTCTATTTCGGTACCTATGTTCAGGTTGTCGCAGCCAAAGAGCCGGCCCACGTTATACCACAGCTGCGGTTCGGTGAGGAACACGGTCTTTTTCATCTCGGCTGTTTCGTTGTCTGTGCAGATGTGGTCCTCCCACCAAAAGTCAGCGAAGCCGTTAAATACAAGGCCTTGGAGTCCGAATATGTCTTTGCAGGTCCACACGGCTGTAAACTGCAGAGGCACAGAGCTGTCGGCTTTGCGGATTGTTTTGTAAAGGGCCTTCAGATTGAGTGTGTTTTTGAAATCGGCATCGTGCATGAAGTAGTCAGCACCAAAGAGCCATGCCGTGTTGATGGGATAGCTGCGTGTGATGCCGCCATTATACTCAACTTGGAGGCTCCAGTTCTTTAACGGGGTTTCTTTCCAGAAGTTTAGACATCGTGCTATCTCCAGGTAGCTCCCGCCGGGTGCCAGATTGGGACCTGCAACATGTTGGTCATAGTTGAAGTCATGGTCTACAAAGAAGTAGGTGTTACCCCATTTGTCACCCTTGAACATCTCAAGGGTCATTGTCACAAACTTGCGGTCTGAGCCGAAGTCATAAAACAGTTGCATGTTGGTCTGTGCTTTTCCCCATTTGGCCGCACAGACAAAGGCCAATAACAGAATAATGATCTTGTGTCTCATACTAAAGAGTCTTTTTGGCTGTAAAGTTATGTATTTTCCCGCACACGGGCAAGAAAGCGGCTGATAAATGCCGTTTTGGCTAATAATAAAGCAGCAGCCCGGCCACGGCACAATAGAGTATCATGCGTATGGGGTTTATCTTTATCCACTGGGTTCCCACAAAGGTGGCCGCAAAGATGAATATGCTGGTATAGAACTGCCAGGGGGTTTCGCTTCGTGAGCCGAAGTTTTCGCCGGTCATCAGCAGCAGGGCGGCGGCTGCAATCAGCCCCACTACCGTGGGACGCAGCAAGGCCATCATGGCTGCTACCACGGGATGGTCGTGAAATCTGTGGAATATCCTAATGACAAATATCATCAGCAGGAAGCTGGGAAGCACTACGGCGAAGGTGGCAACTGCACTGCCCAGTATGCCCATGGCTGTGGAATAGCCGGCATTGGTGACTGCGGCATAACCTACGTAGGTGGCTGAATTGATGCCGATAGGCCCGGGAGTCATCTGGCTGATGGCTACGATGTCGGTAAACTGTGACGTGGTGAGCCAGTTGTTGTCGCTCACCACTTCGCCCTGTATCAGCGATAGCATGGCATAGCCTCCGCCGAAACCAAACAGGCCTATCTTCAGGAATGCGAGAAACAGTTGCAGGAATATCATGGTGAGGGCTTAACGGTTATTGTTGGAATCATGCGGATGTACGAGCTTGCCATACAGGAATCCGCCGATGGCTACAAGTATTATGATGTAGACTGGCGAGATGCCGAACAGCCAAACTGCCAGAGCTGTGAAGATGGGCAGCCAAATATTGTTCAACGTGATGTGGGCCGTGCGGGCCAGACGTATACAAGGTGCGGCTATCAATGCAACCACCGCGGGACGGATGCCTTTGAACATGGCCTCGACAAAATGGCTCTCTGCAAAAGTTGTAAAGAACATGGCAATGGCCAGAATCATCAGGAAACTGGGCAGCACCGTGCCGAACGATAAAGCCAGACTGCCGCGCAAGCCACGCAGCCTGTGACCTATATAGATGCTGAAATTGACGGCAAACACTCCGGGAAGCGTCTGCGAGATGGCCATCAAATCAAGGAAATCCTCTTCGGTTAACCAATGCTTGCGGTTGACCACTTCCTCCTGGATGAGCGGAATCATGGCATAGCCGCCTCCCAATGTGAAGCAGCCTATCTTGAAAAAGGTCTTGAATCCATCCCAATATATGCTCATGTCACTGTCTTAACGACTGCAAATGTACGAACTTTTTCTATTTGGGAAGGGCATAAACAGAGCAAATAAAGGCTTCGGGCAGCAAGAATGGCACGGGCAATGCAAAAGGGCCGGAACACGAGCCTGAGGGAGCTTCACAAGAGATGTGTGGAGTTCTTGCATGCGATGTGTACAGATCGCAGCATGCAATGCGTCAAGTTGTGGCATGCGATGTGTACAGGTTGCACTATGCGATCTGTACAGATCGTGACCTGCAATGCGTCAAGTTGTGACCTGCGATGTGTACAGATCGCACGGACGATCTGTACAGATTGTAAGCACAAATCACAAACACTTGATTATCAAGCATATTGTGTCAATGCAAAAGAATTGCTTACCTTGACCTGCCAGCATCATAGGATGCACGGACAAGGTGCTTTAGCCTGAACAGCCAATAGGCCAAGGCTACCAATGCAATCAGCCCTCCGGCAAAGCCTATGTAGGCTATGGAGGCATGCGAACAGACAAACCCTCCGGCCAAAGCCCCACACCCGATGCCCAGATTGAATATGCCCGAGAATATCGACATCGACACGGCTGTGGCTTCGGGTGGCGACAGACTGATGATTTCTGACTGCATGCCTACGTTATAGGCTGTGACACATGTGCCCCAGAACAGACACAGCACGATGGAAGTCACCATGCTGAACGACAAAGGTTGCAGCAGCAAGAGGCTGCACGCCAGCACCATCAGCACACAGGTCATGAAACGATAGCGGTTGAGCATATAGAACTTTGAAAACAGCATGCTGCCCACCAGTCCGGCACACCCGAAGAAAATCAAGGCAGCTGTCACTATTTGGTCGGACATGCCTGCCACTTGTTTGAAGAACGGCTCTATATAGCTGTAGCAGGTATAATAGGCAGTGGCCACCAGAAAGGTAAAGAGATACAAGCCCGCCAAGACGGAGCTGCCAAACAGCTGCGGCAGCTTGCGCACAGAGAAACGGCCGCGGCTCGGCAAAGAAGGCAGCGACAGCAGCAACCATATAAAGGTGAGCAGGGCAGCAAGGGCAATACATAGAAATGTGATGCGCCACCCCACCTGCAAACCTATGACACGGCCCAAAGGCAGCCCCAGGATGATGGCCAGTGAGGAACCTGTCACCACTGTGCCCAATGCCAGCGAACGGCACCTGTCGGGCACCACACGCACGGCTATGGGTGCAACTATCGCCCAGAATATGGAGTGGGTACAGGCAACTCCGATGCGCGACATCATGAGCATGGCAAACGAGGACGACAACCATGAAACACACTGGAATGCAGCAAACAATGCCACGACCCACAAAAGCAACCTGCGCAGATCCATGCGCGAGACAAGCAGCATCAGCGGCAGCGAAAGCACTGTCACCACCCATGCATATACCGATATCAGCATGCCCGCTCCGGCTTCGGTCTTCCCGAAATCATGTGCAATGTCGGTCAGCAGGCCTATGGGCGAAAACTCCGATGTGTTAAAAACAAAGGCTGCACATGTAAGGCCTGCCAGCGACAGCCATTCGCGTAGCGACAGGCCCTGTTCCTTTTTCTTCATTCCTTTCTTCCGAATTTTTCATCCGACATGCCTGATGCACGTCAACGCACACTCACCTTTGTAACGGTGGTGCCGCATTTCACAAGATATATTCCGGGACGGCATTTCACCTCGGCCACGTCTTCGGCAAGCTGCAAGCCATCCATGGTATACACACTCATCAACATGCCGTCGGAGGCAGTGATGCGGTTCTTTGCCACATGTATCCTACAGCCTGCAGAATGGTCTTTGATGCCAGTAGGCAACACTGTAAAGGAGGCCTGCGACGGACACGGCGTAACCGAGGTGTTGCTCTTGCGGGGCAAAGCCACAGCCCTCAGATATTCGCCGGTCTCACCCACCAGATAGAGGTTGTCGGCTGCATCCCATGCAATGTCAGTACAGTTGCGTCCTATCAGTGTGGCAAAGGAGAGCTCACGCCTGAGTGTAAGGGTTCCATCGGCTTTTTTGACGATAGTGTAAACGCTGACCTGTGCTTCTCCGCTGGCAATGGCCACACGTGTGGAGTCGGGACTCATGGCAATGCCGCCTCCGGCTGCTACAGTACGGATGTCACGATAATCCTCTTCGCCATCGGCATTGATATGCAGTATGGCCGGATATGTATTGGTAGGAGCACTTCTGTACTGTACATACCAGAGGCCTCCGTCCTTGTCATAGGAGATGTTGGTATTATAGGACGACACCGTATATTTGCCGGTCAGGGCCTCAACGGATGTAGTGGCCGCAGTGCGCCATGTCTTGCTTGTGCCTATGTCATATGTGTTGACGTGAGTTCCCCTCTCGTTGAAATTCAAGCCTTCCTTGCTTCCCGAAAGGGCCGCAAGCTGCAGAGACTCACCTGCGCCACGTAGAGAGAACGATATGTTGGGAGCAAACATAAACTTGCCGCCCATTGTGGTTAAATAGGTAAATGCGTTGGTAACACCACCCGTAAATACCTTTCTGAAACTTGCATTCATCTTGTCCGGATTGATCTCATACAAGGGACTGCCGGCACCAATCATTTGGGTTGACAGGAATACCCTGCCATCTGCCGATATGCGAACCTTGCGGGGCGAATAGCTATAGTTGCCGTCCGAGAACTTCGAGGTATAGGCTATGCCGCCACGGAATCCATATTTGCCTGACGAGTTCTTGACAGGTCTCAGGTCGGGAGTAAACAGATAGACACCCTGCCCCACGCCATTGCCTGCCGTTCCCGTGTGATAGGCAGCACTCGAGATGGCAATGCTCTCGGTGACATAAAGGCGGCCGAAATGGGGACTTTCATGGTTTCGGTCTACAGCAACTCCCTGAGGACAATAGAACTTGTACTTCTCGGCAGAGTACATCACACTGCTTATCTTACTGCTTTCCACCGCAACGTCCCATGTGAGGAGCTTACCGGCAGGCAAATCTGTGACGGGAACAGCCAGCAGATGCTTGCCATTGGTGAGCTGCGCTTCGGTCAATTGCACCTTGTGAACACACTGTCCGTCGGGTGCATAGAAGCTCACCGCACCCGAAATGGCAGGGGCATTCAGTGCATACTCCACAGCCACCATGCCATCGTTCTGCGCGGCCGAAAGGCCATAGGCATAGGCATTCAGCATGTTGGCCCGACGGAATTTGGTTACGGTGATTGGAATTTCGGCCTCAAGTCCGTTTTTGCGGGCTATCAGCTTGCCCTTGCCGACAGCCGTGGCATGGAAGACTCCGGCATCATCCACCAAGCCCAATGAAGCCGGTTCCACGTCATACGTACAGTCGTCCACCTTGTCCTGCAACACTTCATCGTATTTGTTGAAGGCCATCACCGTAAGGTCTGTACCGGTAAGGGTGGTCACCTTCAGTGAAGGTTTGTTGAATGAAATACGTGCAACATCCTTGTCGGTTGGTGCAAGTGACACGGCCAGCATGGCCGACTTGACCGCACGGATGCCTTCAGTGGGGCGACCCGGAAGGTTTTTCATCTCATGATTGACCACAACGGCCGACGAACCTCCGCCATCGAAGTTGATGACATCGTTGGCACCATGCAATGCCATCCAACGTGCCACATCAAGGCATGTCACCGAAGCACTGTAGGCCGAAGCCTCGGTAACCACCATATAGAGCGTCTTCTTGTCGCGCGACAGACCTGCCATTGTGCGGGCTGCCACATCGACACAAGTGAACTGACGGTCTCCGGCATACTCATCCTCCTGGAACACTCCGTTGCGTATCAGGGGAGGATTGCCGTTGAACGCAGCAATGATACGCTGAGGCACAGTTCCCCAAAAGCTGCTTTCCACACGTTGACGCACGCGCATCGTGTCACCAACGACAAGGTGCTCATCAAACACCTTTTTCTTTTTATTGCGCAGAAACAGCACACAGGTATTCGAGCTCGTCTGCAACGGAGATTCGCTGATGGCAAGAACCTTGCAGCGAACATCGGGACCATTGAATGTCCAGTCGTCTAATGCCTGCAGACGTATATACTTGCCCGCAGCCGAAAGCGTGGCACCGTTCATACGGTTGAAAAACACCGCATCTCCCGATATGCCGCTAACAGCCTGACTGTTATAAGAGTCCAGACTGACAGATGTGCCATCGGGGGCATAGCAACGAAACGTACAGCCATCCTGACCGTTAGAGGGATTGAATGCCTTGAATATACCTGCCGACCCGTCATCAGAGATGCCTAAGGTGCAACGTCCGGTCTTGATGCGTGTCATCTCGCCTTTGGAAACATTACAGCCTATGTCAACTCCCTCTCCATAAAGAAAGAAGTCGTGATTGATGGCCGCACGCACCTGATGACCCTCACGTGAATTGCGGCGCGAAAACACAGGCACTGTCCATCGGGCCACATGGGGCACTTTGTCGTTGCTCTGCGCAGCCTCCACACTGTTCATGGGATTGGTCAGGTCCACCTCGACACACCACAGGCGAATAGGTTTCTCCTTATAATAATATGCCGTATACTTCATGCCCGGCCCTATGGTATAGGACTCGACAATCTCTTCCGTACCCCAACCGGGATTCTTTACAACATCGGTCGCCGATGCCTGAAGCTGGAGCAACAACAGGCAAAGGAACAGGCAAAGTGCCGTCTTAAAGAATGTTCTGTTCATTTCCTTCATGATTCGCAGTCTTTTATATTTGTACTATTTATAGGTTATCCATTTGAGCATTTCCCTTATATCCGGCTTCTTGCCATACATGAGGATGCCTACTCTGTATATCCGGGCCGACAGCCATATTATCAGGGCCGACGTGCCATAAAGCAACAGCAGTGAAAGTATTACCTGCCACAAAGGTATATCAAAAGGTATACGCACCATCATGACAACCGGTGATGTGAAAGGTATGAACGAGCACCACAGAGCCAACGGGCCGTCGGGGTTTTCCATGCTGAACATACCGGCATACAATGCAAATACAAAGATAATGATGACCGGCATCATGAACTGCTGCGAATCCTGCTGCTCATTGATGCTTGCACCTATCGCAGCAAACACCGACGCAAACAGCAGATAGCCGCCAATGAAATAAAGGATGAAAAGCACTACTATCTGGACAAAGTCCATTCCTTGCAGCACCATCAGCAGCTCCATTTCGTCGGTTGCCGGCATGCTTTGCGGCACAGTAGACGGCATGTCACCACTCATCGACAGGCCGAAAGCAGCTCCCGCTATCGAAAATATGGATACCAACATCAACAGCCATATAAAGAATTGCGACAAGCCCACCAGGGCTATACCCGCAATTTTGCCGAACATCAGCTGATAAGGCTTTACAGACGAGACCATGATTTCTACAATACGGTTGGTCTTTTCCTCCATAACGCCCTGCATGACCATGCTGCCATAAGAGAGAATGAACATATATATAAACAAGGAAAGTACCAGACCCACCATCCCGGCTATCATGGATGACGAGACGGTTGTGTTGCCATCCTTGTCCCATCTCACGGTACGTGCCTTGAACTTCACGCCGGCATCTTTCTGCAATTGTTCGACATCCGCGATGTGATAAGCACGCAGTTTGTCATTGCGCAGCCTTTCTGTCAGTCGGGCATTGATATATTCTTCCACATCGTGAGGCACTTCCGAAGTGGAATAGACCGTCACGGCACCCGCCTTATCGAGGGGAGAACAAATGTCCACCACGGCATCGTAGGGCTTTTCCCCGTCTTCCAAAAGCGACTTTATCCGGTTTTTCTGTAGATCTCCAGCCTTTTTCTTGTCGAAAGTTATTTTGTCCGTATTATGCAATACGTCTGCATACATCCCCGTGGCATCGATGATTGCCACCTTGCTGTGCTTCTTGTCGTTAAGCTGTCCCAGCAAAGCAGGGACAAGCACCACGGCAGCTATCAGAAAAGGCATCAAGACTGTTAGCAGAATAAACGATTTCTTCTTGACGCGAACAGCAAATTCTCTTTGTATGATAATCCAGGTTTTATTCATGGCTCAGCTTATTTGGTCGTTTTAATGCAATTCATTGTCGGCAACGGCACGTATAAATATGTCGTTCATAGATGGCAGGAGTTCGTTGAAAGAGAGTATCTCCGCCGTCTTCCCTATGTAGGCAAGAAAGGCTGAATTGCTCTGACCCTGTGGCTTCACTACCTTTAGTATGCGTCTGCCATGCCGCACTTCGTCACTTACAATCTCTACATCCTCGGGCAAACGCTGTGTAGAAGGTATCACTATCTCTTTATAGGTATCGTCTTTATAGCTGTTCCTGATGGCTTCTACAGTTCCCTGCAACACCACCTTCGAATGATTGATTAAGGCCATCTCGTCACAAATCTCTTCGACCGACGACATGTTGTGGGTGGAGAACATGATGGTATGACCTTCATCGCGCAATTCGAGGATTTCGCGTTTGAGCAGTTCGGCATTGACAGGATCAAAGCCACTGAAAGGCTCGTCAAAAATCAGCAGGGGCGGCCTGTGCAGCACGGTAATGATGAACTGGACCTTTTGCTGCATGCCCTTCGACAACTCTTCCAGCTTGCGGTTCCACCAGGGCATGATGTCGAACTTCTCGAACCATTCCTTCAGGCGTCTGCGGGCCTCACGTTCATCAAGTCCCTTCAACCGAGCCAGATAGATTGCCTGCTCACCCACTTTCATCTTTTTATACAAGCCGCGCTCTTCGGGAAGATAACCGATTCTCAGTATATCCTCTTCGCACAAAGTGTGGCCGTCGAAGCTGACACGTCCCTCATCGGGAATTGTGATACGGTTGATAATGCGTATCAAGGTGGTTTTTCCGGCACCGTTGGGTCCCAAAAGGCCGAACACCTTGCCTTGTGGCACACGGATGCTTACACCGTCAAGTGCCGTATGATTGGCAAAGCGTTTTACTATGTTCTCGGTATATACGAAATCAGACATGGTTTGATTCTTTTTTCAATGATGCTATAAATAATCGGGCAATTGGTACAGCCGGGTGCGGTTACTGCCTTTTATCAGGATGAAATGACCTTTTACGGGACGATGATGAAGCTCATCTTCGACCTCTTCTACGTTGGAAAACGTCCTGAACTCATGCTTGGCCTTCCTGAAGTTGTCACCAACCAGCCATACCGTTGCTATGTTACTTTGCTTCAAGAGGTCGACTATCTTCTGGTGTTCTTCCTCGGATGCATCGCCCAGTTCACCCATATCGCCCAGTATAACCATCTTATTGTCACCTTTCATTCCCATGAAGTTCAGCAAAGAGGCCCTCATACTGGTGGGATTGGCATTGTAGGCATCGACTATCAGTGTGTTGTTATCCGTGTTTCGCAGTTCAGAGCGATCGTTCTTCGGAACGTATTCTTCGATGGCCCGGTTTATGTCTTCACCGTCCACACCGAAGTAGGTTCCTATGCAGGCTGCGGCCAGAATGTTATACATATTATAATCACCTATCAGGTGGGTTTCGGCATAATGCCATTGCTTTTCGCCCACCTTGCGCCAACGGCCTGTAAGATACGGAGTGTCGGATGTCAAAGGTTCGCCTTCCACCAAATAGTCATCGTGACCCGGTTCGCCATACTTCACCAGCTCCAGTCCTGCGGATATGTTGTTGAGATACGGGTTTTCTCCATGTATGAACACCTTGCTCCCGGCCTTTTGCCTCAAGTAATCATAGAGCTCGCCCTTGGTGTGTATCACTCCTTCAAAGGAACCAAAGCCCTCAAGGTGTGCCCGGCCCACGTTGGTAATCAGGCCGTAGTCGGGCTCCACTATGTCGGCCAAGGCTTTGATTTCCCCCGGATGGTTGGCTCCTGTCTCTATAACGGCCATATTGTCTTCTGCCGTAAGCCGCAGCAAGGTCTTAGGAACTCCGATGTGATTGTTGTAGTTGGCTTCGGTGGCAAGCACCTGATATTTCTTCGACAACACGGCTGCCGTCAGTTCCTTTGTCGTGGTTTTGCCATTCGTTCCCGTGATTTGTATCACAGGATGATGGAAGTTCCGACGGTGCATATTGGCCAACTGCTGCAATGCCTGTAACGCATCTGACACAAGCACATAGCGCCGGTCACCTTCCGGAGCATATTGCTCTTCGTCAACGACTGCATAGGAACAGCCGTTGTCCAAGGCTTTTTGTGCATAGCGGTTTCCGTCAAACTTATCTCCTTTCAAGGCGAAGAAGATGGAACCTGTCGGACAGTTACGGCTGTCAGTCGTCACAGAATGACATGCCAGATAGTGCTCATAAAGTTCTGAAATAGTCATTTGAATTGTTTTTATGCTGCTTTCAACAGGCAGATATACCTTTATTATTATCTGTGTCAGGGAATCACCTCGAAGCAATAGTCACCCGACTGCAGATCTATTTTTACTTTGCCGTCTTTTCTCTCCAATAGCTTGAATCCTTTGCCTTTGGTCTTCACCTCCTTGCCTGCTTCACGCAATGTACTTCCTTGCGGCAACGGCAGATACAGTGTGGCCGAAGTGTTGGCCGGAACCGTCAGCCGATACTCTGCTATGCCGTTTGCTGTTTTCCAGCTGCTGCGTATGTCACCGGCCAAAGCACTGACATATCCGTCAACATTCGTTATCTGCCGGGTGGGATCTGTCTGTGGACGCAATATAAAATGAGCCATTCCCGGTGAATCGGGTTCGCTTTCGATGCCTGCGGAATAGTTGATCATCCACGAACCTACGGCACCAAAGCTGTAGTGATTAAACGAGTTCATGCTGTTATTGCCGCCGAATCCATCTACATGTGTGTATGAGTTGAGGCGTTCCCATATAGTAGTTGCCCCCTGCTCTACCGAATAGAGCCATGAGGGATATGTAGTTTGCTGAAGCAAGCGGTAAGCCAGGTCGGAATGTCCGTTGTCTGAGAGTGCACGGTTAATCCATGCTGTTCCGATGAAGCCGGTCATAAGGCTGTAGGGTTCACAGGCGCGACCCTGGTCGGTCTTGTTGGCGCGGGTGACGGTTGCAGCCAGGTGCTTCGCAAGCACCTTTGCGTCTGCATCGTCGACAATGCCAAAAGCCAATGGAAGCACATATGACGTTTGTATATCAACGAGCTGTCCCTTTCTTTCGGGCACAAAGTCTGAGAATACAGTCTTCAATGTGCCGGGCTGCAGATATGTGCGTTTAAAGAATGCACGGCGTTCTCCTGCCAGACGGGCATACTCTTGCGCGTCTTCCTTGAATCCCAACACGGATGCCATGCGTGCCATCAAGTCGAGATCGTAGATGAAATAGCACTCCCAAAGCAGTGATTTGTCGCATCTGTCATATTCCAGACTCAGCCAATCGCCCAGATCACCCCCCTGGTGCATCTGCACGATGATGCCGGTTGCCTTGTCGATATAATGGTCACGTATGTATGAGATGTAGCGTTTCATAGCCGGATAGTGTTCGGCCAGCAGTGCCGTGTCAGCATATTGCCGGAAGCATTCCCAGGGCACCGTGATGCCGGCACTGCCCCAAAGCAGGCCACCGAAACCTCCACCCAAAGGTGCGATGTCAGGGAAACGTCCGTCGGCCGGCTGTATATCGCGCATAGAACGCAGGTAACTTCTCAGGAAGGCCGGTACATGTGCGAGGTAGGTTGCCGTGCGAGAGAACACTGAGATGTCGCCGGCCCAACCCAAACGTTCGTTGCGTTGCGGGCAATCTGTAGGGATAGAAAGGAAGTTGGAGCGTGCAGACCATTGGATGTTTTCCCACAGACGGTTCACTTTGTCGTTAGAGGTGTGATAGCCGGCCGTCATGGATGTGAGCGACGAGAGAGCCACTGCCTGCACCTTGTCGAGTGGCAGCGGTGCATCAAGTCCGGATATTTCCATGTAGCGAAATCCGTGGAAGGTGAAACGCGGCAGGAATTCCTCGTCACCTCCTTTGGCTATATAGATGTCTTGCGAACGTGCAGAGCGGATGTTCTCAAGCATTATCATTCCTTCGTTGCCGGCATAGGCGGGCAATGAAGGATACTTTACTTCGGCAAAACGGATGCGCACCACAGTGCCCGGTTTCAGTCCCGAGAAGCGAAGCCTCGGCACAGCAGCCATGTTTTGTCCCATATCATAGACATAGAGATGCGGCTTCACTTCGTCCATGCCCACTGCCGTCAGTGTGTCGATGGCCGCCACTTTCAGCCCGTTTTGTGACAACAGCTTCATGTGCGAATAGTCGGCCTGCAGTCCCACGGTAGCCACATTGCCTTCCAGTCCGATGCTTTTTGCCGGTTTCCATGCCGTGTCGTCGAAGCCCGGCTCTGCCCATCCCCGACAGGCAGCCTCGCGGCGTGCATCATAGACTTCGCCTTGGAAGAAGCTGCCATATACCAGAGGCCCGTCAACACTATAGCTCCAGTCTTCGGGACGGCTGACTATGGTTTGCTCGCGTCCGTCCTTATAGGTGATGACGAGTTTGGTGAGCAATGACTGACGGTCGCCAAACATGTTCCAGTTTTCAGGCGTATAGGTGATGCCGCCGCTCCACCATCCTTCCGACAGGACGGCTCCCAGGGCATTGCGGCCCGAGGTGATGAATGGCGTGACATCGAAGGTCTGATACAGATGTGTCCTGTTGTATTGTGTCAGCCCCGGGTTGAAGAAGTCTGTGTTGACCCGCTTTCCATTCATGTATATGTCATATATGCCGCGTGCGGTGACATAGAGCCGTGCCCGTGCTATGCCGTTGTTGGCAGCAAATTCGGAGCGGAGCATGGTCATGGTGTTTCTGCTCGGGTCGAAAGTATGCAGCAAGCCTTTGTCACCCCCTGAATAGGTGGTCTTCTCCCTGTAGGATGCCAGCACGTTGGATGGCGAACGGTAGTTGCGTACCTCTACATCCGAGAACACGGCCTTTTGCTTTTCTCTGAGGTGGAAGCCTATATCACACAATGCGGGAAACGAGATAAAGTCGCCGCTGTTGCCCATGGGGTTGAGCTGCACTGCGCCTATTTCTTGTCCGTCGAAGGCAAACACGGTAGTTCCGGTTGCCGAGGATATGCTTATTTTGTGGGGCTCATATTGGTTGTCTTTGTTGAGCAGCTGTGCCGGAATCGCGAGGCTTGTCAGGGGTTTGTCTGCGTTATCTGAGGGATGGTAGCCCACACGATAGACATTGAGATGTGCCTCTTTTCCGGTTTTGACCCCGCGTATGTCGAGCTCTGCCTCACAATAGTTTTCGTTGTAGCCCCGTTGCATGTGATAGAGGTTTTTGTTGGCATCGGCCATTCGTTCCTCGTTGGCTCCATATACCAGTCCGGCACGTTCCGTGCCTGAAGCTGCATCGAGTTGCACGGTGCAGCATAGTCTGAAGACACTCAGATAAGGGGCATAGAGCACCCGACTGTCGTCATCTCCGCCTATCCACTGTGCACCCGCCCACCCTGCATATAGGGCATCGCTGCTCATCAGTCCGGTTTCAAAGGTCGACGATTTCTCATGTTTGGAACCTTTGTTGTTCCACACTGTGAGTGTCCAGGTGTAGCGGGTCGATGGCTTCAGCGGCTGTCCGTCATAGGCTATGTTGATAAACGCGGAGCCTTTGCGGCGGCCTGTGTCCCACACGGGTGTGCCTTTGTCGTCGGCAACACGGATGCGATAGGCTGTCTGTCGGCATGCACGTTGGCCTTGGGCTGCCTTCATCTGCCAGCTGAAGCGTGGGTGCTGCATGTCCAGGCCCAGGGGTGCTGTTTCATACTCTACCGTCATGCGGCCTATTTCGACACGGGGTGCTTTGGTTGTTGCGGCCAAAAGGCAACCCACGCTTATCAGGGTTGTCAGGAGACTGCACAGGATTCTTTTATTCATTTCTAAATGCTTGGTGTATGTTTCTTGGGATGTTGATGTTGCGTTAAGGGGATTATATTCCGAATATGCTGGAGTTTTCGCGGGCCTCTACGATGGCCTTGAAGATGAAATAGTCGGTAGGTGTGGTGATTTTGATGTTCTCCGTGGGTCCCAATATGGTGCATATGGAGGCTCCGTAGTGCGACATGAGGGTCAACGAGTCGATATAGTCGTGGCGGCCCTCCCGCCGGGCTTGCTCATGAGCCTGTAGGATGTGGGCAAGGCGAAATGTCTGAGGTGCACGTGCGATGAGTGAATCTGCACGCGAAGGTATGTCGTAGTTGCCCTCTGCGTTGCGTACAACAAATGTTTCGATGGCCGGCACACAGGTGATGCAGGAGCCTTTGGCTCTTGCCGTGGCTATGTTGTCAGTGATGACTTCGGCATTGATGAGTGGACGCACTCCGTCGTGTATCAGCACGATGGTGTCCTCGGGGCTGTTGGTTGCAGCAGCGGCTCTCAAGCCGTTGTATATGCTGTCTTGCCCTGTGGGTCCACCGGGCACGATGGCTGCTATCTTGCTCAGGCCGTAGCGTTCGGTGAGTTTTCGCAGATAAGGTATCCACTCTTCGATGCACGCTATATAGACAGCGTCGATCTCGGGATGGCTGTCGAAGAGCTCAAGTGTATATATAATGATGGGTTTGCCGTGTAGTTCCAGAAATTGCTTGGGCCGCGCACCTGAGTTCATCCTGCGCCCGCTTCCTCCTGCAAATATGACGGCAATGTTTTTCTGTTCCTGCATGTTGATGGTTGGTTATTCCTTTTTTTCATTGGCCCATATCCTGATGATGCCCCTGCGGAAATAGGGAGGATGGGGTCTGTCGTATAGGCCGAAGAGCATCCACCCTTTGCTGTGGCAGCTTCTGTAGCCACGGCCCTGTGCATAGCGTTGCAGCTCTTCATATTCTTCCTGCCGGTGGTAGGTGCATGCCGCTATCTTCATGGGGTGGCCCTCGTCGAGCAGCCCCGAGAGGCTTTCGAGCATCTCTGACTCGCGGCCTTCCACATCGAGCTTGACGAAGGTGGGCACTACGCCTTCTTTTCTGAAGTAGGTGTCGAGGCGCATGCAGCCATCCCCATCGTGATCGGACAGGGGTTGCGACACTATTTTCACCTTGTCGAGCCATATGCCGAAGGTTTTGCACAGGATGTTGATCCACACAGGGTCGCTTTCAAAGAGGTAGATGCGTTTCACCCTGTCGACACACATCAGTGAGAAGAGCCCTTCGGCACAGCCCACATCGGCAATGATGTCGTTTTCGTCCACGTCGAATCCGGGCACCAGAAAACGGTGGGGCGAATCGGCATCCTGCTCCATTCGCATGCACGTGACGGCTCTCTGCACCGTCCGGTAGGTGTCGGGCAGGAAGTAGAGCCGCTTGTCTGCTGCCATCGGCCAGTAGGGTGTGCCCTCCTGGTCGTAGTGTATCGTTGTGGTGCGATAGTCGTATTTGTCACGAAACCTGTCGGGAAAGAACACGGCATCAGGCCTTTTCCTCAAGTAGTCCAGGGCACTCTGCAGGGTGGCATCGGCCGTGGGATGAGCCTTGTAATAGCCGAGCACTTCATTGCGTATCTTGCGGCGACGGTGCCTAATGGGCGAGCCCTGCCTGTCGCAAGGCCGCACAGCCTTCAGCAGACACACATAGAGCCAGTCAAAAATTCGGAAGCCGCTACTCATTGTCATTCTCGGTTTTACGCTTACAAAAGTATAAAATTAATTGAGAAGCCGTGCATTTTTTGCTTCAAAACTTGACTTGAATAAAAAGAAAGCGTATCTTTGCGACAACTAAATGCACAAGTCATGAAAAATCTTAGGACTGAATCCATCATCCTTGCCGTGGGCCTGCTGTTTGCCGGCCTGCTCATCTATGAAGGCTTTGACTCAATGGCCGAACGCGACCGCAGTGTAGACGTGCGCGGATTTTCCGAACGTATCGTCAATGCCGACAAGGCAACGTGGCCCATCAGCTACAAGGCTTTCGGCAACGACCTGGACATTCTCTATGTCAATGCCGACGAAGCCAAGCACAAAATCATCAGCTTTCTCACCAAAGCAGGCATAGCTCCCGAAGACATTGCCAGCTCGGCACCGCGCGTGACCGACTACAACGCCACCGACTACAAGCCCGACAACATCAAGACACGCTACATGATACAGATGTGCATCACCGTGTCTACCAAGAAAGTACAGACGGTTCGCGAGCTCACCTACCGCATACCCGAGCTTATACGTGAGGGCATCTCCATCGTCAACAACGACTATGATGCCAACCAGCTCAGCTACGAATATACCGGACTTGACAAGATTAAGCCGGCCATGATCGAGGCATCGACCAAAAATGCCCGCGAGGCCGCAGAAAAGTTTGCCAAAGACTCGGGCAGCAAGCTCGGCAAGATAAGAAAAGCCAGTCAGGGCTATTTCAGCATCGACAACCGTGACAACAACACACCATGGATAAAGAAAGTGCGTGTGGTCACCAGTGTCAGCTATTACCTGAAGAATTAAATCGGTCATACTGAATTTTGATTTACAAATAATCATTTACTCACTGGACGGCCACATTGTGAAATGCGGCCGTTATTAATTGCCACAGCACAGATCCGGCTAAGCCGCTTCGCCCCCTTGAAAGCAGCAGGGCAGCACCTTGAAAACCGCCCATCACCATCCCAAAAGCCTTGCTGCGCAAGCAGCAAAGAGCCACATCTGACATCGTGCATCGGCCGAAGCACACATGCACTCCGGCCGAGATACACACGTGCTCCGGCCGAGATACACATGCACTCCGGCCGAGATACGCATGTGCTTCGGCCGATGCACGTCACAAAATCAAGGCTTCAAGGCCGCAGACATGAGGCAACCCAAAGACCGAAGCCACACCGTCAGGCAGCAGAAGTGCCACAGCAGGGCCCGCAAAAAGACAGAATGCAGCCGATTTGCAGTATACACAATAATTTTGTATCTTTGGCATCTGAATATAAAATATCTATCACATGAGCATCAAATATGACATACGCTCCATACACAACTCCGAAGGCAAGGGCGAAGAACGCAAGTATGTAGGCATCACAGACCACAGCCCCATGACCGCCGATCAGCTGGCCGGCTACATACAAGGCCGCTGCTCGCTGACCAAGGGCGACGTGAAAGCAGCCCTCTCTGCCTTGCGCGACTGCCTGGTATGCGAACTGACGAGCGGCAACAGGTTCTACATTCCCGAAATAGGTTACTTTTCCCTTGCCGTAGAAGCCCAAATGCCCGAAGGCCTCACCATAGAACAGGTGAAGGGCAACCATGTGCAGGTGAGCGGCATAAAGTTTCGGCCCGAAGCCTCACTCCTGCGCGAAATGAAACACGCAACCAGCTTTGAGCGCGACAACACCCCGCACCGCTCGAAAGCCTATACCGAAGCTGAACTGCTGGAAAAGATACACACCTACCTCTCCACCCACCGGAGCCTGACGCGGCGCACCCTGGAGACAGAGTTCGGGCTCCTTGGAAGCACAGCACGCAAATGGCTGAAACATTTCACCGCCACCGGTACACTCAAAAAAGAAGGTCCGCGCAACTCACCCGTATATCTGCCGGCCTGAAGCCGCGGATGCGGACAGACAGGCATTTAGGAGCAGCATAGTGTTGCTCCTTTCACCGAATTGAGCTATCTTTGCAGTCAAATAAAGAAACACGCAAAACAAATGGAAAAACAACTATTCAGCAATGAGCCGTACAAAGTGGCCGACATAGGGCTCGCCGAATTCGGACGGCAGGAAATACGCATCGCCGAACACGAAATGCCGGGACTTATGGCCCTCCGGGAGAAATATGCCGGCACACAGCCCCTGAAAGGCGCACGCATCATGGGCTCACTGCACATGACCATACAGACAGCCGTGCTGATTAGAACCCTCGTGGCACTGGGTGCAGAGGTGAGATGGAGCTCATGCAACATCTATTCCACCCAAGACCATGCCGCAGCAGCCATAGCCGCACAAGGCATCCCCGTATTTGCCTGGAAAGGCGAAACACAGGAAGAATACTGGTGGTGTGCCCTACAGGCCATGAACTTCCCCGACGGCCAGCTGCCCAACATGATAGTTGACGACGGCGGCGATGCCACACTCATGATACACCTCGGCGTAAAAGCCGAAAACAACCCCGCAGTGCTCGACACACCATCGGGCAGCGACGACGAAGCAGCCCTCAAGGACATGCTCAAAAAAGTGCTCAAGGCACAGCCCGACAGATGGCACACCACAGCCCAAGGCATGAAAGGCGTGAGCGAAGAAACCACCACAGGCGTACACCGCCTCTACAACATGCAGAAACACGGAGAGCTGCTTTTCCCCGCCTTCAATGTAAACGACTCAGTGACCAAAAGCAAATTTGACAACCTCTACGGTTGCAGAGAATCACTCCTGGACGGCATCCGCAGAGCCACCGATGTCATGATTGCCGGCAAGGTATGTGTAGTATGCGGATATGGCGATGTAGGCAAAGGCTGCGCACAAAGCCTGCGCAACAGCGGAGCACGCGTGCTCATCACAGAGATAGACCCCATATGCGCACTGCAGGCAGCCATGGAAGGCTACGAAGTGGTCACTATGGACGAAGCAGCCCCACGCGGCAACATCTTCGTGACAGCCACAGGCAACATAGACGTCATTACCCTGGAACACATGCAGCAAATGCCCGATGAAGCCATCGTGTGCAATATAGGTCACTTCGACGGAGAAATACAGGTTGAAAGGCTCCACAAGGCAGAAGGCGTGGTGAGAACAGCCATAAAGCCACAAGTGGACAGCTACCTCTTTGCCGACGGCCACCACATAACGGTACTTGCAGACGGTAGGCTTGTCAACCTCGGATGTGCCACAGGTCACCCCAGTTTTGTTATGAGCAACTCCTTCACTAACCAGACTTTGGCCCAGATAGAACTATACACCAACCACTACGAAACCGGCGTATATGTACTGCCGAAGAAGCTGGACGAAGAAGTGGCCCGGCTACATCTCAAGAGCGTAGGCGTACACCTCACACACCTCACACAGGCACAGGCCGACTACATAGGCGTAGACAAAGAAGGCCCGTTCAAGGCAGAAACCTATCGTTACTAACACCGGATAGAACCATCCAAGCAACACACCATCAGTCACATGAACAGATTATTCAAACAAATAGGCCCCGATGTAGCCGCCCTGCTGTTCTTCCTGCTGCTGTCACTGGCCTACTTCATCACACCGGCCACACAGGGACTCGTGCTCTCGGGCAGCGACAACACAGCAGGCATAGGCCTGGGACAGGAGATAGCACGCCACCAGGAAAAGACAGGCGAAATCACACGTTGGACCAACGCCATCTTCGGAGGCATGCCCACATTCCAGATAACACCCACCTACAGCTCCCGCACAGCGCTGAGCTGGATACGTAGTGCCTACGAGCTGGGACTCAGCGGAGCGTTGATGTATGTCTTTATACTTCTCACTGGCTTCTATGTCTTGATGCGCGTGCTGCGCTATAGACCCTGGCTCTCGGCATTAGGCGCAATAGCATGGGCATTCTCGTCATACTTCTTCATCATCATCGCAGCCGGACACATATGGAAAGTAATGACACTGGCCTTCATACCACCCACAATAGCCGGCATGATACTGTGCTATCGCGGCAAATACCTGTGGGGCGGCCTCGTAAGTGCCCTGTTCATGGCCTTCCAGATATTGTCAAACCACCTGCAGATGACCTACTACTTCGGCTTCGTCATGCTACTGATGATCATCGGATATCTGGTGCAAGCCGTCAAAGAACACACACTGCCGCGCTTCGCAAAAGCCACAGCCACATTTGTAACAGCCTGCATCATAGCCCTCGCCGCCAATCTTCCCAGCCTCTACCATACATATGAATACAGCAAGGAAACCATGCGCGGAACAGCCTCTATCGAGTCAGCGGCAACACCGAAAAAGAACGGATTGAGCAAAGACTACATAACACAATGGAGCTATGGCATAGGAGAAACATGGACACTCCTGGTGCCCAACGCCAAAGGTGGGGCATCGGTGCCATTGGCAAGCAACAACAAAGCCATGGAAAAAGCCGACCCGCAATATGCACAGATATACCAGCAGATAGGACAATACTGGGGCAACCAGCCCGGAACATCGGGACCCGTCTACGTAGGAGCCTGCATACTGATGCTCTTCTTCCTAAGCCTCTTCATCGTCAAAGGGCCGATAAAATGGAGCCTCCTCGCGGCAACAGTGCTCAGCATCATGCTCTCGTGGGGACACAACTTCTCGACTCTGACCGACTTTTTCATAGACTATATACCTTATTATAATAAGTTCCGCACCGTAGCCTCCATACTCGTCATAGCCGAATTCACCATTCCGCTGCTTGCCATCATGGGACTGGCCAAGGTGATTCAGGAACCCGAACTGCTAAAACGCAAGGCCAAATACCTCTACGTGAGCTTCGCCCTGACCGGAGGCATGGCACTGCTGTTCGCATTGATGCCCACACTGTTCTTCCCCTCCTACATATCGGCCAACGAGAAGACACAGTTGGGAATGGCCTTTGCCGCCAACCCCGCAGTGGGAGACGCCATCATGGCCAACCTGAGCGAAATGAGAAAAACCATATTCGTGGCCGACGCATGGCGGAGCTTCGCAGTAGTCCTGGCCGGCTTTGTGCTGCTTCTGGCCTACCGCTACAAGAAACTGAAAGCCGTGCCACTAACCATCGCACTTGCCGCCCTCTGCATCATTGACATGTATAGCGTGAACAAACGCTATCTGAACGATAACAACTTTGTGGAAGAACAGCACAACGAGCAAAGCTTTGCCAAGACAGCAGCCGACGAAATGATACTGCGCGACAAGAGCCTTGACTACAGAGTGCTGAACCTGGCACGCAACACCTTCAACGAAAACGAGACAGCCTACTACCACAAAAGCATAGGAGGCTACCACCCGGCCAAGCTGGGACGCTACCAAGACCTTATCAACTCATGCATCGCACCCGAGATACAACGCATATCCGATGAAGTGGGAGCACACAAAAGCATCGCAGAAATCAACTTCAGCAAAGTGTCGCCCGTGCTCAACATGCTCAACTGTAAATACTTCATCTTCCCTGTGGGCAACGGGCAGGAAGCCGCATTCACCAACACGGCAGCCTATGGCAATGCCTGGTTTGTGGACAAGATACAGTTTGTGAAGACGCCTAACGAAGAGCTCAATGCACTGAAACAGATTGACCCACGTACCACAGCTGTGGCCGACATACAGTATCAGGCAACATTGGCAAAGGCCGGCAACGATGCCTGCGACAGCACAAGCACCATCAAACTGGTGAAGTATGAAGCCGACGAACTGCACTACGAAACCTCATCGGCCACAGGCGGCATAGCCATATTCTCGGAAATCTACTATCCGGGATGGCAGGCCACCATCGACGGCAAGCCGCTGGAACTGGGAAGAGCCGACTATGTGCTGCGTGCAGCCTACGTGCCCGCAGGCAAACACAAGATATGCATGACCTTCAGGCCCGCAAGCGTCAAGGCAACGGAAACCGTGGCCTATGCCGCACTGATATTGATGGTGCTGGGATTCATCTATGCAATAGTGAAGGCCTTACGCACCGGAATGCAGACTACAAACCGACACAAGAATTGATGACAATGGCAGCAAAACCCAACATACCCAAAGGGACACGCGACTTTTCGCCCATGGAAATGGCAAAGCGCAATTACATATTCGACACCATACGCGGCGTATTTGCCATGTACGGATTCCGCCAGATAGAAACCCCGGCCATGGAGAACCTATCCACACTGATGGGAAAATACGGTGAAGAAGGCGACAAACTTCTGTTCAAGATATTAAACTCCGGAGACTTCAAACAGCCGGTCACCACGGATGAATGGCAGGGACTCACGGCCAACCAACTGGCTCCCCGCCTGTGCGAAAAGGGACTCCGGTATGACCTTACCGTACCATTTGCAAGGTTCGTTGTGCAGCATCATGACGAGCTACAAATGCCATTCAAACGCTACCAGATACAGCCCGTATGGCGTGCCGACAGGCCTCAGAAAGGACGCTATCGTGAGTTCTACCAATGCGACGCCGATGTGGTAGGCTCAAACTCATTGTGGAACGAAGTGGAACTGATGCAGATTGTCGATGAAGTATTCGCACGTTTCGGCATCAGAACCTGCATAAAGATCAACAACCGCAAGATACTTACAGGGGTCGCAGAGTATATAGGATGCCCCGACAAGATAGTCGACATCACCGTAGCAATAGATAAGCTCGACAAGATAGGTGTAGACAAAGTACGCGAAGAACTGGCTGCCGACGGCCTCGAAGCCGAAGCCATCGACAAACTGCAGCCGCTGTTTGACATCAAAGGTGACAATCAATCGCGGCTCGCTGCCATCAGCAAAATGCTGGAAAACAGCGAAACAGGCAAGAAAGGTATCGAAGAATGCACCTTCGTACTGCAAGCACTGGAAAGCCTGGGGCTAAGGAATCAGATGGAGTTTGACCTGACATTGGCACGCGGGCTCAACTACTACACAGGCTGCATATTCGAAGTGAAAGCCCTGGATGCAGCCATAGGCAGCATTACAGGTGGAGGCCGCTATGACAACCTTACGGGAATCTTCGGGATGCCGGGCCTAAGTGGTGTAGGCATCTCCTTCGGTGCCGACAGGATATTTGATGTACTGAACCAACTGGACCTCTACCCGGAAGAGACCACCAGTGGTGTACAGCTGTTGTTCATCAACTTCGGAGACAAAGAGGCCGCACATTGCATAAAGCTGGCAGCAAGCATGCGCAAGGCAGGCATACGTACGGAAGTCTATCCCGACAGTGTCAAGATGAAGAAACAAATGAGCTATGCCAACGCAGTAGGAGCTAACTACGTAGCATTGATTGGAGAAAACGAGATTGCATCCGGACTTGTGTCGCTTAAGAACATGCAGACAGGAGAGCAAAAAAGCCTGACTCCGGAACAAGTGATAGAGGAAATCAACCATTAAAAGCCAGAAAACACGAGACAATGACAGATAAGAAGTTCAAACGCACATTGGTTACTGCCGCACTGCCCTATGCAAACGGCGGCATTCACATAGGACACCTGGCCGGTGTCTATGTGCCATCCGACATATACGTGCGCTACTTGCGCCTGAAAGGAGAGCCCGTACTATTCATCTGCGGCTCTGACGAACATGGCGTTCCTGTTACCATCAGGGCACGTAAGGAAGGCTGCAGTCCCCAAGATATAGTCGACAGATACCACAAGCTCATCAAAGAAAGCTTTGAGCAGTTTGGCATAAGCTTCGACATTTACGGCCGGACAACTTCAAAAACACACAGCCGTGTGGCTTCCGATTTCTTCAGAACACTATATGACAAAGGCGTATTTCTGGAAAAGGAAAGCGAACAATACTACGATGAAGAAGCCAAGACATTCCTGGCCGACCGCTACATTGTGGGCGAATGTCCCCACTGCCATGCACAAGGCGCATATGGCGATCAGTGCGAGCATTGCGGTTCTGCCCTAAGCCCCACAGAGCTGATTAACCCACATAGCACAGTGAGCGGCAGCACACCCGTGCTGAAGAAGACCAAGCATTGGTATCTGCCATTGGACAAATATCAGCCTTGGCTCGAAGAGTGGATACTGAAAGACCATAAGGAGTGGCGCAGCAATGTCTATGGACAATGCAAGAGCTGGTTGGACACAGGTTTGCAGCCCCGTGCAGTAAGCCGCGACTTGGACTGGGGTATTCCCGTTCCGGTCGAGGGAGCCGAAGGCAAAGTGCTTTATGTTTGGTTTGACGCACCCATAGGATATATCAGCAACACCATAGACTTGCGCCCCGATGACTGGGAAACATGGTGGAAAGACAAGTCGACACGCCTGGTACACTTTATCGGCAAAGACAACATCGTGTTCCACTGCATCGTGTTCCCTACCATGCTGAAAGCCGAAGGAAGCTATATACTTCCCGACAACGTTCCGGCCAATGAGTTCCTGAATCTTGAAGACAACAAGATTTCAACATCACGCAATTGGGCTGTATGGCTGCATGAATACAACAAGGACTTTCCCGGCAAACAAGATATTCTGCGCTACGTGCTCACTGCCAATGCTCCGGAAACAAAAGACAATAACTTCACGTGGAAAGACTTCCAGGCACGCAACAACAATGAACTGGTGGCTGTCTACGGCAACTTTGTCAACAGAGCTCTGCAACTCACCAAGAAGTATTATCAAGGCATTGTTCCACAACCCGGCGAATGGACCAATGAAGACAAGAAGATGATTGCGGAATTTACAGATGTAAAGAACCGCGTTGAGCAGCTCCTTGATACATTCCATTTCCGCGAAGCACAAAAAGAAGCCATGGAACTTGCGCGCATAGGCAACAAATACCTGGCAGAAAGCGAACCATGGGCTATCGTAAAGGACAATCCGGAGCGTGTAAAGACTATTCTCTACCTCAGTTTGCAGCTTGTGGCCAATCTTTCAATTGCATTTGAGCCTTTCCTGCCTTTTAGCAGCCAACGCCTACGCGCCATGATAGGACTCGACAAATGCGTATGGAACGACCTGGGCCGCACTGACATCCTTAAAGCAGGGATGCAACTGGGTGAACCTTCACTGCTGTTTGAAAAGATTGAAGACGACGTTGTTGAAGCACAAGTAAAAAAGCTGCATGACATGAAGATTGCCAATGAAATGGAAAACTTCAAGCCTGAAGCTGTGGCTCCCGATATAAACATTGATGACTTTGCCAAACTGGACATCCGGGTGGGCACAGTAAAAGACTGCACCAAAGTAGCCAAGAAAGACAAGCTACTGCAATTCACCATAGACGATGGTATGGGCGAACGCACCATAATAAGCGGGTTGGCTCTGCACTACAAGCCGGAAGAACTGATAGGCAAACAAGTATGCTTCATCGCCAATCTGGCTCCACGCAAATTCGGCAAAATCACAAGTCAGGGAATGATACTAAGTGCACTCAACGCAGACGGCAACCTCAGTGTAATGACCACAGACCGCACAGTAAAGCCGGGCTGCAAAGTTCAATAGACAACCAAACATGGAAAAAACACGTCAGAACAAGATAGGACGTCTCATACAGAAAGAACTAAGTGAGCTGTTCCTCCTGCAGACTAAAGCGATGCATGGAGTAATGGTTTCCGTAAGCAATTGCAGGGTATCACCCGACTTGAGCTATTGCAACGTATATTTAAGCGTCTTTCCTTCAGACAAGGCCAAAGACATCGTTGACAACATCGCGGCAAACGGACGCACCGTAAGATACGATCTGGGACAACGCCTTCGTTATCAGCTCAGGATTATACCCGAGCTGCGTTTCTTCGTAGACGATACGCTCGACTATATGGAGCATATTGACGAATTGTTAAAGAAATAAGTTCTTGAACTTTCCGTTCTATATAGCCCGGCGTTACCTCTTCGCCAAGAAGAGCCATACAGCCATTAATGTCATATCGCTCATTTCGGTATTGGGCGTAGCAGTGGCATCTATGGCTTTGGTTTGCACACTATCCGTGTTCAATGGATTCCAAGACCTTGTCGCATCGTGCTTCACCAACTTCGACCCCGACTTAAAGGTTGTGCCCCAAAAAGGCAAGGCCTTCAACCAGTCCGATGCCTTGATAGGCAAAATCAGGAAAGATGCAGATGTCGAAGTGGCATGTGGAGCATTAGAAGACGCAGCCATGGCACAATACAATGGCAAGCAGGCCATGATAACGCTAATGGGAGTAGAAGACAACTTTGCCGAATGTACCGACATCCAATCCATCTTATATGGTAACGGGCAATTCGCTCTCCATGCCGACGTTCTACAATATGGCATTCCCGGCATTCGGTTGGCCATGTACCTGAACATGTCGGCCAGCTTTACCGACCCTTTGGAAGTATTCACTCCCAAACGCGGTGCAAGGATTGACATGATGGACCCTACTGCAAATTTCAATCAGGATGAGCTGAACTCAGCCGGCGTGGTCTTCTCTGTGAACCAGAAGAAATACGATCAGGAATACTTGCTCACGTCATTGGCATTTGCCCAAAAGATGTTTGACAAGCAAGGACAACTAAGTTCCCTACTTCTGAAGCTCAAGCCCGGAGCCGACATCAATTCGGTAAAAAAACGTCTCCAACAAACTGCAGGAAGCAAATACCGTGTAGCAGACCGTTATGAGCAGCAGGAAGACGTTTTCCGTATAATGAAAGTCGAGAAATACATGTCTTATCTTTTTCTGACTTTCATCCTGTTCGTGGCCTGCTTCAACATTATAGGTTCGTTGTCCATGCTAATCATCGACAAGCAGAAAGACATTCGCACGCTACGCAACTTAGGGGCAGACAACCGGACCATCGAACGGATTTTCCTCTATGAAGGACGGCTCATATCATTGGTAGGTGTCATTTGTGGAATCGGTATTGGGATCTTATTATGCTGGCTACAGCAGCAATACGGGATACTCAAATTGGGAGAAGAATCCGGAACGTTCATAGTCGATGCCTACCCAGTAAGCATTCAGTGGCTTGACATCGTCCTCATCTTTGTCACTGTCATTGCTGTGTCTTTCCTCACATCCTGGTATCCCGTACGCTACCTGAGCCGCAAACTGACTGCTTAGAGTGACTACAGAAAACAATGAACTTGAGACCCGGTGCTTTTTATGAAGTGACCGACAAATCTAAAACCGCAGTGAAACAACTTTTTCGTACAAAAACCAATGTTAGATACTACATTCTGGCAGTAATGATTGTGGCTGTTTGGGGCTCCACATTTTCGGCTACTAAGGTGTTGGAATCAAGTGGCGTGTCAACACCCGGCACATTCTTCTTCCGCTTTTTGGGAGCATGGGCACTGCTTTTTGCTCTGTCGTTCAAAAAACTGTGGGCAAAGAGCTTGAAAGATGAGCTATTGTTGGCATTGACAGGCATCTTGGGCGGCACCTTATATTATTGGTTGCAAAACACCGCTTTGACAATGTCGCAAACAACGAATGTGTCATTTCTGATGAGCTTCTGCCCTTTAATCACCATTGTGCTGGCCTCTTTGCTTTTCAGAGACCAGAAAATCACACGAAACATCCTCATCGGCCTCGCCATTGCACTCACTGGAGTAGGCTTCGTCATTTTCAGCGGGCACCACGATTTGCACCTTTCGCCAAAAGGAGATGCCTTGGCTCTTTTGGCTGCGGCTTCTTGGGCTTGCTACAGCTTATTGCTACGTCCTCTTGCCGGGAAGTATCCCAGTCTGTTCATTTCGCGCAAAACATTCTTTTATGGTTGGGTAACGTCTGCCCTTCTGTTTGCAAAACAAGGGCTGACAGCCGATGCTTTATTATTGGGCTCCAATATTCCCATCCTGCTGAATATTCTGTATTTGACCGTTTTCGCCTCCGTGTTCTGCTACTGGGCATGGGGACGGGTCATCTCGAACCTCGGACCGGTCAGGTCTGCGTCCTTTTTGTATTTAGACCCGTTTTTCTCCACTTTGTTTTCCATATTATTCATGAACGAGATAATGACATGGCGCTTGGCCGTCGGCCTTATCTTGATTTTCACGGGCGTTTTCATAGCTCAAAATAAATTTTTTCACGGCGGGAATGCTTAACTTTGCACCTCAATGTTTAAGTCGTGGATGATTCTTCGCATAAATCTTTTTGTTTAAACAATGTAACAACGGGCTATCGCTCGAAAAGCAAAATTAGCTTTTCATCGAAAGCTCTTAATGCCTCATTATATGGCGGCCAACTCACATGTCTATTGGGTACAAACGGTGTTGGAAAGTCTACGCTCATACGCACATTGGCAGGTTTTCAAAAGCCGTTAGATGGCAGCATAAGCCTCTTCGGAAAGCCGTTGGATGATTTTTCTCCGACAGAACTGTCACACCATTTAGGAGTGGTCTTGACCGACAAGGTTCCGGCAGGCGGTCTTACAGCTTTCGAGCTGGTGTCTATGGGACGTATCCCCTACACCGGTTTTTGGGGAAACTTGTCAAGTCACGACCGCGAAATAGTTTCCGACAGCATCCGAAAGGTTGGGATGCAAGGCTTTGAGCAACGCCGTTTATGCAACCTCAGTGACGGTGAGAGGCAAAAGCTGATGATTGCAAAAGCCCTGGCCCAGCAAACAGATGTGATACTTTTGGATGAGCCAATAGCCTTCCTTGATTTTCCAAGCAAAATCGAGCTGTTGCAATTGCTGCGTTCATTGGCTCATGAAAGCGGGAAATCGATATTGCTTTCAACCCACGACCTTGATTTAGCCCTGCAAGCAGCAGACTGTTTATGGCTCCTTTTGAACAATGGCAGTTTGCTTCAAGGAACGCCGCACGATTTGGCTAAAAACGGAGCACTGGATTTTTTCTTTTCTCCCTTAGGGATAAAATTTAACCGCGATAATTTGCAGTACTCATTTTCACAGAACAACGCATAAGCCCATGATTGTCTGCATTGCTGAGAAACCAAGCGTAGCCAAGGACATTGCTCATATATTAGGAGCCAATGAGCCCCACAATGGCTATATGGAGGGCAACGGCTATCAGGTGACTTGGACTTTTGGCCATCTATGCGAGTTGAAATATCCTGAAGACTACACTCCGGTATGGAAAACCTGGAGCCTCAGTGCCCTGCCAATGATACCCAGTCCTTTTGGCATTCGTTTAAAACACGACAAGGGTATCGAGAAGCAGTTCGGCATCATAGAGACCCTTATGAAAAGCGCTGCACGCATCATCAATTGCGGAGATGCCGGCCAGGAAGGCGAATTGATACAACGATGGGTGATGCAGAAAGTCGGAGTGCATTGCCCAGTAGACCGCCTGTGGATTTCATCACTAACCGAAGAAAGCATCAGGGAAGGCTTTAAGAATCTGAAAGCCCAAAGTGAATACGACTCCCTTTACGAAGCCGGACTTTGCCGGGCAATAGGCGATTGGCTTTTGGGCATGAATGCCACCCGGCTCTATACCTTGAAATACGGACACAGGGGAAGACAAGCCCCGCCATTATCCATCGGCCGCGTACAGACTCCCACGTTGGCTCTTATCGTAAAACGCCAACGCGAAATAGAGACATTCATACCGGAACCATATTGGGTTCTATCAACCAATTACCGCAATGTGCTTTTCACAGCCTCCAAAGGACGCTTCACAGACCAGGAAAAAGCTCGCGAAGCATTGCTCAAAATAGAAGGACAGCCATTCGAAATAGAAAGTGTAAACGACAAAAACGGACGAGAGTCTCCACCACGCCTCTTTGACCTGACATCGCTTCAAGTGGAATGCAATCGCAAATATGGATATTCGGCAGATTTGACCCTGGGACTTATCCAAAGCCTCTACGAAAAGAAAGTAACTACATATCCGCGCGTTGACACGACGTATCTGAGCGATGACATCTATCCTAAGTGCCCTGCCATATTGAACCATCTCACGCCTTATCAGCATCTGTTGCAACCGCTGCGCGGCAAAAAGCTTCTGAAAAGCAAAAAAGTATTCGACTCAAAGAAAGTAACAGACCATCATGCCATCATACCAACAGGAGTTTTGCAACCCAACTTGAGTGATGCAGAAAAACGTGTGTTTGACCTTGTGGCCCGTCGCTTTATCAGTGCTTTCTATCCGGACTGTCTTTTTACGACTACCACAGTCATCGGAAATACAGGCGGCATCAGCTTCAAGACTACGGGAAAGCACATCGTATCTGCAGGATGGCGCGCAGTATATGCCGACGACAAAACCAACGACTCCGAAGAAAGCAATGAAGAAAAAAATGAGAAAGACGAAGAGCACCTGCTGCCTGATTTTAAAGAAGGCGAAACAGGAGACCATGTCCCAAGCCTTTCAAAGAAAATGACCACCCCACCCAAGCCCTATACCGAAGCAACACTTCTACGAGCCATGGAAACCGCCGGCAAAACCGTTGAAGATGAAACATTGCGGGAGGCTATGAAAGAAAACGGCATAGGTAGGCCTTCCACAAGAGCTGCCATCATAGAAACACTCTTCAAACGCCACTACATTACCAAGAGCCGTAAGAACCTGATAGCAACGCAAACCGGTTGCCAGCTTATTGACATTATACACGAAGAGCTACTAAAAAGTGCCGAACTGACGGGTATTTGGGAAAAGAAGCTACGCGACATCGAGCATCACCTCTATGATTCAAAAGCATTTGTAAAAGAGCTCAAAGATATGCTCATAGAACTCGTTGCCCAAGTGCTACGCGACAATTCCAACCGGCACGTTGCAGCAGTTCAGGATGTCATACAAAAGACCGGAACAAAGTCATAAAAGCCCATGGCAGACACAATAAATTTGACCATTCCATGTTTTCAATAATAAGATGAAGCATAGTCTTGCCTACATATTGTTATTGCTACTGACAGCCTGCGGTGCAGACAAGCACCTGAAAAAAGGCGATCAGTACTATGCCATAGGCGAATACTATGAAGCTTCGTTGGAATACGCAAAAGCCTATTCCAAAACATCATCACAAAAACGAGACGAACGCGGGAAAATAGCTTATAAGGTAGGAGAAAGCAACAGGAAGCTCAACTACATTTCGAAAGCTTTAGCCGCATATCGAAATGCCGCACGTTATAAATATACGGACACCTTGACCTATTTTTATATCGGAGAACTTGAAAGAGCTTCGCGCGACTACAAATCTGCAGCCAAGAATTATCAACTTTATCTCGAATCCCATCCTGGCGACCCCGCCACACTTTTAGGACTTCAATCATGTGCGGCAGCACCCGTCTTACGTGAAAAAGGATCACAATACACCGTACGTGAAGATCGCTTTTTCAATGCCCGCTATGACGATTTCAGCCCTGTACTTGCCGATGACCGAATCTATTTTTCGTCAACACGCAAAGAATCTACAGGCGATGATGCAAACGGAGTGACCGGAATGAAAAGCGGTGACATCTTTATGGCCGAAAAGGATGAAAAAGGGAAATGGAAACGCCCTGTACCCGTTGAAGGAGGCGTCAACACGGCCTACGATGAAGGAGCTTGCGCATTGTCGCCCGACGGCAAAACCATGTATTTCACACGTTGCCGCTGGGATGCACGCTATCCGCGAATGGCCGAAATCTATCAGTCGACACGAACAGACGCAACTTGGGGACAAGCTACACTCTGCCAATTGTCAAAAGACACACTGTCGAATTATGCCCATCCCGCAGTTTCTCCCGATGGCAGATATCTGTATTTCGTGTCAGACATGCCGGGAAGCATCGGCGGAACCGACATCTGGCGCGTGGCTCTGACCGGGCACGGATTCGGTGCCGTTGAAAATCTCGGTGAGCCGGTTAACACAAAGGGGAATGAACGGTTCCCGACATTCCGGCCTAACGGAGACCTTTACTATTCTTCCGACGGAAAAGTTGGTATGGGAGGCCTCGACATTTATTCAGCACATTATGATTCTGTCGCCAAGACTTGGAACGTGACACATCTTCCCTATCCCATCAACTCACATGGCGATGATTTTGGCATGACCTTCGACGGGCTGCATAACCGAGGCTATTTCTGCAGCAACCGGACAAACCGTCGCGGCTGGGATAAAATCTACACTTTTGAATATCCTGAAATCCTACAAACCGTAACGGGATGGGTCTATGAACAAGATGGCTACGAACTTCCCAACGCACAGGTCTACATTATTGGCGACGATGGAACAAATAAAAAAGTCAGTGTCAAGCTTGACGGATCATTCAGTGAAACTGTCAAAACCGGTGTACATTATCTTTATCTGGCAACGTGTGAAGGATATATGAATTATCGCAATTCACTCTATCTGCCCCCTGATATCGGTTCAATAGACACTACGTTACAATTTCCTTTGCCCTCAGTATCAATTCCGGTACTTGTGCGTAATGTCTTTTATGAATTCAACAAACCGGATTTTCTGCCACAATCCATCCCCGCGCTTGACAAGCTTACGACCTTACTCAAGGAAAATCCGTCGATTGTCATCGAATTGAGTTCGCACTGCGACTACCGCGGATCTGATGCCTACAATGAACGTTTGTCGCAGCACCGCGCAGAATCCGTTGTAAGATATCTGACTTCACATGGCATATCCCCCAAACGGGTTCTTGCACGAGGCTACGGAGAAAGCCGTCCCAAAGTGATTACAAAGAAATTTGCCGAAAAATATCCTTTTCTCCATGCCGGCGACACACTTACCGAAGCATTCATAAAACGTTTAAAGCCCGAACAACAGGATACCTGCAATGCATTAAACAGGCGTACGGAATTCTCTGTAATACGTACAACATACGGCATGTTCGACGAACAAGGCAATTTAAAGCCAGAAGCCGTATTGAAAAGAGCTCCCGAAAAAGAACCAAAACGAGAACAAAAAGCAACACAAAATAGCGCAACCACCTCCGAAGACAAAAAGCAGCAGAAATAGCGGCTCTCATAATAAGAAAACAGGCATTCTGGCACCTTATCGTTATAAAAAAAATTAAGAGCATACGTTTCCGGAAAATATTCGGTAATTTTGGGCGTAATAATCAAGAATTGCTCTAAAACAAAGATAAATGGAAAAGAAAAGAGAAAGACTTTTCGCTGAATTCGCACCGGTGAGCCATCAAGAATGGATGGATAAAATTACGGTAGACCTTAAAGGAGCGGATTTCAACAAAAAGTTGGTTTGGCGGACTAACGAAGGTTTTCAAGTCCAGCCTTTTTACATGAGGGAAGATGTGGAGAAATTTCCCTCAATGAATGCATTGCCAGGAAAATACCCTTTTGTCCGTGGCAACAAGACCGATGACAACAATTGGTTCGTACGTCAAAACGTAGATTGCAGCAATGCAACGGATGCAAACACCAAGATTTTGGACATCCTTAATCGCGGCATTGATTCATTGGGACTTCAGATTCCTGGTGACTGCATCAGTGCAGATTTTATGGATACGCTTCTGAAAGGTGTTGCCCCAGAGGCAGTCGAGCTTAACTTCTCGACATGTCCCTGTGCTGCCCAACAATTGGCTAAGGAAGTTGTTGCATGGTTCGACCGAAAGGGTGCCGATAAAGGGAAAGTTTGCGGTAGCATAGAATTCGACCCAATCGGAAAGATGCTCCAAAAAGGAAAAGACCTTGCAAAATGCCTGGAAACAGCCAAAGGCATAGTTGATGAAATTAAGGATTATCCCCACATCACATGCTTCACAGTTGATTCTTTGCTTCTACAGAATGCAGGTGCTTTCTGCTACCAGGAAAGCGGTTATGCCTTGGCATGGGGCAATGAATACCTGAACCTTATGATAGACGCAGGCATTGCACCCCAAGAAGCAGCACGCCGCATCAGGTTCAGCATGGGCGTAGGTGGCAACTACTTCATGGAAATAGCCAAATTCCGTGCATTTCGCATGCTATGGGCCAAAATTGTAAAAGAATATGGCGTACCCGAAGAAGAATGCTACACCTATATTATGGCAACCACGTCAGAATATAACAAGACCCTCTATGATAGCTACGTCAATCTGCTCCGCACCCAGACAGAAGCTATGAGCTCAGCCCTTGCCGGTGTCGAGTCTATGGTAGTAACCCCATTCGACACGCCTTATGAAAAACCGACAGATTTTAGCGAACGTTTGGCGCGCAACCAACAGCTGATGCTGAAGGAAGAAAATCATTTCAGCAAGATAGTAGACGTAGCAGCAGGTTCCTATTATATAGAAGAGCTGACCCGTTCATTAGCCGGTGAAGCTTGGAAACTATTCCTTGCCATAGAAAAAGAAGGCGGTTTCCTGACCGCAGTCAAGAACGGAAGTGTTCAGGCATCGGTCAACAGCACCAATGACGACCGCCATAAGAAAGCGGCACAAAGACGCGAATTCATATTGGGAAGCAATCAATTCCCCAATTTCAATGAAACCAGCGAAGGTAAAACACCGACAAGCTGTTGCCACTGTTGCAAAAATGAAGGAGAAACGACCATTCCAAAACTCAACACGACCCGCCTCTCAAGTGAATTTGAACAATTGCGCTTGCAGACAGAAAAAGCGGCCAAGCGTCCAATCGCCTTCATGTTGACCATCGGCGATTTAAAATGGCGGCAGGCTCGCGCCCAATTCAGCTGCAATTTCCTGGCTTCGGCCGGCTATAAGGTTATCGACAATCTGGGGTTCAAGACGGTAGAAGAAGGCATCGAAGCCGCCATGAAAGCAGCAGCCGATATTGTTGTATTATGTTCTAGCGATGATGAGTATTCCGAACTCGCCATTCCAGCCTTTAACGCCCTTGGTGGAAGAGCCATATTTGTTGTTGCAGGTGCTCCTGCATGCGCGGAAGACTTGAAAGCCGCCGGCATCGAGCACTTCATTCATGTTCGTGTAAACCAGCTGGAAACGCTAAAAGAGTTAAATGCTAAATTGGGAATCTGATGAGAAAGAATTTTGAAAACATAGATATCAATTCCGTTCCGGCTCAGGAAAACGGAAAACAGTGGCAAAAAGAACAGCACATAACTGCTGATTGGCGAACGCCCGAACAAATCGACATCCAGCCGGTTTATACGCGCGAAGACATGGAAAACATGGAGCACCTGGACTATGTGGCAGGTCTCCCTCCATTCCTTCGCGGCCCCTATTCAATGATGTATCCGTTCCGCCCGTGGACCATACGCCAATATGCAGGTTTTTCTACGGCCGAAGAGAGCAATGCCTTTTATCGCCGCAATCTTGCCAGCGGACAGAAAGGCCTCTCAGTTGCATTCGACTTGCCAACGCATCGCGGCTACGACCCCGACAATGAACGGGTAATCGGCGATGTGGGAAAAGCAGGTGTTTCCATCTGCTCCGTTGAAAACATGAAAGTGCTTTTCTCGGGAATTCCACTAAAAGACATGTCCGTCTCCATGACCATGAACGGTGCAGTGCTCCCGATTATGGCATTCTACATAGTTGCAGGTTTGGAACAAGGAGCATCGCTTGATGTTATGGCAGGAACCATCCAAAACGACATCTTGAAAGAATTCATGGTGCGCAACACCTACATCTATCCCCCAGCCTTTTCGATGAAGATAATTGCCGACATCTTCGAATTCACATCACAGAAGATGCCGAAGTTCAATTCCATCTCCATTTCAGGTTACCATATGCAGGAAGCAGGTGCCACAGCCGACATTGAATTGGCCTACACCCTGGCCGATGGTATGGACTATTTGCGTACAGGCATCAATGCCGGCATCGATATCGACGCCTTCGCCCCACGTCTCAGTTTCTTCTGGGCCATTGGAGTGAACCACTTCATGGAAATTGCCAAAATGCGTGCCGCACGCATGCTGTGGGCAAAGATCACAAAGAGCTTCGGAGCCAAGAATCCGAAATCCATGATGCTACGCACCCACTCACAGACATCGGGATGGTCGCTTACAGAGCAAGATCCGTTTAATAATGTAGGGCGCACCTGCGTAGAAGCAATGGCCGCCGTATTGGGACACACACAATCCCTGCACACCAATTCATTGGACGAAGCCATAGCATTGCCCACCGATTTTTCGGC
Source organism: uncultured Bacteroidaceae bacterium (assembly GCA_934426255.1). Lineage (GTDB taxonomy): Bacteria > Bacteroidota > Bacteroidia > Bacteroidales > Bacteroidaceae > UBA6382. The sequence continues at coordinate 103,927 of CAKRYD010000001.1, read as the reverse complement.
ACGTATCGCCCGCAACACGCAGATATACATCCAAAACGAAACACAAGTATGCAAGGAAATCGACCCATGGGCCGGTTCATACTACGTTGAAAAGCTAACCGACGAGATAGCACGAAAAGCATGGGAGCATATTCAGGAAATCGAATCGCTGGGAGGCATGGCCAAAGCCATCGAGACCGGCGTTCCCAAGATGCGCATTGAAGAAGCATCAGCCCGCACCCAGGCTCGCATCGATACAGGGCAGCAAGTCATCGTAGGGGTCAACAAGTATCGGTTGGATCACGAAGACCCCATCGACATTCTTGAAGTTGACAATACCGCTGTGCGCAAACAGCAGATTGAAGGACTTGCCAAACTGCGTGCCGAGCGCGACAATGAAGCCGTTAAGCGTGCTTTGGATGCCATTACAAACTGCGTACAGGAGTTTGCCGACGGCAAAAAGAGCAAAGACAATCTGCTCGACCTCGCGGTAAAGGCCGCTCAGGTACGTGCCACATTGGGAGAAATTTCGTATGCCTGCGAAAAAGTCGTAGGCCGGTATAAAGCCGTCATCAAAACAATCAGCAACGTGTATTCATCCGAGACAAAAGGCGATGCAGACTATCAGGAAGCCTGCCGCCTCACAGAACAATTCGCGAAAAAAGAAGGACGTCGTCCCCGCATCATGATAGCCAAGATGGGGCAGGACGGACACGACCGCGGAGCCAAAGTTGTAGCTACGGGCTATGCCGACTGCGGTTTCGATGTAGACATGGGTCCCCTCTTCCAGACTCCGGCCGAAGCGGCTCGCGAAGCCGTTGAAAACGACGTGCATGTACTGGGTGTAAGCTCACTTGCCGCCGGCCACAAAACATTGATTCCGGCAGTCATCGCCGAATTGAAAAAACTGGGACGCGACGACATAGCCGTCATTGCCGGAGGCGTGATTCCCGTCAACGACTACGACTTCCTCTATAAGGCAGGCGTCGCCGCCATTTTCGGCCCCGGCTCAAACGTCATGCGCTCTGCCATTGAAATCATGCATATCTTAGGCGAAAAGTAAAACAACGCCCCGTCATAAGTCAAAATCGGCCATCGGCTCATAGAGAAGCCCGTGGCCGATTTTAGTTCACCTTCTCAAGATAAGTCCGTCAAACTACATTTGCTTCAGCAAACCTTTATTTCACGAGCACTTTCTTCACTGTACCTCGCTCATTTCTGATGATGTTGATGCCTTTCTGCGGTGATGCAATGCGCGTGCCGTCTATGGTGTAGCGCTCCCCCTCTGTGGCTGAAACAGATTTTAGTGTACCCATTATGCTCGTCTCGATGTTAAAGAAATCTTTCCACTGTGGGACAGACTTGTAGACATTGATGCTCTCTTCCGGAACGTAAAGTGTACACTCGCACTTGTTGACACCGTCAAAAACACACCTATCGATTTTAGGCGGTGTTACGGCCATGATTATCATTTTTTTGAGGCTTTTGCAGTCACGAAAAGCACTTTCCCCCAAGTTCGTAACAGAGCTGGGAATGGTAACGGAGACCAGACTGCTGCAACCCATAAAGGATCCATTCTCTATGCTCTTAATAGAGTTGGGGATTGTAATGGATGTCAAGCTGGTACACCACCTGAAAATGCAGCTTCCTATGCTTGTGACGGAATTGGGAATGGTGACGGAGGTCAGGCTGCTGCAACCTTCGAAAGCGTAGCCCCATATGCTTGTGACGGAGTTGGGAATGGTGACATGGGTCAGGCTGCTGCAGCCACTAAAAGTATTGTTTTCTATGGTTGTAACGGAATTGGGAATAGCAATGGAGGCAAGGCTAGTGCAACCATCGAAAGCGTAGCCTTCTATGCTTGTAACGGAGTTGGGTATCGTAATAGAGGTTAGGCTACAACTACTGAAAGCATGGCTCCCTATACGTGTGACTACATATTCTTTTTCCTCATATGTTATTTTTTCGGGAATAGTATACGTTTCTTTGCCGAAAATTTCAGCAGTCTTATCCCCCAGACAGAGTAGAGTGGCTGTTCCATCTGCTTTATACTGGTATGCGAGAAGTCTTGTGCAACCTATGAAAGCACCTCTTCCTATACTCGTAACGGAGCCGGGAATGGTAACGGAGGTAAGACTACTGCAACCATCGAAAGCGTAGTCCCCTATGCCTGTAACGGAATTCGGGATGGCAACGGAGGTCAAGCTGCTGCAGCCACTGAAAGTATTGCATTCTATGGTTGTAACGGAGTTGGGAATGTCAATGGAGGCAAGGCTGGTGCAACCATCGAAAGCGTAGCCTTCTATGCTCATAACGGAATTCGGGATTACAATGGAGGCAAGGTTTTTGCATGCAGAGAAAGCGTAGTCCCCTATGCCTGTAACGGAGTTGGGAATGTCAATGAAGGCTAAACTATAGCAACACTGGAAAGCTCTTTCTCCTATGCTCGTAACGGAATTTGGGATGGTAACGCTGGCCAGACTTGTGCAACCATCGAAAGCACCTTTTTCTATACTCGTAACAGAGCTGGGAATGGTAACAGAGGTAAGGCTTCGGCAACCACTGAAAGCGTAGTTTCCTATGCTCGTAACGGAATTTGGGATGGTGACGGAGGTAAGGCTGGTACAGCCACTAAAAGTGTCGTCCCCTATACTTGTAACAGAATTGGGTATCGTAACGGAGACAAGGCTGCTGCAACCATAGAAAGCACCTTTTTCTATACTCGTAACAGAGCTGGGAATGGTAACAGAGGTAAGGCTTCGGCAACCATAGAAAGCGTAGTTTCCTATGCCCATAACAGAATTGGGAATAGCAATGGAGGCAAGGCTAGTGCAACCATCGAAAGCGTAGCCTTCTATGCTTGTAACAGAGCCGGGAATGGTAACGGAGATTAGGCCGCGGCAACCATAGAAAGCACGGCTTCCTATGCTCGTAACGGTATAGTCCTTTCCGTTATAAGTTATCTTTCCGGGGATGACGATGGTATTAATATCTTTGCTTGCAACATTTACTTGCGCTGTTCCAGACCAATCGTAAAGAGTGTATTCCACATCATTCAGCCATAAACCGTACGCAAATGCAGGAACGTTGCCAAGCAATACTGCCATTAGGAGCATTGCCTTTAACTTGCAATTTTTCATTGTCCTTTTCGTATTTATCGGTTAGTATATTATTCTGTCGCAAAGATATAAGTTTTTCCTTAAAGCAAGAAACAGGCCTTACACAATCTCCGTGTTTGCTCCCGCTTTTGCAATAAAGCGCAATTCACGCGGCATACAGTAAGTCCGGACCATCGCACGGCGCATTTTGCCGAAAATGCCGGAGGGGCTGACATTATTCGCGTTTCGTCGTTGAAAATGCGGAAATGTTTGTTGAATTCCGCATCCTTTTTGCAATTGTTTTTTGACGGTTGGCAAAATTCCTTTTGCGCCCTTCCATTTTATCAAGAAAAAGCAGGTTCGTCCGAGAAGTAGTTCAGAATAAGCAGGTGCTATTGGCACACATCACGCCCGGGCGCAGTAAGGCGTATCTATTGTCTTCCGCCTTTTCCGCAAAATGTGAAACAGCATCCGAATTAAGGATAACAGCAACAGACATTCCCGTTTCTAATTTTGCATAGACAATTCCATGTATCACAATGCATCAGAGATAACAAAGAAGAGCAAAGCTTGGAAACCGGGCAAGAAATCATAAACCACTATTATATTTTAAAAGAACATGAAAGCATCAAGATTCTTTTCCTGTGTTATCGGATTGATTATGGCTGCAACGACAATCCATGCAGCCGAGAAAGAAGTGAACGGCATCCCTTACGCGCAGCTCAACAATGGCAAGTGGATGCCAAGGTTTGGTTTGGGTACATTCAATGTGCCCCACAATGCCACCTGCAAGGATGCAGTGCTTACCGCCTTGCGCATGGGCTATCGGCACATCGATACTGCCCATGCCTATATGGACGAGCAGGGAGTGGGCGAAGCCGTCAATGAGTTTATCAAGGAGAGCGGCGTAAAGCGTGAAGAGATATGGGTTACTTCCAAGCTGTGGCCTACTGAATATGCCGACCCGACAGCCATCGACAAGATGCTCCAACGTCTGCATCTGGACTATCTCGATTTGGTCTATCTCCACCAGCCCGTGGGCGATGTAAAAGGCGGATGGGCCAACTTAGAGAATGCCGTAGAGCAAGGCAAGGTGCGCACGCTCGGGCTCTCCAATTTTGAGGTTAAGGACGCAGAGGACATCTATCGCTGGTGTGTCGACAGCACGAAAATCAAGCCTGCCGTCATGCAGATGGAATGCCATCCTTATGCCCAGCGGCTTGAAGAAAAGGCATTGGCCGGGAAACGTGGCATGGTGGTGGAATGCTGGTATCCGTTGGGTGGAGCCGCCTCGCGAGGAGCCTTGTTTCAGGACGCAGTCATCAAGAAGATTGCCGAGACCCACGGCTGCACTCCTGCCCAGGTCATTATTCGCTGGCACATTCAGGAGGGGCATTCAGTCATTCCGGGAGCCACGAACCACGATTACATTCAGGAGAATGTCAATGCCGTAAAGAAATTGCGTCTTTCCAACAAAGAGATGGAGCAGATGCGCGCACTCAACAAGGAAAAGCGTTTCTATGCATTCAATATTGAGATGACACGCCGTTTCTGCAGCAGGCCGCTGCCCGATGTCACCAACAATGACGAATGGCAGAAGAGGATGAACAACGAGTTGAACAAGGACAATAACGCAAGGAATGCCTCGTCGGGAGCTGTAGCAGGAAATCTGAAGCAGTTGGAGAAAGAGATGATTGACCTGTCTAACAAGAAATGGCAATGGATGTCAGAAAAGAATGTGGATGAGCTGGCCAGGCTCTTCCATGAAAGCGCCCAATTTGTTCACATGGGTGGCTATTGGGGCAAGGAGGCCGAACTTCGGACCATCAAGAGCGGCGGCATCTGGTATAAGAAAGCCGAAATCCATAGTCAAGAGGTGAAATTAGCTCCGGGCATTGCCACCGTGTACAGCCGCATCCATTTGAATTCAATGGTGGGAGGCAATGCCGTACGTTACCCGTTTATCGTTACAGAGGTATATGTAAGGAGCAATAGCATCTGGCAGTTATCCTCGCTCGTGTTTACCAAGACATTGGGCGACTGAAGTCTTAGCAGAACCAATAAAAGCAATCAGTTTATGAAACACGATTTATGAGGATGTCATTTCAACTGTGTCAAATCTAACACAATAAAAGTTTAACAATTCGGTTAATACAACCGAAGCAATTATTCATTAGACAATGACACAAGAAGAGTATTCAAAGATGTTGTCAGAAGCCAGAGATCAGTTCAAGAGTGGCAAACCGTTGTTCGGCAGGGACGGAGCCTTTCACCGTGTGTTGGAGGATTTCCTCAATTCAGCCCTTGAAGGAGAGATGGAGAGCCATTTGGAACAGACAAAGCCTTCTGCCTCCAACCGACGCAACGGAAAGATGCGTAAGGATTTGCAGACAGAGTATGGGACTGTCAGTATTGAGACTCCGCGTGATCGCGATGGCAGTTTCAGCCCGGAGATTGTACAAAAACGCCAGACAATCCTTGCGGAGGACTTGTCCGACAAAATCATAAGCCTTTATGCAACTGGGCAGAGCATGGGCGACATCAGCAAGTTCCTGGAAGAGAACTATGGCACAAAGATATCCAAAGAGACAATCAGCAACATTACGGACAAGGTGTGGCCAGAAATAAAGGCATGGCGCACACGGTCTTTGGATGACGTGTATCCCATAGTCTGGATGGATGCCATTCATTATAAGGTGCGTGATGACAAAGGAACAACGATTACAAGAGCCATTTACAATGTTCTTGGCATTGGCAAGGACGGGCGCAAGGACTTGCTTGGCATGTATGTGTCACAGAGTGAGGGGGCGAACTGTTGGCTTGGCGTGTTGACAGACCTTCAGAACAGAGGCGTAAAGGATATTCTTATCGCTTGTGTTGACGGCTTGACAGGCTTCCCTGATGCCATACAGAGCGTGTTTCCCCACACGGATGTGCAGCTGTGCGTAGTGCATCAGATACGCAACTCCTTGAAGTATGTCGGCAGCAAACACCAAAAAGAGTTTTTTGAAGGGCTTGAAGTGTTTTTATGGGGCGACAACCAAGGAGAAGGCAGAGATGGAACTCGACAGTCTTGAAGGCAAGCGGGGAGAGTTGTACCCAATTGTAATCAAGTCATGGCGTGACAAATGGGAGCTTCTGTCACAATATTTCAAGTACACAGAGCCTATACGCCACATTATCTATACGACAAATACAGTGGAAGGCTACCACCGCCAAGTGCGCAAGATAACGAAGACCAAGGGCGTCTTCCCAAATGACGATGCCCTCTTCAAACTTGTATATCTCGCATACCACAACATCAAGAAAAAATGGACTATGCCAACTGCTAATTGGGTACAAACTGCGCAGCAACTGGCAATCATATTTGGCGACAGGTTTAAAATCCTTTAAGGCACGTGAAACAAGACGTGGAATTTTGCAGAGATACGCAAGAATTGTTATACTTTTGCAGAGCCAAGAAAGAAACGCTCTGGATTGTCCCCCAGCTGTCTTCTTTACAATGGGCAAATTTCCGTTTTGACACAGTTTAGTTGACATACCCCGATTTATTAAGAACAATACTTATGACAATTTTTGCACTCAATTCCATGGGAATGGCAGCGATCAACGTTGCCGACTTCAAGCAGCCCTATCCGCTGGGCACGAAGATCTCGCCAAACGCCAACTTTTCGGGCGAGGTTTGGCTGGCCAACCTCAGCAAAATAAAGGAGCTTAATGTGCCTATGGCCAACGTGACGTTTGCACCGGGATGCCGCAACAGCTGGCACTCGCATACGGGCGGACAAATTTTGATAGCCACCGCCGGCATAGGCTATTATCAGGAGCACGGCCAAACAGCGCGCCGGCTCTTTCCGGGCGACATCGTGGAGATAGCCGCCGGTGTGGAACATTGGCACGGAGCAGCTCCCGACAGTTGGTTTGCCCATGTGGCCATATCCTGCAATCCGTCTGACAACAAGCCCACATGGCTCCAGCCTGTCAGTAAAGAGGAATATTTCGCTGCCGTGAAAGAATCTCTGGAGAAGTATGTCGAAACCGGCAAGAGCCTCAGCGGGCGCGAACAGGCCATCATCGCCATTGGCACATACACGGGGCGCGGCGATTTGGAACATCTGCCACAGGCTTTGACTGCCGGACTGGAGGCCGAGATGACCATCAATGAGATAAAGGAAGTACTAGTGCAAGCCTATGCCTATTGCGGCTTTCCACGCAGCCTGCGTGCCATACAGACATTCATGAAGGTGCTCGACGGGCGCAAGGCACAGGGCATCAGTGATAAGCCCGGACGTGAAGCTTCTGCCGGAAAGGGCGAAGGCAGCAAGTACGACCGTGGCGCGGCCATTCTTGAAACATTGTCAGGCATCAATTCCGCCCACCCCAAGAGCGGCTATGGCGCTTTTGCTCCGGCCATCGACCAATTCTTGAAGGAGCATCTCTTTGCCGACATCTTCGAACGCGACCTGCTTACATATCGCGAGCGTGAGCTTGCCACCGTGTCGTTTCTTGCAGGAGTGGGCAACGTTGAGCCAATGGCATCAGCACACATGGGAATTTGCCTGCACCTTGGCATCACCAAAGAGCAGCTCTCCGCATTGCTCGACATAGTGGAACGGAACCTTGGCAAGAGCTCGGCAGCGCCATTGAGAGGCCTTCTGGAAAGACTATAAACCATCAAACGGAGCATCGCCAAGAAGAATTTTCTGATATTTAAAGCGTTCCTACTGCTTGCAGGACACACAAGTGCACAAAATCTGGTGATAGTCAAACAGGGGCATTTCACTGTGGCTGGAACAACCATACAACATGACGGGAAATACGACAACAGTAAGTTCGTTGGTTGAGCCACACAGGTAGAGACGGGGCAAAGCTGCAGGGTAAACCATGCTTTCGTAGGCTTTCAGATTCCGGCCAAGGCACACAAGACATCACTCATCTATGTTCACGGCTACGGCGGTTCGGGAGTGTATTGGGAAATGACACCCGATGGCAGGGACGGTTTCGCCACCTTGATACTTCGCCGCAGCTGGAGTAGCTATGTAATGGACTTGCCCGGCCGGGGCAGAGCCAGCCGGACATCAGCCACGACCGAGGTGAAGCCCTTGGCCGACGAGATGTTTTGGTTCGACATCTGGCGCATGGCATCTATCCTAAGTGGAATGAGAATGTACAGTTTCCCAAAGACTCGGCCAGCGTTTCGCAGTTCTTTCGTGAGCTGACACCCGACTTGAGCGACCACGGCCAAGACGTACCGGCCATCAACGCTCTAGCCGACAAGATAGATGCAAGCGTTCTCGTCACCCACTCGGCAGGAGGCTTTCCGGGGTGGATGGTTGCCATGCAGAACAAGAATGTAAAAGCCGTTGCCGCATACGAGCCGGGTGGATTCGTGTTTCCCGAAGACGAAATGCCCGAGAAGATTGACGGCCTGACAGGAGGGTGTGCCGGAGTTGCCGTCGCAAAGAAAGATTTCATGCGGCTCACACAAATTCCCATCATTCTCTACTTTGGCGACTACATTCCCGAAAAGCCGAGTAAGAACCTTGGCGACGAGAATTGGAGAGTGCGCTTGCAGATGGCCCGCAAATTTGTTGCTGCCATCAACCGTCACGGAGGCAAAGCCACCTTGGTGGAACTTCCGAAGACGGGCATTCGTGGCAACACCCATTTCCTGATGCAGGAACGCAACAACGGCCAACTTGCCGACTTGCTCGACAAGTGGCTTAAAGAACACAAACTATAACATACGAAGAAAATGAACAAATTCATAATTCTGGCATCATATCTTTTAATGCCTTTCTGCGTACAGGCCGACGCCAAGAAAGAAGCAGAGCAAAAGACAATCAAGCCTTTTGCAACAGTTGACTTCGCCACAATAAAGAGTCCTAACGCCAATCCTTTCGGACTGGTCTATCAAGGAGCTCTTACAAAAAACGAAGTCGGAAAAGTAAACATCCATCGAATCTGTTATTTGCTGAACGGGCTGAAAATTGCCGCCAACGTATACACTCCGGCCAATTACGATGCGGCTAATACCTATCCCGCCCTCGTTGTGGCGCATCCCAACGGTGGTGTAAAGGAACAGGTGGCAGGACTCTACAGCCAACGCATGGCGGAGAATGGCTACGTTTGCCTGGCCTTTGATGCAGCCTACCAAGGTGACAGCGATGGCCGGCCACACAACACGGACAAGCCGCTCAAACCGACAAGCGGCTGAAAGCTGTTGCCACATTGAGCATGTTCAACACGGGGCTTGTGCGCCGCAACGGTTTCCTTGACTCACAGATTGACCAAGTTCAGGAACGCCTTGCCGATGCCTGTGCCGCCCGGCAGAAAGAAGCTCAGGGAGAAGCTCCGGAATATGTGGGCGACATGAGTAGCGTAACTCCCGAACTGGCAGCCCGCCTGCCATTCGACCTCTACCACGACGGATATGTATATTATCTTCAGACACATGCTCATCCCAACTCCACCTTTCGCTACACCAAAAGCAGTCTGATGGATCTGATGGCTTTCGATGCCAGCGAAGGCATGTATCTTATCAACCAACCACTATTGATGATGGCGGGCAGCATAGCCGATACGTTCTATATGACGGAACAATGCTACGCAAAAGCCACAGGAACAAAAGACAAAGAGCTGTTTCTCATCCCGGAGCTGCGCACATCAAGACGTACTATGTGCCAGAATATGTAAATAAAGCTGTGGCGAAGCTTGCAGACTTCTTTAGCAAACGATTGTGAATATAATAGTGTTGACGAGAGGGCGCCTGCATCATGTTTTGCAGGCGCTTCTCCTTTCTCGCTTTTACAAAGAGCACAATAATTTCGCTCCTTTCCCGTTGTTTATATAACCAACGGAATCACATAAGCTCGCAAAAACTATGGAACAGCAGGAAAGGGATATCATCATCAAGGATTCGTTGCAGGAGCTGAACACGGAAGCTTACAAGAATCATCTGGCCCACGCTCTTTGCACAGGCGGCTCGTGCCGTTTGCTATATAATGGAGAGGAACTGCATATAATGCAAGGCGACCTGATGATTGTACGCAAGGGTAAACTGATTGAAAAGATAATCCCCGACTCAGACTTCCGCGTCACCACGATATATGTTTCATCCAAGTTTATCGAGCAAAGTACACCCCGCAGCAATTACGGCATGAAGGGTTCCATGGCATTGTTCCTTAACCCCATCATGCATCTGACTCCAACTATGTATGACCAATGTCTAAGGAACTTTGAAAACGTGCGCATCCGCCTTGCGCAGACCCGACATCACTTCTACCGCGACATGATGATAAACAAGGTGCAATCATTGATTCTCGATTTCTTTGATTTCCATGTCTCGCTCTATCAAGAAACCAATGTTTCCACACAGTATGCCCAACTGATGAACCGCTTCATCACTTTGCTTGAAAACGGTGAATACCGCATGCACCGTGAAGTTTCATGGTATGCCGACCAATTATGCGTCACCTCAAAATATCTCTCGGAGGTATCCAAGAGCGTGAGCGGCCATGCCGCCAACTTCTGGATAAACCGCTATACCACACTCGACATTTCACGTTTGCTCCGCGACAAAGCCCTTTCATTCTCTAATATATCCGAACTATTTGGTTTCTCTTCACCGGCATATTTCAGCCGCTATGTGCTGCACAATCTTGGAGTGAATCCAACGGAATACAGAGGATAAAGAAATGGAGGGCCTCTTCAAGCACTATAGGCCGACTCTGCCGTTGGAGAAACTTTTGCAATATATCATGCAAGTTTTCGCAGAAAACGCCTACACAAGAGAGGTTGTACAATAACTACGACAAGCAAACACAAGAGAGCCACACCGCTATCGGCAAGCACTGCCATCCACATACCGGCCACGCCGGCAGCGCCAAGGCACATCACCAAAAGTTTTGCTCCCAAAGCCAAGGCCACATTGGCCCGGACTATCTGACGCGTTACACGCGCAATGGCCATGGCATGGGCCACATGGAGGGGATGGCCGCCACGGAGCACCACATCGGCCGTTTCGACAGCAAGGTCGCTACCCGAGTCGCCCATGGCAAAACCTACATCACACGATGTCAAAGCGGGAGCATCATTGATGCCATCACCTACAAAGGCTACACGACGGCCACGACCGCGCATGGACTTGAGATGTTCCGACTTTTGATGAGGGAGCAAGTCACCAAAGCCCTGATCAAGATGCAAGTTTTCGACCAATCGCCCGACAATGGCCTGCCGGTCACCCGAGAGCACGCTTATGCTATGCACCCGCAGCTTTCTCAATGACTCGACTGCGCGAGCGGCATCGTCCTTGGGACGGTCGCACAATACGACATAACCCATCAAAGCACCCTGACAACTACAATAAAGCACGGTTCCGGCTATCTCGCGGTCTGTTTCGGGGACATCCAAGCCCAGCTTTTCCATCAGCCTTGCATTGCCTACGGCTGCGTTGCAATTGTTCACAATGGCAGTGAGACCCATTCCCGGCAATTCTTGAAGAGAGCCGACTTTCTGCAGTTCTATCTTGCTATTCGCGGCACAGGCCACTACTGCACGGGCCAAAGGGTGGGTGCTGTGGAGCTCCAGACCGGCCATCAATGATAATAAAGACGAAGCATCTGTATCAACGGGCACTACACGCGTCACCTCAAAACGGCCGCAAGTAAGGGTTCCCGTCTTGTCGAACACCACATCGGTCACACCTGCTGCGGCATCCAGGCAATTGCCGCCTTTGAACAAGATGCCACGGCGCGAAGCCAGGCCTATGCCGCAGAAATAGGCCAGCGGTATGCTTATCACCAGAGCACACGGGCAAGATGCCACCAGAAACACAAGTCCCCGATGCAGATAGTCACCAAAATAAGCCGAAAAACCCATAAAAAGAGGAGGAACAAAGGCCACAAACAGTGCCGCAAGCATGACGACGGGCGTATAGATGCGTGCAAAACGCCGCATGAACAACTCGGCCGGTGCTTTGCGCGCATTGGCTTGCTCTACCATCCGGAATATACGCGACATGGCACTGTTGGCATAGGGATGCACCACGCGCAAAAGCATAGGGCTTTCAAGAACCATTGCACCTGAAGATACCGAAGAGCCAGTGGCAACAAGTTGCGGCAGGCTTTCGCCGGTAAGATCCGAAAGGTCAACATGTGCCGGTTCGGAAAGAAGAACGGCATCAAGTGGAACACGTCCGCCGGCAGGCACTTCGATTACCTCTCCGACCATCACTTTGTCGGGACTTTTCCGTGTGCGATGTTCACCATCGACTACCATTACCTGCTCCCTACGTAGCCCCATCAATGAACGTATGTCGCGCCGGGCCTTGCCCACAGCCTTGTCCTGACAATACTCTCCTATACTATAAAGCAGCATCACAGCTACCGCTTCGGGATATTCGCCCAAGCAGAAAGCTCCGGCCGCAGCCACCGACATCAGCAGATACTCATTGGCCCATTCGCCTTTCGATGCCTCGGCAACAGCCTTGCGCAGCACAGGCCAGCCCACCGGTATAAAGGCAAAAACATAAGCCGACAATCGCAAAAAGGAAGCCAACGCCCAACATTTGTCGGCCAATAGAATTCCCAACAACAATACTGCAGACAGCACGGAACACAACAAAGCGTGCTTGTCCTCGTGCTCATGACAGCCGCAAGCCGGGGCATGACCGGCATTTTCCTGACTTTTCATCTTCACTCTTTAGAAATAGGATGCAAAGATAGGCCGATGCCGCTGCAACCGGGTTGCAACCATTGGTTGCGGTACTGAATAAATCAGTACCTTTGCAAGCACTTACAAACTGAAGGATAAATATGAGCCCAATCAAAAACATTGTATTCGATTTCGGTGGTGTCATCGTGACAATCGACTTCCAACAGGCCATTGCACACGGCAGGGAAATCGGCCTCAAGCATGCCGACCGACTGCTCGACCCTTATACCCAAAGCGGCATATTCGGCGATTTGGAAAGCGGAAAGATTGACGAAAAGACTTTCCGCAAGGAGCTGAGCAAGATGGCGGGACGGGAACTTGAGTGGAAAGACTGCCAGTATCTGTTCATGGGTTACTTGAAGGAACTGCCCCGTCGCAACTTAGAGGCCATGCTGCGCCTGCACGATGAAGGCTACCGGCTGCTGTTGCTCTCGAACACCAATCCCTATATAATGGATTGGGCCATGGGCAACGGCTTCGACGGTGAAGGGCATTCGCTGATGCACTATATCGACCGTGCCTACCTGAGCTACCAATGCGGGCTCATGAAACCCGATGAACGTCTGTTCCAACTTGTTTTAGACAAAGAACAAATCAAAGCCGGCGAGACCCTCTTCATCGATGACGGTGCAAAAAACATCGAAGCAGCCCGGTGCCTGGGCTTACACACCTTGCATCCGCAAGACGGGGAAGATTGGACAAAGCCCCTGTTCGACATGCTTCGATAAGCACATACAAACAGGGGATTTGCCTATGGCAGAAGCTGCTACCTTATCTCAAACAAGTTGAGGAAACCGGTCATTGTAAACACTGCACGTATGGAATCGTTCATGTGCTCAATGACAACGTTTCCACCTTTAGCTGCACTGGTCTTGCGCAAGCCTATCAGGAGACGCAGCCCCGAAGAACTTATGTAGTCAAGGTTGGCAAAGTCGAGCAGGATGGTCTTGTCGGCTTTCTCTGCAAGTTGGCTGAACTGAGGTGCAACTTCGGCCGAAGCTGCCGTATCGAGGCGGCCGGTAAAGATGGCCTTTACGCCATCATTTTCTTCTAATACTTCTATATTCATAATTGTTTTATTTAGGAATTGACATGATTGACAGGCATTGCCATTACAAAGGGAACAGCAATGTGACGATAAATATGTTGGCAGCAAGAATGATGATGTTCATGAACAGGCCTATCTTCATGAAGTCGGAAAAGCGATAACCCCCTTCTCCGTAGACCATCATGTGGGTGGGCGAACCTATCGGTGTGGCAAAACTCGACGACACGGCTATCATCAATGCCACACAGAACGTGATGGGATTGACACCAAGAGTCACGGCTGTCTGATAAGCAATAGGATAGAATATGGCTGCTGCTGCCGTATTGCTAATAAACTCGGTTATAAATGTTGCAACCAGGCAAATGCAGATCAGTGCCAGCAGGGCATTGGTGCCGCAAAAGCCGAGAATGCCGTTGGCAAATACGGAAGCAATGCCCGTGCGGTCGATGGCCGTACCAAGGCATACCGAGCCTGCAAATATCATCAGAATCTCCCAGTTGATGGCCGCATTGGCTTGTTTGGGCGTGCAGCATCTGGTGACAAGCATCGCAAAGGCCGCTATAAAGCATGACTGCAACAGAGAAAAGACATTGAAAGTAGACAAGAGTATCATTGCAAGCATGATGACTGACGAAACAATTGTCTTCTTGCCAATATTGGGAATGTCGTCAGACTGAAAGAAGTGAAGGTCGCCATTGGTGGCTTTCTTGAAAACCTCGCCTTGATTGGGACGGCATTCAAACAGCAACGTGTCGCCACGCTCTATCTTGACACCTCGCGGATTGCAGTTGATGCGTTCACCCGAGCGGACCACTGCCACAAGAACCGTGTTGTGGTCTTCTTCAAAGCTGGTCTCCTCCATCGAAGTTCCTATGAGTGAGCTTCCGCGAAGTACGTTGGCCGTATAGAAGACGCGTTTCCTTTCATCCTCACTCACACTGAACACGTGCTTTGTTGCCGTAGTGAGCCCATGTGTCTTTATCAGTTCCAGAATGCTGTCAATCTGCCCGGCATAGACAAGGCGGTCACCACCCATAATGAACTCATCGGCAAGAACGGGGCTGATCACTTCCTTATCGAAACGCACGATTTCAATGAGCCGGCCTCCGTTTACGTTGAGAAGCCCTGCTTCGGCCACAGTTTTTCCCACCGAGCTGCATACAGTAGGCACCAAGAGCTCGGCCGTATAGTCACCGGTAGCCTCGAAGGCCTCATCGGGCGACTTGCGTTCGGGCAGCAGCTTTTTCATGGTTATGATGCTCAAGATTCCTATGGCCAGGCAGAACAGGCCGGGAATGGTTGTAGTGAAGATGTTGAGTTCTATATGTGTGTCGTTCATGAGCATGCCTGAAATTATCAGGTTGGGCGGAGTTCCGATAAGGGTACAGACACCACCGAAGCAAGAGGCATAGCTCAAGGGGATGAGGAGTTTGGATGGTGCAATGCCGAGCTTTTTCGACCACATCTTGACCACTTTGATGAACAATGCCACCACGGTAGTGTTGCTGAGCACCGAGCTCAAGGCTGCCACCGGCAGCATCATTCTTACGATTGCCGTGGTATAGGAGGAGGGAGTGCCCAGCAAGTGCTTTACCATCCAATGGATGACACCGCTATGCACAAGGCCTGCAATAACCACGAAAAGCACACCGACGGTGACAACCGACGAGGAGCTGAATCCGGCCATTGCTTCTTTCACATTAAGGATTCCCGTGACATACAGGAAGCCCATGCCGCCGAGAAACACGAACTCGGCAGGAATTTTGGTAAACATCATCAGGGCGAACATGGTGATCACCAACGCTATTGTGATCCATGCACTGAGAGTGAGTCCCAAGAACAATACTGTTTCCATTTTATCTGTTTTTGTTATTGATTTAACTATTTGCAGTTATGAGGTTCGCCGAAGACGGCATCGACCAGGCGGCTGAACTCTTCGAAAGCCGCAGTGCCTGCCAGCTCACTGAGGGCATCGCGCAATCCCCGATAGCGCCAGGCATGAACGTCACGTTCTTTCACGCAGAACATCTGCCACAGGTTGTCACCTTGCACCTGATAGTCGCGGGCAATGGCACGCATATTGGAGAGTTTGTCGCCGAGAGCCACCATTTTTACATCCATAGAGGCTGCATGCAGGTTGTCCATGTCGCGCTGTTTGCGCTCACGCCATGTGAGCTTTTCGCCATTGGGTGCGTTGTGTATATCGGTTTCGGCCGCTACAATGCAGGCCACACGCTCGCCAAACTCACGGCGCAAGTCGTCAATTTGCACCTCTGTGTCCTCTATGGTATCGTGGAGCACGGCAGCGGCAAGAAGTTCCGCATCATTGGTCATGGTAGCCGTGATGACCAATGCCTCCAGGGGATGTATTATATAAGGAAAGCCTTTGCCCCGCCGTTCTGTGCCCTGATGGGCACGGGTGGCAAAGATGATGGCCTTGTCGACCAGGTCTGTATTCATCGGTAGATTCATATCTTTTCCGTTATTGCTTTATCTGAGTTCCGCCTCATCGGCTCATGAAAGGCAAGTTGGCCGCCTGTCTGTAGACCATATCTGCCAGTTGTTCGTTATAGGGAGACTCACCGTTGAGCTGATTGAAGATGCGATGCAATGCGGGTCTTCCTCCCCCTTTCTTCAGTGCATCAACGATGAGCAGGTCTTGCAAGCCGAGTGTGGAAGCGATGATGTCTATGTCTGTATCTGCAAACTGACTCATGGCAAACCGGTAGGCATCTTCTTCGTTGTCGTGGATAAGGTCCTGCACGTCCTGCAGTGTCTTCATGCCGGCATCCTTGAGCAGTTTGTAGAAAGGGGCAAAGGGCACATCATGGATTTCGCCCTGGTTGATGGCCGCTATGCGTTGGTTAAGCCGGTCGAATGGCTTTTGGGCGATATAGGCATTAAAGGTGTCGCCGTCGAGCTGTACATCCGACAGTTCACCGGCCCTGATAAGTGCCTCCATGCGGCGCCGATAGTCAGCCACACTTATACGTATGCGCGAGAATTCCTCGTCGGCGAGTTCGAGCATGCTTGCCAGTCTTCCGAACATGCGTCGATACTCAGGCGGGGTTTCAATGACGCTCTTATAACCTATGTCATGATTCATGGCAGCCCATGCATGCTGCAGGGTTGAGCGCATCTGTATCTCAAACTTTATGTCGTTAAGTCGGGGATTGCGGGTGTCGTGGTATAGGCTTCGAGGCACACGACATATATAGTGCAGCGAGTTATATCCGAAGCTTTCGAGCTGATGCATCTTGCGTTTGTCGGTTGAACGTTCCCAAATAACGTCGAACGTTTTGGCCATATACGAGGCCACGCGGTCTACATCGTCGCCGAAGAGAGTGATGATGCGTGCCCCGAAGATGTCGGTCAGGTCGGTGACATGCTGGTAAAGATGCCCTTTACGCATGAGCTTGCCAATGAGGCTGTCGCGCTGCTTGATGCGTGCTTCCACGGCTGTCACGTGCATGTTGTTGGCAGCCAGTGAATCGTTGATGGCCGATACCACCACATGGCTTAACTGCTGAAACAGGCCTAAGTCTTCGTCATATTCGTCGACTATCATCTGGCACTTGCAGTCGAGTGCTTCATATCCTTCGGGCATGGGTGCTTACGGCTTGGTAGTGGTCAGGTTTTTCCGCAATGTCAATATGTTTTCTCCTCCCACGCGTTCATAGTTGACGCTGTCCATGAGGTGGCGTACGAGGAATATGCCAAGGCCACCGATGGAGCGGTCTTCTATAGAGGCTGCCACGTCGGGTTCGGCTGTTGTTGTGGGGTCAAACGGCACACCGTTGTCTGAGATCACGAACTTTAGGCGTTCTTCATTGGCATAGGCTTCGAGGACGATGTTGCCTGTCTGTCCTTCGGGGTAGGCATAGTTCATGACATTGACCACGGCTTCTTCGAGTGCAAGGTTCAAGCTGGTCGAGAGAACCATGTCTATGCCGGTCTCGCCTACTATGTCATCCATGAAGTCGGCTATGCGGGGTGTTTCACGAATGTCGTTATGCAAGGTTATCTTGCGATAGAACTTGGTGTCGCGCTGCTTGCGCTTATACTTCACTGCTATCATGGTAAGATCGTCGCTTTGCTCGGCACCGTCGACAAAGGTGTGTACAGCTTCGAGCATTCTGGTTATCTGTTCTTTGGATGATTGGTCTTTGGTCTTTGTCAGCTCTGCCAGCATTCTGTCGTCGCCAAACAGGTCTTTGGCCTTGTTTTCGGCTTCGGTCAGGCCGTCGGTATACATAAAGAGGCACGTGCCGGGATTGATGATGGTCTCCTGCATCTCAAACTTCATGCCCTGCAATATGGCTATGGGTAGGTTGGGCTTTACATCAAGCATGGCAACCGATTTGTCTGACCCGTCGATGATGACCGGGGCATTGTGGCCTGCATTGCAGTAGCGAAAACGTCCCGTGGGCAAGTCAAGCACACCTACGAAGAGGGTGACAAACATGTTGGATTCGTTCATTTCCGACATGGAATTGTTCAGGGAAGTCACAATGCGGTCGGGGCGGCTTTCCTGCGAAGCCACGATGCGCAACAGGCTGCGTGTGATGGCCATTACAAGGGATGCAGGCACTCCTTTGCCCGATACGTCGCCTACGCAGAAGAAGAATTTTTCATCGCGCAGGAAGAAGTCGTAGAGGTCGCCTCCCACTGCCTTGGCCGGTATGAGCGAACCATAGACATCTATGTCGTCGCGATCGGGATAGGGAGGGAATATCTTGGGTATTAACGACATCTGTATCTTGCTGGCTATGGTGAGTTCGCTCTCAATGCGTCCCTTCTCGCGCGTTGTTGTGGTGAGTTCGTCTATATAGCGGCCCAACGATTGTTGCATATGGTCGAGCGAATGACCAAGGGCCCACAGCTCGTTGTGGTCGCGCATGTGGGGCAAGGGTGTGTTGAAATTGCCCTCGGCAATCTTGAGGGCAGCCTCGGAATAGAGGCGCACGGGACGCAGGAACTTGCGCATGAGCAGCATGCACACCAGCATGAGGCCGAGCATGCCGAGCAGGGAGATGACGAGCATCTGCTTGCGTATCACGGCTACTCCTGCCGTGATTTCAGAACGGTCGCACTCGAGTGTAACGGTCCATCCGGTATTGTTGACCGGAGCATAATAGAGATATTTCCGGTCATTGCTCGGGCCGAAAGCTCCGATTCCACGCTTGTGATTCCTAATGTCTACATAGATGGTTTCGTTGACCTCGTATTGTCTCTTGTCGAGGAGCTTCATGGGGTTGCTGTTAAGTATCAGGTCCTTGTCGGGATGCACTACGAAGTTCAGGTCGCGGTCTAATACGGTGATAAACGATTTAGGGTAGGGTTTGATTTTCTCTACGCGTTCCGAGAGCTGCTTGAGAGACATATCGATGGCAAAGACTCCTAATACCTGACCCGACGATGACAAGATAGGTATGCAATAGATGGATATAACTGTGCCGTTGGCTTCACGGTAAGGGTTGGTCCACCAGCGTTGCTTTGTTTTGACGGTTTTGGCATACCAGTCCAGGTGGTAGATGTCGTAGCGGTCTACAAGGTTGCACTCTATTTCGCGGCCTTCCTTGGTTTTCATGAAATAGGGGGCAAAACCTTTCTTGTATTGGGGATAGACATCGGGGGCAAAAGCGATGCATATGCCCTGTATGTGCCTGTTGTTGCGGATGAAGTTGCGGCAGATGGCAAACACTTCGTCAGGGGATATTTTCCTGTCGCTGTCCCACGAAGCAGCCAGATTGTTGCCGGCCACTTCGACGGCATTCATCTCATTGGTGAGAA
This sequence comes from uncultured Bacteroidaceae bacterium, assembly GCA_934426255.1. GTDB lineage: Bacteria > Bacteroidota > Bacteroidia > Bacteroidales > Bacteroidaceae > UBA6382. Next base: position 84,295 of record CAKRYD010000001.1, on the reverse strand, counting down.
ACAAGACTGCCTTGTCGAGCTCCAGATTGGCTTTCTGATGTCCCTCATGCAGCACTCCGGCACCGGCAAACCATAGGGCCGTGCCAAAACTAAGCAGGAAGACAGCCGCCGTGGTGGCCAACATCCATAGTGACACCTTGGTGGCAAAGGAATGACGAAAATCAATTTTGCTAAGATTCAACATGTATCAGGTTTGTTTGTTTGCATTTGTGACCTGCAGTCGCCTACAGCAGGATAGCTTTCTATCCCTATTGCGAGACAAATGTAATACTTTTTTTTGTTTTTTAGGCCGTTTCACGGGAAAACCTTCCATGATGAGCTCTTTTAAAACTTTGGGTTGTATCCATGCATTGCAAAACAATCGGAAATGCAATGTCAGGCATTGCAGGTTGCGGTCTGTACACATCGCAGGTCACAACTTGACGCATTGCAGGTTACGATGTGTACACATCACCCCCTACGGTCTGTACACATCGCATGCCACAACTTGACGCATTGCATGCTGCGATGTGTACAGATCGCACGCACAATCTGTACACATCGTAATCGCAGGTGCAAAAGCATTAAAAATCAAACATATACAACGATATGCAGAGGAAAGGCTCACTATGAGCACCCTCTTGCTGCCTTTATGGCTCCAATCGTTGCAGGCAGACCTTATGCTCAGGCTTCCCCTTTGGGCACCTTGAAGGGGGCAACGGTGCGTGAAGCTGTTTCGTGCAAATCAATGTTGCCGAATGCTGCCTCATACTTGGCAATGTTGTCACGCAAAGCCAGGAATACCCGCTTGGCATGCTCGGGAGCCATCACCACACGTGCTGCCACCTTGGGCTTGTTCTTTCCGGGAACGAGACGGAGAAAGTCGAGCACGAATTCGGCACTCGAGTGGGTGATTACTGCCAAATTGGAATATACCCCGTCTTCGACTTCGGGGCTGATGTCTATCTGTACTTCTTGATTGTTGGGTTGACTCATATTATAATAGGTAATGTAGTTTATAGAGCAAATGTACGGCAAAAACGGGAACGAGCCAAATTTCAGTGGCAAAAAGACGTCGGCAGCCTCATGAGCTGACGGCCTTGAACACTCACCGCACTAAATTATGAATAATTAACCCATGCATCAAGTATAATCCTCCCCCCCCCAAAGACGAAACAATAAAAATGCGTAACTTTGCAGCGTCAACAGAAATATGAAACAATGGAACTTATAAAACCCTGTTTTGCACTCCTTATTATCCTCATTTCAACAGGCACATCTGCCCAAAGCCGCAACGACTCCCTGCGGGCCATGGCCAAAGCCGACAGCATGCTGCGTGCACTGCCATCGGTCAGTGTGAAAGGAGAACGCCCGACAGTGAAAGGCCGCGACGGCAAACTGATCTATAACATGCCGGCAATACTCAAGGACCATCCGGCCGACAATGCCTATGATGCCATCAAGCTGATTCCCGGCATCAGTGAAGACAACGACAAGTTGCAGCTCATGAATCAACCGGTTACGGTGGTTATCGACGGAAAAGCCACCACCCTGACAGCCGAGCAGATATATACCTTGTTGAAAACCATTCCGTCAAGCCGCATCAAGGATGCCGAAGTGATGCTGTCGGCACCTGCACGCTACGGGGTGAGAGGAGCCATGATCAGCATCAACCTGCACCATGGCGCAACCTCGCAAGCACCGCTGCAAGGCGAAATCTATGGGGCAGCCCGTCAGCAACACGATTGCAAATTTGAGGAGCGTGTCAATCTGGCTGCAGCAAAAGGCAAATGGACGGCAGACCTGCTCTATGACCACACTCACGGCAACTACTACGGCTGGCGCAACACGACATCGCACCACACACTGGCCAACGGTGAGGCCCGCGACTTTATAAGTAACAACATTGTCGGCACAAGACGTCACAACCATTCATGGAGGTTGGGAGCCGACTACAACCTGGGTGTAGACCACAGCCTGAGCTTTGCCTATAACGGCAACTACGCAACCGGCCACAACTATGAGACAACTTCCTATGACATTGTGTCAAAAAGCCGGCACAGCGACACAAACACCCTGCAGAACGCACGTGCCGACTACCAGGCTCCCTTCGGGCTGAATGCCGCATTGGAATATACCTTCTATATGAATCCCGGACGGCAAACCCTAAGCAGCACCATCGCCGACCAGACACTTCACTTCATCGCACTAAGCAGACAAAGAATCAACCGCTGGAAGCTCTCTGTAGGACAAACGCACAATCTCGGCACATGGTCTCTGAACTATGGGCTGCACTGCCAAACAAGTACAGACAACGGCCTGCAGACCTACGAACGGCTGGACCCGACATCGGCCGAAACACCCGGCGACATCCGAACACGCCATCAGGAAGAAATTGCCAACCTGTATGCCGGACTGACAAAAAGCCTTGGCAACAAACTCTCGGCAGACCTCTCGGTAGCAGCCGAATACTATCACTCCTACACATGGCACCGCTGGGATCTCTATCCGTCGCTTAACCTGAACTACCAACCTGCAAACGGACACATGCTGCAGCTCAGCTTCTCAAGTCAGAAAGACTTTCCCCAATACAGCGTCATCCAAAACACCACGACCTATACCGACGGAGGATACGGACTTGTCATCGGAAACCCCTACCTGCAACCCGCTGACATCTATAAGACACAACTTGTTTACATACTGAAAAACAAGTACCAATTCAGCATTTGGTACAACTACACCAGCGACTACTTCATGCAGACGCCCTATCAAAGCACCGAGCAATATGTACTCAACTACAAGTTCCTTAACTATGACTTCAGCTCCCAATGGGGCATCATGGCCTCACTGCCCCTGAGCATCGGAAAATGCCTAACGACAAGAGCCAACTTCATGGGCATATGGAAAAAAGAAAAAGACACTGATTTCTACGACATGACTTTTAACCGCGACCGTGCTTTCATCGTCATAAACCTCATGAATGCCTTCGTCATCAGCAAACAGCACGACCTGACTCTCAACGTGGATGGCAACTGGCGCACAACATCCGTGCAAGCCACCTACACCATTCCTTCGACGTGGCAGGCCGACATATCCCTGCAACACAACTTCGCCAACAAGAAAGCCTCACTCAGACTCTATGCCAACGACATCTTCGAGACCCAACATCCCGACCCTTATATAAGATATGCCGGACAACACATGGATATGAAGTTGAGCTGCTATCGTGAAATAGGACTGTCATTTTCCTACCGCTTCGGCGGCTACAAGGAAAAGCAGCACAAACAGCTTGACACCAAACGCTTCTGAAAACACCCGGCAATGCCGGCAACACCAACCAAGAAAAATCAAACGGCAAGGCAGACTTTCGGAAACGGAGCCCGGCAAACCGGGCATCCGAGCGGCAAACCACACAGAACAAAAACAAGATATGGCAAAAATAATCCCGCAAACCCTTGCGAGGAATTAAAAGAATGTGTAATTTTGCGCCCACAAAAACGTATCAGAAATAATAAACTAAAAACATAACGCAAAGTATGATAGTAGTTCAAGTTAAAGATGGCGAGAACATCGAAAGAGCATTGAAGAAGTTTAAGAGAAAGTTTGAAAAAACCGGCATCGTAAAGGAATTGCGCAGCCGCCAGCAGTTTGACAAGCCTTCTGTTAAGCGCCGCATTGCCAAAGAACACGCCATTTACGTGCAGGCTCTCCACCGCGAAGAAGCTTAAATCGCAATTTTTAAACGTTTTTATTTCTGAGAACCGCACCTTTTGCGTACATTCGTATCGCAATAAACGCAAAAGGACATGCTGAAAGAAAGGTTTCTACATTATCTCACCGCCGAGAAAAACTATTCAAAGGCAACAGTAGACGAATATGACTTCGTCTTGACAAAGTTCGGAGAATATGTAGAAAACCAAGGACGGAAACTTGACTGGCAGACAATCAACGAAGGCGACCTTCGTGAATGGATTGTCACATTGATGAATAGAGGAAGCGCAGCCTCATCCGTAAACACATGGATGAGCGCGCTTCGCTCATTTTATAAATACCTGCTGTCGAGAGGCCTCGTCAAAACAGACCCCACACGCCGGATAGAAGGCCCCAAAAGAACAAAGGCACTACCCTGCTTCATCAGAGAAAGCCAAATGGACAAACTGCTGGACAGCACAGCCTTTCCGCAGACCTACGAAGGCGTGCGCGACCACGCCATTCTGCTGACATTCTATACCACAGGCATACGGCTCTCGGAACTGACATCACTCGACCTGAGCGACATAGACCTGACAGTGATGACCCTCAAAGTAACCGGGAAACGCAACAAGCAACGCATCATTCCCTTCGGCCATGAAATGAAAGCCGAAATGCAACAATACATCGCAAAGCGCAATGAAGCAGCATCCGACCAAAGCTCCACGGCACTGTTTCTCGACAACAAAGGCAAGCGTATCACCAAATCAGCCGTGCAAAGGATCGTAAAAAACTGTCTCGGACAAATCACGACACAGAAAAAACGCAGTCCTCACGTACTGCGGCACACCTTTGCCACCGCCATGCTAAACCACGGGGCAAACATCGAAGTGGTCAAAGAACTGCTGGGACACGAAAGCATCGCCACAACAGAAATCTATACCCACACGACATTTGAAGAACTCAAAAGAATATACAAACAAGCCCACCCAAGGGCATAAAACAAAAAGCCATGGATATCAAGATTCAATCAATTCACTTTGACGCAACGGAAAGGTTGCAGCAGTTCATCGAAAAGAAACTGGAAAAAGTCAGCAAGGCAAACGAGGACGCACGCAAAGCCGAAGTAACCCTCAAAGTGGAAAAGCCCGAAACAGCCAAAAACAAACAGACATCCATCAAGGTTTCAATGAAAGGCATCGATCTGTTTGTAGAAAAAACATGCGACACTTTTGAAGAAGGAGTTGACCTTTGCACAGAATCACTGCTCCGCCAGGCAGAAAAATACAAGGAAAAACAAAAAGGCAAATAAAAAAAGTGCCTAAAGTTTTTGCATGTAAGAAATAATGTATACCTTTGCACCCGTTTCGAGTTGAAAGCAGCACAGAAATACTCACAAGTATCCTTAACACGCTGCTTAAAACGGGAGGGGCAGTTTCCAGAGTGGCCAAATGGGGCAGACTGTAAATCTGCTGGTTCTTGCCTTCGGTGGTTCGAATCCATCACTGCCCACAAACAGAGAAAAACAGAATGCGGAAATAGCTCAGTTGATAGAGCACTAGCCTTCCAAGCTGGGGGTCGCGGGTTTGAGTCCCGTTTTCCGCTCTTTTCGCTGTAATAGCTCAGTGGTAGAGCACTTCCTTGGTAAGGAAGAGGTCCCGAGTTCAAATCTCGGTTACAGCTCGAAAAAAACATAGAAACAATCATTATATAAATAAGGAAGCTATGGCTAAAGAAAAATTCGAGCGTACCAAACCGCATGTAAACATCGGTACTATTGGTCACGTTGACCATGGAAAGACTACGTTGACAGCTGCTATCACGAAAGTGTTGGCAGAAAAAGGCTTCTCCAAGAGCGATGAAGTTAAATCATTCGATCAGATTGATAACGCTCCTGAAGAAAAAGAACGTGGTATCACAATTAACACTTCGCACGTTGAATACGAAACTGCAAAGCGTCACTATGCACACGTAGACTGCCCGGGACACGCCGACTACGTTAAGAACATGGTTACTGGTGCTGCCCAGATGGACGGTGCTATCATCGTAGTTGCAGCAACTGACGGTCCTATGCCTCAAACACGCGAGCACATCCTTTTGGCTCGTCAGGTAAACGTACCCCGTCTGGTTGTATTCCTGAACAAATGCGATATGGTTGAAGACGAAGAAATGCTCGAACTCGTTGAAATGGAAATGCGCGAATTGCTCGCAGCATACGACTACGAGGAAGATACCCCGATCATCCGCGGCTCTGCACTCGGTGCTTTGAATGGCGTTGAAAAGTGGGAAAACTCGGTAATGGAGCTGATGGATGCCGTTGACAACTGGATCCAAGAGCCCGTTCGCGATATTGAAAAGCCTTTCTTGATGCCTGTTGAAGACATATTCTCAATCACAGGTCGTGGAACTGTAGCCACAGGACGTATCGAAACAGGTGTCGTTAAAGTTGGCGATGAAGTACAGATCTTGGGTCTCGGTGAAGACAAGAAGTCTGTTGTAACCGGCGTAGAAATGTTCCGTAAAATATTGGACGAAGGTGAAGCTGGTGATAACGTAGGTTTGCTGCTCCGTGGCGTTGACAAAAACGAGATCAAGCGTGGTATGGTGATCACACACCCGGGAACAATAACCCCGCACTCTAAATTCAAGGCATCCGTATATGTTTTAAAGAAAGAAGAAGGTGGTCGTCACACACCATTCGGCAACAAATATCGTCCTCAGTTCTATCTCCGTACAATGGACTGCACAGGTGAAATCACCTTGCCCGAAGGAGTAGACATGGTAATGCCTGGCGACAACGTGGAAATCACAGTCGAATTGATTTATCCGGTTGCTCTGAACACAGGACTTCGTTTCGCAATCCGCGAAGGTGGTCGTACTGTAGGTTCAGGTCAGATTACTGAAATCCTCGATTAATCATATCGTTAAATAAACATCACAGAGTTCCCCTGCATCAGTAGGGGACTCCATACGGAAATAGCTCAGTTGGTAGAGCACTGGTCTCCAAAACCAGGTGTCGGGAGTTCGAGCCTCTCTTTCCGTGCTAAATCAAGAGATATGTTCAAGAAATTCGTACAATACTGTAAAGATTCCTACGAAGAATTGGCTCATAAGACCAGTTGGCCAAAGCGCAAAGAATTGACGCACAGTTCTGTGGTTGTATTAACTGCTTCCATAATCATAGCAATTGTAGTCTTTGCGGTCGACGAGTTGTTTCAGTTCGTAATGACAACAGTATATCCTCACTAAAACGGAATTCCTCAGATGGCTAATACTGAATTAAATTGGTATGTGCTTCGTGCCATAACTGGCAAAGAGGGTAAGGTCAAGGAATATATCGATGCAGAGATAAAAAACAAGACCTTATCGCCTTATGTCCAGCAAGTATTGATACCAATGGAGAAGGTACTGCAGACGCGCAATGGAAAACGTGTTGTAAAGGAACGTAATTTAATGTCTGGCTATGTACTAGTACAAGCGCAAATGGTGGGAGAAATTCCACTGATATTACGTAATACTCCAAATGTAGTAGGTATATTGGGCGGATTGGATAATCCAGTTCCATTACGGCAATCCGAGGTTAACAGAATGCTGGGAAAAGTTGATGAATTATCAGAAGACGGAGACCAGATGCTCGTTCCTTTTGTGGTTGGTGAAGCTGTAAAAGTTACAGAAGGGCCATTCAGCGGTTTTTCCGGAGTCGTTGACGAAGTCAATAACGAAAAGAAAAAACTAACTGTAATGGTTAAGGTCTTTGGCCGTAACACGCCTTTGGTCTTAGGTTTTATGCAAGTCGAGAGAGAATAATGTAATGTTACGTACATGATTCCCTCAATTTAAAGTTCAAAAATAATAATAACATGGCTAAAGAAGTTGCTGGAATAATCAAATTACAGATTAAAGGCGGCGCTGCTAATCCCTCTCCTCCCGTAGGCCCTGCATTGGGTTCCAAAGGGTTGAACATTATGGATTTTTGCAAGCAGTTTAATGCTTTGACACAAAAGAAGGCAGGTAAAGTATTACCAGTCATTATCACTTTTTACGCTGATAAATCTTTTACTTTTGTAATCAAGACACCACCTGCTGCAATTCAATTAAAAGAAATCGCCAAATTAAAGAGTGGAAGTGCAGAGCCTAACAGAAACAAAGTCGCTTCGGTGACGTGGGAACAAGTTAGGGCTATAGCTGAAGACAAAATGCCAGACCTGAACTGCTTCACCATCGAAAGTGCGATGAGGCTGATAGCAGGAACGGCAAGAAGTATGGGTATCACAGTTACAGGTGAATTTCCCGCTAACAAATAAATCTTCAAGAAAATGAGTAAACTGACAAAGAATCAAAAGTTGACATCGGCGAAGATTGAAGCAGGAAAAGCCTATACTTTACCGGAAGCAGCAAAACTTGTAAAAGAAATCACAACCACTAAATTCGATGCTTCAATTGATGTTGACATACGTTTAGGAGTTGATCCGCGAAAAGCTAATCAGATGGTTCGCGGTGTTGTATCACTTCCACACGGAACAGGAAAGCAAATCCGCGTACTTTGCTTGTGCACACCCGACAAAGAAGCCGATGCCAAAGCTGCAGGAGCCGATTATGTCGGACTTGATGAGTACATTGACAAAATCAAAAGTGGATGGACTGATATTGATGTCGTAATTACTATGCCATCTGTTATGGGTAAAATCGGACCATTAGGACGCGTATTAGGTCCTCGTGGCTTAATGCCTAACCCTAAGAGTGGTACAGTAACCATGGACGTTGCTAAAGCAGTTCAAGAAGTAAAACAAGGTAAGATAGACTTTAAGGTTGATAAAAATGGTATCGTCCACACATCAATCGGAAAAGTTAGCTTTGATGCCGAACAAATTGTAGACAATGCACGTGCCTTTATTTCAACAATCATAAAGTTGAAGCCTGCAAGCGCAAAAGGCACATATATGAAGAGCGTATTTATTTCTTCAACAATGAGCAAGGGTATCAAAATTGACCCAAAATCAATTGACTCTAAAATCTAATCAACATGAGGAAAGAAGAAAAAAACGCGATAATCAGCAATTTGGGTTCGCTCATCAACGAATACCCACATTTCTACTTGGTTGATACAACCGGTTTAAATGCAGAACAGACAACAAACCTCAGGCGAATTTGCTTTAAGCAAGACATCAAGATGGTTGTTGTTAAGAATACGCTTTTAGAGAAAGCTCTTGAAGCTGCAGAAACAGATTTTACGCCAATCTACACTTCTTTGAAAGGCACTACGGCTGTGTTGTTCACAAGAACAGCCAACTTGCCTGCTAAGATGCTTAAGAAAGAGAAAAACTCAGGTGTGAAAGGTTTGAAAGCAGCTTATGCTGAAGGAGGATTCTACAATGAGAACCAATTGGAAGACCTTGCTTCTTTGAAGAGCAAAGAGGAAGTTATTGCAGATATCATGGCTTTGTTACAGTCACCTATCAAGAATGTTGTTTCTGCATTACAAAGCGGAGGAAACAATATTCACGGCATTCTAAAAACACTGGGAGAACGTCCCGAATAACAACATTAGTATAAAACATTAAAATCAGAAAATAAAATGGCAGACATTAAAGCTATTGCTGAAGAATTAGTTAATTTGACAGTTAAGGAAGTAAACGAATTGTGCACTGTTTTGAAAGATGAATATGGGATTGAACCTGCTGCTGCAGCTGTTGCTGTTGCTGCCGGCCCCGCTGCAGGAGCTGCTGAAGCTGCTGAAGAAAAAACATCTTTTGATGTCATTTTGAAGAGTGCCGGTGGTGCTAAACTTCAAGTTGTAAAGGCAGTCAAAGAAGCCTGCGGCCTTGGTTTGAAAGAGGCTAAAGACTTAGTAGACGGCGCTCCCAAGACCTTGAAAGAAGGCGTTTCAAAAGATGACGCTGAAGCATTGAAGAAAGCTATCGAAGCTGCCGGTGCTGAAGTTGAAATAAAGTAACATTCACTTTATAGACCCTTAGGTTAAGAATTCTCTGGTAGGGAATTCTTAACCTTTTTGTATTTATAACAACGATAACATAAACACTGACAATGTCTTCATTTGAATACAGCCAAAGAAAAAATTTCGCGTCAATAAAGAATCCCATGCCTTACCCGGACTTCTTGGACGTGCAACTGAAATCTTTCCGCGATTTCTTCCAATTAGATACACCCCCAGAAAAAAGGAAGAATGATGGACTATATAAAGTATTTAGCGAGAACTTCCCAATAACTGATACACGCAACAATTTTGTTCTCGAATTTCTTGACTACTATATAGATCCACCAAGATATACAGTTGAAGAATGCTTAGTCAAAGGTCTCACTTATAGCGTGCCTTTAAAAGCAAAGCTAAAACTATACTGTACCGATCCCGACCATGAAGATTTCTCGACACAAATTCAAGATGTCTTCTTGGGACCGATTCCATACATGACTAATAGTGGGACATTTATTATCAACGGAGCAGAGCGAGTTGTAGTTTCACAATTGCACCGTTCGCCAGGCGTATTCTTCGGTTCAAGCGTACACGCAAACGGAACACAGCTATATTCTGCAAGAATCATTCCTTTTAAAGGTTCTTGGATTGAATTTGCTACTGACATCAATAATGTCATGTACGCTTATATAGACCGGAAGAAAAAGCTCCCCGTCACCACTCTACTAAGAGCCATCGGCTTTGAAACAGACAAAGACATTCTTGAAATTTTCAATCTTGCAGAAGAAGTCAAGGTTTCAAAAGCCTCTCTAAAAAAAATGATAGGCAGGAGATTGGCTGCGAGAGTCTTAAAGAGCTGGGTCGAAGACTTTGTTGATGAAGATACAGGTGAAGTTGTTTCAATAGAACGGAATGAAGTAATTCTGGATCGTGAAACCGAACTGGATGAAGAAAGCATACAAAAGATAATTGACAGTGGCGAGAAGAAAGTTCTTTTACACCGTGAAGATGGAATTGGCACAGATTATTCAATTATCTTCAATACCTTACAGAAAGACCCAAGCAATTCAGAAAAAGAAGCTGTATTATACATTTACAGACAGTTACGTAATGCCGATCCTGCCGATGATGCAAGTGCACGTGAAGTGATCAACAATCTCTTCTTTTCTGAGCGACGTTATGATTTAGGCGAAGTAGGACGCTACAGAATTAACAGAAAGTTGGGACTTTCAACACCAATGGATGTTTGTGTTCTTACCAAGGAAGACATCATTGAAATTATCAAGTACCTCATTCAACTAGTAAATTCAAAAGCACAAGTTGACGATATTGACCACTTAAGCAACCGAAGAGTGCGCAATGTCGGTGAGCAACTTGCTAATCAGTTCTCTATAGGATTAGTAAGAATGAGCCGCACCATTCGTGAAAGAATGAATGTGCGCGATAATGAAGTATTCTCACCTACAGACTTGATAAACGCCAAAACTGTTTCTTCAGTCATCAATTCATTCTTTGGTGCCAATCCTCTTTCACAGTTCATGGATCAAACCAACCCATTGGCTGAAGTAACACATAAACGCAGATTATCAGCATTAGGTCCCGGTGGTTTGACCCGCGAACGCGCAGGATTCGAAGTCCGCGACGTACACTATACGCACTACGGCCGCCTATGCCCAATCGAATCACCAGAAGGACCGAATATCGGCTTAATATCCTCTCTCTGCGTATACGCCAAAATCAACGATCTTGGTTTCATTGAGACACCTTATCGTCCGGTAAAAGATGCAAAGGTTGAACTTGACAACAGAAAGGTGGTATATCTTACTGCTGAAGAGGAAACCAATAAAATCATTGCTCAAGGTAATGCACCGTTAAATGACGATGGAACCTTCATCAGAAATAAGGTGAAATGCCGTCAAGACGCAGAATATCCTGTTGTTGCTCCGAGTGAGGTTGAATTAATGGACGTTGCTCCACAACAGATTGCATCCATTGCAGCCGCATTAATTCCCTTTTTGGAACATGACGATGCTCACCGCGCATTGATGGGATCTAACATGATGCGCCAAGCTGTTCCTCTGATTACCTGTGAAGTCCCCATTGTTGGAACCGGCATTGAAAAACAAGTTTGCGAAGACTCCCGCACCATGGTAGTAGCAGAAGGCGATGGTGTCATTGAATATGTTGACGCATCTAAAATCGTCATCAAGTATGACCGTACCAAAGATGAAGAGTTTGTAAACTTTGACAGCTCTGTCAAAGAATACCACTTGCCCAAATTCAGACGCACCAATCAGAGTATGACAATTGACCTGCGGCCTATTTGCGAAAGAGGTCAGCGTGTTCAAAAGAATGATATTCTGACAGAAGGCTATGCCACAGCCAACGGAGAACTTGCATTGGGAAGGAACCTGCTGGTTGCCTACATGCCTTGGAAAGGATACAACTACGAGGACGCCATTGTTCTGAACGAGCGCATGGTACGCGAAGATATACTCACCTCCGTACATGTTGATGAGTTTTCTTTAGCTGTACGCGAGACTAAACGCGGCGTTGAGGAACTTACCAGTGACATTCCAAATGTCAGTGAAGATGCGACTAAGAACTTGGATGAAAACGGCATTGTACGCATCGGAGTTCGTGTCGAGCCAGGAGACATATTAATAGGTAAAATCACGCCAAAAGGTGAAAGCGATCCCTCTCCGGAAGAAAAGCTGCTGCGTGCTATCTTTGGCGACCGTGCAGGCGACGTTAAAGATGCCTCATTAAAAGCTACTCCTTCACTCTCCGGTGTTGTCGTTGATAAGTGTCTGTTCAAAAAGGCTATCAAAACACGTTCGAGCCGTGCAGAGGATAAGATAAAATTGCAAGAAGTGCTTGATGAGTTCAACGAAAAAGTTGCTAAACTCAAAGAAGAATTGATTGGAAAACTGCTCATTCTGACAAAAGACAAGCCTTCACAAGGAGTAAAGAACAACTTGGGTGAAATTACCATTCCCAAAGGAGTCACCTTCTCACACTCTATACTGAATGATGTTGATTTCTCATCGCTGCAGCTAAGCAAGTGGACAACAGATTCGCACAAGAACGACCTGATTCAGAAAGTCATTCTTAACTACTTGAAGAAATACAACATCTACGATGCAGAGATGAAGCGTCAGAACTTTGCCATCACGATTGGTGATGAACTTCCATCCGGTGTTATCCAAATGGCAAAAGTCTATGTCGCAAAGAAGCGTAAAATCGGTGTCGGCGATAAGATGGCCGGTCGTCATGGCAACAAGGGTATTGTATCAAAGATTGTACGTCAAGAAGATATGCCATTCTTGGAAGACGGGACCCCTGTCGATATTGTGTTGAACCCGTTAGGTGTTCCTTCACGTATGAATTTGGGACAAATCTTTGAAGCCGTACTTGGTTATGCAGGACGCAAGCTCGACATGAAGTTTGCAACTCCGATTTTTGACGGTGCAACACTAAAGGACTTGGAAACATGGACCAATAAGGCCGGACTGCCCCATTTAGGTTCTACGCAGCTCTACGATGGAGAAACAGGCGAACCGTTTGACCAAAAAGCGACTGTAGGTGTAACTTACATGCTAAAATTAGGACACATGGTAGAAGACAAGATGCATGCCCGTTCTATAGGCCCCTACTCACTGATTACGCAGCAACCCCTTGGCGGTAAGGCACAATTCGGAGGCCAGCGTTTCGGAGAAATGGAAGTCTGGGCCATCGAAGCCTTTGGAGCATCACATGTTTTGCAGGAAATGCTTACTATCAAATCGGACGATGTAGTCGGGCGTGCAAAAGCCTATGAAGCAATTGTCAAGGGCGATCCCCTACCCGTGCCGGGCATTCCCGAATCGCTCAACGTGTTGCTGCATGAACTACGTGGTTTAGGTTTAAGCATCACATTGGATTAATCAGACACTCTTTACATATAACATAATCATGGCATTTAAAAAAGAATCAAAGATAAAGAGTTCGTTTACGAAGATCACCATTGGATTGGCTTCTCCCGAAGAAATCCTTGACAACTACCGTACCTATAAGCCCGAACGTGACGGATTGTTCTGCGAAAGGATCTTCGGCCCAACCAAAGATTATGAATGCTACTGTGGAAAGTACAAGCGCATCAGATACAAAGGCATTGTCTGCGACCGTTGCGGTGTCGAAGTCACTGAAAAGAAAGTACGTCGTGAGCGTTGCGGCCACATCCAGCTGGTTGTCCCTGTAGCTCACATATGGTATTTCCGCACTTTGCCCAACAAGATTGGCTACCTGTTAGGACTTCCCACGAAAAAGCTCGATGCTATCATATATTATGAACGCTACGTTGTAATACAGGAAGGCTGCCTTGCCGGCAAAGAGGTCTTGGACGGAAACGAGATACACAAATTCGATCTTCTGACCGAAGACGAATATATGTCCATCCTGGACCAACTGCCCAAAGACAACCAATATCTGGAAGACAGTGACCCGCAGAAGTTCATCGCCAAGATGGGTGCCGAAGCTGTCTACGACCTGCTTTGCAACATTGACTTAGACAGTCTGTCATATGAATTACGCAATCGTGCAAACACCGACACCTCACAGCAGCGCAGGACAGAAGCATTGAAACGTCTTCAGGTTGTTGAGGCTTTTCGCTCCAGCCGCGGCAGGAACCGCCCCGAATGGATGATACTGAAAATACTGCCTGTCATTCCTGCCGACTTGCGCCCCTTGGTGCCATTGGACGGTGGACGCTTCGCCACATCCGACTTGAACGACCTTTACAGAAGGGTGCTCATCAGGAATAACCGTCTTAAACGTCTTTTAGAAATTAAGGCTCCCGAAGTTATTCTGCGCAATGAAAAGCGTATGCTTCAGGAAGCTGTCGACAGTCTTTTGGACAATTCGCGCAAGAGTGCCTCAGTACGTTCAGACTCCAACCGGCCGCTAAAATCCCTTTCTGATTCACTGAAGGGCAAGCAAGGACGCTTCCGTCAGAATCTGTTAGGTAAGCGTGTAGACTATTCTGCCCGTTCTGTTATCGTTGTCGGCCCCGAATTGAACATGGGAGAGTGCGGTCTTCCAAAGCTGATGGCAGCCGAGCTCTACAAGCCATTCATCATCCGCCGACTGATAGAGCGCGGAATCGTAAAGACAGTAAAGAGTGCCAAACGCATCATTGACAGGAAAGACCCTGTAATTTGGGACATTCTGGAATATGTAATGCGTGGGCATCCGGTGTTGCTCAACCGCGCCCCGACACTTCACAGGCTTGGCATCCAAGCCTTCCAGCCCAAGATGATTGAAGGTATGGCTATCCAATTGCACCCGTTGGCCTGTACGGCATTCAATGCCGACTTCGACGGAGACCAGATGGCCGTGCACCTTCCCTTGAGCAATGATGCCGTGCTCGAAGCCCAGACATTGATGCTTCAAAGCCACAACATCCTGAACCCAGCAAACGGAGCTCCTATCACCGTGCCTTCACAAGATATGGTATTGGGTCTCTACTATATAACAAAGCTGCGTCCGGGTGCAAAAGGCGAGGGGCTCATCTTCTACGGTCCCGAAGAGGCCATCATTGCCTATAATGAAAAGCGTGTCAATGTGCATGCCATCGTAAAAGTCGTAGTAGACGATATCAATGACGAAGGCAAACTCGAAAAGACACTGGTCGAGACCTCAGTAGGACGCATCATCGTCAACGAAATCATTCCGGTCGAAGTGGGATATGTCAATGAAGTCATCTCCAAGAAGTCGCTTCGTGACATCATAGCCAAAGTCATCAAGACCGTAGGTATGGCACGTGCATGCAAGTTCCTCGACGGCATTAAGAATCTCGGCTATAAGATGGCCTACTTAGGAGGTCTGTCGTTTAACCTTGACGACATTATCATCCCGGCAGAAAAGCAAGAAATCGTTCAAGAGGGAAACAAGGAAATCGAGGAGATCACTGCCAACTACAACATGGGATTCATCACCGACAATGAGCGTTACAATCAGGTTATCGACACCTGGACACATGCCAATGCCAAGTTGAAGAGGACACTGATGAAGCAAATGACCGAGGCAGACCAAGGTTTCAACTCTGTGTTCATGATGCTTGATTCGGGAGCCCGTGGTTCCGCTGACCAGATTGCACAGCTGGCAGGTATGAGAGGTTTGATGGCAAAGCCCCAAAAAGCAGGTGCAGAAGGGGCACAGATCATCGAAAACCCTATTCTTTCCAACTTCAAGGAAGGCATGTCGGTGCTGGAATACTTTATCTCCACCCACGGTGCCCGCAAAGGTTTGGCCGATACAGCCCTCAAGACGGCAGACGCAGGTTACCTTACCCGACGTTTGGTTGACGTAGCCCACGATGTCATTATTACCGAAGAAGACTGCGGAACACTACGTGGCTTGGAATGCACTGCACTCAAAGATGGCGAAGAAGTCATCAACTCCTTGGGCGAGCGCATACTGGGACGTGTTTCCGTTCACGACATAGTCAACCCCACAACCGGCAAGCTCATCGTTGCAGCCGGTGAAGAAATCACCGAGCCCATCGTTGCAGAGATAGAGGCTTCGCCCATAGAAACCGTTGAAATCCGTTCGGTGCTCACCTGCGAAAGCAAGCATGGCGTATGTGTCAAGTGCTATGGTCGCAACCTGGCCACCAGTAAAATGGTCCAGATAGGCGAAGCAGTAGGAGTCATTGCCGCACAGTCTATCGGTGAACCTGGTACACAGCTCACCCTGCGAACATTCCATGCCGGTGGTGTAGCCGGTAATGCCGAGGCCAACGCTACCATAACAGCACGGCACAAGGCAAGAGTGGAATTTGATGAACTGCGTACGGTTGATGTCATCAACAACGACGGCACATCAGGTCTGGTAGTTGTAGGTCGTCTGGCCGAAGTAAGGCAAGTCGATGAAAACACCGGCATTACACTGTCAACACAGAACGTGCCTTACGGTTCACAGCTCTTTGTTCACGACGACGACATTGTTGAGCCCGGCACCATCATTGCCAAGTGGGACCCGTTCAATGCCGTTATCGTCACCGAATTCTCAGGTACAGCCAAGTTTGAAAACGTCAAGGAAGGTGTCACCTGTCGTGTAGAACAGGACGAAGCAACCGGCTTGCGCGAAATCATTGTTACTGAATCCAAGGAGCGTTCCAAGGTACCTATGGTGCACATTGTCGACGACAAAGGGAACACGTTGCGTACATATAACTTCCCCATTGGCGGCCACATCACCATTACAGACGGCCAGAATCTCAAGGCCGGTGACGTGATTGTCAAGATACCTCGTGCCGTAGGCAAGGCCGGCGACATTACTGGTGGTCTGCCACGTGTTACCGAATTGTTTGAAGCACGTAACCCGTCCAATCCCTCGATTGTCTCTGAAATTGACGGTGAAATCTCGATGGGCAACATCAAACGTGGCAACCGTGAAATCATCGTTACGTCGAAAGTGGGTGACATACGCAAATACCTCGTACCCCTGTCGTCACAGATTTTGGTTCAGGAAAACGACTTTGTGCGTGCCGGCACCCCACTGTCGGACGGTTCAATCACACCGGCCGACATCCTCGCCATCAAAGGTCCCACCGCAGTACAAGAATATATCGTCAACGAAATTCAGGACGTTTATCGTCTGCAAGGAGTTAAGATCAACGACAAGCACTTTGAGGTCATCGTGCGTCAAATGATGCGTAAGGTGCGCATAGTTGACCCGGGTGACACCAACTTCCTTGAAGAAGAAATCGTCGACAAGATAGAGTTTGCAGATGAAAACGACCGTATTTGGGGCAAGAAGGTTGTTACCGATGCCGGTGACAGCGACTTCATGAAGGTAGGTATGATTGTTACCGCCCACAAACTTCGCGACGAGAACTCTTCACTCAAGCGTCGCGACCTGAAGACTGTGCAGGTGAGGGATGCCGTTCCCGCCACCTCCAACCAGATATTGCAAGGCATCACCCGTGCCGCCCTGCAAACCTCAAGCTTCATGTCGGCCGCATCATTCCAGGAAACCACCAAGGTTCTCAACGAAGCTGCCATCCGTGGCCGCGTAGATCACCTTGAAGGAATGAAAGAAAACGTTATCTGCGGACATCTGATTCCGGCAGGAACAGGCTTATCCATGTTCCGCAATCTGATTGTGGGAAGCAAGGAAGAAAGCGAAAAAGATGAAGACAACGACAATATGCCTGCATCACTTTAGGCATACTGCTCTGAATTGACAAGAGGGAGAAAGGCTTTAGCCTTTCTCCCTCTTTCTATTTTGTAACTCACAATCATTCAAAACATAAAATCCATCACACACATCATGTCTTACAATCTGTACACATCGCACCTTACAATCTGTACACATCGCACGCACTGCCTGTACACATCTATGTTCAAACTATTTAGGCCACACCATTGCCTGCGGCAGAAACCGACTTATGCATTCAGTGTGAGCTGCAAAGTCTGTAGGTCACTGCTGTTGGGACCTACCATGATGTCAAAGTCTCCCGGTTCGCTTACAAATTGAAGATCTGCATTATAGAACTTGAGCATCTCCTCGTTTATCTCAAACTCTACGGTTTTGCTCTCACCTGCTTCAAGGTGAATGCGTTTGAAGCCCTTCAGCTCCTTTACGGGACGGATGATGGATGCTGCCTTGTCGTGTATATAAAGCTGCACCACTTCATCGCCGGCCCGATTGCCCGCATTGGTAACCACGAGCGAGGCTTTTACCTTATCTCCACTTCGCATCGTTGGAGAGCTCAACGAGAGTTTACCATATTTATAGGTGGTATAGCTCATTCCATAACCAAAAGGAAATGCAGGTGCCATGGTCACATCCATATAGTTCTGGGCATATTTAATGAATTTGGCATTGGGATCTACAGGGCGTCCGCCTCTGTAACGCGAATAGGTGAACGGCAGCTGTCCGGTGACCTGTGGAAATGTTGTCGTGAGTTTTCCGCTCGGGTTTCTGTCACCAAACACTACATCGGCAATGGCATGGGCTGCCTCAGTGCCTCCAAACCATGTTTCAAGTATAACGGGCACATGGGCTTTTTCCCAACGCATGGCCACGGGACGTCCCGTAATATAGAGCAAGACCAGCGGCTTCCCTGTCTTCAAGAGGGCTTTCAGCAGGTCGCGCTGCACGTCGGGCATTTCAAGATCTGCCCGGCTTTGGCTTTCGCCTGTCATATCCGACAACTCTCCAAGTGTGGCAATCACTACATCGCTGCTGCTTGCCGTGGCCACGGCTTCCCTAATCATCTCCTCGGCCGTACGCGCATCGCGACCCACGTCATAGTTGTTGATTTGTCCGGCAGCCTCATAGTCGGGGTTGGAAAACACATTGCTGCCACGTGCATAGACCACATCTGCCTTGCTGCCGGCAGCCTCTTTGATGGCATCATAAATGCCCATATTGGGCTGCGAAGCCCCGGGACCGGTCCAGCAGCCATAAAGGTTGCGCCCCGATTTTGCCAACGGGCCTATCACGGCAATCCTGCCCTGCTTCTTCAGCGGCAGCACCTGGCCATCGTTCTTGAGCAGCACCATGCTTTCGCCTGCCAGCTGACGGGCTATTTCGATATACTCCTTTTTGCGCACAGCTGTAGTAAGTTCTTTCTCCGAATGCCCGCGGTTGGCATCCTCGAAAAGGCCGAGTTCCCACTTGGCCTCAAGCACACGGCGACACATAGTATTGATGGTCTCTTCGCTTATCTTGCCACTTTCCACCAACTTACTCAAGTACTTGAGATAAGCCTGCGAACACATGTCGATGTCAATGCCCGCATTGGCGGCAAGCTCGGTACAACGTTCCTGAGGCCCCACACCGTGGGATGTCATCTCAGCAATCCCGTTATAGTCGGTCACAGTAAAACCCTTAAAGCCCCACTTCTTGCGCAACACGTCGTCCATAAGCCACTTATTGCCGGATGCAGGCATGTAGTCTATCACGTTAAACGACGACATAACGCTCCTCACTCCTGCCTCAACGGCAGCCTCATAGGGAAGCATATATTCGTTGAACATCCTTATACGGCTCATATCAACAAAGTTATAGTCAAGGCCGGACTCCACAGCTCCATACAACGCATAATGCTTAAGACAGGCCGCAATGTTGGTGTTTTTCTTCATATTCTCCTGATAGCCTTGCACCAGTGACCTGGCCATGCATGCACTCAGAAACGGATCCTCACCGTTGCCCTCGGCAATTCGGCCCCAACGTGCATCATGAGCCACATCGACCATAGGCGAATAGGTCCAGTTGATGCCATAGGCCGAAGCCTCAATGGCCGCCACACGCGCAGCCTTGCGCACCAGCACCGTGTCCCAGGAACACGACTGCGCAAGCGGAATAGGGAATATCGTGCGGAAGCCATGAACAACATCGAGACCTACAAGCAGGGGAATCTTGAGCCGCGACTCGTTGACCGCCACCTTCTGAAGAGCACGGATGGCCTTAGCATCGCTTACATTAAGGACAGAGCCAACCAGCCCTTTCTTAATGTCACCATAAAGGTCTGTCTGTTCCGATATGCCGGTTGTCATCCCATGACCATCGGGCAATACAAGCTGTCCTATCTTCTCTTCAAGCGTCATCCTGCCCATCAGACCGGTGATGAATGCTTCTTCCGACATTTTGATTTTCGATTCGTTGCCACGCGAAGCAAGCACTGCCGTGCCCGTTTGCATCACACAAAAAGTAAAGATTACTACACTCCTGATTTTCATAATTCCTCTTTTTCATTATATCTATCCGGCAAAGGTAACAATTTGCAGGCAAAACAAATGCAAATCCGTTCAATACCTTCACAAAAACACAAACAAAACCGTTTTTCAAAAGAAAACAATCGGGCATCACTCTTATTCAACTCATTTTCCGTAACTTTACAGCCAAACAGCCGAAAGAAAAACTTATGAAATACAAATTACTTACATTGGCGCTTGCCATGACCGTGGCCGGAATGGCACAAGTGAGACAGGAAACCAACCTTAACAAGTGGGATTTTTCACACGACGGCAGCACTTGGGAACAAGTAGACGTGCCTCACGACTGGGCCATCAGCGGCCCATTTGACAAGAAATGGGACTTGCAAGTGACTCAAATCAAAGAAAACGGCGAGACACACGCCACAGAACACTCCGGCAGAAGCGGTGCCCTGCCTTGGATAGGCAAAGGTATCTACAAGACAACGTTTACACTCCCCAAAGGCTATCGGCACACCGAGATATACATCGACGGAGCAATGGCAGAGCCAACCGTATATGTCAACGGCAAGAAAGCAGGCCATTGGGCATATGGATACAGCGCTTTCCGCCTCGACATCACGCCGCTTGTCAGGCCCGGCAACAACGAGGTGAAAGTGACACTCACCAACCAAGAGGAGAGCAGCCGGTGGTATCCCGGTGCAGGACTATACCGACCCGTCAGGCTGATATGTACCGGCGAAGAAAGCATCGACCCATGGGGCACATTCTTCCGCACCCTGTCTGCAACGAAAGATAAAGCATCAGTAGCCATAGACATGCATCTGAACAACCTTTCAAACACGGCCGAGACCACACATAAGACAAAGAACTTATATGTAAAATTCTTGCTCTATGATGCAAAAGGCAAAATAGTGGCCATCCGGAAGTCGGACCTTCAGAACACAGGTGCGGCACATGGACAGATTGACATAGCAGGCCCCGAACTGTGGAGCCCCGAAACACCATATCTGTATACGCTCAAGACTTGCCTGTATCGTGGCAACAAACTGCTTGACAATACCGTACAGAAAGTAGGCATACGCACCATATCCGTATCCAAAGAGAAAGGCTTCGTGCTCAACGGCATAAGCCGTAAATTCAAAGGGGTGTGCTTACATCACGACCTCGGACCGCTGGGTGCAGCCGTAAACAAGGCAGCCATCATCCGCCAGATACGCATCATGAAGGATATGGGCGCAGATGCCATACGCACATCACACAACATGCCCTCACAAATGCAGATGGACGTGTGCGACTCCATGGGCATGATGGTCATGGCAGAAAGCTTTGACGGATGGAAACTTCCAAAGGTAAAGAACGGATACAACCGCTTCTATGATGAATGGTGGCGCAAGGACCTGCGCAACCTCATACTCGGACACCGCAACCATCCGTCCATCGTGATGTGGAGCATCGGCAACGAGATACCCGAACAAGGCTCAAAAGAAGGCGCGGAGCGCGCAAGGCTGATGCGCGACTATTGCCACACGCTTGACCCGACACGCTTTGTCACCTGTGGAGCCGACCAGCCTGACAACGACATAAAGAGCGGTTTCTTTGACGCACTTGACATACCGGGATTCAATTACCGTGTACACCGTTACAAACCCAACATAGACAACCTACGTCAAGGCTTTATCTTAGGTTCGGAAACAGCATCAACGATGAGCAGCCGCGGCATCTACAAGTTTCCGGCCAAGGCAGGAACAGACATCAAACATCCCGACAGACAATGCTCAAGCTATGACACCGAACACGGATCCTGGAGCAACCTGCCCGACGACGATTGGGTTTTACAGGATAACGAACCGTGGACAATAGGTGAATTTGTATGGACAGGCTTCGACTATCTCGGTGAACCGACACCCTACGACGGACAATGGCCGGCACGGAGCAGCTATTTCGGCATTGTAGACCTTGCCGGACTGCCCAAAGACCGCTACTATCTCTATCGCTCACGCTGGCAAACCAACTCTCCCACCCTGCACATCCTGCCACATTGGACATGGCCGGGCAGAGAGCAACAGGTGACGCCTGTCTACTGCTATACAAACTATCCGTCGGCCGAACTCTTTGTCAACGGCAAGAGCCAAGGGCGCAAGTTCAAACAGAAAAACACTCGTCTGGACTGCTACCGCCTGCGCTGGAATGACGTGATCTATGAACCCGGCGAACTGAAAGTGGTGGCTTACGATGCCAACGGCAGCAAAGCAGGCGAAAAAGTTATCCGCACGGCAGGCCAACCTGCAGCATTCAGACTCACTGCCGACCACCAGACAATAAAGGCCGATGGCAACGACCTCTGCTTCGTCACCATAGAAATGGTAGACAAAAACGGCACACCCTGCCCCACCCTCACCGATGAACTGACTTTCAGCGTCACCGGCAACGGCACATTCAAAGCCGCATGCAACGGCGATGCCACTTCTCTTGAAACGTTTACTCAACCTCACATGAAGCTGTTCAGCGGCCAACTTGTCGTCATCATTCAGTCAGGCAATTCAAAAGGCACTGCCACCCTTCACGTAAAGAACGTGAAACGTGGAATAAAAGCCACCATTGACATAAAGACAATTTAATTGCTTCACGATAGTAGCACGTTAAATCAACTGTTTTATGGTTGCGATTGCGCTTTGCCATCGTTTCTCCGTACTTATGCTCTTGACCTTGTCATCACATCATTTATAAGACGTCACCCCCACAACACAGACTTACTACCTCCCGATATCCGGCCCTTATCTGTTCTTCCATCGAAAGAGTCTAAACCATATCTCGCGCATGCAGAGGTTCATGCCACAGTGAATAATTGCATCCGCGCAAGAGATAGTTGTAAACTTGCATGGAACAATTGCAGAAAGATGCGACATAATTGTAGAATCAAGTCTTGATTCTTTATAACTAAGACTTGGTTTTTATCGACCAAGACTTGGTTTTACAAAACAAGCCCGTAATCGTACAATTTGTAAAGACTGAACGGAAACACTTTCAGGCTTTCCTGCAATTAATATAGAACAAAGAACCCCAAGCCCTGAATATGCCATCTTTTTTATGCAGCAATGGCGCATCATTCGCAAACTTTTTGTACTTTTGAAGCAGACTTGGCGCAAGCCTTGTCCGCTAATTTTTCGGTAAAAACAAAGCATTCGCTATTATTTCGCGTTTAGCCAAGAGCCTCGGAAACTCATTTGGAATAACAAGCACGGAAATAATATGTGACAGGCGGCTCGTATGCAAGCCTCTGTTCCATCTAAGATACAATGCTCGCGCCATAGGCGTGTTGCATTCTTAAGATGGACCGGGGCTCCATTCCGAGGCCGCCCCGTGCTAAACGCGATAAGAGGCATCACGCCCTTTTTGCGTCTTGGCGGATTGATAGCAGTATGCCTAAAACTATCAATCTGCTTATGGCAAACAAAAATCTCAGTGCCGCAAGAACGGCAAAGAAGGACGAGTTCTACACACAGCTCTCCGACATTGAACGCGAGCTGCAACACTACTGGCAGCACTTTCGCGGCAAGACCATCCTGTGCAACTGCGACGACCCTTACGAAAGCAATTTCTTCAAGTATTTCGCGCTCCACTTCAACCAGCTCGGTCTGAAAAAGCTAATCTGCACCTGCTACAACGGCTCGCCGGTGCAGGGCAACGAACTGCTGATGCATTTCGAGGAGTTTGACAGCGAACCCAAGAAAATCGCATACAAGGTGGAGATAACGGAAGTGAAAGACATCAACGGTGACGGGGCAATCGACCTTTCGGACGTACGCTATCTTTTGCAAAACGGCAGGAATGTGCTTTCAACCCTGCAAACGGGGGACTTCCGCAGCAAGGAATGCGTTGAACTCCTGAAAGAAGCCGACATCGTGGTTACAAACCCGCCGTTCTCGCTTTTCCGTGAGTATGTGGCACAGCTTATGAAGTACAACAAGAAGTTCATAATCGTCGGCAACCAGAACGCAATCACCTACAAGGAGATTTTTCCATACATAAAAGACAACCGGCTGTGGTTGGGCTACGGCTTCAAGGGAGCTGCGGCGCATTTCATGTCGCCCTACGAGGACACCGCCACTGCCGCCGACCACCGCAAGGGAATGATCAGGGTTTCGGGCGTAATGTGGTTCACCGACCTCGAAATACCCAAGCGTAACGAGGAACTTGATTTGGTGTGCCGCTATTCCCCGGAAGCCTACCCCAAATACGACAACTACGATGCCATAGAAGTGGGACGCACCGCCGACATACCATACGATTACTACGGCGTTATGGGAGTGCCAATCACTTTTCTCGACAAATATTGCCCGACACAGTTTGAAATTGTTGGGATAATAAATCACGGAAGCGATGGTCCCTGGGATTTAGCCAAAGCTATTGTGAACGGAAAGGAAAAATACAAACGTTTAGCTATCCAACGAATAAAACATTAGTACACCATGATGACAATAAAGCAGACAGAAGTTACCGTCGGGGATATTACGGACGGTTACTCAAACAACGAAGAGCTGGGCGTGCGCGGCTATGGCGGCAGGCTCGACATACGCCCGCCATACCAGCGTGAGTTCATCTACAACGAAAAGGAACAGGAGGCGGTTATACACACCGTGCTGAACGGCTACCCGTTGAACGTGATGTACTGGGTGAAAAGAAGCGAGGATGCCGAATGCCCTTACGAGGTGATGGACGGACAGCAGCGCACGCTCTCGCTGTGCGAATACGTGGCGGGCAAATTCAGCGTTGACACCAAGTACTTCTTCAACCTGCCGGCCGACGTGCAGAAGCGCATACTCGGCTACAAGCTCACTGTGTATGTGTGCGAGGGCGAGGCGTCGGAGAAACTGGAATGGTTCAAGACAATAAACATAGCGGGGAAGCCGCTTAACGAACAGGAGATTAACAACGCTGTTTATGCCGGGCCGTTCGTGAGCGACGCCAAGCGGCATTTCTCGAAAAACAACTGCGGCGCATACCGCCTTGGCAAAGATTTGGTGAAGGGCTCGCCAAACAGACAGGAAATTCTCAAAAAAGCCTTGGAATGGATGGCTGACCACGAAACACGCATGGGACACCCGCAAAGCCTCGTGGAATATATGGCGGCACACCAGCACGACCCCAACGCCAACAACCTGTGGAGCTATTTCCAAAACGTGTTGAATTGGGCGACGACCAATTTCGACATGAAGAGGTTCAAGAAAATCATGAAAGGCCTTGATTGGGCTTATTTCTACGACCGTTTTCACGAACAGGCTCTCGACACAGCAGCTTTGGGAAAACGCATATCAACGCTCATGCAGGACGATGAAATACAAAAAAGCTGCGGAATAATTCCCTACGTGCTTACCGGCGACGAACACTATCTCGACCTGCGCACCTTCTCCGAGAAAATAAAGCTCGCGGCATGGGAGAGGCAGGGACACAAATGCGCCATTTGCGGCAGGGAGTTTGATATGGAGCTCATGGAGGGCGACCACATCACCCCATGGCGGGAGGGCGGACGTACCGTGGAGGAGAATTGCCAGATGCTTTGCAGGGAATGCAACCGCCGCAAAGGCGCAAAATGAAAACCTCACAAAACCCGAAACACGAGAATTCGCTTAAACGAATAATAACTAAGGAAACGCCCGACTAACACAACGGGCACAAAAACATACACAAATGACAGTACTCTTTATATCGCTAATATAGCTTACTTCTTTTTATATCATACGGCTAATTCAACTATCACAACGCCGCAAGGCTTTATGTGCAACTTGAATTTACCGCCCGTTTTTGCTTTCTTGAATTTTTGTGTAGAAGGAAGAATGCGATTACGTTCAGAAGATGTATTCGATGCGTTGATATCGTCCGATTCTATCCGCCATATTTGCCTTATGCACCAATCATCAAGCTCAATGTCTGCGCGGAGCGTTTGATTGGGCGAACGGTTGACCAATGATATTCTCACCGCACTGTCACCAGACAGCACTGCAGCACAATCAATATATGGCAGTTGCTTCTTTATACTCTCAACATCCTTGTTCATGTCACCTTCAACAAGAAGCCTCGAATAGTCAATCATTGCCATTGGTCCACAAACGCTTGTAGTGATTGCCTTGCCTTTCATCAGGTGCCTGTAAAGGTCGAACACATGGTAAACAGGCGTGCGGAAAGCATCGTTGTCTCCAACAGTTTTTACCAGTCCGTGACCATTGACAGGGAATATATAATTCGCCATTCCCACCGCATGAGACTGACGAATAAACACATTCAACATTCCTGCTACGCACGCTGCATCAAACTGGCAACGGGGATCCTTCCGTGAAAAGCGCCACTCTTTGCCATCATATACGGCGTGGCGATTATTCCATTCGTCCACACTGTAGCGTACGGGGCTGGCTAACCTCCCCTTTGCATGATTGACTTTGTCAAGCTGCGGAATACTTCTCTCTATATTGGCCTCAACCTTAGCCGGTGCGAAAAGCGTCAGTTCTTCATCCATAAGACGCCCGTCATTCACACGAGCTCCCAAATAATAATGCAACGTCAGGAAGTCAACAAGCTGTCCATTTTGAGCCAGGACAGAATCATTCCATTCATACGTGTGTCCAATACCGAGCAAACTTACATTTGGATAAGCAGTTTTAATAATTCGTGCCCAGCAATTAAGACGCGATGAATACTCAGAAGCAGTTTCTCCGCGATGTACTCCATACGACCCATAATTCTCATTACCAATACACCAGAACGGTACGGCGTAAGGCTCTTTACGACCGTTCTTGGCCCTTAGTTTTCCCATCGTTTCAAGGGTGTCACCCATTGCATAATCCATCCAGTCAAGAGCTTCCCCTATCGAACCTCCATATTGCAAGCTGTTGGACATGTTGAAGTTGATATATGCCGGTATGCCCATTCTTTCGCACCAATGCAGGAATTCATCAGTACCAAAAGTATTAGGATCTGTTCCACCCCAGCATTTCATCGCAACAGTAGGGCGATGCACCTTCGGCCCGACACCGTTCTTCCAATGGTATTCATGTATGTACGTACCGGCAGGCCAACGCATCACCGGAATATCGAGAGCTTGCAGCAAATTGCGTACAGCAGGATTCTCCTTTCCGTGGCGGTCAACAAGTCCTCCATAAATCACACTGTCGTTACAATCTTCGAGCATCTGCCCATAAATCATCTCGTCAATGGGGACGCCGTGTTTAACATCAAACGATATTTTTGTTACAGATTCCGTCTTCACCTTTTGTGCCATGGCCTTGGAGCCGGCACTCATTACTGTTACAGCCGACAAAATCAAAGCGGCAGTGCAAATGATGATTCTCAACATTTACTTATGTGTTTGCAATAAAAATACTTCACAACCTAACGACAAGAAAGCACCGCAGCCATACACCTGCGTCATCTCGGCCACAACCTTTTGAGGGTCACCACCAATTGGCTGCACATAGCCTAAACGTCCTTCCGGCGAAACAGCGCGACATATGGCGTTCCAACCTTTCATTACTGCCGGAAGAAATAGGTTTTTGTCCAAAATTCCTGAACGCACACCGTAGGCCAATCCGTAGGCGATAAAACCGGTAGCACTCGTTTCCGGTGAAGGATAAGAAGCGGCGTCCATCAAGCTTGCCCGCCAATAGCCATCTTCTTGCTGCAATCCAAGCAGCCGTTCACTCATCTCTTTGAACAAATGCAGATAGTATTTGCGTTGAGAGTTTTTTTCAGGCAGCAATTTCAAGATTTCCGCCAATCCGGCAATCACCCAACCATTGCCACGCCCCCAAAACACTTTCCGACCATTCGCTTCAAGCTTGTCGAAATAGCGCGAGTCGCGGAAAAACAAATGTTCGTCTTTGTCATAAAGATATGATACCGTTTCACGAAACTCATCGTGAGCAAAATTCAAATATTTCTTTTTCCCCGTCATTGTATAAAGCTTGATAAATGCCGGCGGTGCCATATAAAGGGCATCACACCATGACCAACGTGTAAAGAGGTCGTGTTGGTTCTTTCTGAAATCCAAATCAGAAGACGAACGGTGCGAGACCAAAAAGTCAAGACGTGCGATGGTCGGATATGCATAAGACGGCTCATGGAATACTTCGGAAAGCCGGAGCCATGTTTGTGTAACCGTGATATCGTCTGCATGGTACATTCTGGGACCCGGCTGCCAATGGTTGCGCTTTCCTATCTTTAACAGCCAATCATAGTAGCGTTTGTCGTTACAGGTTCTTTTTGCCAATTCAGCCCAATGTGACATACCCACAAACAAAGCGCCATTTTCCCAATTGGTATCACGCGAGTGCTTTTTATCATAATCCGTTATTTGCCAATCTGCAACTTTTTTCATTATTCGCAGTACATCATTGCGGCCTACTTCTTGCGCATAAATCGCACCTGCGGCCATCATGGAAATTATAAATGTTGCAACTCCTTTCATATCAAGTTATATTTAATGGTTACAAAGATAGGAATAAACAGTTAATCAGCGAACTATTTTTTTACATTAAACAGGCATTTTTCGGCCGCACCATTCACTTTCCCACTTAAAGCGGCAAAGCATTCGTATTTTTTCCGTATTTTTGAAGCCGAAAACTTTCATGGGACACATAATTTGCTCTATTTGTACAATGCAAGCCGGCAATTGCCCTGAATGTTTAATGCAAGAACGATGAAGAAAAGAAAAATTCTGGTTACCGGAGGTGCAGGATTCATAGGCTCACATTTAGCTCTGAAACTGCAATCAGAAGGATACGATGTCACAGTATTAGACAATTTATCACCACAAATACATGGCGACAATCCGGATGTCACCTCACCATTATATAATTCGATAAAGGGACGAGTAAACTTCATACTTGGCTCTGTAACATCGAAAGAAGATTGGCTGAAAGCACTCGACGGTGTAGAATGTGTCGTACATCTTGCCGCTGAAACAGGAACCGGACAATCCATGTATGAAATTGAGAAGTACGTTACGACCAACATCGGGGGTACGGCTCTTTTATTGGATCTTCTGACAAACACAAAGCAGACCGTAAAAAAAGTTGTTGTCGCCGAAAGCCGCGCCATCTATGGAGAAGGTCGGTACTACAGCGATGAACTGAAACAGTATGTCTATCCGACAGAACGCTCTGACAAGGACATGAGCCAAGGTGACTTTGAAGTAAAATATCCTGGAAGCACCCAACCGCTACAACTTGTCGGGACTACAGAGGATTCGCTTGTTCATCCCACATCTGTCTACGGCATCACCAAACAAGTGGAAGGGCAGTTGGTTCATTTGGTATGTCCGTCAATAGGCATTGCATCAGTCTCTTTTCGCTATCAAAACGTTTACGGGCCGGGGCAATCGCTTTCCAATCCATACACCGGCATCCTGTCGATTTTCTCAACGCGCATCAAGAACGGCAATCCCATCAACATTTTTGAAGACGGACGCGAAAGCCGCGATTTCGTCTATATCGACGACGTGGTAGATGCCACAATATTGGGAATCGAAAAGGACGAAGCAAACGGCCATGTATTCAACATCGGAACAGGAATACCAACCGATGTCTTAACCGTCGCCAACACATTAATAGAGAAATATGGCATACACGTACCTGTAACCGTTTCCGGCAACTATCGTTTAGGTGACATTCGTCATAACTACGCAGATATTTCCGCAGCAAGAGATCTACTCGGGTTTGAGCCCAAATGGTCTTTCAGTGATGGCATCGGTGAATTTGCAAAATGGGTCAACGCACAAGAAGTGCAGGAAGACAGGTATGAACAGTCCATCGATGAAATGAAAGAAAAAGGACTTTACAAATGATCGAGCTGCAAAACAAGCACATTCTTTTTGTCTCACCGGTTTTCTTCGGTTATGAAAGAGCCATTTCAAATGCTCTTGAAAGTAAAGGGGCTCACGTCTGTTTTGTAGATGACCGCCCCTCCAATAATTTTTGGCTAAAGGGAATCATTCGGTTCAAGAAAAAAGTCTTGGCTCGCTCCATTGACCATTATTACAAGAAAGTATGGTCACAAATTGCAGAAAAGCATTTTGATTACTTCCTTGCATTAAGCACAGAAGCCATGCCGCTATGGTTTGCCGAAAAAGTCAATTCGGCCAACCCGCACATAAAAAGAATTTACTATCAATGGGATTCCTTTCGCAATAAAAAGTACACAACAGAATACCTGAATCTCTTTGACAGCATTTATTCTTTCGATGCCAATGACTGCAAGGCCTATCCTCAAGTTAAGTTCCGCCCGCTTTTCTACATAGACGAATACAGAAAGGTTTCAGACAAGCACTCGTACAAATATGATTTTTGCTTTATCGGTACCGGTCATACCGATCGTTTCGTAGTCGTTGACAAAATCAAAAGAATAGCCAGCACATTCGGGAAAACCGGCTTTTGGTATTTATATCTGCAAAACAGAGCTCAATTTTGGTATTTGAAAATTGCCAACAAAAACACCAAAATGGAAATGAGTGATTTCAAGTATAAGCCATTAAGCAAGCAAGACACAGTAACAGCCATCTCGCAATCAAAGATCATTATAGACATCCAACACCCAAAGCAGACGGGACTAACCATCCGCTGCATTGAAGCCTTGGGAGCATCGCGAAAAATCATTACGACCAATCAGACCATCACCGATTATGACTTCTACACACCTCAAAACATTCTGGTAATAGACCGAAACGCCCCCGATATACCTCTTGCTTTTATTGAAAAAGACTTCAAGCCTTTAGACAGCACCATCATCTACAAGTACTCGTTAAACGGGTGGATTGACGAAATCTTCTGCTGAATATAGTCAACATGTCAGTCTGTAACGAAACGTTTTGTCACAAAAAGCGCTCCATATTTTAACAAAACGCGAAATTTAATGCAGCACATGAGCCATTCTATTCTTTTAAAGTTGTATTTTTGCTTCAACTAATAAAAAGTATCATGTCGGAGAAAATAGACAATCTTGATTTGCGCATTTTGCAAATCATTTCGGGCGATGCCCGTATCCCCCTAAGCGATGTTGCCCTCAGATGTGGAGTTTCAAGAGCCGTCGTACACCAAAGAATCGCCAAGCTTACAGAGAGAAAGACAATCTTAGGTACTGGCTACCATGTGAATCCCAAATCCATAGGTTATTCCACTTGTACCTTTGTCGGCGTCAATTTGGAAAAAGGCTCCATGTACAACGATGTAGTCGATCGCTTAAAACAAATTCCAGAGGTTGTTGAATGCCATTTCACAACCGGCAATTATACCATGATGATGAAACTTTATGCTTACGACAACGAGCATCTGATGGATCTCCTTAATAATAGGATTCAACAGATTCCGGGTGTCACAAGCACGGAGACTCTGATTTCCCTCCAACAAAGCATTTCAAGACAGCTGCCCATAGTATTTCCCAAAGACGACTAAATGCTCTATTTTACAGGACTTTTAATCGGTGCATTCTCTTTTTTGGTTATAGGATTATTTCACCCTATCGTCATCAAAACCGAATATTATACAGGCACACGCTATTGGTGGGTTTTCCTCGTCGTCGGAATTATCGGCTGTATAGCAGCCATGCTTATTTGGAATCTTGCCATAAGTTCTATGCTGAGCGTATTTTCGTTTAGCTGCTTTTGGTCTATCAAAGAGCTCTTTGAACAACGCGAGAGAGTCAAGAAAGGTTGGTTCCCGAAAAACCCGAACAGGAAATATGACAATGAATTAGGAGAAAAGCCATCATCACATGAATGATTTTTTTGATTGGAAAGGCAGGTATGAAGCATTGTGCCAAGACCATTCCGCGCCAAAATGCTATCCTGTCATAGGAATCACCGGAAATTATGGCGAAAAAGGCTGCGAATTGGCACAAGGCTACTACCAAAGCGTATATGCAGGAGGAGCATCACCTATCGTCATTCCACCTTTAGAGGACGAAAACGACATCTGCACGATTTTAGATCATGTTGACGGGCTCGTCTTTTCAGGAGGAAGCGACTTAAACCCGCTATTTATGGGTGAGGAACCATCGGTAGTGCTTCATGGCATTTGTCCTCAACGCGACCGTAAGGAATTGCTGTTATTGCGTATGGCATTGGACAGGCAAATACCCATGCTGTGCATTTGCCGTGGCATACAGTTGCTGGCCATTGCGACAGGCGGAAACATCTACCAAGACATTTACACCTGTCATTGCGCGAAAGAACCGCACATCAAACATTCGCAAGAACTCGAACGAAGCTACCCGTCGCATTCCGTGGTTTTGAAAGAAGGTAGCCTCATCAGAAGCATCTTCGGAAAAGAGAAATTAGCCGTCAATTCTTTTCATCACCAAGCCGTAAGCTCCGTAGGAGCCACCCTCTCGGTATGCGGACAAAGCGCAGATGGCATTATTGAAGCCATCGAAAGCAAAGAATTCAAATCCGTCATAGGTGTACAATGGCATCCCGAATGCTTCATTCTGAGAGGAGACAAAAGCATGTTGCCTTTGTTTAAATGGTTATCCGCAGAAGCATCCGAATTTTCTGCCGCAAAAAAAACACATTCGCATATTCTATCGCTTGATACGCATTGCGACACACCAATGTTTTTTGACCGTGGCATACACTTCGATGAGCGTGATCCCAAGATACTGGTGGACCTGCACAAAATGCGTGAAGGTCATTTGGATGCCAGCATTATGGCTGCTTACCTGCCCCAAGGAGAGCTGGACGATGCCTCACTGCTTGAGGCAACTTCGCAATGCGACCATTTGTTAAACGGCATTGAGACCATTATAGGCAAGTGTGAAGGCGTTGGACTGTGCAAAAATCCGGATGAGCTTTACCGTATGAAGCATCAAGGAAAGAAAGCCATCATGAGTGCCATTGAAAACGGTTATGCCATAGGCCGCGATCTTTCAAATATCGAACGTTACAAACAACGTGGCGTTGTCTACATGACTCTCTGCCACAATGGCGATAATCTGATCTGCGATTCAGCTTGCAAAACCAGTCATTTGAACCATGGCATCAGTCTGTTTGGCGAACAAGTCATCCGGGAAATGAACCGGGTTGGGATGATGGTCGACCTGTCACATGGCGGAGAAGAAAGCTTTTGGAATGCCTTGGAAATAAGTGCCACTCCCATTGTATGCAGCCATGCTTCCTGCCGTGCTCTATGCAACCATCCCCGCAATCTCACCGACGAACAACTGCGTGCTTTGGCCAAAGCTGGAGGCGTATGTCAAATTACATTATATCCTGGTTTCCTACGTGAGGACGGACAGGCAACAATCAATGATGCCTTAGCTCATCTGCAGCATGCTATAGACGTGATGGGAATTGACCATGTGGGACTTGGCACAGACTTTGACGGCGATGGAGGAATCATCGGATTGGCCGATGCCTCCGAGCTAATCAATTTCACACGCAGGCTGCTCCGCCTGAATTATTCGGAAACAGATATCAGCAAAATATGGGGACGCAATTTTCTTCGTGTCATGCAACAAGTTCAAGACGCTGCAACCATCAATTTATCATGAAAAAAAGCATTTATATTGGTCTTTTTTGTCTCTGCACAGCCCTCCTCATCAGCTGCGGAGGTAAAAAGCAATCGGTGAATACACCGGAACAAGACAATCCTACTGTAGTGCCTGACTTCAACGCCGACAGCGCACTCGCACATGTGTTTACACAATGCCATTTCGGGCCACGCGTAGTAGGCTCTAAGGCACACGATGCCTGTGGAGAGTTTCTTATAGAAAAGTTCCGCCAATACGGTTTCAGCGTGTCTAAACAAGAAGCTGAATTCATCCGTTACGATGGAACCAAGATGAAAGGATACAACATTATCGCCCAACTTGACCCGAAAGCACCAAGCCGCATCTTGATAGCCGCTCATTGGGACAGCCGTCCTTGGGCCGACCATGATGCCAACCCTGCCAACTACAAGACTCCGATTGCAGGTGCCAATGATGGCGCAAGCGGTGTAGCCGTAATGCTTGAGGTTGCACGGTTGTTGCAAAACCAAAAGCCGGAAATCGGCATTGACTTTGTATGTTTTGATGCCGAAGATGCCGGAACGCCACAATGGGCCGAAAAAGGAGGAGACGACTCCGACACATGGTGCCTCGGCTCACAACTTTGGTCAAACAGCCCACACGCCACAGGATTCCGCTTCGGCATTCTGCTGGACATGGTAGGCGGACAAGGAGCGCACTTCTACCGCGAAGGCTTCTCCATGCAATATGCATCGGAAGTAGTTGGACAAATTTGGGATGCCGCTCAAAAAGCCGGATACAGCACCTATTTCAAAAACGAAAGTGGAGGCTACATCACAGACGACCACCTGCCGGTAAATCGCATTGCGCGAATACCTATGGCTGACATCATAGCTTATTATCCTACTGCCGAATCAGGATTCGGACCTACGTGGCACACAGTAAACGATACGCCCGAAAACATTGACAAAAACACAATGAAAGCAGTAGGCCAAACACTTTTACAGCTTATATATTCTTTAGAAAAATGACGATTAACGAAGCACAAGACGAGATTGTAGAAGAATTTAGCGAGTTGGACGATTGGATGGACCGCTACCAGGTTCTGATTGATTTAGGTAATGAACAAAAACCTTTGCCAGAAAGCGACAAGACCGAATCAAACCTTATTCCGGGATGCCAAAGCCGTCTATGGCTTGTGTGCGATGAGAATGACGGAAAGCTGTTCTTTCGCGCAGAAAGCGATGCCATAATTGTTAAAGGCATTGTTGCACTGCTCATCAAAGTACTAAGTGGCCATACACCCGATGACATTCTAAATGCCGACCTTTATTTCATAGACAAAATAGGGCTGCGCGAGCATCTCTCGCCCACCCGTAGCAACGGGCTGCTTTCCATGCTCAAACAAATGCGCATGTACGCCTTGGCATTTAAGACCAAAGCCGAAACGAAAGCATAAGCGTAAAAACAATGCGTTACATTTTAAAATTGCTCCCTTCCTTTTTCATCGGGAAGGGAGCAATTTTAAAATGTAACGCTGAAGTACGTATCACTCATAGTGATTAGAAGAAGACCTACATCATACCCAATTGCAGGTATCTTTTCCTTGAAGCAGAAAAGAACTGAAAAACGGTTAGATATAATACTGCGATTTTTCTTACCTTTATACTCAAAAACAACAGAACATGGCAAATTACTATCAGGCCAGTGACCGCATGGCCGATATCATAGAAGACAACTATAACTTGCTCCAAGTGCTTAGCCGTTTCGGCATGTCACTTGGTTTCGGAGACAAAAGCGTTGAGGAAGTATGCAGGATGTACAAAGTAGATGCCACGACTTTTTTGGCCATTATCAACTTCGTACATTGCGGCTATACACAGGTGACAGAAGAAATAGCCAACCTTTCCGTACCAGCATTGCTTGACTATCTGCGCCAGTCGCACATCTACTTCCTGGACTACATATTTCCACACATACATGCCAATCTGCATTCAGCACTGAACGAAGACTCTAAAAACCCCATCAACCGCCTTATCAACAAGCAGTTTGACAGCTATATCTCCACCGTGGAAAAACACATGCACTATGAAGACCGTACGCTGTTTCCTTATGTTGAAAAGCTCTTGAAGGGGAAGGTCGATGATTCATTTGAACTTCAAACATTTTCGCGTAACCACCATTCCATAGACGATGAGCTGAGAGAGCTGAAACAGATATTGATAAAATACAGTCCTGAAGACACCAACCGCAACAAACTCAATGCCGTGTTGTACCAGATTTATGACTGCGAAAAAGATTTGGACGCCCATTGCAAGGCCGAAGACTATATCTTCGTGCCAGCCGTATATCACTTAAAAGAAAAGGTGCAAGATGACAACAGATAAAGAAACCTATCACGTGCTGATAGCCGAAAATCTGCCCATTGTCCGCAATGGCATCATTTCTCTGCTGGAGCACATCACAAGCAAACACATACATACAGTATCGGTACAAAGCAAACTATCACTGCGTAACCTTTCGGCCGTGCGTCGCTTCGATTTTTTGTTTGTCTCACCACGTTTTGATGGCGGTTTCGATATTGCAGAATTCAGCCATAACAACCCGGAAACATCATGCATTGCCATCATTAGCGACTTGGGTATGATGGGAAATTTAGAATCATATCATGGTTACATAACCATCTATGATTCGGCCGAAAAAATCGAACAGGCGATAGAAGAGAATAAAGCAGAAAAGCTGAATTCAGGCAACAAAGATATGCCGGATTTGCTTAGCAGCCGCGAAAAGGAAATATTGGTTAACCTCGTAAAAGGGCTTTCTAATAAAGAAGTTGGAGACCGTCTGTGCCTTTCAGTCTATACGGTCATGACTCATAGGCGCAACATTTGCCGCAAGCTGAAAATCCACTCACTAAGCGGCCTTACCATTTATGCCATTGCCAATAAACTTATCGACATGTAATCAGCGAACAGTAGTGAACGGCACAAGCGGCATCCCGCTTTGGCTTTTCACATTGCCCGGGAAGAAGTCTTTATAGGCATAATGAACGGCTGTGGGATGCGCAACTCTATTGGAAGAAACAACTATTTCGCATCCCTCGATTCGGGCTGTTGCAGGATAATAGATATTATCCTTTCCACATATTTCAAATCCCACAACCTTATCAATTGTAGCAAAGCCATCTTTTACATTACAGAAAGACAATTTGACGCATCCGCCATCCACTTTCATCTTTTGATAGCGAGGATAATCGGCTTGAAAGCTCTTTTGCCGGTAGATCTTGTTAAGAGCAAGCCACGAAAGGCGCTTTCCAACATCATATTTATTGGATGGATGAATCTTATCGCACTCGTCCGGAAGAACCAAATCGTTCGTGCAAATCATCGAAGCATTTGGGAGCTTATCTGCCACCTGCCATTGGGCATCTCGAAGCCGTGGGGCACGGTTGCGAGCAAGCCCCACATACCTATAAGGTGCCAATTCAACAAAAAGGAAAGGCAGTTTCGTGTCATTCCATGCCGCGCGCCAAGCCTTGACCATATTGCTGAGACGCAAAGCATATTTGTCATAAGCTGAAACGTCAGCTTCGCCTTGATACCAAATGAAACCTTTTAACGTATAACCTACGAGCGGATGAATCATGCCATTGTACATGACCATAGGTTGGGCAGCCGGAATAAGCATCTCCAAATAATCAGGGCGCAAATTAACATCCGGATAAGTAAGCAACACATCTTTGGGCGACCAAGCCTCGACATGTGTGCCACTGAACGTACAACTTATAATGCCTACCGGACATTTTAATTGCTCCGACAACATACGACCGAAAAAGTAGCCTACCGCACTAAAATCCTTTGCCGTAACCGAGTCGCAGGCTTGCCATTGCAAATCAAGTTGGCCAACCGACTCCAAAGACGGATTGTGAGGTACTTGGACAAAACGTAGTTTACTTTTATAATCCTCTGCTTCTTTTATATAGCGCAAAGAACCGGCTAATGGAAATTTCGGCCACCCACAAAGCGGCATCTCCATATTACTTTGGCCAGATGCAAGCCACACTTCACCCATTACGACATTACGGATGACCAAAGGCTCGCCATCCGAAAGGACCATTTCATAAGACTTCCCATCGGCTGCAGGTGTCTGGACCGACAATTCCCATCGTCCGGCATTGTCACATTGGCAATTATACTCCTTGCCGTCCCACGAACCTTTGACAGAGACTTTCTTGCCTGCTTCGGCCCATCCCCAAATGCGGACATTGCTCTTTTGCTGCAACACCATGCCATCCACAAACAAAGAAGCAGGTCGCACTTTACAGTTAGCCACAGATGAGAAAGAGAAAAGTAACAAAATCACCAAGGCAGCCCTGCGGAAGTTCTTCATATAATATCTCATGAAACAAAGATACGATAAAATGATGCAACGCGCACTGTATTTGGCAGGATATAATAATAGCAGGCTACAATATATTTGAATGCAGCCTGCTATATTATTTATGCTTGCACAAATGTGCTGTATTTTTCAGTGTTTACAGATTGGGATTAATCTTGCTCCATTCAGAGATAGGAGGAACGATGTTGAGTGTTACCAACTCATCGCGCATTTTGCAGAGATGTTCATAGCTGGCATCCAATTTGGCATTTTCCTCTGCTGTTCCTTGAGGTACTTCATAATGGCAACCCGTAGTATCGAGTGTTGTCTTCATGGCCATCATGATATGATTGTACTTATCGGTAGAAACATAAGTTCCGGCAGGCCATGCAAACTTTTCTCCTCCCATCACGCTACGGATCATTTCAACGGAAAGATATGCAGGGCTTTGGAATGAAGAGCGTCCACGAAGTTCTATAATCTTTGCTCCGCCCTTCGTTACGTCCACTTTCATTTGCTCCCATTCAGATTCAGGGAACTCTGCTGTTCCGATAATATCTGTCAAAGGTTTACCGTCGATTTTCACGTGCGAACCAAATACAGCCATTTGTTCACCATGACCGCCATAGGTAGCACAACCTGTAACTTCGCTTTGCTGCACATTGAACTTCTTGGCCAATGCACTTTGCAGACGAGTAGAGTCAAGTCCTGCAAGTGTAGTTACTTGTGAAGGTTTTAATCCGGAATACAACAAAGTCACCAGTCCGGTCAAATCAGCAGGATTGAAGATAATGACCACGTGCTTTACATCAGGACAATAAGTCTTGATATTCTTGCCTAATCCTTCAGCTATCTCACAATTTCCTTTCAGCAAATCTTCACGTGTCATGCCTTGTTTGCGTGGCGCACCACCTGAAGATATGATATACTTGGCGTTTGTGAAAGCTTCTTTTACGTCTGTAGTGGCAGTAATTTTTACATCACCGAAGCCACTTTGACGCATTTCCTCGGCAACGCCTTCCGGAGAAAAAACATCATACAAGCAGATGTCATTTGTCAGGCCCATCATTAGGGCTGTCTGAACCATGTTGGAGCCTATCATACCGGCTGCACCAACAATCACAAGTTTGTCATTTGTTAAAAACTTCATGATGATATGTGTTTAAAGAGTAGTTATATCATATTATTCTTGCGCAAAGTTACGACATAAAAGTCGAATTGCATCAGCATCAAGAGTTAAAGACTTTAAAGCCTGGCCTTCATTGCATTTTTCTTTTACCGTATTTCTATGCGGCTTTTTCCTCCCTGCGACTTGAGCAGGTGTATCTGTGGTGCAATACGTGAGCGTATTTGCTCGGTATGGCTGATGATGCCAACTTTCCTTCCTTGTAGATACTGCAATCCTTCCAATGCGGAAATAACCATGTCGAGACTATTGTTATCCAGATTGCCAAATCCTTCATCTATAAAAAGACTTCCGATATTACTGCCGCATGAACTGAGAGAGGACAACCCGAGAGCCAAGGCAAGGCTCACTATGAATGTTTCGCCACCTGAAAGAGAATTGACTCCACGAACTTGCGATAGCATATCTCTATCGATTATATCTACCCAAAGCGTTCCACGTCGAGCCTTCAAGCGGTAACGCGTTGTCAGATTACGCAAATGCATATTTGCGTAACCTATAAGAATTTCAAAAGTGTAGCATTGAGCAATTTCGCGAAAACGTTTACCATCAGCACTTCCTATGACTCGGCTTAGCTGGTTCCAATGCAGCGCATTTTGCTCCAATTCTTGCCTTTCTTTGTCATAACTGCTCATTTGCCTTTCTGTTTCCTCGTGCATAGATAAGCGGGTCTCGGCTTTTCCCAGCAAAAGCTCTATTTCTTTTTGATGCCTTATCCCATTGTCATAACGCATCTGTAAGGCTTGTTGTGTTTCATCGGGTGATTCAGACGGACGGCATGAAGCTCTTTGCAACTGTAAGATATGCTGTGAGACCGATTCCACCTTAAAGTTGATTTCACGCAAATGGTCATAGCTTTCATCGATAGTCTTTCGCAAGGCTTTCCAATCGCGTGTATCTTCAAACAACTTTTCCAATTCAAAATATTGAAGTGTTGAATGATCATTGTTATAACGAGATATTCGGTAATCCAATTGTGAACGAGTATCCAGAAGTTCTGCATCGCGTTGTTGTTGCAGCAGATTAAGATTCTTCATTTCTCCTTGCAGCTTCTGTGTTATTTCTGTTGCGGCATCAAAATCCTTTCTGCAAAGGTCCGCTTCGGCCGAAGCATCTTGAAGTCTATCCTGCATTTGCTTTTGGGCTTGTGCAAGACTCAGTTCACCAAACATCAAGCGCATTTGCCTGTGCCTATTATCAACGGATTGTTGCAGGTTATGTATTTTTTGCTCTAAGCCTGTTGCAAATTGTTTCTTATCTGTCAGCCAATTAAGTAATGCATTTATCTCTTCTTGCAACTTGAACTCTTGTTGCTGTGCTTCTCTAAGCGAGACCTCACTCCTATGCCATGTTTCAGCCAACGTGCTTATCTCTTGCAAAACGCCATCATGACTTCGCTTCCACTTGTCTTTCCATAATGGTAATGTCATTCGCTTATCAGCTTCATTCAAAAGGTTTGTACCTTCCACTGTGTTTTGTTCTTGCTGTTTTTGAGAAGCGGCTATGCGTGATTCCATCACTTTTATCTCGGTTATTACAGCCGAAAGGTTACGATAGTTCTCTTGCTGTACCTCTGCATTGTGACGCATGCTCAAGTTGATGCGATTAATAGCCGTCTGATGGATATTGAACTGCGTGTTAACCTCTGTTTGTTGTTTGACATCACGTTCGGCATTATCTAATAGCTGCATGATAAGAGTTGAACGTACCTGGCGGTTCACGGTTGCCGAGCTGTCTTTAAACGATTTATCCATGTCTTCATAGTCTTTCCATTCTGTCAAATCGTGTCTCAACTGTTCCTTTTTCCGCTCAAGGTAATCTCGTTCGATTTGCAGCTGTCCTTGCTCTTCAGCCAATTGCTGTTGTTTGCTTGCCAACTGCTCACGCGTAGATACAACATCATTCTCGGCAGCCTGATAGTTTTTTTCAAGATCAGAGAGCAGGCGTCCCAGTTCCAATTCGGTTTCTGAGTGGTAGGGATGATGCTTTGCTCCACATACGGGGCATGCATTTCCTTCTTTCAGTTGCCGGCGCAACTCTTTGATATTATCGCTTTGGCTCAACATATATGAAACGCGTAACACATTGCGCGACTCAATAAATGCGTCCAATTTGCGTGACAACGATGCAACTTCCTCTTTTAATGTCGTTAGGGAAGAACCTCTTCTCCGTATTTCGTTTTCTTTGTTTTCAATTTCAGAGTAGTCGTTAGCTATTCGTCCCCACAAGTTGAAAGCACTACGTGAACGCCGATGCAAGTCAGAAAGGTAGGCCAGCCGTTGCTGCAATGTGGCACTGTCCATGCCATGATTGGCTTGTTCATGGATTCGCAGCTCGTCTTTTAGTGATTGCAAATCCGATTGAAGCTGATTGCGTTCTTGCTCTAATTTCTGCCGATGCTCTTTCAATGTGGCCAGTTCATTGCTGTCTTCACGCTGTTTTTTTGCCAGTTTTTCCGAAAGGACTTCCAATTCTGCAGCTCTTTCCAACTGCACCTTGACACTTTCGAGATTGTCGATAAGCGGTTTGTGCATGGCAATCGACAATTGCTCCTGTCTGATGTTTTCTATCTGTTTTATTATTTCATCACGCCGTGTTTCCTTGACTGAAAGCTCTTCCTTTTTGCTTCCGATGTCACTGCGTTGTACATTCAGTTCCTCTTGCTTTTTCTTCAAATCGGCTTCAATGGCAGAAATCTCACCCTCAATAGTATGTCCTTGATTGAATTGGGGTAGCTTCTGTTCGTGCATGTTTTGTACCTCAAGCAACTTTCTCTTGGCCAAGTTGTATCGCTGTGATGCTTTCTCCAAGTTTGCTTTCTGCTCATTGATTTCCTTTTGTTTCCGGGCTATTTGCTCCTTCAGATGCGATAAGTCCAGCTTTATTTGCTTAATGGAGTGATATAGTCCCTGAAATGGCTGTACGCTGTCATAACGTTCCAGCATTTGTTTCTTGTCATACAAGGAATTGTAAGCCCGCTGAGCTTCAAATTGCAGTTTCCTGCCCTCATCCAGTTCCTTGCGGGTAGTGTTGTACTCCTCATACCACTTCAACTGTTCTTCCAAGCATTTCAAGTTTGAAGTCTCACGGGAGTATTGCCCACGATAAAGCGTTAGTTCTTCTTTCAATCGGGCAAGTGAATCGTCATCCAATCTATTGGATGCAATTCCCTCTATTTTCTTCAGGAGCCCGTCATATTGCTTTTGTGCCTGTGCAGCTTCTTCGTATACAATCTTGGATATGCGACCAAACAGCTCGGTTCCTGTAAGATTCTCAAGCAGCAATGACTTTTCTGATTGTTTCGCATGCAGGAAGTTGGCAAAGCTGTTTTGTGCAAGAATCACTGTACGTGTAAACTGTTCGTAGGTAAGATG
The DNA here is from genome assembly GCA_934426255.1 of uncultured Bacteroidaceae bacterium. Lineage (GTDB taxonomy): Bacteria > Bacteroidota > Bacteroidia > Bacteroidales > Bacteroidaceae > UBA6382. The sequence continues at coordinate 41,557 of CAKRYD010000001.1, read as the reverse complement.
TATAAGACCTGCGATGCGTTCCGGTACTTCCCGTGCATCATATTCTTCATGTTTGGGGGCAAGTTTCCGCAGGCCTCGTTGAACAGAGTCGTAGGTTCCTGTTCGTTTCTGCCTTACACTCCAGGAAGCTTCGTATACACTTCCGTCAGGCAGAGAAAACGTAATGCGGCTGTATCCCCCTGTTTGTCCTCGTCTCAAAATGTTCCTTACGTCGGTTGCAGAAAGCTGGGGCTTTTCGTCTTCTCCGGCTGTCAGCCCCAAATTGCGCAGGCGTTCACCGTTTTCAAACCTTGGAGCTCGTCCATACAGTCCCAGGCAAATGGCATCGAGTATCGTGCTTTTGCCGGCTCCGGTGTTGCCGGTGATGGCAAACAATCCGGCCGATTTCAGGGGCTCTTGTGTAAAGTCTATGATGTGTGTGCCTTCGAGAGAAGCCAGATTGCAAAGTTCTATCTTATCTATCTTCATGGTGTATCAATCGTTGTTGTCTGCCTCCATAGCCTCTGCACTGCGCTTGGCCTGTGCAAAGAGTTTTGCTATTTCGTCGGGCATTTCTTCACCGTATACATTTTTATATATGTCGCGTGCCAATAGTGCCGGATTCAGTTTGCGCAGGTCTTCTGCCGTGGCTATCGGTGCCGTGTCGCCGGCCGGCTCCCCTGTAGGCCGCACACGCACAATGCGACACAGCCGTGCCTGCCGTTCTTCCATGGCTGTGGCTATGCCGTTTGCCATAGATGGGTCTGGGTGCAATTCGTTTACTTTTATTTCCACGTAAGGCCAATCGTCATTATCGCCCACCTTGCGCACTTTGGGCAGTTTGGCTATCAGTTCCAGCACCTCTTCATAATTGGCACTACCATCCTCAGGTATTGAAACGAGCTTGCGCAAGGGCTCGTATGCCAGTCTCTCTATGTTGGCACCCTGCGGGCTTATGTCTACCATGTTGACACCGTGCTTATAGCTCTTTTCAGAAAACGACATCGGCAACACACTTCCGGGATAACACACGTTGGGCTGACCGGCCACGTGCTGTGCCTTGTGTATATGTCCCAACGCCGCATATGTAATGCCGTTGCCCAAGGATGCGCAATTGACGCAGTCCAATCCTCCCACTACCAGACGTTCGCTGTGCTCGTCGGCATTGATTTCTGAGCCGGCTGCATAGAAGTGAGCCATTAATATCAGAGGTACAGAGTTTCCATATTGCTCCACTGCCTCCTGCTTCAATCCGGCAATGAAGTGTCGGATGCCTTGCGAAACTGTCTCGCCTTCCTCATAGTCATCCGGACGCAGGAAAGGCATCGCCATGACAATGGCTTTGTCGTCAGGATTGTCTTTGGCAGCGACAGGTATCAACAGATGTCTGTAGTCTGCCTTTTTATCCTTATTGCGTGCCACCGTGCCGCGCACTTCGATGCCAAATTGTCTGAGCATGGATGCCGGGGCTTCCAGACGCGAAGATGAGTCATGGTTGCCGGCAATGAGTAGGGTTCGCATCCCTTTGTTTATAGAGGCTATGCGGCAAAGATAGTCATAAAACAGCCGTTCGGCCGCAGCCGAAGGGTTGGGACTATCAAAGATGTCTCCACTCAAAAGCAACACATCGGGCTGTTGTTCCTCAATCGTCTGTGTCAGCCATCCCAGGAAGTGACGGTGCTCGTCTGCACGGTCGAAGCCGTGAAATGTGTCACCAAGGTGCCAGTCTGCTGTATGAAGTATTTTCATGAATAGGTGGTTCTATATGACAAACATCTGCAAATTTAGTGGAATTTGGAAGAATACCCAAAGGGCAACCTCCTTTTTGTCCTATCTACTTGTGGGGCTGCAGCCTTTACTTTCACGCTTGTTGATGCCCATGCTATGCCGGAAAGCATTATCTTTGCACCCAAAACAAAGATGCAGATAATAGGAACAGCTTGTGTCAGACGTGCCTTGTCCGTGCTTTTACACGGGCTGATTGACGTGTCACATGCCGCGGCCCGACCGTTATGGAACAACTTTTTGTTTGTCTGTTTCATGTATGCCGTGTGGGGCATAACCGTATGGAGGCAGGTGCAATATGAGGGAGAAGTGGGGCTCCACATGGCCGAGCTGTTTGTTGATTTGTACCTTGTCTGCCTGTTGCTCCAGCTGCTTCCGCACAGGATATCCCGCATAGCGAGGGCTTTATTCTATACAGCGGGCTATGCACTGGCCTTTTTTGAAGTGTTTCTCACTGAGCGGTTTCTGATGCTGTTTACACCCACTACGCTGCGTCTTTGGACAGAGACCACGGGCGAAGAGACCCGAGAATTCTTCAAAGCCTATTTCGCAGGCGATGCCATGTGGCATACACTCCTGTGGTTTGTTCCCCTGTTGGCTGCCAACATAGTGTTGGCCTTGTTTGGCCGGCGCTGGCTGAATGCCTGCCTCCGGCGATGCCGTTTGCCTCTTTGGCCTGCCGACATAGTGGTTGTTGCCCTTTTGTGTGGCTGCGTGTTTCCCTGGGTAAGTGAGAAAGCGAAGTTTGTTGAGTTCTACCGACAGAAGACAACCCAGACAGCCGAAAAGGTGAGATGGCAGACTTTCTACACCCCTTTCTACCGCATAGCCTATTCCTACCGCATGCTCGAACTGGCCGACAGGGCATTGGTCACCTTGAAGAGCAACATGCACACTATGGCTGTCGACACCTGCACCTATCGCTGTCCTCAGATTGTGCTCGTCATTGGTGAGAGCTACAACAAATACCATTCGCAGCTCTATGGATACCCGTTGGCCACCACACCCCGGCAACTCCGGATGCTGCGCAATGGCGAACTGGTGGCCTTTACTGACGTGGTTGCACCGTGGAATCTCACGAGCAATGTGTTCAAGAATGTATTTTCCACCCACAGCATAGAGCAGCCCGGCACCTGGTGCGACGGCGTATTGTTCCCGGCACTGTTCCGCAAGGCCGGCTACAAGGTGGCGTTTCTCACCAACCAGTTCCAGAATGTGAAGCGTCAGAGCGGCATTGATTTCAACGGGAGTTTCTTTCTCAACGACTCCGAAATGGATTCTCTCTGCTTTGACCATCGCAACCGCATGATCTACCGCTACGATAAAGCCTTCATCAGAGAGTATGAACACTATGTGCCGGGTCGCCACAATCTGGTGATATTCCACCTCTACGGGCAGCACCAGAAGTATGACTACCGCTTCACCTCCAAGGATGTTTACTTTACACCCGACAGCCTTAAAGGCCGCGGTAACCTGGCTCGCTGGATGCGACAGATAATTGTTGACTACGACAATGCCACACGCTACAATGATGAAGTGTTCGGCCGCATCTGTTCCTATTTCAAGGACAGCGATGCCATTGTGCTCTATCTCTCCGACCATGGTGAGGAGGTGTTCGACCACAGCCTGATATTCGGCCGCACTCCTGCCGACCCTCTCATCCCCCTGGCTGCCCACTACGAGTTTGAGGTGCCCATGACCATGTGGTTTTCTCCCCTGTTCAGGAAGCTGCATCCCGACGTGGTCAAGGCTGCATTCCGTGCATCCCAACGTCCTTTCATGACCGATGATTTGCCACATCTCCTAATGGGGCTTGCCGGCATTCGCTGCAAGTACTATGACCGTCGTCGCGACCTCTTGCACGACAGCTTTAATGTGCGTCGTCCGCGCCTGCTGAAAAGGCAATACAATTATGACAACCTGCTTCACGGCACCCGCTTTGAGCGCGAACGTCTGAAGGCTGCCCACACAGTCGATTCACTATCTCTCCTACCATAGTTCACTCATGCGACCACCTCTTTCACTTGAAGATACCTCTCTGCTCAAGGGATTTGCCATCCTCTGCATTGTGTTACACAACTTCTGCCACTGGCTTCCCGTGTGTGCCCTTGAGAATGAATACACCTTTCATCTCGACAGGACGTGGGCGCTGATAGGCTTTGTTTCGCGTGGCGAACACGTGTTGCTCAACCTCTTTTCCTATGTGGGTCACTATGGCGTTCCGCTGTTTCTCTTCCTGAGTGGCTACGGACTTGTCATCAAGTATGAGCAGAGGATGAGCCGCAGGGTTGGCTTCTGGCGGTTTATGTGGTATAATGCCTGCAAGCTGTGGCACCTGCTGTGGCTGGGCTTCCTGCTGTGGGTAGTGAGCGACCTAATGCAGCATGACTGGCAATGGCAACACACGTGGTATCATGTGGTGCTGATGTTTTCCTATCTGGCCAACCTGCTGCCGGCACGCGATTTTGCCGTAGGTGCTCCCTGGCTGCGCGAGCTGACACACTGGCTGCCCAAACACGACTTGTTTCTGGGCCCCTGGTGGTTCTTTTCACTCATTATGCAATTGTATGCCGTCTACAGGCTTTTCATCTACCGGCGAGGCAGGTCGGTACTTGTGATTATCACATGTCTGTGCATGGCACTGCTGTTATATTCGGTTGTTATCCGCGACCGCCACATGGACATTCTCAATTACCTGCGCTACAACTTTGTGGGCTCCATGCTGCCTTTTGCCATGGGCATCTGGATGGCCCGCTACGGCATGCACTACAACAAGTGGCTCACCCTTGTGTGCGTGCCCTTGTTTTGCCTGTGCTGCTTCAACAAGGTGGCATGGCTGCTCTCGCCGTTTTTCTTCACACTGGCATGCCTGCCGCTGGTAGGGCTGAGGGGGCATGTGCGCCGTGTGCTGGTGCAGGTCGGGGCCTTGTCATCGGTGTTGTTTGTGGTACATCCCATAGTGCGTGCCTGGTTCATCCGGCAGATCGGGGCGGGAGGCGACTGGTATGCCAATCTGGGAGGCTACCTCGTTGTGACGTTCCTGCTGGCCGTGGTCTACAAAATTGTCATTGACAGAGTGCCTTCGCCAAGGCTCTCCGATTGAAAAAGGCCGTCGGGTGACTGCCGTTTAGGCAGAATGTACTACTTTTGCACTATAAAACGATAAACGATGTTCCGTACTCCTCCCATCACAAAGAATTTAATCATCATCAATGTTCTCATGTTTTTCGCCCTCGTTGTGGGTGAACGTTGGAACATTGACCTGAACCAGCTGCTCGGACTCCACTTCATCAAGGCTCCCGACTTCCACATCTACCAGCTGTTCACCTACATGTTCATGCATGCCAACATCACTCACATCTTCTTCAATCTGTTTATGTTCTGGATGTTCGGGCGTACAATGGAGAGCATCTGGGGCCCCAGGCGTTTCCTGCTGTTCTATATGGTATGCGGACTGGGAGCCGGTGTAATGCAGGAAGTGGTGCAACTCTGTACCTATTACATTGAGGGACTTGGTGCCTACACATTTGTAGACACCGGATATGGCAGTATCAGTATGGACGAGTATCTGAATGCATGGACCACAGTGGGAGCTTCGGGAGCTGTCTATGGCATTCTTCTGGGGTTCGGCCTGACATTCCCTAATGAGCGCATCCTGCTGCTTATACCTCCCATACCCATCAAGGCCAAATACATGGTCATTGCCAGTGCGGTGATAGAACTGCTGCTGGGCATGAGCTCGCAAGGCGACAACGTGGCTCACTTTGCCCACCTGGGCGGCATGCTGTTCGGATGGCTGCTCATACGCCATTGGCGCGACGAAGACCGCAGGCAGCGCAGCGGCTTCACATCGTGGGAGGAATATACACCCAAAAAGCCTTCGTTCGGTGAACGTCTGAAACAAAAGCTGGAAGAATGGAACAACAGCACCCGTCAGCGCAAGCAGCAATCCCGTCATCGCGATGACAGTCACCACACATCCGACCCCGGAGAAATAGACCGCATACTGGCCAAAATCAAGCGTTCGGGCTACGACAGCCTGACCGATGAAGAAAAGAAGAAGCTCTTTGATGCCGGAAAGAAATAGGCATCACGACTCCTTTCCCAAAGACTAAAGCGACAAACGATGCTACAGTCAGCCCGCAAGATTCTTACGTTCACCCTCGTAGGAGCCAACATCGCAAGCATACTGCTCATGTGGCTCTGTGCCATGTCGGCCACCGTTCACCCCGATTCCTTCAGGTTGCTGGTGGCATTCGGCCTCACCTTTCCCTTCTATCTGGCTGCCAACATCTTCTTTCTGCTGCTTTGGGCCGTTTTCAGTCCGCGTTTCATCTGGCTGTCCATAGCCGGAATGGCACTATGCTTCAGTGCAGTGCGCACCTACTGTCCCATCAACCTGCCCGACCCCCATCCGCAAGGCTGCATCAAGGTGATGAGCTACAACGTCAAAGGATTCTGCATTACCGACCACGACGAGAGCCACAAAAGCCGTTTCGATGCCATGCTCGGCTATCTGCGCTCATCACATGCCGACATCGTGTGCCTGCAGGAATACCAGTACTGGCCCGACGAAAATGGTGCCAAAGTGATTGCCGTGCGCAACCGCTGGCCCTATCACGACTCCATACACATCGGCACAAACGCACTCGGATTCTGGTCACGCTATCCCATCATCCGGCGACAGCGGGTGCCCTTCCATGCAGAGTGTCACGGTGGCATTGCCTATACCCTGAAACTTCCGGATGGCGATACCGTCACCGTCATCAACAATCATTTCGTGTCGAATGCCATATCGGATGGAGACAAAAGTCTCTATAAAAACCTCGTGAAAACCCCGGGCGAAGTCAACGTAAAAAGCAATGTGGGCTATCTCACCGGCAAGATAGGCAGGGCCGGAGTGCGCAGAGCCGAGCAGGCAGATTCCCTGGCAGCCTTTGTAGAACGGCTGCACTACCCCGTCATTGTGTGCGGCGACTTCAACGACTCACCCATATCGTATGCCCACCACCGGCTCACCGACATCCTCGATGATGCCTATACGGCATCGGGAATCGGGCCGGGCATATCCTATCATGAGGCAGGCATGTATTTCCGGCTCGACAACATCCTGTGCAGCAGCCACTGGAAAAGCTACAGCGCAAAAGTGGACAGCAAGATGGGAAGTTCGGACCATTACCCCATCACCTGCTACCTTAAACTGAAACATAACTGACAGTCCCACCTGCAATGCGGCACATTGCAGGCAACGATGCCGCAGATTGCAGAGTGTTTCATGTACAGGAAACACATTGTTCTCTGTACAGGAAACAACCTGTGATATGTACAGGAAACGACCTGTTTCATGTACACGAAACACATTGTGGTCTGTACAGGAAACAACCTGCAACCTGCCATATCGCAAATTCAGGTAGGGCACATCAAAGCCGGCAAAGAGCAATGTAAAATGACAAATTGTCGCATTTCCACTCGTTATAGTTGCATAATGTCACAATACAATGTATACACCTTTGCTTTTGTATAGTATATTGCGCAATATGCAGACAAAATGATTAAATGTTACGTGCTGTACACAAAAGAGTGACAAAAAATTTGCAGTTACAAAATAAATGCCTAATTTTGGAGCCATAAAACATTCACTTTATTGTTTAACTAAAACCATACAACATGAGAAGATTTTTATCTTTATTCGCACTGATGCTTCTCGGGCTTGTACCGATGATGGCTCAGGACGCATCGGGAACCTTGGTGAAAGGCGACCGAATCCCATGGAGCGAGCTGAAAGCAGGCGATGAAATCCTGCTCCAAAACGCGAGCGGCACATGGGACTTCCAGTACAGCTCGGTGGTCACCGACCTGACCATCTGCTTCCTGCAAGGCGTACCCGACAACTACAACCGTAGTGCCGACACCCACCAGCTCGACTGCTCGATGGCAGCATTGAGCTCAGACAACATCTACATTGTAGTGGAGGCTCCCGAGCAACACGAAGGGGTTCCGTCCTACTACCTGCAGCACAAGGACACCAAAAAATACGTACAGGGAGTAGAGAACGGGCTGCAGACATTCCTCGTTGACAACATAGCCGAGGCTACGAGCTTTGAGGTTGAAGGCGCACTTGACAACTATGAGCCGCATGCACAATGGCAGAGTACAGGCCTCGTTGACAATGAAACGGGAGTGCTCACCCACTACAACGGTGACACGAAACTCCACTTCGGACCCTTCTGGAACTATGGCTACACCTATTACGGTCCTGCCACTGACATCATCGTATGGAACTTCTATCGCACAGCCTATGACCAAAGCTCAAAGGCAAAACTGGGAGCTTTGCTCGACGAAATCAAGGCCGACGGCAACACATTTACCATTGGTACCGAACCGGGCTACTATCCCGAAGAGCAGGTAAAGGCATACGAAAACATCTTTACCGACGCAGACGACTACTATGCCAACGGAGCCGACGTTGATGAAGAGTATGCAAAATACTATGAGCAGCTAAAGACTGCCTACGACAACATCAAGGATGCCTATATCAAGGTAACCGATGGCTACTACCGCTTTGTCAGTGGTTATGATGCCTACAAGACCATACAGGGAGTAGACAAAGCCATGACCGTAGACACCGAACACAATCTGGCCTGGGGCAACTATGACGCCAAAGACCCATCGCAGCTTTTCAAAGTGACCCAATTGGCCGAAGGAGAATACTCTGTACAAAACGTGGCTACAGGTGAATACATCAATACCAAAGAGGGCACAAGCGTCATAGTGCCCATGTCGAAAGAGCAGACCACACCGCAGACTTTCACCTATCTGAAAGGCAGCGTGCAGTGGAACATCGCCAACAAAGCCAACGAACAGGCCTATCACACCAAGGATCACCAGAGCGGTGTAGGCGTCAGCGGCAAGATATGCACCTGGAACGGCGGTGCCGGAGGTGCATCAGCATGGCTCATCTTCAAGGTAACCGACCAGCAACTCATTGACAGCCTTGTCAACGCAGGCCCGCAACGTGCCCTCAACGACAGGATGAAAGTGAGCCTTGCATCGGCACAGACAGCCAAAGACAAGATATTCGACTATCCCAAACTCATCACTGACGGCAACCAGATATCATCCAATGCCCTTCAGGACGGTGTATACTCCAACCTGATTGACGGCGATATCAGCACCATCTTCCACTCTATCTGGGATGCAACTGTCATGAAATCAGAGTTGGGAGAAGGCGTAGGTTACCACAACCTGCAGATAGCTCTCAGCGAACCTGTAGACAAGCTCTTCTTCAGATATACGGGTCTGACAGATACAGACTTCCACGATAACCCCAACAACATAGGTATCTATGTGACCAATGACGACGAACTCGGTGCAAGCACAGCCGCAGCCGACTCAACGAAGTGGGTGCACGTGACCGACCTCACCGAAGGATTCCCCGAAGACGTAAGGGCAGCCAAATATACTTCTCCGCTGCTCACATTCGACCAGGCCTACAAGTATGTACGTCTCGTCGTACGCCACACCACCCACCAGGGCAAGCATTCGGAGCGCACATTCATGAATCCTTTCAGCACAGGTATCACATTTAACCTGAGCGAACTGCAACTCTACAAGCCCGACTATACCGAAACATCGGAATACACAGCAGTGCCCGACATGAAAGCTGCCGGTGACAACATGCTGCAACTCATGACAGCCGGTGAAGAAAAAGTGAAGAACAACACCGTCACCGAAGCCGACATCGAAGCCCTCAATGCAGCTATCAAGGCCGTAGATGCTCTCTATGTGAACCGCGACTCACTCTATACGGAACTGGTCAACACTGTCAGCGAAGCCCAAAGCACCTATACAGAAGCACTCGGCTCCAAGCAGGTATTGATTACCGATGCCTCACAGTTCAGCAGCAACAACGGCGAAGGTATGCCAAACAATGACTCAAGCTTTGAGCACCTCCTGTCGCCTGAAACCCACTACAACTACAACTACCACTCATTCTTCCTGACTGATATGGAGAATGCAGCCATAACACCGGAAGAGTGGATGCAGGCTTTGGCCAACGCCGGGGCACCTTACACGGGCTATGGTTACCACAATCTGCAAGTGAAGCTTAACCAACCGGTCAGCAACTTCTGGTTTGAATACATCGGACGTACGGGAACTACCTATGTAGACAACCCCACCGACATCGAAGTATACGTAACCAACGACGACGAACTCGGTGCAGATCCCGACCAGGCCAATATAGACCAATGGACCAAAGTAACCGAACTGACCGAAGGATTCCCCGGAGCAGAACCCGGAGCCAAGTATACCTCACCGGTACTACAGCTGGGCGGTGAATACAAATATGTACGCTTCGTCATCAAGAACTCCGCATTGAACGGCGTCAAACGTACCTTTGCCAACCCCGACGTGACAGGTATCACATGGAACGTTGCCTGCTGGCAGATGTACAACGGACTCGACCCGCAACGCGTACAATATAACTACAACGAAGACCTGCACAAGGCAGTGGATGCCATGAAAGCACTCATCGATGATGCCAATGCCACTGCAAAAGAAACCGTACTCAACAATGACAAGCAGACAGCCCTGCGCTCTGCCATCGACCTTGTACTGAGTCTCTATGCCGACACTACCGAACTGGCTCAACTCTACAAGAGATATACCGAAAACGTAGCCAACTCTGTAGTTGACGAAAGCAAGGCACTCGGTTTCGTTGACAGCCAGGAAGCCATCGACGCCTTTGCCACCGCAGTAAAAGAAGCCAAGGCCAGCGTTGACCCCGTGCAGCCAACCAGAGCCACTGTAGATGCAGCCGTTGCCAAGATGAACGACGCCTACAAGACCTTCATGACACACGTAGGACAGATTGTCCCCAACCAATGGTACACATTCATCTCGGGTTCTACACGTGAATTCGCACAGAACCAGCCTATCTTCCTCGGCAGTCTCAATGTAGGCGGCAAGCTCTTCATCGGTGGATACCCAATAGACACAAAGGCTCCTGAAACAGATCCTTATGCAGTATGGCGCTTTGTTCCGATCGAAGGCTCGGAAGGCCAATATGCCATCCAAAGTCTTGGTACAGGCCAGTACATGGGCAAGTATCGCGGACAAGGCGGTGACGCAAGCCCGTTGATGCAGCACGAAAAGGCACCTTACAACATCTATTACTTCGGAAATGGTATGTTCAAGGTTCAGCAAGCCGATGCTCCCAACCAGTACTTCAACAGCTTCAAGACTGATGGCAGCACCAACACCATCCTGAACTGGGCAAGCAACGGTGACAACCAGCAAGCCTTCAAGTTTGTGCCCATCACAGACAAGGAAGCTTCCATGGACATCACAGTTTACCAGAACAACAGTCTCAAGGTGATGACACTGCCGTTTGAACTGAAAGAAGGCATTTCACTGATGGACATCAACGAAGGAACTGTCAAGACCTATGCCGTGAAAGCTTTGACAACAAGCGAGGAAGGAACACGTCTCGAGCTGAAGTTAAAGAAAGAATTTGCAGCAGGTGAACCGTTCATCATTGAAGTCGGTGACTACACCCAGTTCGGCGACGGCTCTGAGCAGCAAGGCATCCAGTTCCTCATTCCCGAAACGGTTACCGACACATCGGCCATCGTGGCAAACGGTCTGGTAGGAACACTGCAAGGCGAAACCATAGCCAAGCCAGGTATGGGTATCTTCGTCAACTCACAACTGAAAGCTTCTGAAAAGAATGCAGGCATCAGCGGACGCGAAGGTTACATCATCCCACAGCAAGTTGTAAACGAAGAAGGTGAAGCAGACCTCGTTATCGAAACCGGTGAAAGCATCACAGGCATCAAGAACACCGTAGTGCTGAGACCCACCGACAAGGTTAACGTCTACACCATCGACGGCAAACTGATCAAACGTAACGTAAAGGCTACTGAAGCAGGCAAGAGCCTGAAGAAAGGAATCTATATCATCGGCAAGAAAAAAGTTGCCATAAAGTAATCTGATATAGGTTATACTAACAACAAGAAGCGGGCGTGTCATATCGACATGCCCGCTTTTTTACATATTATATAAGGTATAGCTGCAGCAACGGAATGACAACTTTGCCCTAACACTTTTGGAAAGTGCAGGTAAAAAAAAGCAACGCGTTTTTATGCTGTGCAGCATAAAATAAACAGAGCCCAAGAGCTACGCTTGGTGCATGCAGCAGAAAAGCTGTAATTTTGTTAGATATAATACAACCATAACTACAAACTTACATCATCCATTATTAAACAATGACGACTTTCATAGTAGTGATTTTTTTATTGGGCTATTTGATGATAACCTTGGAAAGTAGCCTGAAAGTAAACAAAACGGCCGTGGCATTGTTGCTGAGTGTAGTCTGCTGGGTGCTCTACATGTCGGAATGCGGCACATATGTCCCGGCACTTCACGGCCCCGACTTTTCGGAATGGCAGAAAGCACTGGGCGAAGGTGGTGCTGCCACTGCCGTAACGTATGTGTTGAACAAACTGTTCATCGGACACATCGGTGACGCGAGCGAAATCATCTTCTTCCTGATGGGAGCCATGACCATCGTAGAAGTGGTCGATGCAAACGGCGGCTTCAACTTCGTAAGAGAGAAGGTAAGAACCAAGAGCCAACGGGCATTGCTGTGGCGAATCACCTTTATGACATTCTTCTTGTCGGCCGTCCTTGACAACCTGACTACGTCAATCGTGATGGTGATGGTGCTGCGCAAGCTGGTGCAAGACACAAAACTCAGGATGTCGTATGCCGGCATGGTCATCATTGCCGCCAATGCCGGTGGAGCATTCTCGCCGATAGGCGACGTGACAACCATCATGCTTTGGATAAAAGGTAACATCACTTCGATAGGCGTCATCAAGGAACTGCTGCTGCCCTCACTGATTTCCGTGCTCGTACCCTTGCTCATACTTCAGCATCTGCTGAAAGGAGAAGTGCCTGAGCCAGAAAGCAATGAAACCGAACAAGACGACTACGACTTTTCAAAAGGACAGCGTCGGGCCGTGTTCTATGTCGGAGTCGTGGGCCTGGTGTTCGTGCCTATATTCCGCAGCCTCACGGGACTGCCTCCCTTTATGGGCATCATTCTCGTGCTTTCACTGCTCTGGATAATGACCGAAGTGTTCTATCGCCACCACGAAGATGAGGCTCACCCCAATCGCGTCAGCAGCATCATGAAACGCATAGACCTGTCAACGATATTGTTCTTCCTGGGAATATTGATGGCTGTCGGTGCATTGCAGGAGACAGGAGTACTGGCAGCTCTCGGACAAAACCTGGAAAAATGGTCGGGCGGAAACGCATACATCGTCACGGGAGTCATAGGTGTTGCATCTTCGATTGTCGACAATGTGCCGCTCGTAGCCTCGTGCATGGGTATGTATGATATAGCAACTCCTGCCCAGGCATTGGCCAACCCCGAACTCGAAAGCCTGATGGTCGACGGCACGTTCTGGCAACTTCTGGCATTCTGTGCCGGCACAGGAGGCAGCATCCTTATCATAGGAAGCGCCGCAGGTGTAGTGGTAATGGGACTGGAAAAACTGACATTCGGATGGTACCTGAAGCACTACAGCTGGTTGGCCCTACTGGGCTTCTTTGCCGGTATGGTGACCTATTGGCTTGAAAAACTATTCCTCTTCTAATGCAAAAAACCTCGCAAAAGACATATTTCCCGCTACTTTTGGGTACTTTTGCAGCTGGAAAAGAAAACTAAACAAAGATGGAATTAAATAGAATCACGGCTCAAGAAGCCGCAGAATTAGTACAAAACGGCGACAATGTAGGTCTGAGCGGCTTTACACCCGCCGGTGTGCCCAAGATGGTGCCTCACGCCATTGCCCAAAAAGCCTTGCGCGAACATGAGGCCGGACGCCCCTTTAAAATCAACGTCTATACCGGTGCATCAACAGGACAGAGTTGCGACGGAGACCTGACTAACGCACAGGCCATAGCATACCGTGCCCCTTACACAACGAACAAGGACTTCCGCAGCCACGTCAATGCCGGAGAACTGGCTTATCAGGATATGAACCTCTCCAACATGGCCACACAGTTGCGCGATGGCAATCTGGGAAATGTGGATTGGGCCATCATAGAAGTCAGCGACATAGATATCATCGGTGACATGGCACAGCTATATCTGACTGCCGCAGGCGGCATCTCGCCGACAATTTGCCGTATGGCCAAGAAAGGAATCGTTCTGGAGTATAACTTGCACCACGCAGGCAAGATGCGTGGCATGCATGACATCTATGAAATAGAACAGCCGCCCTATCGTCGCCCGGTAGACGTTACAGGCCCGATGGATCGCATAGGCAAACCCTATATTGAAGTACCTGCAGAAAAGATTCGCGGCATTGTAGAGTGTGACCTGGCCGACGAGGCCCGCGCTTTCACTGCACCCAGCGAAACAACAGACTGCATCGGACAAAACGTTGCCGACTTTCTCCTTGACAATCTGCGCAAAGGGCTTATTCCGAAGTCTTTCCTCAACATGCAATCCGGTGTGGGTTCAACAGCCAATGCCGTATTGGGTGCCATGGGCTCATGCAAGGAAATACCCGACTTCGGCATATATACCGAGGTGCTGCAAAACGCAGCTGTCGACCTTTTGCTTAGCGGACGTGTGACAGGTGCCTCAACCTGCTCCCTGACCATTACGGACGAAGCCCTGCAAAAGATTTATGCCAATATCGACTTCTTCAAAAAACACCTCGTCATCCGCCCGAGTGAAATATCCAATTGCCCGGAAGTAATATCGCGTATCGGCGTATGTGCCATGAACACTGCCATAGAGGTAGATATCTACGGTCATGTCAACTCCACTAAGATCAGTGGTACACGGATGATGAATGGCATAGGCGGCTCTGCCGACTTTACGAACAACGCATACCTGAGCATTTTCAGCTGTGGAAGTACAACCAAGGATGGAAAGATCAGTTCCATCGTACCGTTCTGTTCGCATGTAGACCATACAAGCCACTTCATTAGTGCAGTAGTAACCGAATATGGAGTGGCCGATTTGCGTGGCATTGGTGACATGGAACGTGCAAAGCGCCTGATTGCCATTGCACATCCCGATTATCGTCCATTACTGAACGACTACTTGAAGATAGCTGCCAAATATGGCGGAGAAGTTCATCATGTGCTTTCCGCTGCCTTTGCCATGCACGACACGTTCCGCCGCAAAGGCGACATGCGCCTGACTGATTGGAACGAATACATCAAGGATTAAAGCCTCGAAGCACTTAGGATGAAGAAAACAAAGACCTTCTTATCTGCTTTTGCAGGACTGCTGATGTTTGCCCCCTCTTTGTCGGCTCAGAACAAGGATATTACTCCCGAGATGCTGCGTGACTTCCGACAGAAGTCCGAAATGAAAGGGGCTGACAAAGCCATTGCCAATGCTGTTGCAGTAAACGGATTGCGCACCTTGGCAAAGGTTGCCCAGAACGATATACCCGGTGGCACATACTTCTCGAACAAGGTTGAGTCAAAAGGCATTACAGACCAGCAAAACAGCGGGCGTTGCTGGCTCTTTACAGGCTTGAACATCCTGCGCTCAAGGATGATTCAGCGTTACGACCTCGGTGATTTCCAGTTATCTCAGAACTATGTGTTCTTCTACGACCAGTTGGAAAAGTCCAACCTGTTTCTGCAAGCAGTCATTGACAACGGCAAGAAACCCATGAACGACCGTCTGGTTGAGTGGCTCTTCAAGAATCCCTTGTCTGACGGAGGCCAGTTTACAGGGGTAGCCGACCTGATAACCAAGTATGGTGTGGTGCCTGCATCAGCCATGCCTGAAACATTCAACAGCAACAGCACATCGACCTACAGCAAGCAGCTCAGCGAAAAGCTGCGTGAATATGGATTGACCCTGCGCGACATGATAGCAAACGGTGACAAGCCTGCTGCCGTTGCGGCCAAGAAGCAGGAAATGCTGACTACCGTCTATTCCATCCTGGTGCGTTGCTTCGGCATGCCGCCCGAGAAGTTTACATGGACGCGCACAGACTCAAAAGGCAAGCCCGTCAGCACTAAGGAATACACACCGCTGGACTTTTATAAGGAATATATCGGGAAAGACCTGAAAGGAAACTATGTGATGTTCATGAACGACCCATCACACGAGTTCTACAAGACTTATGAAATTGACTTAGACCGCCACGCCTACGATGGAGAGAACTGGACCTTTGTCAATGTGCCTATTGAAGACCTTAAAGACATGGCCATCAAGTCTATCAAGGACAGCACCATGATGTATTTGAGCTGCGATGTCAGTAAATACCTTGACAGCAAACGCGGTTATTCAGATCCCGGCAACTACAATTACGCCGATTTGCTGGGCACAGACTTCCCAATGGACAAGAAAGACCGCATACGCACGTTTGCCAGTGCTTCGACACACGCCATGACATTAATGGCCGTTGACCTTGACGAAAGCGGAAAGCCGCGCAAATGGATGGTGGAAAACAGCTGGGGTGCCGACTCGGGATATAAGGGACACATCATCATGTCAGACAAATGGTTCTCCGAGTATGTCTTCAGATTAGTCATCGAAAAGAAATACGTTTCAGACAAGTTACTGCAATTGGCAAAGGAAAAGCCTACAAAACTGCCCGCATGGGATCCGCTTTTCGCACCTGAGCCATAGGGCTTGTTGCCTAACAGCCGCTCCAAACATAAAGGAATGTTGCCTTTTCTGCTTGGAGCGGCTTTTTTATGCCTTGCAAATTCGTCTTCAAGGCTTGTGAATTGTCACCCATACCGTGTAAATTCCGGCCTGGGAGCTCTTTTTCAAGCATCAGCCACATTCTTGGAAAACTTTTCACTAATTTTGTAGTAGCGTTTCATATCACGCGGAAGAATCATACACCTTGCCCTGCAATAAATAAGGGCAAGGCAAGTTATATATTAGGATTCATTGCAAATGATAAAAAGGATACTCGCATCAGCTGCTCTGTTGTTTCTTGTCTGTCATGTACAGATGAAGGGACAATACGACCCTTCGTTCACTCATTATTGGATGATGGAGCCGTCGTTCAATCCGGCTGCTGCGGGAACAACCGACAATATGCGCATCATAGGCACTTACAGTGCGCAGATGAGCGGCTACGACAATGCACCGGCCACGATGTATGCCGGTGTTGATCTTCCCATGTTCTTTCTGAACCCGCGTCATGGCATCGGTGCCGTTGTCCTCAACGATGAGCTCGGCTTGTTGTCGCACAAACGCTTTTCCCTGCAATATGCCTACCGGTTCAAACTGTTTGGAGGCTTGCTTGGCTTTGGCATTCAGGGTGACTTGTTGAGCGAAGGCCTTGACGGCAGCAAGGCTGATTTAGAGGAATCGAACGACCCTGCCTTCGGATCCGGCAAAGTGAATGGCTCGAAGATGGACTTCGGTGCCGGCATTTACTATCAACACAAGAACTGGTATGCAGGTTTGTCGTCGCAACACCTGACGGCACCTACGGTAACAATGGGCGAAAACAATCAAATAAACGTGAAACGCGCGTATTATTTGACTTCGGGATACAATATTCAGTTGCGAAATCCGTTCTTTAGTATACACCCGACACTATTGGGAATGTACGACGGCATAGACTGGAAGGCCTACGTGTCGGGGCGCCTGGAATACACCAACGAGCGCAAACAATTGTTTTGCGGAGCCTCTTATAGCCCAAGCAACTCAGTGGCATTGTTTGTTGGTGGAAAGTTTCACGGCGTAGTGCTGAGCTACTCTTACGAGGCATACACATCGGGAGTCGGCATAGAGCATGGGGCACACGAAGTGGTATTGAGCTACGAATGGAAGCTCAACCTCTACAAAAAAGGGAAAAACCTGCATAAAAGCACAAGGTTGCTTTAAACACAATGATACAGATACATAGAAAAGGAAATAACATGAAGATTGAAAAGATACTGGTAGTAATGATGCTCAGCACGATTGTGCTTGCGTCCTGCTTCAGCGGAGGTCGCTCGATGTCATCGGGTGGAGAAGTTGTCGGTGTCTCCGGTAAGCCCTTCGACGAACCCACACCTTATGGCATGGTCAAGGTGGAGCGTGGCTTTCTTAAGGCCGGTCTTGACAAGAACGACACGCTTTGGGGTGCAGACATCCCATCAAAAGAAATCTCAGTCGATGGCTTTTGGATGGATCAAAAGGAAGTGACCAACTCCATGTATCGCCAATTCGTCTTCTGGGTACGCGACTCCATCTTACGCGAACGCCTGGCCGATCCCAACTATGGTGGCAACGAAGCCTTCAAGATTGAGGAAGACAAAGAAGGAAATCCCTTGGCAAAGCCCTACCTTGACTGGTCACGCCCCATTCCATGGAAGAACTTGACAGAAAGCGAAGAAGCAGCCATCAACAGCTTGTATTACACCAATCCCGTAACGGGAGAGCGCATGCTCGACTACAGGCAGATGAACTACCGCTACGAGGTTTACGACTATGCAAAGGCAGCCATGCGCAAATATCGCTTGAACCCCGAAGAGCGCAACCTCAATACAGACAAGGAAGTAGATGCCAATGAAGTGGTAATGATTTCAAAAGACACGGCCTACATTGACGAAGATGGCAAAATCGTACGCCAGACCATCACACGCCCGTTGTCAAGCTACTATGACTTTCTCAATACATATATCGTCAATATCTATCCCGACACCACCTGTTGGGTCAACGATTTTCCCAATGCCAATAACGAGAAGTATATGCGTCTGTACTTCAGCAGCGCAGACTACAACGACTATCCCGTCGTAGGTGTAAGCTGGGAACAGGCAACTGCCTTCTGCGCATGGCGCACCGACTATCTTTTGCGAGGCTTACGCGGCGAAGCCCGGCAACTGCAACGCTACCGCCTACCCACCGAACTTGAATGGGAATATGCAGCGCGAGGCAAGGAAGGCAACCCCTTCCCCTGGACCGAGCCATCCATGAAGAACGAAAAAGGCTGTTATTACGCCAATTTCAAGCCCGACAGAGGCAACTATACGGAAGACGGCAACCTGATTACTTCACGTGTCGGCATCTACGGAGCCAATTCAAACGGCCTCTATGATATGGCAGGCAATGTGGCAGAGTGGACAAGCACCATCTACACCCTGGCAGGCGTGCAAAGCATGAGCGACCTGAACCCCGAGCTAACCTACAAGGCCGCCAAGGAAGACCCCTATGCCCTGAAGAAAAAGACAGTGAGGGGCGGCAGCTGGAAAGACCCTGAGTCCATGATCCGTTCTGCCTGGCGCACCTACGAATACCAGAACCAGCCGCGTTGCTACATAGGATTCCGCTGTGTGCGTTCCATGGCTTCCGACAACAGCAAAAAGAGATAACCACACCTTATATAACTTGACTACATTATGAAACCTGCAAGAATAAACTTCGTGGTCCGCATGCAGCACTGGATGGACAGCGTGCCCGGACAGACATTCCTGAATTATGCCTACAGCTGGGGTGCATCCATCGTTATCCTCGGTACCCTGTTTAAGCTGACGCACCTTCCGGGAGCCAACCTCATGCTGTTTATCGGCATGGGCACAGAAGTAGTAGTGTTTTTCCTTTCGGCCTTCGACCGTCCGTTCGACAAGAGCGAGATTGGACGCGAACTGTCCGATGACTACCCCACAGACGAAGAGATATCCGCAAAGATGACTACACCGGCCGGTTCCCAGCCTGCGGCATCCGTGCAAGGCGGTAGCGGCAATGCCGGAGGTACAATCATTATCGGTGGAGGCATCGGTGCCAATGGGTCCCAACCGGCAGAGCAGCCCATCCAGGGCGAAGCAGAGCAGGAAAGCCATCCACAATCTGCAGGAGTTGCCACCACCCAACCGCAGGGCAGCCTGTCGGGAGTAGTACAGATTGCCGGTGAAAGCCTGCTGCAACAGGCTCAGGCAACGGCAACTCCCGAGCTGGAAGAAGCCTCGAAAGAATACGTAGAAAAGCTGAAACTGCTCACCGAGACCCTTGACCGCGTAGAAAAGCAATGCTCACGTCTGACCACAGACAGCGAGGAAATGACCAACCTGAACCGTACTTTGACGGGCATCAACACCATCTACGAGCTGCAGCTCAAGAGCATCAGCCAGCAAGTAGGGTCAATCGACAACATCAATGAGCAGACACGCCGCATGGCAGCCCAGATAGAAGAGCTCAACGGCATCTATGCCCGCATGATAAAGGCTCTGACAGTCAACATGAAGAATGCTGCTGCCAACACCAACGTACACTAAGATGGCAGGAGGAATCAAGAAGAAACCCATCTCGCCACGTCAGAAGATGATCAATCTGATGTACGTGGTACTGATGGCCATGCTGGCTCTTAATGTCTCCACGGATGTACTCAACGGCTTCTCCATTGTCGAAGAGAGCCTCAACCGAACCACGTCAAATTCATCGAAGGAGAACGCCAACATCTACAGCGAGTTCGATGAGCAGATGAAGCAAAACCCCGAAAAGGTGAAGGCATGGTTTGACAAGGCCGTCTATGTCAAGCAAATGTCGGATTCGCTGTTCAACCTGGCCGATGTGCTGAAGCACGAGATTGTGCGCGAAGCTGACGGAGAAAAGGGCGACGTACACAACATACGCAACAAGGAAGACCTTGAGGCTGCCACGCGCGTCATGTTGACAGGAGGACGCGGAAAGCACCTCTATGATGCCATCGTAAGCTATCGCAAGCGCATCCTTCAATTCGTAAGTGACAAAGAGCGTCAGGACATCATAGCCAGCAATCTTTCGACCGACGTGCCCAAGAAAGAGGCACTGATGGGCCGCAACTGGCAGGAGGCCATGTTTGAAAGCATGCCTGTGGCTGCCGCCACCACCCTATTGACAAAGCTGCAGAGCGATGTGCGCTATGCCGAAGGCGAAGTGCTGCATGCCCTCATCAACAATATTGACGTAAAGGACGTAAGGGTCAATTCACTGAATGCCTATGTAATACCCAACGCCCAAACCATAGTGCAGGGCAACAAGTTCAGTGCCCGCATCATCATGGCCGCTGTCGACACCACGCAGCAGCCCAGGATATACATCGGCAACCGCAACGTCAACCTGCGCAACGGGCTGTATGAGTTCACCTGTGGCAGCACAGGCGACTTCACCTTCAGCGGCCACATCGAGATGACCGACCGTTCCGGTGAGGTGCTCCGCCGCAATTTCTCACAGAAATACACTGTGGTTGCACCCTCGGCTACCGTATCTGCCGACCTCATGAATGTACTCTATGCAGGCTACAATAACCCGATGAGCGTGTCAGTACCCGGCATCCCTGCAAGTGACATTGTGGCTGTTATGAGTGGCGGAAGCCTTACCCCCACAGGTCCCGGCAAGTATATAGCCCACCCTGCAAAGGCAGGCGAAGATGCCGTCATCACCATCAGTTCGAAGGCCGGAGGCGGCATGCAGAAGATGGGAGAGTTTAAGTTCCGTGTGCGTCGTCTGCCCGACCCCACGGCCTATATTGCCTACAACGATGCCCAGGGCAATACGGTGCACTATGTCGGAGGACGCGGATTTTCAAAGTCCACCCTGCTCTCTGTCGACGGCATCGGTGCAGCCATCGATGACGGATTGCTCGACATTCCGTTCCGTGTAGTGGGCTTCGAAACTGTCTTTTATGACAACATGGGCAATGCCATCACTGAAATATCCCAGAGTGACAAGTTTACCGAACGTCAGAAATCCATATTCCACCGTCTGAGCCGCGGCAAGCGGTTCTACATTTCAAGGGTGCGTGCCGAAGGCCCCGACGGCACTACACGCACATTGCCTCAGGCTCTTGAAGTCATTGTCAACTAACCAGAAGAAACACATATACAGATGAAACGTTTATTCCTTGCATTCCTAATCATATATGTTGTGGCACCTGCCATAGCACAGCCGCCGGCCCGTGTGCGCGAAGCCCAGAAGAAGGCACAGCAACAAGTACAGCAAAAAGCCGTCGGTGTGTCTGAGCGTGCCCAACTGGAATATCCCGTTGCACCTTCGATGCCGGAAGATGTGGCCTGGCGACGCGACCTATACAAGTCCATCAACCTTGACAAAGACAAGAATGCTGTGCTCTACTATCCCCAGGAACCCGATGGAGACCGCATGAACCTCTTTACGTTTCTCTTCAAGCTCGTGATGCGCCGGCAGGTCAAAGCCTACGACTACACCATTGATGGCAACGAGAGTTTCAAGGAGTCCAACGTGGTCAAGCCCAAAGACATCCTGGAGCGTCACCACATCCGTTTCGAGTCAAAGGGTGAGCAGTTTCGCATCGAAGACAGCGACATTCCTTCGGCTGCAGTCAAGTCCTATTATATAAAGGAAAGCACCTACTACGACCAGCACACGGCTTCGTTTCATACGCAGGTCACAGCCCTGTGTCCTGTGCGCGAAGAAGGCGACGAGTTTGGTGGAGCTCCGGCCAAATATCCCATGTTCTGGCTGAAGTATGAAGACATTGCGCCTTTCCTTGCCAAGCTCGAACTCATGGCCAGCAACTACAACAATGCCGCCATGATATCGGCCGACGACTATTTTTCGACTGCCAAATACGAAGGTCAGATATACAAGACCAACAACCTGCAGGGTCGTGTGCTTGTCAGCTCTGATTCTCTGATGAAGGGAGAGCAGAAGCGCATCGAACAGGAGCTTGCCACACTTGAGAAGCATGTGTGGGGGCTCGATTCCACAGCTTTCGCCAAAGACTCCACCATTGCAGCCACAGACACCAAGGCTGTAAAGGCTAAGGCCAAGACCGACAAGGACAAGGAGCAGTCAACCAGCTCGCGCAGCCAGCTCAAGCGTCAGAAGTCGAACGGCAAATCCTCGTCGTCGCGTCCGCGCATCAGTGTGCGCAGGGCACGTCACTAAGGCCCCGCATCCCACGACAAGTCTCTTTGCCCTATGGAGTTCAAGCCCATAGACATGGATTTTTGCATCTCCACCGACCTGTTTTCGCTGCATCTGGAGAGCACCAGCCAGACCTCTTTTCACCTGAGTCAGCGTGTGGGTCACACCACACTCTATTGCCCCGAAGGGCAGCTTTCGGCCGATGCCCTGTTTCAAAAACGCATGCGAAGAGTCATCCGCGAAGTGCTCCGTAGCCAGGCCCGGCTGCTGTTTACGCCGCGGCTCAATCAGTGGTCTGCCCGTACTGGACTGACATTCAACCGCATGGCCATTCACGATGTCAAAACCCGCTGGGGCAGCTATTCAGGGCGCGGCAATCTGAACCTGTCGCTTTACCTGCTGCTGATGAACGCATGTCATGTTGACTACACCATGTGTCACGAGCTGTGCCATAGCCGGGAGATGAACCACGGCCCCCGCTTCTGGGCCTTGCTCGACTCGGTTCTGGGCTGCGACTCACACCGGTTGGGACGGGAGATGAATACGATTGTGAGGCAATGGTATGAGCAGAACGACCTGCGCTACCTGCTCATTTCAGGCCTCTGACAGCGTTTTTTAAGCCCGCAACATGCCCATTTGGAAATAAAGAACTATCTTTGCATAGAGTTCATCATAGGGTTCTCATAGTTCAATGGATAGAACTACGGTTTCCTAAACCGTCAATCCGGGTTCGATTCCCGGTGAGAATACATAGTTTTATTACTGATAATAGAATTGATTGGCGGCACAGTGGTGCCGTTTTTTTCGTTTTCGGGAATCGACATCCATGTTTTTGCATCCGAAGCTGTGCCATCCCGAAAAAAAGATGTTCCTTTGCATCATCTAAGCATCCGTAAGGGTAACAAACAAATAACAACCTATTGAATATGAAAAAACATCTGATTGGTTTCCTCCTATGTGCAGCCGTGAGCGTCAGCGGTGCTGCACGCGAAACTGTTGAAGGCAGCAAACTGGGTGACAACTGGTCGCTGGGTCTCTCGGGAGGTGTCTATACTCCCCTGAAAGGCCATGCCTTCGTGGGCAGCATGCGTCCGCTCGTCAACCTCACATTAGCCAAACAAATCACCCCCATCTACGGGCTCGGCCTTGAAGGCAAGGCACTTATGGCCGGCGACCATCTATACGGCATGCACAGCTGTACGGCTGTCGACGGCCTCAACCTCAGCCTTTTGAACATGCTCAACCTCAGCAACCTCTTCGGAGGCTACAAGGGTTCGGCACGCCCCATCGAGTGGGTGGCAGTCTATGGCCTCGGGTGGGGCCACCAGTATGTGGCACATGCCGACGACTACAATTATGCAGTGTCGAAAGCAGGCCTCGACATCAACTTCAACTTCGGCAAGGACCGGGCATGGCAATTCAACGTGCGTCCGGCCGTGACATGGAACCTTGAAGGCAGCCACTACCACGGAGGCTCCACCGATTGCGCCGGAGTGGAATACAACATCAACCATGCTGCCCTTGAGCTGACTGCAGGCATCACCTACAAATTCCGTAACAGCAACGGCACACATGGCTTCAAATTGGCACGCCTGCGCAACCAGTCGGAAATAGACGCCCTCAATGCCAAAATCAACGACCTGCGTCAGGAAATCACCCGTCAGGCAGAGCGCATTGCCACAAAAGACAAAACCATACGCACCATACAGGAGCAGCTCAACGACTGCCGCAACAGCAAGCCCACAGTCAGGGAAACCGTCAGCACCAAAGAGCTGGAATCGGTGGTCACCTTTGCACAGGGCAAAGCCAACGTTGAGCGTTCACAGCTACCCAATGTTGAGCGCATTGCCACCTTCCTCAAGAACCATGCAGAGGCACGTGTGGCTATCAAGGGCTATGCCTCACCCGAGGGCAGTGCCGAAGTCAATGCACGTCTGGCCCGTGCCCGTGCCGAAGCCGTCAGGCAGTTGCTCGTGAGCCGCTACAAGATTGCCGCAGAGCGCATCGAAGCCGACGGACAAGGTGTAGGCCACATGTTCAGCGAACCCGACTGGAACCGTGTAAGCATTTCAACCATCATCCAGTAGAACAAACATCCCACCCCTTATCATAAAGGCAGGAGAAGAGCCGCATCATCGGCACTCTTCTCCTGCCTTTTTTGCTGCCGTCAGCCATATTTGCACCCCGTTTGAGCCATATTTCCCACGTGCTTCGGCCGGAGCGCATGTGTATCTCGGCCGGAACACGCACGTATCTCGGCCGGAGTGCATGTGTATCTCGGCCGAAGCACGCATGTATCTCGGCCGAAGCACACCATCAAATCCGGCCGTTTTGCAGCTCAGATAAGCCACATCGCAAGAGCTGCCGGGACACCTCGCAAGAACTTCGTGGCATATCGGCAGATGTGAAAAGCCGGATTTATCACCGCGAAGAGGCATACATAAGGCAAGTAAATGCTATCTTTGCAGCCTACAGGAGGCATTGCGCATGACTGAAACAAAACGAAAGAAGATTGTAGTGACCTATGCCCTGCCCAGCGAAGAGGTGGAAATCTGCTGGCCCGAAGCAGAGCTTGTCACAGTGTTTACGGAGGTGGGCAAGGTCAAGGCCGCCATTGCCGTGACACATGCCCTACATACCGAAAAGCCCGATCTGGTGCTCAACGTGGGCACTGCCGGCACCATCAACCATTCGGTGGGCGACATCATTGCGGGCTCCACCTATATAGATCGCGACTATGCCCCGCTGGGCCTGCCCGGCATAGAGTGGCAGTTTGCATCGGAAGGCGGCAGCCTGGGACTGCCATCGATTATAGACGGCAGGGAGCAGACCGGCAGCTTTGCCATCAGCACGGGCGACAACTTCGTGACGCGCGACACACATTTCGGAGCCGATGCCATAGACATGGAAGCCACAGCCGAGCTGCAGGCCTGCCAGGCAGCCGGCATACCCTTTGTGGCAGTAAAGTATATCGCCGACATCGTAGGCAGCAACTCCGTCGAAGTGTGGCAGTCACGACTGGCCGCAGCCCGCAAGGCTCTTGCAGCCTATTTCAGGAATTACAGACCATCATCATTATAAACCAACACAGACAAACAACATGAAAAGACTCATCCTAAGCATCAGCATCGTGACCGTTGCCCTGGTTATGGCCTGTCCGGCCCACGCCCTGGCAGCCATCTACAGCTATGACAACGGCGGCACCCACAAGGCCGACATCTGCATCTATGGGGCCACTTCGGGCGGAATCATGGCCGCCTATACAGCCAAAAAGGCAGGCAAGAGCGTCATACTCATCGAACCCTCGCGACGCATCGGGGGACTCACGGCCGGCGGACTGGGATTTACCGACATAGGACGTGTAGAAATCATTCGCGGACATGCCCTTGAGTTCTACCGTCGGGTGGGCAAGACCTATGGCAGCAATGAGCCGGCATTCAAGTTCGAACCCAAGGTGGCTCTCAGTGTGTTCGAGGGCTTCTTGCGCGACGCTGATATCACAGTGCTGATGGAGAGGCGTATAGTAAAAGCCTCCAAAAAAGGCAACCTGCTCACCCAGATAACACTCGAAGATGCCTCCGACCAGCATAGGCCCAAGCTCAAAGTGAGCGCACGCATGTTTATCGATTGCAGCTACGAAGGCGACCTCATGGCACGTTCGGGCGTGAGCTATACAGTGGGACGCGAAAGCAACGCCACATATGGCGAAGACTACAACGGCGTGCAGATGCTCGAAAAGCACCAATTCCCCGACGGCGTAGACCCATACAAGGAAAAAGGAAACCCCAAGAGCGGACTGCTCTATGGCATATCACCACTGCCCATGGGCCGGCAGGGACAGGCTGACAAGCGGGTGCAGGCCTACAACTTCCGCATCACCATGACACGCAACCCTGCCAACCGCATCCCCATTACCCGGCCGGCACGCTACGACTCCACCAAATACGAACTGCTGCTGCGATGGAAAGAGGTGGAACCCTGGAAGAATCTCAACGACGCCTTTGCATGGGACTTCATGCCCAATGACAAGACCGACATCAACAATCGTAACGGATTTTCGACCGACATGATTGGGGCCAACTGGGACTACCCCGAGGCTTCCTACAAGAAACGCGCCCGCATTGTGCGCGACCACCTTGACTATACCAAGGGCCTGCTCTACTTTGTGGCACACGACCCCCGTATACCCGAACACATCAGAAAAGAGATAGGCGAATGGGGATATCCAAAGGATGAATACCTCGATTCGGAACATTTCACCCCGCAACTCTACATACGCGAGGCCCGGCGCATGATAGGTCGCTACGTGATGACCCAGGCAAACTGCCAGCGGAAGCGTACGGCCGAAGACCCCATAGCCTGGGCAGCTTACACCATGGACTCGCACAACGCAGGCCGCTTTGTGGTCAACGGCATGGTTAAAAATGAAGGGGACGTACAGATATATATACCGGGAAAATACAACGTAAGCTACCGAAGCATCACCCCGAAAGAGCAGGAAGCCGCCAACCTTCTGGTGCCCGTGTGCCTCTCGGCCAGCCACATAGCCTATGGCTCCATACGCATGGAACCCGTGTTTATGGTATTGGGACAGACCTCGGCCATGGCAGCCTGCCAGGCCATCGACAACAGCTGCACCGTGCAGCACGTGGACAGCCACCGCATCATCGGCCAACTCGAAGAGAAATAATCACACAACAATAGCTACGAAAAAAGCCTTTCCGACATCCGGAAAGGCTTTTTAGATGGTTGTTCCAAGTAGACTCGAACTACTACTGAGGGTACCAAAAACCCTAGTGCTAACCATTACACCATGGAACAATCATAGGAAAGGGGCTACCCCATTCCGCATGCAAAATTACGATGTATTTTGCAAACGGCAAAGAAATTCCAGTGTTTTTTACCTGGCTATAATCAAAAAGTAGTTTTTCTTGCCTTTCTGCACCAACAGGTATTTACCGTCCAACAGGTCGTCTGCGCCGAGTGCGAGCTCAATGTCGGCCACCTTTTCCTTGTTGATGCTAAGGCCCCCACCCTTGGCCAACTTGCGGCATTCGCTCTTGGAGGGGAGACACGAGGTCTTTTCGGCCAACAGATCAACAGCCTTGCAGCCGATAATCTCGTCGCGAGCCACCTCAAAGGTGGGCACACCGTCAAAGACACTCAGCAACGTAGCCTCGTCGAGCTTCAGCAGATTCTCCTTGGTAGACTTGCCGAAAAGCAGGTTGGAAGCCTCGATGGCCAGTTCGTATTGCTCGCGTCCGTGCACCATGACAGTCACTTCCTCGCCCAGCCGCTTCTGCAACAGACGGCGTCCGGGGTCGGCCTTGTGCTCTTCGATGGCTGCATCTATCTCTTCGTGAGAGAGCGAAGTGAATATCTTGATATAACGCTCAGCATCGTCGTCGCTCACATTGAGCCAAAACTGATAGAAGGCATAGGGAGTGGTGCGCTTCGGGTCAAGCCATACGTTGCCGCTTTCTGTCTTGCCAAACTTCTTGCCATCGGCTTTCGTAATCAACGGGCAAGTGAGGCCGTAGGCTTCGTTGTCTACACCCAAGGTGCGACGTATCAGCTCAGTACCGGTGGTAATGTTGCCCCATTGGTCGTTGCCTCCCAGCTGAAGTTTGCAGCCTTTCTCGCGGTACAGATGCAGAAAATCGTAGCCTTGAAGCAGCTGATAGGTGAATTCGGTGAACGAAAGGCCGTCACGTGCTTCTCCATTCAAGCGTTTCTGCACGCTTTCCTTGGCCATCATATAGTTGACGGTGATATGCTTGCCTACCTCGCGTGCGAAGTCAAGGAAGGTGAAATCCTTCATCCAGTCGTAGTTGTTGACCATCTCCGCAGCATTGGGCAAGGAGGAATCGAAGTCCAAGAACCTGGACACCTGAGCCTTGATGCACTCTTGGTTGTGATAGAGAGTAGCGGCATCGAGCAGGTTGCGCTCCTGGCTCTTGCCCGAAGGGTCGCCTATCATGCCCGTTGCTCCTCCCACAAGTATGATGGGTTTGTGGCCGCAGCGCTGCAGATGTCTCAACATCATGATGCCACACAAATGGCCGATGTGCAGGGAATCTGCCGTAGGGTCGGTGCCCAGATATGCGGTTACCATCTCTCTCTGAAGCAGGTCTTCAGTTCCCGGCATCATTTGGGCGAGCATGCCACGCCACTTAAGTTCTTCTACAAAATTCATCGAATTAACAATCTATGTACATAGTGCAAAGTTAGTGATTTCCCATTGAACAGGCACGTCTGAGCCACTCATTTTGCCTTTCTGCCACCATTTCGATGGAAAGGCC
The DNA here is from genome assembly GCA_934426255.1 of uncultured Bacteroidaceae bacterium. Lineage (GTDB taxonomy): Bacteria > Bacteroidota > Bacteroidia > Bacteroidales > Bacteroidaceae > UBA6382. Next base: position 12,613 of record CAKRYD010000001.1, on the reverse strand, counting down.
CGTATCGTCGGTCTCTATTCTGCGGCGTTCGGGAGGGCACAGCATGTAGGAACGAGCATTGAAATAGGGGCCGAAACTCAGGTCGAAGCCCGCAGAAAGCAGCTGCGAGGCCAGCTCAGGCTTGCCCCGGAAGCCATGCACCATGCGGGAAGCCGTGGGAGGATGCAGCTTGTTGAGCCGCAGCAAGACATCCCAGCAGCCCACACAATGAATTATCAACGGCAGGCCTGACTGGTCGGCCAACAGCATCTGACGCTCGAAGAAACGGCATTGCTGGTCGAGTGTTTCCCTGTTGCGATGGTCGAGACCACATTCACCTATGGCACACAGCAGGCCTTTCCCGGCCATCAGCTGCAGGCCCTGCAGAGCCAGCTCCCAGTCACCTTCGTAAAGCGGATGTATGCCGGCCGAGTAGAGCCTTCCCTCATCGGGGAGGAACAACTCGGGATGCTCCAGCAGCGACATCGGCAGATTGATGACTGCACAGCCTATAGGGGCATCCATGCGATGTGTGTGACTGTCGAACAGGGGCATAGGCATCTATACGCAAACATCTCAGGGAACAGGGTCGTATCCACTGCCTCCGCCCGGACGACATCTAAGCAGCCGACGCAGCGACAAGTACAGACCTTTGACTGGACCATGCCGGCGCAAAGCCTCGATGGCGTATTGGGAGCAGGTGGGAACAAAGCGACATGAAGGAGGAGTAAAGGGAGATATGCACCTCTGATATAGCCGGATGGGAAGTATCAGAAGCCTCACCAAAAGCGAAGACAAGGAACGGGCAGGCCTCATAAGCGTTCGGAGATGATTCTGAGCAAGCGTTCCACACTTGCGGCAACACGGCTGGTGGGCTGTGGTGTATCCGACATCCAGATGAAAGCTATGGACAGATGGGTCTGCTTGTCATGCAACACTTCGGGAAGGATATCCTTGTGCAGACGGTAAGCCTCGCGTATCTGACGCTTGGCACGATTGCGGTCGACGGCATGTTTGAAATGGCGCTTCGACACACTTGTCAGAACCTTTACCGGAGGATGCCCGTCAGACACGGCAGCCTTGCGATAGACGGCCTTGACGGGAAAGCACGAGAACGAACGCGAGCCACTTGAGAAAAGCTCGCCAATGACTTTCGACGAAACCAAACGTTCGGATTTCCTGAACTTGCAACCTGCCATATCTATATTGCTTTTAAATCAGAACGCGGCCGCCACCCCGAAAAGGCACAGCCGCATTCCTTTATGCTAATCATAGGTATTAGGCATTGTTATGAGGTGCATCCCCGGCACCGTTGTTCTCTTCCAAGAACAACTCCAGTGCACCTGTCATAGACGGAGCCTCGGGCAATGGCGCTTTCAAGTCCAAACGATAGCCCTTGTCCTTGATGGCCTTGGCGGCTGCCTCACCGAAACAACCGAACTTCACATCGCCCTGCTGGTAGCCGGGAAAGTTCTCTGTCAGAGACTTGACACCGCTGGGAGTGAAGAAAATCACCATATCATAGTCGAACGGATGCTCCTTATCGAGGATGGTGCTCACCGTACGATACATCACGCACTCCGTGTGGTTCAGGCCCTTTGCATCCAATCGGCTATCCAAATCGTTCTGATGTACATCGCTTTGAGGTATCAAGAACTTTTCTTTCTTGTACTTAGCCATGACATTGATGAGGTCATCCCATTGGCCCGTTTTGCCGAAAAACACTTTACGCTTGCGATACTGTATATACTTCTGGACATACAATGCCACCTTCTCGGATATGAAGAAGTACTTCATGTCATCCGGCATTGTCAGGCGTAAGTCCTTGCACATTGAAAAGAAATGATCTATCGCATGGTGCGAATTAAACACGATTGCCGTGTGGTCGAGAATGGAAACCTTTTCAGCTCTGAACTCTTTTGCAGAAAGACGCTCCACATGTATCAAGGGACGAAAGTCGATTTGCACATTAAACTTCTTTGCAATATCAAAGTACGGTGACTTTTCGGAGCTTGGGGCTGGCTGTGATACCAGGATTTTCTTAATCATTTATTCTCTCAGTTTTTAGGTATATCCTATCAGATATTCATTGGCAGCAACCAGCATTTTCCACAAGAAAAGAAGGGGTGCCATTTCAAGCGTGCAAAAGTACAAAAAAAGATGAAGCAGGCCAAATTTATAAACAAAAAAGATGTGCTTTGCTTTGAATACCACCATCATCCCAGCCAATGCGACAATGAAAGCCACGGAAATCTGCATTAAACGCAACGGAAGGTCGAAATAAACGACCAACAGCACCACAGGCATCAGGCAAAGTGCCTTAGCCAGAATGATGAAATTGTAGACATTCATCCACTGCGAACGGGCTTGTGGAGGGAAGAATGTCCAGTTGACAGAGATGTAAAGCAGGTATTTGAACAAGTAATAAAGCAAAAAGATGGCCATGTCGACCGAGAGCAGCACATACGGTGACACCTGATTGAAAACCGAAGTCATCTTCACTTCGGTGTAATTGAAAAACAGTATGGTCATCAAAAAGCAAGCCAGCAACACGATGAATGCCTGGTTTTTCATCTCACTGTCTGACTTCAATGTGAATATCTGCGTACGGTCGCGGTTGTAGAAAAGGTTTTTCAACTGCATCTCCAGCGGATGCATGGAGCGCGACAATATGAACATGGCAACAAAGAAGCTCAAGAGCAGTGTGCCCGTTACGAATACATCCGAACGCAAACGATAGGGAATGGGGTCTCCAGGTATGCCATTAAGCGTGACACGAATTTCGGGATGCAGATATTCGCTGCCTTGAAAAAAGCAGTTCTTATATGCCGGAATGGAGACTGAGGGGTGTACACTACCCTTCAGTCCGGGCAACGATAAAGTGTCGGGTCTCTGTGAAGGGCGCACGATGACAGGACTGAAGTATTTCTGTACAATATCATCTTTTTCAGACTCGCTTGCCGTACGTGGAAGCAACCGAATGGCCTGATAAGGAGTCAAAGGGCGGTGAAAAGTCTGTTGAGCGGCAGTATCTATGCCACTTTCAAATGAATAGGCCGTTGAATCCGTCTGCAAGACTTTCATCTTTCTTTCAGCTTTTCTTCTGTCAGATTTCTATCGGGAAGTGTCTTGAACAGGCGGATGGCTTCATCTGGTGTGTGCGCCACACTCAGCAAGTCTCCTTGATCGGGACGCATGAACCTTTCATCAAATGCACGCTTCCACCAGGCAATCACCCCATCATAAAAGCCACCTGTATTGAGCAGTATTATGGGGTGAGGATAAAAGCCCATCTGACGTTGTGTAATGGTCTCGAACAACTCCTCCAGAGTTCCGCAGCCTCCCGGAAGAGCAATTACCCCATCTGAAAGCTCACGCATACGCTGCCGACGTGTAGCCATATTGTCAGTGATGACCAGTTCCGGCAAGCTCCTGTGTCCCCATCCGCGTTCAACCATGAAGCGAGGTATAACACCTATAACGTGGCCTCCCCGGTGTAGGCAGGCATCAGAGCAGGCACCCATCAGTCCGACATCACCGGCCCCGTTGATCAGACATAGCTTTTCGGCAGCACACAAATCACCGATGCGCGCTGCCGCTGCCATATAGTTGCTGGGAACATTGCCGCTTGATGCACAGAATACACAGACGCTTTTTCTCATATTATCTGTTTGCCTGCTATTATAAGGATCACCTTGCTAAAGCCCGAAAGCCTTTTTGATGTCTGCCACTTTATCTAATTTTTCCCATGTAAACAGCTCCACTTCTACATCGATGTCCTTTGGTCCATTGGCTGCTGCTCCATTGTTATAACGGCTGGTGAAATGCTTCACAACCTTTTTAGGCTCACGTCCCATGTGGCCATATGCCGCAGTTTCTTCGTAGATAGGCTTGCGCAATTGAAGGCTTTCGATGATACCGTCGGGCGTCAAAGGGAACAAGTCTTTTATTTTCTCGGCAATCTCTCCATCCGTCAGCTTTACATGGCTTTTCCCATATGTATCGACAAAGATGCTTACCGGCTGGGCTTCGCCAATTGCATAGCTTAGTTGCACCAGCATTTCATCTGCTACGCCGGCGGCCACCATATTCTTGGCAATATGTCTGGCAGCATAAGCAGCGGAACGGTCTACCTTTGATGGGTCTTTACCCGAAAAGGCTCCTCCTCCATGTGCGCCACGACCTCCATAGGTGTCAACGATTATCTTGCGTCCCGTCAGCCCGGTATCACCGTGTGGACCGCCAATAACAAACTTGCCTGTCGGATTGACCAGATAGCGGGTCTTATCATCAAAAAGCTTGGATATATTCTTGTCATCAACTTCTGCTATGACACGCGGCATCAGAATAGTCTTTACATCTTCGCTTATACGTTGGCGCATGGCTTCGTCAGCTTTCAGTTGGTCACCTCCGAAATTCTCTTTGCTGAAGAACTCATCATGCTGGGTGGAAACAACAACAGTATCTATATGTACAGGATGCCCATAATCATCATATTCCACTGTGACCTGACTCTTTGCATCGGGACGCAGATAAGTCATGCACCGGCCTTCCTTACGGATAGCAGATAGTGTTTTCATAATATGCTGTGCCAAGTCCAAAGGCAAAGGCATGTAGTTGTGTGTCTCGTTTGTAGCATAGCCGAACATCATGCCCTGATCGCCTGCACCTTGTTCTTCTTTTGATTCACGCGACACGCCACGATTGATATCGGGGCTCTGTTCATGCACGGCATTCAACACGCCGCAACTTTCGGCATCGAAACAATATTCCGACTTGGTATAACCGATTCGGCGAATAGTTTCGCGAGCCACCAAAGGAATGTCGATGTAAGCATCAGAGCTCACCTCTCCGGCAATGATTACTTGACCAGTCGTCACCATCGTTTCACACGCAACGTGCGATTGGTTGTCGTAAGCCAACAGCTTGTCAAGAATTGCATCACTGATTTGGTCTGCCACCTTGTCAGGATGGCCTTCTGATACTGATTCGGATGTAAACAAATAACCCATTTCTTCTCTATTTTATAAACAAACTATATCTATCAATTAAATGGAAAAGAAGAGGATGCGCGTACACAATGCTGAACGAAACAGTTCGTATTTTAGCATTTTTTTCTGTGGTTGCAAGCAGCCCAAATCTATCCACATTGTTTTTTGGACTGCAAAGATACGAGTTTTCACATGGAAACAAGCAAAGTCTCCGCAAAAATCTTCAATTTATTCACCTGAGCGGCGTCACTCCTCAGCAGCAACAGCCTTTAAATGACGACTCAATGTGAATATAAACTCCAAGCCTCCGTATGAACCGTTGCAGACTGAAATAGTTCCACCATGGCGCAGAACGGCATTCTTTACGATAGACAACCCCAATCCTGTTCCTCCGAATTTACGGCTGCGCCCCTTGTCGACACGATAGAAACGGTCAAACAGATAAGGAAGTTGGTGCTCTTCCACACCGACCCCATTGTCTGCGAATACAATTTTGTAATAATCGTCTGTCTTTTCTTTTAGTTCTATGAAGATGGTATCACCCGAAGAATAGGCCAAGGCATTGTTGACGAGATTCTCAAAAATGGAATTGAGCAGCGTGCGATCGCCTGTCATCCAAAGCGGCTCCGTAATGTTGCATTGGAGTGCCATCTGCTTGTTATCGGGCAGCAAATCCATATTTTGCCGCAAATCATCTATAATGGAAGTCAGGTTGACACGATCGCGTTTTATAGAAAGATTCCCTTCTTCCAACTTGGAAATGGTACTCACATCACGCAGCAGGTCGGTAAGCCTCATGGCCTGTTCATAGCTTTTCTGCGTAAACAGTTCGCGTTGCTCTTTCTGCATATCAGGATAACTCAATATTGTTTCCAGATAACCACGAATGGCCGACAACGGGGTTTTCAGCTCGTGGTTAATGTTATTGGTTAATTCACGTTTGATACGAATCTTCTCGTGAGCCTCATGAATGGCAGACTGACGTTCTTTATCACGGTCATCCATTGTCTGCAAAAGACGGTTATACAGCTTGACTATTTGATGGGATATTTCTCCAAGTTCATCGTGTGGCCAGTTTTGTTCCGTCTCTATCATTCCTCCCGCCCCTGCCTTACGGGAAAAATCGCGCAGTTGCCTAATGTTTTCACCTAAATGACGCGTCATCATATAACAAAGCATACAGAAAGCTACGGATATGAGCAACACAAATGCTAAAAAGCCTGATGCGGGTTTTAAGGAGTTGGCCAAAGAAACTGTATATGCGGCTGCCGTGCGCGCTACGAAATCACGACCGGTCGTAGCCGCATAGAAGTAATCTTCGTCCGTTGATTCTGAATGACGAACCTCATAGGCAGTTCCCTTATGAAGAGCCTTCTGTATTTCAGGCCGCATAAGGTGGTTGATACCTTGTTCCTTGCTTGTTCCTCTTGAATCATAGACCACTTGCCCATTTTTGGATAAAAGCGTGATGCGCATGTTGCCAATCAACGAACGATTTTCTTCATAAAAGGTTTGAGGACTGCCTCCATGCGCGCAATAGGAAAGCAACTGACGGTTGATCATCTGCAATTGACTATTGAGCAGTTCTTCTTTAAAATGGCGCTCGCGCACATATTGCCCGCAGATGAAACAACCTGCCGTCAATGCCACAAACGAAAGGAATAGCAGAAACAGCCTTTGGTGATAGAAGAAAGAATATCTATGCTTCAAACCCATAGCCATAACCATTGCGCGTAACGATGTGCTTACCGTATTCTCCTATTTTCTTGCGCAAGCGAGTTATGTTTACATCTATCGTCCTGTCAAGCACAACAACATCGCCATCCCAAACACGGCTTAGGATTTCGTCGCGAGAAAAAATGACTCCTTTTAAAGACAGGAACAATTTCAAAATCTCAAACTCTTTTTTGGTCAGCATAACCTCCTTGCCATCGATTGTGCATTGCTTACTGTTCAAGCATAAACACAGCGTGTTATAACGAAGGCATTCGGGAGCTGTTTCCGTTTGCGAAGTACGTCGGATAACACTGCGGACACGTGCCACGACCTCGCTCAACGAGAAGGGCTTTGCAATATAATCGTCGGCACCGATATTAAGACCGGCGACTGTATCGTTTTCTGTGTCCTTTGCGGTACAAAAGATAATGGGAACTTTTGCCGTTTCGGGTTTCTCTTTCAGGATATGAGCCATTTGGAAACCGCTCATTTCACCCATCATAATATCTAACAATATCAAGGAATACCGCTCGGGGTGCATTTTCATTGCTTCTTCGGCGCTGTAAGCAACGTCAACATCGTAGCCGTTTGCCTCCAGATTGAACTTCAAAATTTCGCAAATAGCCTCTTCATCATCTACAACTAAAATTCTGTGGCGTTCCATCTTACTTTGTCTTTAATGTTTAATATACAAAAGTACAGAATTCTTCTCCCACACGTTCATGCTTCATGCAAATTTCATCAAAATGTCACACAAGACATACCTCGGGTTTTCTACAATACTTTATTTCACGAGCATTTTCTTTACTGTACCACCGCTCATCCTGATGATATTTATGCCCTTCTGCGGTGATGCAATGCGCGTGCCGCCTGTAGTATAACGCCCTGCCACTGTAGCTGAAGTGGATTTGGGAACATCCTTTATGCTCGTTTCGATGTTATAGAATTCTTTCCACTCCTGAGCTGATTTGTAGGCATTGATGCTCTCCCGTGGCACATAAAGCTTACACTCCTGCCTATTAACGCCACCGAACGTGAGTAAGGCGCATGCAGGAGGCGTTGTGGCTTTACACTCTATCTTTTTGATACCGGTACAACCATTGAACGCCCAGGGCTCTATGCTCGTAACAGAGCTTGGAATAACAATAGAGGAAAGGCTACTGCAAGCCCTGAATGCATTGCCCCGTATGCTCATCACGGAATTCGGGATAGTTGCAGAAGCAAGGCTGCTGCAGCGTAAGAACATACCACTCTCTATGATTGTAACAGAGTTAGGAATAGCAACTGAGGCGAGACTGCTACAATAAGCAAAAGCGTTGGAGCCTATGCTCATAACTGAATCGGGGATGACAACAGAAACAAGACTGCTGCAACCATAGAAAGCCCCGTCGCCTATGCCTATAACAATATAGTCTTTTCCCTTATATGCGATTTTTTCAGGGATAATGGCTACATTGATGTTAGTTCTTGCATCGCCGACTATTGCCGTTCCGTCATCGTAAAGGGCGTATCTCACATCTTTTTGCCATAGCGCATCAGCAAATGTGGAAATGCAGCCAAGGAGCAAAACTGTCAAAAACATTGCTTTTATCTTATAGATCTTCATTGTTATTGTATATATTAGTTCGTACTACTGTTAGTCTCCAACGTTATGGCCAAAAGCTTCAAGGCTCAGATATCGTTCTTTCGGTTTCTACATGTTCTGCACGGCGTGGGCTGTCTCTCATCCTGTTGTTCCAAGAAACCGTTCTGCCCAACATGATAACTGTAACGGATAATTATCCATCGCAAATATAGATAAATTTTCTCGAATCGGGAGATAAATATTAGAAACTCTTTGCGTTCGCACTTGTTTTTAGATAAAACGTAATTCAAGCGGCATGAAGAAAGTCTGTTCCATCACACAATGCATTTGCCGAAATTGCAGAATAGTCTGACTTTATTCGCTTCTTACAGTCACAAATTGTAGGAGTGCTTGTATAATTTGCAGAACCAAGTCCTGGTCGATAAAAACCAAGTCCTGGTTCTTTGTAATCAAGTCTTGGTTTTAAGTAACCAAGACTTGATTCTGCAATTTTCATGTATCCTTTTGCAATTGTTCCTTGCCGTTTTACAAATTCCCCTTGCACCCTTCCAATTTTGTCAAAAGGGAGCCGCCTTGGCCGGTATGCTTTAGCGCAATGGGCTGAACAGACTCATCAGCTGCCAAGAAAGCCGACACTTATGAATAGCAAACGGCAGAAGCAAAAAAATGCTTCTGCCGTAAGAGGACCATCTCACAGAGCTGACGGACGTTTTATCTTTCTATAAGAAGGATTTGTGGACAAAACGTTGACAGGATTCATTTTATCCGAATTTAATCCCGCCTACGTCATACTGTTACACATTAAAATCGTATGTATACTCGGGAAGGAGTGAACGCAACTGCTTCCAACGAAGTGTAAATGACTTCACGCCTTTGGCCGACAAGACCAAACGGTTGCATTGCAATACGTAAATCATATCGTCAATTCGGCTTCTGATGGTTGTGCGGTCGTTTGCCTCCACAACATAAAGCGAGAAGGAAAGCCCCCAATACTCCGGAAAAAGTTCTTTCAGATAGTCGGCGGTTTCTTTATCGTATGGATACATTTCCATCATCCATTCCTGCTTGTAGCGTGGAGGAGGCAAGAGCTCAAACGAAACCGAGCTGCTGGAACTTTGCGTGCGATAATGTGTCTTTCCTTTAAAGAAACCGTGTTTGAACCAAAAGCCCTGGAGATCTATCCATGTCTTTGCCGTAAACTTATATGTGGTATTGGCATTAGGTATTTTCCATACCCAGCTATGTCCCACCGTGCAATCTTTACGCATGATATCGCGTGCTATATCATGCGTATCAGGAGTCTTGTTATGTCCCTTCGGAATTGTTCCGGCAACATACTCCCATTTGGGACTATTGCCGTTATAAGAAAATGTAGAGCCCAAGTCAGGAATGCTATAAGTCCAGTTCTTGGTCAAATTGACGCTGCCCGTCACACTGGCGTTCGGAGACTTGCTGAAAGCAAAGGCCGCACTGATGCCCCAATTAATGCCTACGGAATAATCCGTCTTTCCGCTTATGCTATTGGTTGGTGACACATGTTCCACCTGAGCATCCGACACACTGGGTGTGTTTTGCGTTCCCAATTTGACCATATATGGCCCATAGCAATAATCACCGCCGAAATCATTTTTAGCCTTCCAACCGGATTTCCATCTGATTTTATCGTCAGGGCCACAATGCAGTTTGCTGTTCTCACTGCGCACTTCCTGATGCACCAGATAATAGTCGGTTCCCTGTGTGTCATTGACCGCCCAAACTTCATAACTGAGTTTTACCGGTGCACTGTGATAACTTCCGTAATTGGCATTGAAGCTATAGATGATATGTTGGGCATTGGTGATCTGATCAAGGTCGCCACTGACGTTCCGGGTTTTCAATAACCTTTTTCCTTTTTCCATCAGCCGCGCATAATCGTCGGAAAAATCGGATTGGCGGTCAAGCCATTCTGCCAGACCATCCGCATGCGAGCCATAGTTGCCCTCAGACAACGAGGCTGCAGCCTGTTGCTCATCACGGGCTGACTGCAACACGTCTCCGGTTTCCGAATCCACTTCTTCTTCAGTTATCAGATTTTTCTGGACGGCATGACTATCCAAATTTCCTATTATATAATAGTCGGCTCCCCTAAGAGCTATAACATCGCATAAGGCATGACCGGCATTGGTGCTGTCATGAAAGAGGGGCTCCACAATGCCATCATTCCCCTTGTTGAGAAAAGAAAGACGCTGCATAGCCAATTGTGATATATACTTGATTTTTTCACGATAAAGGCTATCGGCATACATCTTACGGGCTACGTCGCCAAGGCCTATGAGGAACGTGCTCATATTGTCACGCGTGGGCTCGCAAATCACCACATTACCACCCAAAAGAAAACAGGTAGCTATTTTATAATAATCAGTTTGGTTGAACGAAGGCACGCATCCGTCATGCAAGATAACCGTCCTGACTTCATCATCAAGCGACAAAGCCTTATTTTCCACCCTGTTTAATAATGACTTGGCACTTTCCGTGTAGTCATAAGGAAAGGCATAGGTCCTAAGCTGCGACTTCACCTCAAGCGAATCAATATCCTCCGCTACTTCTTCAACGGTGTTTTCCGATTCCTTGTCGTCGTCCTTACAAGAAAAAAGCATTGCAATGCAAGCTAACAGCGGCACTATCGCAGCCCATCGAAACATTTTGTACTTCATTTGACAATTGAAATAATATAGTTTGACATTATATTCATCCTCTCCCAATTTGCATTGGTTAAAACAAAGTTCGTTTTAGTTGCAAAGGTAAAAACTTTTAACGGGAATACGCTTACAAACAACCTGAAAAAGCACCTTTCTCAAGAGAAAAAGCGGAAAACATAGATAAATCTGCAACAACGGTACATCTTTCGTCAAAAAATTCATACCTTTGCGACTGTTGACATCAAAGCCTCACACGCGTCTTCCAAAACAATCCTGACACAAAAGAATGACATGACATTTAAAAACATATGCAGTATGAGAAAACTTTTACTACTTCTATGCATTACAAGCAGCATCGCTTCGATAGCCGCCACCAAATTTGAAGGAACGAATTTCACTAAGTACAAATTCGATTTCTTTCACGCCCGCTACTACAATGCGAGCAACACCTTTTATGTAGCTCCGCTCGTTTACACCATTACAGGCAGCAACACAGTTTCTGTATCAGGTGCCGATTTGACCGCTAAGGACATTGTAATTCCCGAAGCGGTGACCAACAACGGGAAGACATACAGCGTCACCTCCATACATGGCTACGCTTTCCAATGGTGCAGCACTTTAGAAACGCTGACCATTCCATCCACAGTAGACTACATCTACACCTCCACTTCACAGGAAAAGACGGTCTACTCGTCCGGGCCGTTTGCCGGTTGCAAAAGCCTAAAAACAATCAACAACCTGGCCACGAAAGCACAAGGATTCTGGAACAGCGATGCAAAAGGCAGGAACCTGTTTCGCGATATAGCTACCGGCGTGACCATCAACACACCAAAAGGCAGTGACTATACTGCCTGGGCAAAATATGTGAACGGGCTGAAACTGCATGTTACCACTAAAGCAACAGGCTGGGCATCATTCTGTATCGACAAGGACGTAAAAATTGAAACAGCAGATGCCGTTGCATACTTTATAAAGAAAAACAGCATCAAGTCCTCCTTTACCGAATTAGGCAGCCGTTTCATCCCTGCAGGAACAGCAGTAGTAATCAAAGGAAGAGCCAACAGCGACATCGTGCTGTCAACAACCATGATGCCGCAAGACGCAGCTACAGATACGACAGGGAACATGCTGATAGGCACATTAGAGGCCAAGAAGGTGGAAAACAACGGACAATTCTATGTACTAAGCAATGACGTTTCTGCAGGAAAAGCCGGAACCACCACCTTTGAACCTGCTTCTGCAGGAACATACATCGAAAAGAACAAAGCATATCTGCCTTCAGCTATCATTTTGGAAAACGCCAATTTGAAATACAAAGGTAAAGCAACCACAGGCATCAGCAAAGCAACGGCCGAAGCCCCGGATTCCGATTACACAGATTTGTCAGGACGCAAGACAAAGCACCCCAACAAAGGCATCTACATACAAAAAGGCAAAAAGACCTACTATAAATAACGCTTTCACATCACCATGAAATGGGTGCGAAGTTATGCAACTTCGCACCCATTTCATTATTCAGCCACTTTGCCGCTAATTTGCTTTCCTATTAGTTGCGAACGAGTTCACAGAACCAAATCACTATCTATTGAAGATTTTGTCTTAACTTTGCAGCCAAAAAGCAATCATGAGAATACTTTTGTTAGCAGCAATCATTGCACCTATAC